>SVHA01000016.1 GCA_015056085.1 Clostridiales bacterium
ACCTGCTCACCATTCTATTTCTTCTGTTCTCGTCAAGGTCGGGTCGTATTTGCTTCGCAAATCTCCACCCTTCCCTTGACTTCGCAGTTCGGATCTCAAGGTGTTACCTATGTTTGACACTCGTACAGAATGGGCTGGATTCAGGCCGGAAATGCCCTTTACAAATCGCAGATTGATGGTATAATAAGAGGTGGTCTAATATACCTATATTTGGAAAGGATGGATACATATATGAAGCCCTTCATCGTTGAAACCTCTGCCCGTCACGTCCACGTGTCCCAGAAGGATCTGGAGACCCTGTTCGGCGCCGGCTATGAACTGAAAATCAAGAAGATGCTCTCCCAGCCTGGCCAGTATGCCTGCGAGGAGCGTGTGGACGTCGTGGGCCCCAAGAAGACCCTCACCGGCGTGTCCATTCTGGGCCCCTGCCGCAAGGAAACTCAGGTGGAGATTTCCCTGACCGACGCCCGTTCCATCGGCGTCAGCGCCCCCATCCGTGAATCCGGCGACATCGCCGGCTCCGGCGCCTGCAAACTGGTGGGCCCCTGCGGCGAAGTGGAAATCGCCGAGGGCGTCATCGCCGCCAAGCGTCACATCCACATGACCTGCGCCGACGCTGTTGAATATGACGTCAAGGACAAGGACGTCGTGTCTGTCAAGATCGAGTCCGACGGTCGTTCCCTGATCTTCGGCGATGTGGTGGTGCGTGTCAATGATACCTATGCTCTGGCCATGCACATCGACACCGATGAGTCCAACGCTGCCGGCTGTGGCCGTGCCCAGATGGGTGAAATCGTCAAGTAATTGCGGATCAAGCGGTCTCTGGCCGCCAAGCATAAAGAAGGAGTAACGGACATGAAGATTCTGATTGTAAACGCCGGTTCTTCCTCCCTGAAGTACCAGGTTGTTGACATGGATAATGAGGAAGTGCTGGCCAAGGGCGTTGTGGAACGCATCAATATCGAGGGCAGCCAACTCAAGCACAGCCGTGGCAAGGAAAAGTTCGAGATCAAGCAGCCCATCAAGAATCACGTTGAGGCTACCCAGCTTGTTCTGGAAACCCTGCTGAGCGAGGACAAGGGCGTACTGAAGAGCATCGATGAGATCGGCGCCGTCGGTCACCGCGTGCTGCATGGCGGCACGGAGTTCTCCGAGTCCGTCGTTATCAATGATGCTGTCAAGGCTGCCATCCGCAAGTGCATCCCTCTGGGACCGCTGCACAACCCCGCCAACCTGATGGGCATCGAGGCCTGCGAGGAAGTCATGCCCACCACGCCTCAGGTTGCCGTGTTCGACACCGCTTTCCATCAGACCATGCCCGCCAAGGCTTATATGTACGGCGTGCCGAAGAAGTATCATGACGAGCTGGGCGTCCGCCGCTACGGCTTCCATGGCACCTCCCACCGCTATGTTTCCAAGCGCGTGTGCGAGTTCATGGGCATCCCGCAGGAAGGCACCAAGGTCATCATCTGCCATCTGGGCAACGGCTCTTCCCTGAGCGCCTGCGTCGATGGCAAGTGCGTTGACACCTCCATGGGCCTGACCCCCCTGGAAGGCCTGCTGATGGGCACCCGCTGCGGCTCCTGCGATCCCGCTGTTGTGCAGTTCATCGCCAACAACGAGAACATGACGCCTGATCAGGTGCTGGACATGATGAACAAGAAGTCCGGTCTGCTGGGCATCAGCGGCATTTCTTCCGATATGCGTGATATCGACGCAGCTGCCGACAACGGCAACGAGAACGCTGAGCTCGCCCGTCAGATGCTGGTCTACGGCATCCAGAAGTACATCGGCTCCTACGCTGCTGCGATGGGCGGCGTCGACATGATCGTCTTCACCGCCGGCATCGGCGAGAATAACGGCCAGCTGCGTGCCCGCGTCATGGAAAACTTCGAGTATCTGGGCGCCAAACTCGATCCCGCCAAGAACGCCGCCTGCGCCGATGGTCATGCGACCGAGTGCGTCATCTCTACCGATGATTCCAAGGTCAAGATCCTGGTCATCCCCACCAATGAGGAGATCATGATCGCCCGTGATACCCTCGAACTGGTGCAGAAGTAATCAGCACAAATCAGTTTCATCAGGCGTGCGGATGTGCCCATCCGTGCGCCTTTTTTGCGGCTGATTTTTTCTGGCAAGCGGCTTTTTTCTCCCGTTTACCTGTTGACAAAATGCGCCTGTCGCTTTATAATATGGTGTGGTTGAATCAAAAGGAGTGGCGACATGAAACTGGATGTATCAACTGCAATCCGCTTCCCTGGTGAAGCGTATCCCTTCTCCGGGCGGCAGGCCATTGCGCCCGTGGATGTCCTGGGTGACAGCGTTGTGTTCGACGATGCTCAGGTTCAGGGTACCTTCGAGGCCATGGAGGACGGCTCCATCGTGGTGGAGGGCAGCATCGAGTGCGTGTGTCACGCCCATTGCGCCAACTGTCTGGCAGACACGGAGCAGACGATTTTGACTGACTTCCGTGAAACGGTCGTCCGCAACGGCGACCCGGATGATGACGACGTCTTTTCCTACACCGGCTATCAGGTCGATCTGGAAAAGCTGGTCATGTCCTGCGCTGTGCTGGCACTTCCCATGCGCTTTTTGTGCAGGGAGGATTGCACCGGCATCGTGCTTGAAGGTCAGACGGATTCTCACGTATGCTTATGCCAGGAGGCGGACGGGGTGAAAACCCAGCGTCCCTTTGCGGCATTGCAGCAGTTGCTGGCTGAAAAGTCAGACGAAAAGTAACAATCGGTCAGCAATCGCTGCCCATAGAAGGACGAGGAGGTGTAAACCATGGCTACTCCTAAGGGAAAGATCTCTAAGGCTCGCAAGCACAGCCGTCAGGCTAACTGGAAGCTCACCCTGCCCGGCATCGTTGAGTGCCCCCAGTGCCACGAAATGAAGCTGGCTCACCGTGTGTGCAAGCACTGCGGTTACTACAATGGCGTTCAGGTCATCGTGAAGAACGAGGAAAAGAAGGCCTGATCCGGTACATAAAAACACCATACCCTCGCAAATGGGAGAGGAGTACCCGGCAGGCGGACGGTAAAGAGAATGCGGTTCATCGGCTGAAAGACCGCTGCGGAAACCGTCGGGGAAGGTCGCTTCCAAGAGCACGCTGCCAACGGCAATGGCCCAGTAGTAGTGTGCGGTTTGCGCCCGTTACAGCGCACAGGAGGCAAACGATTCTGTTTGCGAAGCAAGGTGGTACCACGGAAAAGCAGCTCCGTCCTTCGGGATGGGCTGCTTTTGCTTTTGGTAAGTAAAATGTCGTCGGGTGAAACGCCCGGAAAGTGCCTCATTCGCACACAAGGAGTGATCAATATGGAAATGGAAAAGAACTTTAATCCCCAGCAGCTGGAAGGCCAATTGTATCAGGATTGGGAAAACGCCGGCGCCTTCATTGCTCATCGTGAGGAAGGCAAAAAGCCCTTCACCATCGTGATGCCCCCGCCCAATATCACCGGTCAGCTGCACATGGGTCATGCCATGGACTGCACCCTGCAGGATGCCGCCATCCGTTATCATCGCATGAAGGGCGATCCTACCCTGTGGCTGCCCGGTACCGATCATGCCGCCATCGCCACGGAAGTCAAGATCGTGGAAGCCATGGCCAAGGAGGGCCTCACCAAGGAGTCCTTGGGCCGTGAGGGCTTCCTCAAGCGGGCCTGGCAGTGGAAGGAAGACTACGGCGGACGCATCGTGCATCAGCAGCGCCGCATGGGCGTGAGCTGCGACTGGAGCCGTGAGCGCTTCACCATGGACGAGGGCTGCTCCAAGGCCGTGCGGGAAACCTTCTGCCGCCTGTATGAAAAAGGCCTCATCTATCGCGGCGCCCGTCTGGTGAACTGGTGCCCCTGCTGTCAGACCTCCATTTCCGATGCGGAAGTGACTTATGAGGAGAAGGGCGGCAACTTCTGGCACCTGCTTTATCCCGTGAAGGAAACGGGCGAAATGCTGGAACTGGCCACCACCCGCCCCGAAACCATGCTGGGCGATACCGCTGTGGCCATCAATGCCGCTGATGAGCGCTATGCCCATCTCCACGGCTGCCATGTCATCCTGCCTCTCATCAACAGGGAAATCCCCATCGTCTGCGACGACCATGCGGACATGACCAAGGGCACCGGCGTGGTGAAGATCACCCCCGCCCATGACCCCAACGATAACGAAGTCGGCGCCCGGCACAACCTGCCTCTGGTGCGTGTGTTCACCTATGACGGACACATGACCGGTGCGGCGGACGCCTCCGACGACATCGAAAATCTGGAAGTGCTGGACTGCGGCAAGTATGCCGGCATGACCACCATGGAAGCCCGCAAGGCCATTGTGGAAGACCTGACGGCGCTGGGCCTGCTCAAATCCGTGGAGCCCCTCACCCACGAGGTGGGCACCTGCTATCGCTGCCACACGGTCATCGAGCCCATGGTGTCCAAGCAGTGGTTTGTGAACATGAAACCTCTGGCAGAGCCTGCCATCGAGGCCGTCACCTCCGGCAAGACCACCTTCGTGCCCGACCGTTTCTCCAAGCAGTACATGAACTGGATGACCAACATCCGTGACTGGTGCATTTCCCGCCAGCTGTGGTGGGGCCATCGCATCCCTGTGTGGTACTGCGATGACTGCGGCGAGATGATGGTGCGCCGGGAAGATCCCTGCTGCTGCTCCAAGTGCGGCAGCAAGAACATCCAGCAGGACGAGGACGTGCTGGATACCTGGTTCTCCTCTGCCCTGTGGCCCTTCTCTACGCTGGGCTGGCCGGACAACACCGAGGACCTCAAGTATTTCTATCCCACCGATGTGCTGGTGACCGGCTATGACATCATCACCTTCTGGGTGAGCCGGATGATCACCTGCGGCATTGAGGAAATGAACGAAACGCCCTTCAAGACGGTGCTGATTCACGGTCTGGTGCGTGACGAACTGGGCCGGAAGATGTCCAAGTCTCTGGGCAACGGCGTGGACCCCCTGGAAGTCATTGACGAATACGGTGCGGACGCCCTGCGCTTCTCTCTGGTGATGGGCGTGTCCCCCGGCAATGACACCCGCTATTCCCGTGAAAAGGTGGAATCCGCCCGCAATTTTGCTAACAAGGTGTGGAACGCCAGCCGCTTCGTGCTGATGAATGTGGACGCGTATCAGCCCCTGCAGCCCGACCGCCTCACCCTGGCGGACAAGTGGATCCTGACCCGGTTCCAGTCCGCCGTGAAGGACATTTCCGCCAACATGGAAGTGGGCGAGTTCGGCCTGGCTGCCAACCGCATCTATGACTTTGCGTGGAGCGAATTCTGCGATTGGTACATCGAGCTGGCCAAGTCCCGCCTCAATGGCGAGGATGCCGAAGCGAAGGCGGCTGTGCAGGGCGTGCTGCTGTATGTGCTGGAAGGTCTGCTGAAGCTGCTGCATCCCTTCATGCCCTTCCTCACCGAGCAGGTGTACAAGCATCTCCCTGGCGCTGAAGGCTTCATCATGCTCTCTGCCTGGCCCCAGGTGAAGGCTGAACTGGACTTTGCCGCCGAGGAAAGCCAGATGGCCGGCATCATGGAGATGATCCGCACCGTGCGTAACCTCCGTGCTGAAATGAACGTGGCTGCCGGCAAGCGTACCCGCCTGATGCTCCTGCCTGCCGAGGGCTGGAAGGACATCCTCGAAGGCGCTGATATGTACTTCCGCCGTCTGGCGGGCGCCAGCGAATCCGCTGTGATCGCTGATTCTTCCGCTATTACGGAAAAGACCGTGTCCGCCGTGACCAAGGCTGGCACCCTGTATATCCCCCTGGGCGACCTGGTAGATTTCGAGAAGGAAATTGCCCGCCTGACCAAGGAGATGGACAACCTCCAGAAGGAAATCGCCCGTGCGGAAGGCAAACTGAACAATCAGGGCTTCATCGCCAAGGCTCCCGCCCAGCTGGTGGAGGCAGAAAAGGCCAAGCTGGCCATGAATCAGCAGAAATTGGAACAGGTCAGCCGCCGCATTGCGGAACTCAAGGAATCGCTGTAATGAACGCTGAACAAGTCATTGAGGCCATCCATGGCTCCTACCTGAAGGGGAGCAAGCATGGTCTTCGTAACACGCAGATGCTGCTGGAAAGGCTCTGCCCCCAGTGCCGGGTGCCTGTGATTCATGTCGCAGGCACCAACGGCAAGGGCAGCACCTGCGCCATGCTGGAAAGCATCCTGCGTGCTGCCGGATACAGGACGGGGTTGTACACCTCGCCCTTTTTGCAGATGTACCACGAGCGCATCCGCTTAGACGGTCTCCCCCTGACGGATGACCTGATGGTGAAGTACGGCAATCCGCTGGTGGAAGCCGCCTATGCCCTGGAAGCAGAGGACGTGCAGGTCACGCCCTTTGAAATGGGAACGGTGCTGGCCCTGACCGCCTTTGAAGGCGAGCAGGTGGACGTGGCCATCATCGAGGTCGGGCTGGGCGGACGGCTGGATCCCACCAACGTGGTTTCCCCCTGCCTGTGCGCCATCACTGCCATCGGGCTGGATCACATGAATCTGCTGGGAAACACCCTCACGGAGATCGCCGGGGAAAAAGCCGGCATCATCAAGCCGGGCGTGCCCGTGGTGTGCCAGCCTGCGGCGGAGGAAGTGGCGGCGGTGTTTGCTGAAAAAGCCGCTGAAATGCACGCTCCTCTCATTCAGCTGGAAATGTCTATGGTGACGGCTGCTCATGCGGACGCCTACGGCTCCGTGATTTCCTGCCAACTGCAAAACACCTGGGAGCAGGTGAACATCCCCCTCCCCGGCGCCCATCAGCAGAAGAATGCCCTGACGGTGCTGGCGCTGGTGGAGCAATTGCGTCAGCAGGGGTGGAACATCCCCGACAAGGCCGTGGTGGATGGCATAAGTGCCACCCGCTGGCTCGCCCGGCTGGAATGGTGCGGAAACGTGCTCATCGACGGCGCCCACAACCCCCAGGGCATCGAGGCCCTGCGGGACTATGTGCAGGCGTATCTGCCTGACAAACGCCGCATTTTGCTCACCGGCGTGCTGGAAGACAAACTGCAGCCCGATATGCTCAAAATGCTGGCGGATGTGGGCGAAAAGCAGGTGACGGTCACGCCGGATACCCCCCGGGCCATGGCCGCACAGGAACTTGCCCAGCGCCTGAATCACATCGGCGGCGCTGCCCGGGCGGCGGACTCGCTGGCATCGGGCCTTGCCATCGCCAGAGAACTGGCAGGGGAGGACGGCGTGGTGATTGCTGCCGGGTCCCTGTATTTTGCCGGCGGTCTTCGCAACGTGTTGGGATTGCCCTGGCGATAATCTTTCAATGGATGTTAAACCAAGCATCTGTCGTCAGATGGGTGCAACGGAAGGAGACTCATCATGGAATTTGTTCACGAGCCGGTGCTGCTCAATGAAGTCCTGGAATGGATGGACGTGCAGGAAAACGGCGTCTATGCCGACGGCACCCTGGGCGGTGGCGGTCACAGCGGCGCCATCCTGAAGTTGAGCGGCGGCACGGCGAGGCTTTTCGGCATTGACCGGGACCTGACAGCCATCGGCGCCGCTACCCAGAGGCTGGGGGAATACCCCGGCTTTCAGGCGCTGCACGGCAATTTCCATGACGGCAAAATGCTGCTGGAAGCAGCCGGTGCGCCCCTGCTGGACGGCGTGCTGCTGGATCTGGGCGTGTCTTCCCCCCAACTGGATGTGGGCGAAAGAGGCTTTTCCTACCACGAGGACGCCCCGCTGGATATGCGCATGGACCGCACCCAGGGCATCACGGCGGCGGATTTGCTCAATACCGCCTCGGAAGCGGAACTGACCCGCATCATCCGGGAATACGGCGAGGAAAAGTGGGCCGCCCGGGTGGCGAAGATGATCTGCGAACATCGGGCGAAAAAGCCCATGGAAACCACCTTTGATCTGGTTCATGCCGTGGATGCAGCCATCCCCAAGGCGGTGCGCCGCAAGGATGACGGACATCCTGCCCGGCGTACTTTTCAGGCGATCCGCATCGCCGTCAATGATGAACTGGACCCCCTGGACAAGGCGCTGTGCGACTTTGTGGATTGCTTAAAGCCCGGCGGACGACTGCTGGTGATCACCTTCCACTCGCTGGAAGATCGCCTGGTGAAACGCTGCTTCCAGCGGCTGCAAAACCCCTGCACCTGCCCGCCGAAAGCGCCGATCTGCACCTGTGGCAAAAAGCCGCTGGTGAAAGTGCTGGCCAAGGGTGCTGTGCCGCCCTCCCAGGAGGAAATCGAGCGCAATCCCCGTGCCCGCAGCGCCAAACTGCGGGTGTGCCAGAAGCTGGAGGTGGAGTGATGCCCACGCTGTATGTGGTGGCGACGCCCATTGGCAACCTGCAGGACATGACGCCCCGGGCGGTGGATACGCTGCGAAATGTCGCCCTGATTGCCGCTGAAGACACCCGGGTGACCATGAAACTGCTCCACGTTTTTGACGTGAAGACGCCCCTCACAGCCTGCCATCAGCACAATGAGGAGCAAAAGGGCGAATGGCTGGCGGAAAAGATGCTGGCGGAAAACATCGACGTCGCCCTGACCACCGATGCAGGAACGCCTTGTATCTCCGACCCCGGCTACGGCGTGGTGAAAGCCTGCGTCGCCAGGGGCATCGAAGTGATTGCCGTGCCGGGATGCTGCGCTGCAGTGTCGGCGCTGTCCGTCAGCGGGTTTGACACCAGAGAATTCGCCTTCTACGGCTTCCTGCCAAGGGAAAAGAAGGAACTGAAAGAGAAACTCCTTTCCATGGCAAGGCAGACGGCGGTGGCGGCGGTGCATGAATCCCCCTACCGGGTGATTGAACTGGTGGAAACCATCGCAGGGCTCCTGCCCGACACCCGCATTTCCGCTTCCTGCGACCTGACCAAACTCCATGAAAAGACCATCAGGGGCACGGCGGGGGAAGTGCTGGAAATGCTCAAGAGCAACCCCAAAACGGAAAAGGGCGAATACTGCCTGATTCTTGATTTTCACGATGTTTCGCTGGAAGAGCCCCATCAACCCCAGGCGGATGTGTCTCTGGAAGCCCGGCTGGTGGAGGAGATGCTTTCCGGCAGCGACCTGCGTCAGGCTCAGATCGAACTGACGGCCCGGGGCGAAAAGAAAAACGCTGTCAAAGCGGCAGCGCTGCGCCTCAAGCGGCTCTTTTCGGAGGACGAATGATGAGAAAAATCGACGCTTCCCTGATTGCGGACTGCGTGGCGCGCCTATGCGTGAGAGCCAACCGGCATCTGCCGCAGGACGTCTCCTGCGCCCTGCATCAGGCGTCTGAAGAGGAAACCTGGCCTGCCGCCAAGGATATTCTGAGTCTGCTGTGCGACAACTGCCGCATCGCCGCCGATACCGCCATGCCCATCTGTCAGGATACCGGCATGGCCGTGGTGTTTGCCGATGTGGGGCAGGACGTGCATATCCGGGGTGATTTCACCGCCGCCGTGAATGAAGGCGTGCGCCGGGGATACACCGAGGGCCTCCTGCGCAAGAGCGTGGTGGGCGACCCCCTGCGCCGCAAAAATACCGGCGACAACACCCCGGCTATCCTTCACACCCGCCTTGTGCCCGGCGAGAACATCACCCTCACCGTGGCCCCCAAGGGCTTTGGCAGCGAGAATATGTCCCGGCTGAAAATGCTCACGCCGGACGCCGGGGTGGAGGGCGTGAAGCAGTTCGTGCTGGAAACGGTGAAGAATGCCGGCGCCAATCCCTGCCCGCCCATGGTGCTGGGCGTAGGCATCGGCGGCGACTTCGAGCGGGTGGCGGAAATGGCCAAAGAGGCGCTGATGCTGCCCGTGGACGGTCATCACGATGACCCCTATTATGCTGCTTTGGAGCAGGAGCTGCTGGAAGCCGTCAACCTCACTGGCATCGGCCCCCAGGGGCTGGGCGGCAAAACCACCTGCCTGGGCGTGCGCATCGTGGCGGGCCCGACCCATATCGCCGGGCTGCCGGTGGCGGTCAACGTCAGCTGCCACGTCACCAGACATCAAATGGAAACCCTGTAAGGAGGCGGCAAGATGATCAGACTCAACACGCCTCTGACGGAGGAAACAATCAAGACCCTCCATGCCGGCGACCATGTGCTGCTCTCCGGCGTGGTGTATACCGCCCGGGATGCGGCCCATCTGCGCATGATGGACCTGATCGCCCAGGGCAAGCCTCTGCCCGTTGAACTGGACGGTCAGGTGATTTACTACGCCGGGCCCACGCCCACGCCGCCTGGCAAGCCGGTGGGCTCCATCGGCCCCACCACGTCCACCCGCATGGACGCCTCCACACCGGCGCTGCTGGAAAGGGGTCTGCGGGGGATGATCGGCAAGGGCGGACGCAGCGAAAATGTCATCCGTGCCATGCAGGAACACCCGGCGGTGTATTTTGCCGCTGTGGGCGGCGCTGCGGCGCTGATGGCCCAGTGCGTGACGGACCTGCAGGTGGTCTGCTGGGATGACCTGGGCCCTGAATCCGTCAAGCGGCTGACTTTGCAGGATTTGCCGCTGATTGTGGCGGTGGACGCCTACGGGCAGGACGCCTTTGTGAACGGCCAGCGGGCATATCTTGAGAGCCAGGTATGAAAATCAGCAAAAAATGACCGACCTATGAATCCATAGGCCGGTTTTTGTTTTAGTCGGGAACGCAAATCACCGTTCCTTGGGCGAAATCGCTGGGCAGCAGGGAAGGATTGCTCCGCAGCAACCGTCCGGGGGTCACACCCAGCACATTGGCCACGGTGAGCAGCGTTTCGCCCCGCTCAATGGTGTAGAAGCGGCCGCCTTCCGGGCAAACCTGCCGGGCGCCCTGAGGCGGCGCACAGTAGGCCTCGCCGGCGATCAGCCCACCGGGCTGCAAACCGGGATTGGCGCTGCGCATGGCGTTGTAGCTCACGTTGTGGCGGATGAGCAGCTGGGCGTAGGTGTCGCCCCGGGCGATTCGTCCGGCGGTGTAACCACTGGGGCAGGACGTGGGCAGTTCGGCCTGTGCCGGCACGCAGAGAATCTGCCCCGGCATGAGGCTGTCGGGGGTGACGCCGGGGTTGCGTTCCGCCAGTTCGTACACGGAGATGTTCAGCGCCTCTGCAATGCCGGAGAAGGTGTCCCCCTGGCGCACGGTGTAGGGCTGACCGCTGATGCAGGTATAGGACTGGGAGGGGAGGCAGATTTCCGAGCCAGCGGCAAGGGTGTCAAAGTCCACATCGGGGTTGATGACCCGGATGGCCTGGGCGGTGGTGCTGTTGCGGGCGGCGACGCCTGCCAGGCTGTCACCCTGCTGCCAGATGTAATATCCTGCGCCCCGGGGGCAGATGCGGCCTTGCTCCATGAATGATTCATCCTCCTTTGATGAAATGGTTCGTCTCTGGCGGGGAAAAAGGGCAAATCCGCCAGGATTTTCTGCAAATCTTTCCCCACTTTTTCTGTTTAGCGGGCGGGTGTGATGTTGCCCTCCGATGCATTTTATGATATAATGGAAGATGGGTGCAAGGGATCATTTTGCGGGTCATTTGAGGTCTTGCGTGATCTTGCGCCATTGCCGGGAATCTCTTGAATGCCGGATGAGGCAACTGGAATCGGAAGATAACGAGGAGGACGGGCATGAAGGGCTATCTGCTTTTGGAAAACGGCCGCCTGTTTGAAGGCGTGCTGCGGGGCGCAAAGAAAAGCGCTTCAGCGGAACTGGTGTTCACCACGGGTGTGGTGGGTTATATGGAAACGCTGACAGACCCCTGCTATCAGGGACAAATCGTGGTGCAGACCTTCCCTTGCGTGGGCTGCTATGGCGTGGTGACGGCGGAATTGACCCAAAAGACGCCCTCCCTCAGCGGTCTGGTGGTGCGCCAGTTGGTGGATACCCCCAGCAATTTCCGATGCGAGGGTGATCTGGAAAGTTGGATGGCCGAAAACGGCGTCACCTGCCTGAGTGATGTGGATACCCGTGCGCTGACCCGTGTGCTGCGGGAGGAAGGCGTGATGAACGCCGCCATCCTCTCAGAAAAGCCGGAAGACATCGCAGCTGCCTCGGAGGCGCTGCGCCAGGACAAACTTCTGCCGGAAATCGACCTGGACGGTGACATTGAGCCCGCCACGGGCAAGGGCCTGTATCATGTGGCGCTGGTGGATCTGGGCGCCCCTGCCGATATCCGGGAAGAGATGGAAAAGCGGGGCTGCATGGTGTCGAAGGTGCCCGCAGGCGCCACGGCCGAGGCGATTATGTCCTTGAGGCCCGACGGCATCGTGTTCACCGGCGGCCCCGGAGACCCCTCTGACAACGCCGATGTGGCCCAGGAAATCAAGGCGCTGTTTGAGGCTGGCCTGCCCATGTTCGGCATCGGGATGGGTCATCAGCTTATGGCGATGAGCCAGGGCTGCCAGACGGTGAAACTGCCCTTTGGCCACCGGGGCGGCAATCAGCCCGTGAAGGACGTCAAAACCGGCCTCACTTACACCACCACCCAGAATCACGGCTATGCCGTTGATGGCAATACCCTTCCGCAGGGCGTTCAGGTGCGCTTTATCAACACCAACGACGGCAGCTGCGAAGGCGTGGATTATCAGGAAGCGCCCGCTTTCTCGGTGCAGTTCCTGCCCCAGGTGGCAGGCGGTCCCCGGGACAGCCGGATCCTCTACGACCGCTTTATTGCACTGATGGGAGGGAATAAGGAATGCCGCTGAATCCTGAACTGAAGAAAGTAATGATTATCGGCTCCGGCCCCATTGTGATCGGTCAGGCGGCGGAGTTTGACTATGCCGGTTCCCAGGCCTGCCGTGCCCTCAAGAGCGCCGGGCTGGAAGTGGTGCTGGTCAACCCCAACCCCGCCACCATCATGACGGACCATTCCTCCGCCGATCAGATCTACATCGAGCCCCTCAACCTGGAAACCCTGCGCCGCATCATCCTCAAGGAAAAGCCTGACTCCCTCCTGTCCACCCTGGGCGGCCAGTCCGGCCTGACCCTGTCCATGCAGCTGGCCAAGGAAGGCTTCCTGGAGCAGCACGGCGTGAAGCTCCTGGGCGCCAAGTGCGAGACCATCGAAAAGGCGGAAGACCGCCTCAAGTTCAAGGAAACCATGGAAGCCATCCACCAGCCCTGCATTCCTTCCGATGTGGTGGAAACGCTGGAAGACGCCGTGATGCTGGCGGAAAAGATCGGCTATCCCGTCATCGTCCGCCCCGCTTATACCATGGGCGGCGCCGGCGGCGGCATCTGCAACAATGAAGCCGAACTGCGGGAAATCGCCGAGCAGGGTCTGCGCCTGAGCCCCATTACCCAGGTGCTGATTGAAAAGTGCATCTCCGGCTGGAAGGAAATCGAATTCGAAGTCATGCGGGACAGCCTGGGCAACGTGGTGGCTGTCTGCTCCATGGAAAACATCGATCCCGTGGGCGTGCACACCGGCGACTCCATCGTGGTGGCCCCCGCCATGACCCTCTCCCCCCGTGAATTCCAGATGCTGCGCCGCTCTGCGCTGGACATCGTGTCTGCGCTGGAAGTGGAAGGCGGCTGCAACTGCCAGTTCGCCCTCAATCCCGATTCCTTCGAGTATGCGGTCATCGAGGTCAATCCCCGTGTGAGCCG
The DNA here is from genome assembly GCA_015056085.1 of Clostridiales bacterium. Lineage (GTDB taxonomy): Bacteria > Bacillota > Clostridia > Christensenellales > Aristaeellaceae > UBA11524. Next base: position 13,544 of record SVHA01000016.1, read on the forward strand.
CTCTTCCGCCCTGGCGTCCAAGGCAACGGGCTATCCCATCGCCAAGATTGCCTCCATGATCGCCATCGGTTACACGCTGGATGAAATCCCCAACGCCATGACCGGCAAGACGCTGGCCGGCTTTGAGCCCACCATCGACTACATCGTGGCAAAGGTGCCCAAGTGGCCCTTTGACAAGTTCGTTTACGGCAAACGCACCCTGGGCACCCAGATGAAGGCCACCGGCGAAGTGATGTCCATCGGCGTCACCGTGGAAGAAGCGCTGATGAAGGCCGTGCGCGGCGCCGAAATCGGCTGCGACACCCTGCGGATGAAGTCCGTGCGGGAACTGGACGATCAGCAGCTGATGGAACTGATCTCCAAGTGCACCGACCAGCGGATGTTTGCGGTGTATGAAGCCATCTGCCGCGGCGTGTCTCTGGAAAAACTCCACGAGATGACCCGGATCGATATGTTCTTCCTGCACTGCTATGACAATCTGGCTAAAATGGAAGCCCGCCTGAGCGCAGGCAGCGTGGATGAAAATACCTACCTCGCCGCCAAGAAGATGGGCTTCCCGGATAAGACCATCGAGCGGCTTTCCGGCGAAAAGGTGCCCATGCACCGCACGCCTGTGTACAAGATGGTGGATACCTGCGCTGCGGAGTTTGCCGCCCAGAAGCCTTACTTCTACGCCACCTATGACGACGAGAACGAGGCGGAGATCTTCCTGAACAAGCAGCCCCGCAAGCCCTGCGTCATGGTGCTGGGCTCCGGCCCCATCCGCATCGGTCAGGGCATTGAATTCGACTATGCTTCTGTCCACTGCGTGTGGATGCTCAAGCAGGCAGGTTACGACGTGGTCATGGTCAACAACAACCCCGAAACCGTCTCCACCGACTTTGACACCGCTGACCGCCTCTACTTCGAGCCCCTGACGCCCGAAGACGTGCTGGGCATCATCGCCACGGAAAAGCCCGTGGGCGTGGTGGCTGCCTTCGGCGGTCAGACGGCGATCAAGCTGACCCATGCCCTGCAGGAAGCCGGCGTGCGCATCATGGGCACTTCCGCTGATATGATCGACGCCGCCGAAGACCGTGAGCGCTTCGACGCTGCCATGGAGCGCAACGGTATCAAGCGTCCCCAGGGCACCACGGTCATGACCTGCGAGGAAGCCCTCAAGGCCGCCAATGATCTGGGCTATCCCGTACTGGTGCGCCCCTCCTATGTGCTGGGCGGTCAGAACATGATCATCGCTTATCAGGACAGCGATATCGTGGAATACATGAAGATCATCCTGGCCCAGGGCATCAAGAATCCCATCCTGATCGACCAGTATCTCATGGGTGTGGAAGCGGAAGCCGACGCCATCTGTGACGGCGAGGATGTGCTGATTCCCGGCATCATGGAGCACGTGGAGCGCTCCGGCGTTCATTCCGGCGACTCCATTGCCGTGTATCCTGCCTGGAACCTCACCGGCGCCATGGTGCAGCGACTCATTGAGGTCACCAAGCTCATTGCCCTGGAATTGGGCACCATCGGCCTGATCAACATCCAGTACATCGTCTATCACAACGAGGTCTACGTCATCGAGGCCAACCCCCGTGCCAGCCGCACCGTGCCCTACATCAGCAAGGTGACCGGCGTGCCCATGGTGGACCTGGCTGTCCGTGTCATGCTGGGCGAAAAGATCAAGGACATGGGCTACGGCACCGGCCTGTATCGTCAGAGTCCCTACTACGCCGTCAAGGTTCCCTGCTTCTCCTTTGAAAAGCTGGCGGACGTGGATACCCACCTGGGACCGGAAATGAAGTCCACCGGCGAAGTGCTGGGCCTGGGCACCAACCTGCAGGAAGCCATCTACAAGGGGCTGGTGGCCGCCGGCTTCCGGATGCGCCATCAGGGCGGCCTGCTGATCTCTGTCCGTGACAAGGATAAGCCCGAAGCCGCTGACGTCGCCCGCAAGTTTGCCAACCTGGGCTTCAACCTCTTCGCCACCCCCGGTACCGCCAAGGCGCTGCTGGCCCATGGCCTGTATGCTGCCACCGTCAAGCGGGAAGCCGTGGAGCGGATGCTGGAGATGGATCAGGTGCACTATGTGATTTCCACCTCCAACAAGGGTCGCAACCCCCTGCTGGATTCCGTGCGTATGCGCCGCAAGGCCGTGGAGCGCGGCATCCCGCTGTTCACCAGCCTGGACACCGCCAATGCTCTGGCTAATGCCCTCACCAGCCGGTATACCCTGGGCAATGTGGAACTGGTGGACATCAACAATATGCGCAAAACGCCCAAGAAGTTGCACTTTGTCAAGATGCGCGGCACGGGCAATGATTACCTCTACTTCGACTGCTTCGAACAGACGGTGGAGAACGCCAAGTCCCTGGCGGTGCGTCTGTGCAACCGTCAGACAGGCATCGGCGCTGATGGCATCGTGCTGGGTATGCCCTCTGATAAGGCGGACGCCAAGATGCGCCTGTTCAATGCTGATGGCACCGAAGGCACCGTGTCCGGCAATGCCGTGCGCTGCGTTGCCAAGTATCTGTATGAATCCGGGCGGGTCCGCAAGGATACCATCACCCTGGAAACCGGCGCCGGTATGCGCAGCGCCCAGCTGTTCATCCGGGAGGACATGGTGTTCTCCGTGCTGGTGAACATGGGCTGCCCCTCCTTCCGCCCCGAAAACGTGCCGGTGAAGTTGCCCGGCGACAAGGTGATGATGCGTCAGGTGTATCTGGCCGGCGAGACCCGGACGATCAACTGCGTGTCCATGGGCAATCCCCATGTGGTGATGTTCGTGGATGACATCAACCGCATCAATCTCCGTCAGGTCGGCCCTGAAATCGAGCAGGATCCGCTCTTCCCCCAGCGGGTGAATGTGACCTTTGCTCAGGTGATCGATCGCTGCAGCATCAGGATGCGTGTGTGGGAACGTGGCATTGGTGAAACTGCCGCCAGCGGCACCGCTGCCTGCGCCACCGCCGTGGCGGCTGTGGAAAACGGCCTGTGCAAGCGTGGCGCCGATATCGATCTGGCGCTGCCTGGCGGCAGTCTCGTGGTGCGCTATGACGCCGATGGCCAGGTGTGGCTCACCGGCGACGCCCAGATGGACTTTGAAGGCACTGTCAGGATTTAACGCGGGGCTTTGCCCCCACCGCCCCGACCAAAGGGCTTTGCCCTTTGGAATCCCACCAGGGGCGCCGCCCCTGGACCCCGCAAGGGCCATTGGCCCTTGACCCATTACCCGGAAATCCTGATGGATTTCCGGGGTGTTCTTTTTTGGAGTAGTCGTGTGCATCGAACTTGTCTGTACCGGTGCAACCAGGGGGCTTTCCGATCGCCCCCTGGACCCCTTCGGACTGCATTCCTTGTAAGGCGTCTTTGCTGGAACAATGAAAACCGTTCCTCCAACAAACAGGTTAATACCCCTTCATCCGGAGGGGCGCCGAAGGATCCCAAAGGGCGATCGGAAAGCCCTTTGGCGGGGTGTGGGGCAGAGCCCCACAAAGACCAACTCGGCAAGGAAAACCCGTTCCTCTGACTTACAGTGTAATACCCCTTCATCCGTAGGGAGCCCGAAGGTTTCCAAAGGGCGATCGGAAAGCCCTTTGGTCCCGTGAGGGCGAAACCCCACCTTGCAGACAAGACCTTGCCTGAATGCAACAGTTGTGCATCGTCACAAACAAAAGCCCCCTCCGGGAGGGGGGCTCCGCCTTTAGGCGGTGGGGGAGCCTGCGCTGCTGCGGGTATGACCTTTTGCAAGGGATAGCGTTTGTATGGTGTTCTTTCTCAGGCCTGAGAAAGAACCAAAGAGGGCCAGAGGGGGTGTCTCAATTCATCCCACCCGGAGACACCCCCTCTGGACACCCCCCTTTCCCCCGGTCAACAAGGGTTATCGGGTTGACTGACCCTCAAACGCCTCGCAGGGGCGGCCCGTTTCGGGGCTGCTCCGATGGAGTCCGTGTGCGGCGACGGAGCGCCGCACGCTGGAACTGTCGTAGAGTAGCGGGTACGAGGTGTGCTTCGGTTTGTTGCCGAGGTAAGGTCAACTAACAAGGATGCAGCCCGAAGGGGCCAGGCGGACCGATCGGAAAGCCCCCTGGTTCTTACACAAAAGACAAGATAGATAAAGAGTGCTACTCCAAAATAAAACATCCCCCGAAGCCTTGGCTTCGGGGTAATGGGTCAAGGGTCGAAGACCCTTGCGGGGTGCAGGGGCGGCGCCCCTACTGGGTTTCCAAAGGGCAAAGCCCTTTGGCGGGGGTATCGGGGGCAGAGCCCCCGATTGGGGTGCGGGGCAAAGCCCCGCATTACCGGGCGGCGAAACCGACCTTCTTCTGCACCTTGCGCAGGGTCTTGTTTGCCAGATAGGACGCCGTGCGGGCGTTTTCGTCCAGCACGGACTGCAGATATCCCTTGTCGTTGATCAGCCGCTTGAATTCCGCCTGCAGCGGCTCCAGCGCAGCAATCACGCAATCGGCAGTGCGGGTCTTCAGAGCACCGTAGCCCTGACCGGCCATTTCGGCGCACAGGTCGTCAATGCTGCCGGCGCCCAGAGCGCTCATAATGCTCAGCAGGTTGGACACGCCGGGCTTGTTCTCCGGGTCAAAGCGAATCTCGCCGTCAGAGTCCGTCACGGCGCGCTTGATCTTCCGGCGGATGGTGTCGGGATCGTCCAGCACGGCGACAAAAGTATCTTCCGGGTCAGACTTGGACATCTTCCGGGTCGGCTCCTGCAGGGACATCACCTTGGCGCCCACCTTGGGAATATAGCCCTCCGGCACCGTGAACACATCGCCGTAAACGCCGTTGAAGCGCTGAGCGATGTCGCGGCACAGTTCCAGATGCTGCTTCTGATCCACGCCTACCGGCACCAGATTCGTCTGATACAGCAGGATGTCCGACGCCATCAGCACAGGATAGTCAAACAGGCCGGCGTTGATGTTTTCGGCGTGCTTTGCAGCCTTGTCCTTGTACTGGGTCATGCGGTTGAGTTCGCCCATGTAGGTGAAGCAGTTGAGAATCCACGCCAGTTCCGCATGGGCGGACACGTGGCTCTGGCAGTAGATCAGGCTCTTTTTCGGGTCAATGCCGCTGGCGATGTAGATGGCAGCCAGTTCCAGGCAGCGGCGGCGCAGTTCGGCGGGATTCTGCCGGACGGTGATGGCGTGCATATCCACCACGGAATAGATGCAGTCGTAGTCGTCCTGGAGTTTGGAGAAGTTCTTCAGGGCGCCGATGTAGTTGCCCAAAGTGAGGGTGCCGGAGGGCTGGATGCCGGAGAAGATGATGGGCTTTTTCACAGGCTTTTCCTGAGGCTGCTGGAGCTGGGTTTCAGACATGGTGGTTTCCTCCTTGTTTTGACGCCTCCGGGGGCGGGGATGCCCGGGGCTGAACGTTTGATTGAATGTTGCGGAAAATAAAAAACAGTCCATCCGTCCTGGGGACAGATGACTGCGGTGCCACCCCAATTACGCAGATGATCTGCGTCACTTTTTCCCGGATCACGGCGGGTCGACCCGTTGCAGGATACTCGGCTCTTGGTCTTTTCCCCTGCACCCTCGGGACGCCATAGTCGCTTCGCCTTCCGCCGGGCTTGCACCCTTCCCGGCTCGCTGTGGGGGCTGACAGATGCGGCATCCTGTCCCTCATCGGTTTGAACGGGCTTATCATACCACAAATTCCTCAAAGGTGCAAGGGGGCTGATGTTTTTTCTGTGCACAGATGTCGAAAAATGCGGGAAACATATTGACATTCCCAGGGGAGTGTGGTTTAATGTTTATTGTTTTGATGTTTAGTTTTGCTAAACCTGCCGCCTGACTCGGGGTTTAGAAAAACTAAACCTGATTTCCGGCCTTGATGAGGCCGGAATCTCCTCATGATACGCATTGCAACCTCGGCCTTTTCCGGCGCTTTGCGGGGAAGGGGAGGGAAGGGAGGCATCCTGCTTGGATATCGGTGAAAAACTGCGCCTGCTGCGTTTGCAGCGTGGCCTGACCCAGGAAGAAATGGCCAGCCGCTGCGAATTGAGCAAGGGCTTCATTTCCCAGGTGGAAAGAAACCTCGCTTCGCCGTCCATCGCCACGCTGATGGATATGCTGGAGTGCCTGGGCACGTCGCTGCCGGAATTCTTCAATGAAAAGCCGGCGGAGAAAACGGTGTTCACCCCGGCGGATATGTTCGTCAAGGAAGACGACGAGACCCTCAGGGGCAGCATCACCTGGCTGGTGCCCAACGCCCAGAAGAATGCCATGGAGCCGATCCTGCTGGACATCGCCGAGGGCGGCGAGACCACGCCCATGGATCCCCACGAGGGCGAAGAATTCGGCTATGTGCTCTCCGGCAGCGTGTATCTGATCATGGGTGAAAAGAAGACCCGTGTACGTACCGGCTGCAGCTTCTGTATCCATCCCCGGCAGACCCATTATCTGGTCAACGCCGGCAAGACCCACGCCAGGGTGCTGTGGGTGTCGAATCCCCCGGTTTTCTGATGCCTGTAACAAATGACACCAAGAGGAAGGGAGTTCCCCACCATGATGGAAAATCCGAATCTGATCGAGCTCAAAGGCGTATCCAAGGATTATGACGGCGTGACCGTGCTGAAGAATATCGACCTGTGCGTGCGCAAGAAGGAATTTGTGACGCTGCTGGGCCCCTCCGGCTGCGGCAAGACCACCACGCTGCGTATCATCGGCGGCTTTGAACTGGCCAGCGAGGGCCAGGTGCTCTTTGAGGGCAAGGACATTGCCCATTTGCCGCCCTACAAGCGGGCGGTGAATACCGTGTTCCAGAAGTATGCCCTGTTCCCCCACCTGAATGTGCATGACAACATCGCCTTCGGTCTCAAACTCAAAAAGGTGCCCAAGGCGGAAATCAACAAGCGGGTGGACGCCATGCTGGATCTGGTCAATTTGCGGGGCTACGGCAAGCGCCATGTGGACGCCCTCTCCGGCGGCCAGCAGCAGCGTGTGGCCATCGCCCGCAGCCTGATCAACGAGCCGGAAGTCCTCCTGCTGGACGAACCTCTGGGCGCCCTTGATCTGAAGCTGCGAAAGGATATGCAGCTGGAACTCAAGAGTATGCAGCAGCGTCTGGGCATCACCTTTATTTATGTCACCCATGACCAGGAAGAAGCCCTGACCATGTCCGACACTATCGTGGTGATGAACGAGGGCACCATCCAGCAGATCGGCGATCCCAAGACCATCTATGACGAGCCGGCCAACGCCTTCGTGGCGGATTTCATCGGCGAAAGCAACATCCTCCGCGGTACCATGATCAAGGACGAACTGGTGGAATTCGCCGGCGCTTCCTTCCCCTGCGTGGACTCCGGCTTTGGCGAAAATGCCCCTGTGGACGTGGTCATCCGCCCCGAGGATATCATGCTGGTGGGCGAGGACGTGGGACAGCTGGTGGGCACCATCGCCTCCGTGCTGTTCAAGGGCGTGCATTACGAGATGATGATCGACACCGGAGACTTCACCTTCAAGGTGCATTCCACCACCATGCAGCCCCAGGGCAGCCGGGTGGGCCTGAGCATCGTTCCCTTCAACATCCACATCATGAAACCCATGGAGGAGGAAGCGTAAGATGCGTTCAGACATGACCCTTCCCTCCTGGGCATGGATCGTCATGGTGGCGGGTCTGGTGGCCTTTGTGACCATGATCGTCGTGTCCATCAGGAGGCATCAGGGCGTGAAGCGTTCTCTGTTCGCTTCGCCCTATGCGCTGTGGATGATCATTTTCACCGTCTTGCCGGTGATTCTGATTTCCTACTATGCCTTCACCGACGTCAACGGCGCCTTCACCCTGGATAACTTCAAGAATTTCTGGGATTCCCACTACGAGATGAACAAGGTCATCGCCGCCGAGGGTGAGCGCCTGGGTGTGGATTATTCCGCCTATATCCAGCGCGGCTCGGTGAACGTGGACACGCTGGTGTATTCCCTGTGGATGGCCTTCAAGTGCACCCTCATCTGCCTGATTGTGGGTTATCCTGCTGCGCTGTTCATGGCGGACCGCCACATGAAACTGGGCTCCACGCTGGTGGTGCTGTTCATCATTCCCATGTGGATGAACTTCCTGCTGCGTACCGTGGCCTGGATGAGCCTGCTGGAGGACAGCGGCCTGATCAACAATTTCCTCAGGTGGCTGGGTCTGGACAGCGTGCAGCTGATGTATACCTCCAACGCCGTGCTGCTGGGCATGGTGTACAACTTCCTGCCCTTCATGGTTTTCCCCATCTATACGGTTTTGTCCAAGATGGACTACCGCCTCACCGAGGCGTCCGCCGATTTGGGCTGCAATTCCTTCCAGACGCTGTATAAGGTCACCATGCCCCTGAGCCTGCCGGGCGTCATCAGCGGCATCACCATGGTGTTCATGCCCTCTGTCACCACCTTCTTCATCCCCCGTGTGCTGGGCGGCGGCTACACCATGATGTTCGGCGACCTCATTGAAGCCAAGTTCCTTACCGAGGGCAACTGGAATGCCGGCAGCGCCCTGTCCCTTTTGATGATGCTGCTGATTCTGGTGAGCCTGTCCATCCTGCGCAAGGTTGACCCCAACGGGGAAGGAGGTGGCCTGGCGTGATGAAGTTTCTGAAAAAGACGTACCTGGGCCTGATCCTCATCTTCCTGTACATTCCCATTGTGGTTTTGATCATCCAGTCCTTCAATGCCGGTGAAAGCCGTGCCCTGTGGGAAGGCTTCTCCCTGCACTGGTATGCCGAACTTTTTCAGGATGAGCGCATCCTCAACGCCCTGTACGTCACCCTGTCCATCGCAGTGCTGGCGATGATCGTCTCCACCATTCTGGGCACGCTGGCGGCCATTGGCATCCACGCCATGCGCAAGCGCCCCCAGGCCATGATGATGACCCTCACCAACCTGCCCAACACCATGCCCGACATCGTGACAGGCATTTCCCTGATGCTCCTGTTCCTCTTTACCCGGGTGGAACGGGGCTATGTCACCATGCTGCTGGCACACATCACCTTTGACACGCCCTATGTGATTCTCTCGGTGCTGCCCAAGCTCAAGCAGATGAATCGCCACACCTACGAGGCCGCCCTCGACCTGGGCGCCACGCCCCTGTATGCCCTTGTGCACATCATCATTCCCCAGTGCAAGCAGGGCATCATCACCGGCGCCATGCTGGCCTTCACCCTGTCTCTGGACGACTTCACCATTTCCTACTTCACCACCTCGCCGCTGGTGCAGAATCTCTCCACGCTGATTTATTCTGCCACCCGCACGGGTATCGATCCCACCCTCAACGCCCTGAGCGCCCTGATGTTCGTGGCGCTGCTGGTGCTGCTGCTGATTGTCAACCGGCGCACGGCGGAAGAAAAGGCGCAGTGAGAAAGGAGCAAGCGATGATGAAAAAGAAATCCCTCTGCCTGCTCCTGGTGCTGGCGCTGTCCCTTGTGTGCCTGTGCGCCTGTACCGTCCCCGAGGGGGAAGAACAGGCGTCTCCTTCCGCCAATGTGGTCAACGTCTTCAACTGGGAGGATTACATCGCCCCGGAAGTGCTGACGCTCTTTGAGGAGGAAACGGGCATCCATGTCAACTATATGTGCTTCACTACCTGCGAGGACATGATCGTGCAGGTGGAGGCAAACCCCGGCGCCTTTGATGTGTGCTTCCCGTCGGACTACATCATCCAGCGCATGGTGGAAAAGGATATGCTGGCGGAAATCAACTTTGACAACGTGCCCAATGCGGATCCCCGGAGCCCTCAAACCTGCCAGACGCTGGATTTCCTGCTGGAAAGCCCCTCCTTTGACCCGGACATTAAGTATCATGTGCCCTATATGTGGGGCACGGTGGGCATTCTGTACAACACCACCATGATCCCTGAGCCGGAGGATTCCTGGCACATCCTGTGGGATGAGCAGTATCAGCATAACGTGTTCATGATGGACTCCGTCCGTGACAGTTTCGGCATCACCCTCAGGTATCTTGGCGAAAGCGTCAACAGCCTGGACATCCCCGCTCTCTTTGCTGCCAGGGATAAACTGGTGGAGCAGAAGCAGATGGGCGTGGTCAAGGCGTATCAGGTGGACGAAACCAAGGACAAGATGGTCGCCGGTGAAGCGGCGCTGGCGGTGGTCTGGTCCGGCGACGCCATGTATGCCATTGACCTGAATGAAGACCTGGACTATTTCGTGCCCTCCGAGGGCAGCAATGTGTGGGTGGATGGTGCGGTGATTCCCAAGACCGCCAAGAACAAGGAAAACGCCGAGGCGTTCATCAATTTCCTCTGCCGCCCCGACATTGCCGCCATGAACTGGGATTACATCTGGTATTCCAGCCCCAACAAGGGCGCCATTGAACTGGTGGAAGACCCCGAAGGCGACTATGCCTACGACTATTCCGGCAACCATGTGCTGTCCCCCAGCGATGAAACGCTGGCCAACTGTGAATGGTTCAAGGACATCCCGGAGGACTTCCTCAGCGTCTACGAGGGCCTGTGGATGGACGTCAAGAACACCAAGTGACCAGGGGGCTTTGCCCTCTGGACTCCCAGTTGGGGGCGCTGCCCCCACACCCCCGCAAGGGCCATTGGCCCTTGACCCATCACCCCAAGCCCTGGAGGGCTTGGGGGATTGTTTGTAAGAGGAATTATCCTTTGTTTCTTGCTCGGTCAACTATCATCGGAGGGGACTCCGAAGGGGTCCAGGGGGCGATCGGAAAGCCCCCTGGTTCATCCGGTAAAGGGACGTTGCAGGTATAAGCATAGAAATGGAACAATCTTTTGTGTGGGGTGAGGTTTCGCCCTCACGGGCGACCAAAGGGCTTTCCGATCGTCCGCCTCCGCTTCGCTCCGGAAACTCGCCTTCGGCGACTGCCCACTGGGCAGTTCGTTTCCTTTGGAAACCTTCGGATGCAAGTAGTCTTATTTGGCCTTGACCCATCACCCCATACCCTGACGGGCTTGGGGGATTTTTATTGAGAAGGTTTTTCCTTTGTTTATTGTTCGGACAACTCTCATCGGAGGGGACTCCGAAGGGGTCCAGGGGGCGATCGGAAAGCCCCCTGGTTGCTGTGGAGAAAACGTGCAACAGGTATCGGATTAGAAACGGATAATCCTTTATCCATGGTGGGGTTTCGCCCTCACGGGCGACCAAAGGGCTTTCCGATCGCCCTATGGAAACCTTCGGATGCAAGTAGTCTTATTTGGCTCTTGACCCATCACCCCAAGCCCCGAAGGGATTGGTGGATTGTTTCTATGTGGGTTTTTCCTTTGATTATTGCTCGAACAAGCAACAACGGAGGGGACTCCGAAGGGGTCCAGGGACCGACCGGAAAGCCCCTGGTTGCTGTGGAGAAAACGTGCAACAGGTATCGGATTAGAAACGGATAATCCTTTATCCATGGTGGGGTTTCGCCCTCACGGGCGACCAAAGGGCTTTCCGATCGCCCTTTGGAAACCTTCGGGCTCCCTTCGGATGGAGAAGTATTAACCTGTTTGTTGAAGGAAAGAATTTTGTAGTCAAACAAAGGCCCCCTTGTGTAAAGGGGGCTCCGCCGTTAGGCGGTGGGGGATTGTCCTGCTGCGGAAAAGACTACTTACAAGGATGTAGACCGAAGGGGTCCAGGGACCGACCGGAAAGCCCCCTGGTTGCCCCTGCAAAGACAAGCCCAATCCATCAGACTATCCTAAAACAAAAACACCCCGGAAATCCGTTAGGATTTCCGGGTAAAGGGTCAAGGGCCAATGGCCCTTGCGGGGTGCAGGGGCAGAGCCCCTGCCGGGGTGTGGGGCGGAGCCCCACAAAAGGGGTGTCGGGGGCAGCGCCCCCGACTGGGGGTCCAGGGGGCATAGCCCCCTGGTGGGTTTCCAAAGGGCAACGCCCTTTGGTGCAGAGGCTTTGCCTCTGCAGGGGGTCCAGGGGGTTACACCCCCTGATCACAAAGGCCGTCCCGCTGCGACACAGGACGGCCTTTGCTTGTATGGAGGATAGGGAGGTGACGTTCACCCGAAGGTGAACATCGGAAAAAGGAGATTGCAAGGAAGGATGGTGGCTTTCCCTCCGTTGCAATTGCATTGTATCGGCCGAATGTGAATCCAGTTTGAAGTAAGCGTGAAAAAAGTAAAAAAGTCGGACTTTTTTTGCCGACTTTTTTATTTTGACCCCATCAGGGTTGCATTCCGCCCTGGGGACGATGATCCTGCCCGATGGTCACCCGATGATCATGCAGCGCCTGCCGCTCCTGACGCATCTCGCCCATCACACCCGCCATGGTCTGATAGCTCTTCTGCATCTGACGGTCAATCTCCGCCATCACATCATCCAGATAATTGAATACATTGTCGTGAAGCTGGGCCAGTTCCTGCTCCGTGGACGCCCGCAGCTCCTCGGCTTCCACCCGGGCCACCCGCAGGATGTTCTCCTGAGAGACCTTCTCCCGCATCTGGCGCTCCGCCTCTGCCTGAATGGACTGAGCCAGCGCATTGGCTTCGGCAATCCGGGCCTCGGAGTCCCGCTTCGCCCGCTCGTTGATTTCCTTCTCCAGTCGCTCGGCTTCCACCCGCTTCTGCACCACCAGCGCAGCAGCATCGGCTTCCATCTTCTGCGCCTGCGCCCTGGCTTCGTCCAGAATGGAGCGCTCACGCAGCAGCACGGCCTGCGCCTGACGCACCACGTCCGGGGCGCTGTCATAGAGGCGGTTGGCCATGTCCGTCACCTGCTGGGCGTTGACGGTGCAGGTAGCGGTGAAGGGGATGCGCTTGGCGTTGTTGATGTAATCCTGCAGGTCCTGCAGCGTGTTGATGAACTCCTGCAGGGAAGTGGCCTTGTTGCTTTCCATGACTGAAAAACCTCCGTGAATCATGTTGATGAATAGTCAGCGGCGTATGTTGATGTCACGCCGGAAGAATCATTTGCGGAAATAGTCCTGCACCTCGCCGGAAATGCAGGCGGGCACAAAGGCGCTGATGTCGCCGCCAAAGGAGGCGACTTCCCTGACGATGGAGGACGAGATGCAGCCCTGTTCCGGGCGGGTCATCAGGAAGATGGTCTCCATGTCGGGCAGCAGATGGCTGTTGACCTGCGCCATGGTCATCTCCGACTCAAAGTCGGTCACTTGACGCAGCCCTCTGATGACAGCGCAGGCACCCTGCTGCCTGACAAAATCCACCAGCATACCGTCCCAGGCAGCCACCCGCACATTGGGCTTGGTAGCAACCACCTTTTTGAGCATTTCCAGCCGCTGATTGACCGGGAAGCAGCCCATTTTTGACGGATTGTGCAAAACGGCCACAATCACTTCGTCAAACAGCGCTGCGGCACGGAAGATGATGTCCTCATGGCCGGTGGTCACGGGGTCAAAACTGCCGGGATACACGGCAATGCGCATGGGTCACTCCTCCTTTGGGGCGGGGTCGATCATTTGAAAGAAACTGACAGTGGCAGCGCCGTATCGGCGGCTGTCGGTCATCACAAAACCATCGGCGGTGGACGGCATGACGGAGGAGGAATGCTCCAGCACGATCAGTGCGTCCGGCGCCAGCAGGGGCACGAGAGCGGCCATCACGCCGGACAGGTCGTGCATGGCGTAGGGCGGGTCGAGGAACACCAGATCAAACTGGGCTTTCTCCCCGCACAAAAGGCGGATGGCCTGCTTGTCCTCCATGGGCAGGATGCGGGCCCGGTTTTCAAAGCGCAGGGCGGTCACGTTGGTCTTCTGGGCATTGATGGCGGCCCGGTCGCAGTCCACCAGCACGGCGGATTGTGCGCCCCGGCTCAGGGCTTCCAGCGACATGGCGCCGCTGCCTGCATACAGGTCCAGCGTGCGGGCGTCCCGGATGTGCCGCTGAAGAATGTTGAACACGCTTTCCCGGACTCTGTCCAGCGTGGGTCGGGTATCCCGGCCTTCAGGGGCCTTGATGACCCGGGAGCGGGCAGTGCCGCCGATGATGCGCATAGTGTCACCTGCCGTTTGTAAGTCGAGAGGATTATCGGGGGGCGTCAGGACCCCGGTGGCTCCGCTGGGCGTTTTCCCGCTTCTGCTTTTTCAGCTGGCGGCGCTTGCCCAGGTAGATATCGGTGTGGATGCGGGTGCGGATGGCCGGCCCACGGGAATAACCCAAGGCATACATGCCGGCGGGCAAAAGCACCAGCAGGGGGCTCAACTGTTCCAGCACAAGGTGGGCGGCGGTGTTGTTCAGGCCCGAAAAGTGAATCAGGGGAAGCAGCGCCATGCGCACCACCATGCGGAGGAAGTCCGTCACCGTCAGCACTTCGTTAGCGGCGCCGGGGACAACTTCCTGGGCCGTCAGCGCCAGGGCACAGGCGCACAGAAAGATGGGCGACGTGCCCAGAAGGGCGGAAATCAGCCCCTTGAGGGGATGATAGCACCTGGCGGTGTCAGCAGCGGTCACCTCGTGGCCCCGCTCCCGCCGCTGGTGAAGGATTTCGCCCTTGTAGACGCCTTCTGCACCGCTGACTGCACCCCGCTGGTAGCAGGCGTACCACGCCACGGCCACCAGCAGCACATTCACCACAATGGTGAACACCTGGCTGTCCATCACCATCATGGAGCCGATGAATAGGTAAAACAGCATCAGCGCCACCTGACCGCCGAAAAAGGCCAGGGCGCTTTTGAAGGTGGTTGCGTCCGTCATCGAGCCGGAGAGATAAGGTTCCGTGATGACCTTTGTGGGCTTTTTGCCCGGATGGCTGTGCTGCATAAGCGGTATCCTTTCGATAAGGGGGCGTCAGGGATTTCTTTCGGGCAGGGCAGGGAAGGTCTTAAGTCCGTTGGGGGTGCAGACGGCCATCAGCGGCTCGTCATGTTCTTCCAGGGGAATCTCCACCCGCAGCTGCTGATGGGACATGGCAATGCCGATGGAGCGGCCCTGCCTATCATGAACTTCCTTGAGCGCATGGTCGTAGAATCCGCGGCCTTTGCCCAGGCGCACGCCCCGGCTGTCCACTGCCTCCAGCGGCACCAGCACCACGTCGATATCATCGGGGTCACAGGTGGGTGCGTCCGGGCCCGGTTCGGGAATGCCAAAGGGGCCGGGAGTGAGGGCGGAAAGATCCGTCACAGGGCACAGATCCATGTGGGGCGCTTCCCCGGTGCGGGGCAGCAGCACGGTTTTCTTCTGGGCCAGCAGTTCCCGGATGACCGGGGTGATGTCGGCCTCCCAGGGCAGGGGCAGATAAGCGGCGATCACACGGGCGGACTGAATCTCCGCATGACACATCAGATGACGGCAAATCTGTTCACTCTCCCGCCGGCGGGTCTCTTTGTCCGGCCGCAGGGCCTTCATCATCCGTCGCAGCGTTTGCTTGTCTGTCAGAGCACTGCACCAGATGCGCTCCACCCGGTTGGTGGCAAGCAGCAGCACTTCGTAGCAGATGGTGTCTGCCCACGCGGCAATGTCCTGGGCGGTGATGGCATTGTCGCCCTCTCCGCCCATGAGGATGACCTCGTCACCGGGCGCAACATCGGGAATATGCGTCACATCCACCATCATCTGATCCATGCAGATGCGGCCCACCACCGGCGCCCTTTGGCCGTGCAGGAGCACCTGCGCCTTGCCGGAGGCGCTGCGGTGATAGCCGTCGCCGTATCCGCAGGCGATGGTGGCGATGGTCATGGGCTTTTCCACCGTGAAGGTGCTGCCGTAGCTGATGACGTCGCCGGGCTGGCACTCCTTCACATGGGTCACGGCTGTGCGCCAGTCCATCACCGGCTGCAGGGGAAGGGGCGTTTCCACCGGGGGATAGCCGTACATGGAAATGCCCAGCCGCACCATGTCCATGCTCCATTCGGGATGGGTGTGCAGGGCGGCGGAATTATTGCAGTGCCGGGGCGTGCCCTCGGGCAGCAGGCGGCACAGGTGATCAAAGCGTTCCTTTTGCTGGAGGGTGAAGGCTTCTGATTCCTCCGACGGGTCGTCCGCACCGGCAAAGTGGGTGTAGACGCCGCATAGGCACACCCGGTCGTGTCGCCGCAGATATTCTGCCAGCCGGGAGACTTCCTCCTCGGTCACAGCGCCGATGCGCCCCATGCCGGTGTCCAGCTTGATGTGCACATACGCCTTCACGTCCATGCGCTGGGCGAGATGATGCAGATGGGCGATCTGCTCGCAGGTGCACACGGTGAGTCGAATTCCCCGCAACAGCGCCGTGGCGTATTCGTCGGGGTCCGCCAGACCCAGCACCAGAATGGGGGCCAAACCGGCGTCCGACAGGGCGATGGCTTCCGGCACCCGGGCCACGGCGAAGGCGTCTGCCCCCGCTTCCCGGGCAGCGCAGGCCACAGGAATCATGCCATGGCCGTAGGCATCCGCCTTGACCACCGCCATGATTTTCGTCTCATTGGGCAGGGAAGAGCGAATCAAACGCACATTTGTGCGCAGTTTATCCAGATCGATACGGCGGAGCTGCTGCTGTGCGCCCATGGGCTTCCCTCCTTGCTGAAGTGTATCTATCATTATATCACACAAGCGCAAGGAAGAAAAGCCTTCCGGCGGATTTCACCGTCATTTCCCTGTACGAGTGTCAAACATAGGTAACACCTTGAGAGCCGAACTGCGAAGTCAAGGGAAGGGTGGAGATTTGCGAAGCAAATACGACCCGACCTTGACGAGAACAGAAGAAATAGAATGGTGAGCAGGT
>SVHA01000017.1 GCA_015056085.1 Clostridiales bacterium
CTTCGATCCGGCCTTCTTTGCTGCCTTCATCAACAAGATCAATCTCCGTCCCCGCAAATGCCTTGGCTGGAAATCTCCCTTTGAAGTTTTCTTCAACCAACTGTTGCACTTGACTTGACAATTCAAGCACAAAAAATTCCCCAAGCCCTTCAAGGCTCGAGGTGGTGGGTCAAGGGCCAAATAAGACTACTTTCATCCGAAGGTTTCCAAAGGGCGATCGGAAAGCCCTTTGGCGGGGTGTGGGGCAGAGCCCCACCTTGCAAGGGGTAGCGCTTGTTGGGTGTTCTTTCTCAGGCCTGAGAAAGAACCAAAGAGGGCCAGAGGGGGTGTCTCAATTCATCCCACCCGGAGCCACCCCCTCTGGACTCCCCCCTTTCCCCCGAACTTGTGCAGGTTATTGAGTTGACTGACCCTCAAACGCCTCGCGGGGGCGGCCCGCTTCGGGGCTGCTCCGATGGAGTCCGTGTGCGGCGACGGAGCGCCGCACGCCGGAACTGTTGTGGAGTGTCTTGTCTGATACCTGTTTCACAGTTTTGCTGGGTCAACCAGGGGGCTTCCCGATCGCCCCCTGGACCCCTTCGGAGTCCCTTCCGTTGTTTCTTGACTTAACAAGTTACAAAGGATAATCTCACCTGCAAAAAATCCCCCAAGCCCTTCAAGGCTCGAGGTGATGGGTCAAGGGCCAAATAAGACTACTTGCATCCGAAGGTTTCCAAAGGGCGATCGGAAAGCCCTTTGGTCGCCCGTGAGGGCGAAACCCTACCTTGCATAACAGCACAGCATGAAAGGAAAAACCTACATAATAACAATCCCCCAAGCCCGTCAGGGCTTGGGGTGATGGGTCAAGGGCCAATGGCCCTTGCAGGGTGCAGGGGCGGCGCCCCTGCCGGGGTGTGGGGCGGAGCCCCACATAGGGGTATCGGGGGCAGCGCCCCCGATTGGGATTCCAAAGGGCAAAGCCCTTTGGTGGGGTGCGGGGCAAAGCCCCGCAAAAGGGTGCAGGGGCGGAGCCCCTGCCAGAGGGCTGCGCCCTCTGGTCACGTGCGGTGCGCACGGGGGGTGACAAGAATGCGGAACAGGAATGCGCCCACGCCGAGGCCCAGGGCGATCATGAGAATGCTGGACATGGCCTCCACGCCGGCGGCAGCGGCGGCGCTGTTCTGCTGGCGGGCAAGCAGTTCCATGCAGCGGTACAGGCCCAGGCCGGGGACTTGGGCCACAATGGACAGGGTGATAAAAATGGTAGCGATCATGCGCATCTTGCGGGCGCAGTATTGGGCGGCCACAGAGCCCAGCAGCGCCGAGAGGAAAATCGCCAGCATCTGGCTGATGCCCAGTTGAATCAGCACAAAGGACAGGGCGTAGGCCACGGCGCCAATGGCGCTGGCGGGGAACCACGCCCGGCGGGGCGCCTGCAGGAGAATCGCAAAGCCGAAAGTGCCCACAAAGGAGGCAATCAGGACGACCAGCCCTTCGATCAGGAGGGAAACGGTTTCATTCATCACAGCACACCTCCCGTTATCAGCGCAGAAACGGCCGTGGCAATCAGGGCGCCGCTGGCAATCAGTACGGCGGTGAGAATGGCGGATACGCCGTGGCTCAGGCCGGAAACCATGTCGCCCCGCATGGCATCCTGCACAGCGTTGGTCATGGCAAGGCCCGGCAGCAGGGGCATCAGGCAGCCGGCGGCCATCATTTCCACCTGACCCATCTGGGTGAAGTGATAAAGCAGCATCGGCAGCAGCGTTGCCAGAAAAGAGCCCAGCAGCGTGGGCACCAGCGACTGCACCCGGAATTTTTCCAGCAGCATGGTTACGATTTGCACCAGAAAGGTGAACACGGTGGCAAACAGGGCGTCAAACCAGCCGCCGCCGAACATCACCGCCCAGCCGCCGGAGGACACCGCCACCGCCAGCATCTGCAGGGGTTTGCTCACCAGAGGTTTTGCCTGGGCGATTTCATTCAGGCAGGCGAGGGCTTCCTCGCAGGAGAGATGCTCAGATTCCACCCGGCGGGAAACGGCGTTGACGGCGTCCACCTTTTTCAGGTCAATGGGGCCCTTGCGGACACGCTTGACGGCGGTTTCCACCGTACCGTCTTGCTTGCGATAACTGATAAACACGCCGGAGGGAATGGCGAAGGATTCCACCTCCGTCACGCCAAAGGCATGACCCATGCGGGTCACGGTTTCTTCCACGCGGTAGGTTTCCCCGCCGTTTTCCATGATCAGCCGCCCTGCCAATTGCAGGGGCGCCATCAGACAGCTGTCATCCATGGGAGGATTGCTTGCCATGTTGCGTCACCTTTCTGATAAAGGATGAAGGTTGATAAAAAGGATGATTCGTCAGTTTCTGAGGGTGAAGCGGATCAGATACAGCCACAGCACCCGGCGGTATTTTTCATAAGCGCCCCGGCGCTTGTACAGTTCCCGATAGCAGGAATAAACCAGATACCTGTCTTTGAGGGATGCGATGGGGTGCAACACTGCCCGCTTGAAATGGCGGATAACGGCGCCCTTGGGATTGCGGATATAATCGTAGACAAGTTCGGTGGAATAGGTGATTCTCTCTGCGTGGGCGCAGTAGTCCATCACAAAGCAGAAGTCTTCGGCCCACACAAGCCGGGGGTCAAAGCGCAGGGCGTTGTCACGGATGATGTCGCCCCTGAAGAGTTTGTTCCACAGCACGCCATAATAAAAGCTGTTGGCCATGGGCTCCAGCCGGCGCAGGAACTCGTCGTTATGGATGGTATCGTTGCACTTGCCCAGGTCATGGGGCGTGCGGGTGCCCAGCAGCACCTCGGTGTAGGCGGCGATGACCAGATCGCTGTCGTTTTGCTCCATGGACGTAACCAGCATTTTCAGCGAGTCTTCCGGCAGGAAGTCATCGGCGTCCACAAAGCGGATATACCTGCCCCGGCACACTTCCAGCGCCCGGTTGCGGGCAGCGGATACGCCGGCGTTCTTCTGACGAATCACCTGAATGCGCCCGTCTTCCTTTTGAAGGGCGGCGAGGATGTCAGGGGTGTTGTCCGTGCTGCCGTCATCCACCACGATGATTTCCATGTCCGTGATGCTTTGTGTCAGCAAACTGCGGAGGTTTTTCTCCAGATATTGTCCGCCGTTCCACACGGGGATGATCACGCTCAAAAGAGGCTGATGAGAAGTCATAGGTACACATCCTTCCGGGAAAGGCGGCGCAGGCGCAGCCCTTCCTGATTATACTGTGGTGCTCTCATTGTACTGTTTTGCATGGCCGTTGTCAAGTTGACAAAATCCGCCGGAACGCTTACAATAAAGGACAGGATTTGCCGGGAGACCCCCGGCTGTCAGAAACGAAAGAAAGCGAGACAAACCATGCGCTTTTCCACGAATTCCAAGAAGTTCTTCCGGCTCTTTGGCGGCCTGCTGCTGGCGCTGCTGCTCCTCCTTCCTCTGGGTGCACTGGCCCAGGAGGCTGATGTGGTCAACCTGCTGGAGGCCCCCGACGCCGAATACGAGTTTGCTGCCGACACGGACCTTCTGACCATCATCTACCCCAACATCCATGGCTCCGACTGCGCCATCATGATGTATCAGGACGAAGTGATGATGGTGGACTGCTCCACCGACGATCAGGCTCCCCTGCTGGTCAAGCCGGTACTGGAATTCCTGGGCATCACCCGGGTACACACCGCCTTCAACACCCATCCTCACGACGATCACCTCACCGGCTTTGAATTCCTCGTGCCGGAAGTGACCATTGACCGGGTGCTGGTGGGCTTCCCGCTGGACTACAACTGGGTCATCAAGCGGACGGTGAGCCGCCTGGGCAAGTACAATGTGCCCTTTGAGCAGGTGCAGGACGGCGACGTGCTGACCCTGGGCGACGGCGATGTGTATATGACCGTCATCCAGCGCACGGGCGGCAGCTATACCGACAACGACAAGTCCGCCACCCTCATGGTGCAGTATGGCGACCGGCGTATCTTCATGGCCGGCGACATTGAAAACCGCGGCCAGGGCGGTCTGCTGAACAAACTGCCGGAATGCGGCGTGCAGGCGGACATCCTGAAGTTCCCCCACCACGGCCATGCGCCCATCAATGAAGACCTGCTGGCGCTGATTGACCCGGAACTGTGCATCATCACCGCCCATCAGCTGCCCGCCAAGGTGGGTTTTGCCCAGATGGAGCAGATGAACATCCCTGCGGTGAGCACCTGGTACGGCGTGCTGCGCCTGCGCACCGACGGGAACATCTGGGTGCTGGATGAACTGCCCGGATACGATGCCCCTGTGAACAAGTAAGGCGGGAAAACGATGAAATATCAGTATTTGCTGGTGGACAACGACAACACCCTGATGGACTTCGATCAGGCGGAATATCATGCCCTGCGGGAAACACTGGCGGATTATCAGCTTCCTGGGGATGAAGCCACCTGTCAGGCGTATCACCACATCAACAAAGCCCTGTGGGAAGCCCTTGAAAGAGGCGAAACCACCCAAAAGGCGCTGAAGGTGGAGCGGTTTGCCCAGTTGCTGAACCTGCTGGGCCGGGAGGACATCTCCGCCGCAGAAGTAGCCGCCCGATATTCAGAGCGCCTCTCCACCCATGCGGATCTGCTGCCCGGCGCCATGGAATTCCTCCGGGCCGTGTGCGGTGAAATGAAGATTGCCCTGGTGTCCAACGGCGTCAGTGCCATTCAGCGGGGACGACTGGCCCGCTGCCCTTTCACGCCCCTGATGGACGCCATCATCATCTCCGAAGAAATCGGCGTCAGCAAGCCCGACCCCCGCATGGTGGAAATGGCCCTGGAAAGCCTGGGCTGCAAAGACAAATCCCAGGCTGTGCTGATGGGCGACAGCCTCACGGCGGACATCGCCGCTGCGAAGAACGCCGGCGTGGACAGCATTTTCCTCAACCTCAAGGGCAAGGACGGCAGCGCTGCTACCTATACCGTTGCTTCGCTGGAAGAAGCGGCGAGGCTGCTCAAAGGGGAATAAAAACGGCATAAAAAACAGGCACAGCACATTGGCCGTGCCTGTTTTTATTTTCAGGAAAATCAGTGCCTTTCCCGGCCGCGGAGCAGGTCGGCCCAGGCGCAGATGATGTCCGTGGTGCGGCGCAGGGCACCCTTCTCCTGAGTGAAATGATGGGGCATGGGCAGGAATTCCATGGCTGTCATCCTCCTGTATATCACAATGGGTTATCGTGTGGCGGCGGGAATATCCCCCACGCCGTCCAGAATCAGGCGGGGGCGATAGGGGAACTTCATGCATTCTTCCCTGGTGGTCACGCCGCTGAGCACCAGCACCGTGTCCATGCCGGATTCAATGCCGGCGACGATGTCGGTGTCCATGCGGTCGCCGATCATCACGGCCTCGTTGGAGTGCACGCCCAGCATTTTCAGGCCCGTGCGCATCATCAGAGGATTGGGCTTGCCCACATAGTAGGCCTGCTTGCCGGTGGACAGCTCGATGGGGGCCATCAGTGCGCGGCAGGCGGGGGCGATGCCAGTCTCCGTGGGGCCGGTGAGGTCGGAATTGGCGCCGATGAGTTTGGCGCCGGCGTTGACCAGCCGGATGGCCTTGGTGATCAGTTCCTGGCTGTAGCCCTTGGGCTCGCCCACGATGACATAATCCGGGTCCACATCGTTATAGGTGATGCCCACGTCGTACAGGGCGTTGAGCAGTCCGTGCTCGCCCATGACGTAGGCGCTGCAGCCCGGCGCCTGGGTGTTGAGAAAATCAGCCGTGGCCAGGGCGCTGGTGTAGAAGTTGGATTCATCCACTTCCAGCCCCATGCGCTTGAGTTTTTGCTGCAGTTCCCGGGGGGTATACTGGCTGGAATTGGTCAGAAAGAGGAAGTTCTTGTTGTTTTCTTTGAGCCAGGCAAGGAACTCATTCACGCCGGGCAGAAGACGGTTGCCGTGATAGATCACGCCGTCCATGTCGCAGATGAAGCCCTTGCGGCTGAGCAGTTTCTCCATGATCAGGCCTCCGATGGAATAAAAGTAGACACTCAGGGGTGTCTCAGGTGGAGTATTCTCCGTGGAAGGGGAAACTTCCTGCCGGAAGGGTTGTTTCCGGGGGCCAGTTTGTGATATGATAAGATAAAGGAAGAAATTTCCTGAAAAAGACTGCGAGGTGCAACAGATGAAAAAAGAAAAGAAGTCCCGCATCCGTTTGTTTCCGCTGATTCTTGCCGCAGTGATTCTCGTCTGGGGCGTCATCGCCCTGTGGGCCCGCCCCCAGAACTTCCCCGGCGAAAACCCCATGATGAAGGACGGGGAAATGCCCCTGCTCATCGCCCATGGCGGCGGCAACAAGGAATTCCCGGACAATACGCTGGAAGCCTTCTATAACGCTTACAGCGTCGACCCCCGGGTGATGATGGAGACCGACGTGAGCATCACCAAGGACGGCGTGGTGATTCTCTCCCATGACGTGACGCTGGACCGCAAGACCAATGTCACCGGCGACATTGCCGACTGGAATTATGCTGACCTGATGGAACAGAAGGTGGACTTCGGCTACACCAACCCCACCGAGGACGGAAAACTCTCCGGCGAGCGGGTGAAGTTCGACTTCGGCGGCCAGCCCAGAACGCCCCTGGACGTGGAATACCCCGAAGGCGTGACCCCCAGGGATGAAGAGGTGTTCCTGGCCACCACGCTGGAAGAACTGCTGCTGGCCTTCCCGGAAAACAGGATCAACGTGGAAATCAAGCAGGAAGGCGAACTGGGCATGAAGGCCCTCAAGGAAGTGCTTCGCCTGCTGGAAGAACACGACGCCTTTGACCGGGTGGTGCTGGCTTCCTTCCATGACGATATTTATCAGGAATTCCAGCGCCTGCAGGCCGCCGGTGAAGTGCCGGAGACCTTCATGTGCTCTCCCGCCACCGACGGCGCCACGAAGTTCTTCGTGATGCAGCTTTTGCGGGTGGACACCTTCTTCACGGACAAAATGTGCGTGTTCCAGCTGCCCATGGAAGAAATGGGGCTGAGCCTCGCGACGGAATCGCTGGTGGACCTGGCTCACAGGCACAATCTGGCGGTGCATTACTGGACCATCAACGAGCCCGAGGACATGGAGCATCTCATTTCCATCGGCGCAGACGGCATCATGACCGACTATCCCCATCTGCTCAAGGCCGTCTATGACGGCACCTATGTGGACTAATCAGGAGGATGTTTATGGACTTTGCATCCCTGACCCTGCAAAGGCAGTCCTGCCGGAACTTTGACCCCAACCGCCCGGTGGAGGAAGACAAGCTGCTCCGGGTGCTGGAAGCGGGGCGGATGTCCCCCTCTGCCTGCAACAGTCAGCCTTATCACATCACCGTCTGCACGGGGGAAACGGCGCAAAAGGTTGCCCACGCCACCATGGGCATGGGCATGAACAAGTTTGCGGACAAAGCCCCGGTGATGCTGGTGATTACCCAGGAAGAATACAACGCCACGGCGGCCATCGGCGCCAAGGTCAAGCGCAACGATTACCGCTCCATCGACATTGGCATTCTGGCGGCAACCCTGACGTATCAGGCGGCGGATGAGGGCCTGGCCACCTGTATTCTGGGCTGGTTTGAAGACGAGAAAATCCGGGAAATCTGCGGGCTGAATCAGCCGGTGCGGCTGGTGATTCCCCTGGGGTATGCCGCCGAGGGTGATCCCCTGCGGACAAAGAAGCGCAAGCCCCTTTCCGAAATGACCACCCGGCTGTAAATCAGATGTGCAGCATCACCGACGCCCCCAGTGCCAGCACAAAGGCGATTGCGCCGTGCAGCACCTGACAGAGAATCTGCCGGGGGAGGGACATCACCGGGCACAGGGAACGATTCTGCATCATAAGCGAGCAGCCGCCGAATCCGGCAACGCCGCTGACGAGGGCCGTTTTCCACCCCAGGGGCAGAGGCAGCTGACACACATATTCCATGGCGGCGGTGACTTCCATCACCGGCAGGATGACCCCCCTTCCCTGGGGGAAGGCCGTGATCAGCAGCGCCGCACACACCCGAAAGAACACCGTCATGCCGCAGACGAGGAGCATCGTCCGGGCAGAGGATTCCACCGCTTCCTGAAGGGAAAGGGAGCGGTGGTTTTCTTGTTTGGCAGGGAGGGTCGGAAGGCCCTTTCCCGCAAAGGCCGCCGCCAGACAGCCGCTCGTCAGCACCGAAAACAGGGCGATTCCGCCGCAGACAGGCGACGCCAGCCACTTCGCCAGCGTTCCCAGAAAGAACATGGGGCTCAGGGCGGAACAGGCAATCAGCAGGCGGCTTTTCTGCCGGGAAGGCAGGCCGCCTGCGGCATGAATCAGTTTCGCCCCCGCAGGAGAGCCGCCGCCCCAGCCCATCAGCAGAATGAGAAGGGCAGGCAGGGGCGGTTTCATCCGGCGCAGCAGCATGGAAGAGACCACCATGTAGGGGAAAAGCCCCGGCAGCACGCTCCCGGCGAAAAGGCGGCAGGCCTGGGCGGCGGCGTCCATGGTCACGGCTGGGAATATCAGCATCGACAGGGCAAGCAGCGCCAGCATTACAGCCACGGAGCATTCCTCCCTCCTTTTTCCACCCTATGCGGGAGGAAATTCTGCCATGTTCCCTTGTGGGATGGAAAATCTGTGGTATACTGGTTGTAACACATCCGTGGAGGTTTCGTATGCGTGACTGCTTTTTGATTGTGGACGGCAACAGCCTGATGTACCGGGCGTTCCATGCCCTGCCCGTGATGGATAACGGCGAGGGAATGTACACCAATGCCATCCATGGTTTTCTCAATATGCTGCTGAAGGTCATCAAGGAAGAAAGCGTGACCCATCTGGCGGTGTGTTTTGACGAGCACGGCCCCACCTTCCGCCACACGGCCTATGCGGATTACAAGGCGGGCCGCAGTGAAACGCCCTTTGAACTGATTCAGCAATTGACCACCATCCGGGATTTGCTCACCGACATGGGCATCCGCTATTACGCCCTGTCCGGCTGGGAAGCCGACGACCTGCTGGGCACGCTGTCCCGGCTGGGACTTCGCAGCGGCCTGTCCCCGCTGCTGCTCACCGGCGACAGGGATGCCCTGCAGTTGGTGGGCGGTGGCACGGAACTGATGTTTACCCGCAAGGGCATCAGTGAGACCATCCGCTTCACTCCGGAAATGGTGCATGAGACCTATGGCTTCATGCCCGAGCAGGTGACGGACTGGAAGGGCCTTGCCGGCGACAGTTCCGACAACATCCCCGGCGTGCCCGGTGTGGGCGACAAAACGGCGGTGAAACTGCTCAAGCAGTTCGGCACGCTGGAAAACGTGTTGGCTAACACCCATGAGGTGAAGGGAAAACTGCGGGAAAAACTGGAAACCTATGCCGATCAGGCAAGGATGTGCCGGGAACTGGCCACGATCCGCCGGGACGCCCCGGTTGCCTTCCACGCCGCTGATTGCCTCCTGCCCGACCTGAAAAAGGCCATCCCTGCGCTGGAAAAATTCAAACTGCAGGCCATTATCCGGCGCATCAGCGGTGCTGAAGCAGCAGTACCCGCCCCGGTTGCGGACAAAAGCGCCCTGATTCCCCGGGAAATGCTGCCCTTCGGGGAAGTCAAAATCATCGTGGATGCTCCCTCCCTGCTTTCCTGGATTGCTTCCGTCCCGGAGGACGCCCGCCCGCTGGCCATTCATCTGGATGACGCCGGGGCCACGCTGGCCGCCGGGAACTGCATGGCCTGTGCGGCGGTGATGGGCGGCGACCTGCTCACCCCCGGTCTGGACCCCGTCGAAATCCTCTCGGCGCTGGCGCCGGAGATGCAGGCGCACCCCGCCGTGGTGCATGACGGCAAGCGGCTGCTGCACCTGATGGACAAGTACGGTCTGCCCCTGCCGGAATGCTTCGCCTGGGACGCCATGCTGGGGGCGTATCTCATCAATCCCCAGGAAAAGAGTTATGCATTGCCGGCGCTGTGCGGCGATTTCCCCGCAGACGCAAGGGGCCTTCTCAGCCTGAGCCGCTATCAGCAAAAGCGCATTGCGGCAGATGACATGACCCACCTGATGCAGGACATGGAAATGCCCCTGTCGATGACCCTCTTCCGCATGGAAAAGGCGGGCTTTCGGGTGGATACGGCCTTCCTGCGCCAGTTGGGCCAGCAGTATACCGATGAAATCGAATCCCTGCGCCAGCAGGTGATGAAGGCCTGCGGCAAGACCTTCAACCTCAACAGCCCCGTGCAATTGGGCGAAGTGCTGTTTGATCACCTGCAGCTGCCCCACGGCAAAAAGACTTCCCGTGGGTATTCCACCTCGGCGGAAGTGCTGGAAAACCTGCGGGACATCGCCCCGGAGGTCATCGAGCCCCTGCTGCGCTATCGGCAGCTGACCAAACTCAACTCCACCTATGTGGAAGGCCTCTTGCGGCTGACGGACGCATCCGGGCGGGTGCACAGTTTCTTTGATCAGGTGGCCACCGCCACCGGGCGCATTTCCTCCTCTGAGCCGAACCTGCAGAACATCCCCGTGCGCACCGACGAAGGCCGGGAAATCCGCCGGGCCTTCCTGCCCCGGGAGGGCTGGGTGTTGCTGGATGCGGACTACAGCCAGATCGAACTCAGGCTGATGGCCCACTTCTCCGGCGATCAGGCGCTGGTGGAGGCCTTCCGCACCGGGCAGGACGTGCATTCCCGCACTGCCAGCGAAATTTTCGACGTGCCGCTGGACATGGTGGATTCCACCCTGCGCTCAAGGGCGAAAGCCGTCAATTTCGGCCTGATTTACGGCATTTCCGGCTTCGGGCTGGCAAAAAACACCGGCGTTTCCCCCATGGAGGCGAGGGAATTCATCAATCGCTATTTCGCCAGATACCCCGGCGTGAAGGCCTTCATGGACGAAACCGCCTCTGACGGCGAGCGCAACGGATACGCCCTGACCCTGATGGGCCGCAGGCGGTATCTGCCGGAACTGAAGTCCGACAAGAGCATGGTGCGGGAATTCGGTAAGCGGGCTGCCATGAACACCCCTGTGCAGGGCACGGCGGCGGACATCATCAAACTGGCCATGGTGCGGGTGGATGAAGCCCTGCGCCGGGAGAAAATGCAAAGCCGGCTGATTCTGCAGGTGCACGACGAACTGCTGCTGGAATGCCCCGTCGAAGAAGCCCCCCGTGCGGCGGAACTGCTCAAGGCCAGCATGGAGGAAGTCATCACCCTGGGAGTGCCGCTGGTGGCTGAGGTGCATCAGGGCGAAAACTGGGCAGAGGCGAAATAATCCGCCCGGCAGGAAAAATCTTGTGCGGCGGCGAATGTATCAACAGTTGGCATAAAAATCCGCGGAAAACCCGCATAAGGAGTGTTTGACATGGCAGAAATTCTGGAATTCAAGTTTGACACCCAGTTGCTCATTGAGGGCCACGACCTGGACGAAGACGAAATCTTTGATTATTTCACCGAGCATTTCGCCGGCGACTGCCTGTTGGCGGTGGGCGATGACGAGCTGATCAAGATCCACTTCCACACCAACGAGCCCTGGCAGGTGCTGGAATACTGTGCCACCCTGGGCGAAATCCACGACATCGTGGTGGAAAATATGCAGCTCCAGAGCGAAGGTATGCACGGCTGATTGCCCAAAAAAACACAAAGGCTGCCCGGCGGATGATTCCGGGCAGCCTTTTTTGATGTCCCTTTTCGGGGGTGCATTTCATTCGCCGAAGGAGAACACATCGGGGATTTGTCCGGGGAAAACGGTGCGGGCGCTGCGGTAAAGCGCCTTGGCATGAATGCGGTCGTGCCAGAGGAAGCGCCGCAGGACCTTTCGCAGGGACCACATTTCGCCGTAGCTGCCCTCGCAGGCAGGGCGGGTGAGGAAGTCTGTCTGGACTTCCAGCTGGCTGAAGCCGTGGGCACGGCAGGCGGCGATGCCGCCCTCGTGGTGGGTGGCGACGCCGATTTCAGCGAAGTAGTAGTCGTTGACGCTGCGGGTGTGGTCGTACATTTCCCTTGCGGTGCAGGGGACACTGCCGTAGAAGGTGTCCCGCCGGGGTTTGAGCGGGGCGTGCTGATTGGGAATGAAGTCAAACAGCGCCTGAAAATCCCTTGCGGACTGCATCACAAGGCGTTTGAGAGTGGCGTATTCATCAGCAGACAGGGGCTGATGCTCCTCGGGGAAGATCACGTCGGAATCCGCATCGGACACCGCCAAGCCACAGGGAGCGTCCACTGTGACTTCCGGGCAGATGCCGTCAGCGGGCAGAGGTTTTCCTGTCCAGGAGAGGTAAGCGGCGATCTCTGCGGGCATTTTTTTGAGGGCGCCATCAAGGCTGCTGCCCCGGGTGAAAGCGCCGGGGTAATCCAGCGCCCACAGGAGGGTGTCGTCGCCGTTGTGTTCCCACAGGCAGCGGAGAATCATAAGACGTCTCCTTTCAAAAATCACCCGATGTCCAGCATCATTTTCAGGATTTCCAGGTTGGTTTCCCTCATGCCGTCCTTGCCCAGACGGCCGATGTTGCGGATGTTCTGCTCAATGCCCTTGGCGATGATGCCGTCGCCGGAGTAAAACTGCTGACCCTGGCGGTACATTTCCCAGCCGAGGACGCCTGCTTCCACCGAGGAGGCAATCTTGGCGGCGCAGGAAGCCTTGGCGCCGTCGCAGATCATGCCCGACACGATGCCCAATGCGTTGACCACCGTGTGACACACATCCTGGAAGGTGGCGCCGTGGAGATAAGCGATGCCGGCGCCGGCGGCAGCACCGGCGCTGACGGCTCCGCAGAAGGCGGAGAGGCGGCCGATGCCCGTTTTGATGTGAATGGCAATGAGGTTACTGAGCGCCAGCGCCCGCAGGGTGGTTTCCCGGGAGGCTTGCATTTCCCGGGCGTAAGTCACCACGGGCACACAGCAGGTGATGCCCTGATTGCCGCTGCCGGAGTTGATAATCACCGGCATTTCGCAGCCGTTCATGCGGGCGTCGGAGCCTGCGGCGGCCAGCGCTTTGGCCCGGGTGCGCACGTCGTTGCCGTAGGCGGCCAGCATCACTTTGCCGATGTTGGCGCCCCAGTCCCCAGCGATCCCGGCTTCAGCGATAGCCATGTTGCATCTTTCCTGCCGGGTGAGGATGCCGCTGATATCGTCAATATTCACCCGCTGCACATAATCCCAGATGCCCTGCACGCTCATGCCGCTGCGGTCGGTGAAGCCTTCTTCGCTTTCGCCGTACACCGGGGTGTCGATCAGACGATCACCGTTTTTTTCCAGCAGGACCACATTGGTGTGGGCGTTGGCGATGCGCACGCAGGCGGAATCCTCCCCCGCGTGGGCGGTGATGCGCAGATCAAAGGCCAGGGGGGAATCGAGGAAATCCACCCGCACCGGGTCCTTTTCCAGATAGGCGGAAATATCCCCGACGGCCTCCGGCGGCACGGCGGCCAGCACCTGCAGCTGGGCGTCTGCGTTTCCAGCGATGATACCGGCGCACACGGCAGCCGCAATGCCCTTGAGGTGACCGGTGTTGGGTACGATGACGCTCTTGACATTCTTGATGATGCTGCCGCTGGCTTCCACCAGCACCTTTTCAGGGGTGCAGCCCAGCGTTTTCCGCACGAGGGCGGCGGCATAAGCCAGGGCGATGGGCTCGGTGCAGCCCATGGCGGGCACCAGTTCTTCCCGCAGAATCTGCGTATACTGGGCGTCAGTACAGGGGGTCGGGCACATGGTGATGTGGGGCCGGTCATCCGGCCCGCTCCTTCTGTATAAAGTGGGGAAAATAAAGGGTTATCCCAGCAGGCCCTGGCTCATCAGGCGGCAGATTTCCTTGACGTCGCTGCCCCTAAGGAATTCCAGATGGACCTTGCCCAGGGCGGAAAACCAGATCTGGATTTCACAGTCCAGGTCGATGACTCCGGCGGTTTCCACGGAGAAGGTCTGCATCCGCTTGTAGGGCAGGGAGGTGAAGTCCTGCTTCTTGCCAGTGACGCCCTGCACGTTGACCACGATCAGCCGGTGGGAGGTGAACAGCACATAATCCCGGATGGACTGGAAGCAGTACAAAAGGGATTCCCCTTCCACCAGCATGGGGGAGACAACCTCTGCGAATTTATCAGCGGGGACGCTGCGAAGCTTCAGGTACTTGGCGTTGTTGAAATCGATCATGGCGTTTCTCCTTTCCGGGGATGGTCGCAAGAAAGGGAGGTGTCTGCTTCACAGTATACCATAAAGTTGCCAAAGGAGCAAGAAAAGGTCGGATCGTGCTGAAAACACACAGGCAAAAAGCGACAGGATGTCCTTTTTCTGTTTCTTTGTTGACGCAGGGCAGGCAAAGATTTATAATGTAAGGACTGATTACGGAAGGAGGCGGGATCATGGCGAAACTGACCATTGCACGGGAAGTGTGCAAGGGCTGCGGCCTGTGCATTGACGCCTGTCCCAAGGCGCTGCTTACGCTCAGCAGCGAGATCAACAATCGTGGCTATCATCCTGTGGCCATCGCCGAGCAGGACAAGTGCATCGGCTGCGCTTTCTGCGCCCGGATGTGTCCGGATGCGGTCATCAAGGTGGAAAAGTAACCTGACTTTCCTGACAAAGAAACGGAGGATCCTCTCATGGGTCAGAAAATGCTTATGAAGGGCAATGAGGCCATCGCCGAAGCCGCCATCCAGGCAGGATGCCGGTTCTTCTTCGGCTACCCCATCACGCCTCAGAATCAGATTCCCGAATATATGTCCAAGCGGATGCCCCAGGTGGAAAACGGCTGCTTCCTGCAGGCGGAAAGCGAAGTCTCCGCCATCAACATGGTCTACGGTGCCGCCGGCGCCGGCGCCCGTGTGATGACCAGTTCTTCCAGCCCGGGAATTTCCCTCAAGCAGGAAGGCATCAGTTACATCGTGGGTGCTGAACTGCCCTGCGTCATCGTCAACATGGTGCGCGGCGGCCCCGGCCTGGGCTCCATTCAGCCTGCCCAGAGCGACTATTATCAGTCCACCCGCGGCGGCGGCCACGGCGACTACAGGATGCTGGTGCTGGCCCCTGCCTCTGTGCAGGAAGCCGTTGAACTGACCCAGCAGGCTTTTGATCTGGCGGACAAGTACCGCAATCCCGTGCTGGTGCTGGGCGATGGCCTCATTGGCCAGATGATGGAGCCGGTGGAAATGCCGGAGTATGTGAAACCCGAACTGCCCGAAAAGACCTGGGCCGCCACCGGCTGGACGCCGGACAGCGACCGGGAGCGGGCCATCATCAACAGCCTGTACATCGATCCCAACGTGCTGGAAAAGCACAACCGCAAGCTGTATGAAAAGTATGCCGTCATGGAGCAGACGGAATGCCGCTGGCAGGAGGAAATGACCGAGGACGCCGACTATGTGATGGTCGCCTACGGCACCACGGCCCGCATCTGCCGCTCCGCCATGCGCAAACTGCGGGACAAGGGCGTCAAGGTGGGCCTGATTCGCCCCGTCACCCTGTGGCCCTTCCCCAACGCGCCCATTCAGGCGGCAGCAAAGCACGCCAAGGCCTTCCTGACGGTGGAAATGTCCATGGGTCAGATGGTGGATGACGTGCGCCTGGCGGTGGACGGCGAAAAGCCCGTGGCGTTCTACGGGCGCACCGGCGGCGTTGTGCCCACCGTGCGGGAAATCATGGACGAAGTGGAAAAACTGGCAAAGGAGGGGAAATAACCATGGCAGTGGTATACGAAAAGACAAAGATGCTCACGGATAAGCCCCTTCACTATTGCCCCGGCTGCACCCATGGCATCATTCACCGCCTGGTGGCGGAAGCCATTGACGAACTGGGCATTCAGGGCAAGACCATCGGCGTTGCGCCGGTGGGCTGTGCGGTGTTTGCCTATGATTATTTCAACTGCGACATGATGGAAGCCGCCCACGGTCGCGCTCCTGCGGTGGCGACCGGCTGCAAGCGGGTCAATCCCGGCAACATCGTCTTCACCTATCAGGGTGACGGCGACCTGGCTTCCATCGGTGCGGCGGAAATCACCCACGCTGCTGCCCGCAACGAAAACATCACCGTGATTTTCGTCAACAATGCCATTTACGGCATGACCGGCGGACAGATGGCCCCCACCACCCTGCCCGGTCAGGTGACCACCACCAGTCCCTACGGCAGAGATGTGAATCACTGCGGCTATCCCATCCGCATCAGCGAAATGCTGGCGACGCTGGAAGGCCCCGCCTACATCAACCGTGTGTCCGTCCATGACGTGAAGAACATCATGAACGCCAAGAAGGCCATCAAGCGCGCCTTTGAACTGCAGATGCAGGGCAAGGGATTCTCCCTGATTGAAGTGCTGTCCACCTGCCCGACCAACTGGGGCATGACGCCCAAGGAGGCCCTGAAGTGGCTGGAGGACAACATGATTCCCCAGTATCCTCTGGGCGTGAAGAAGGAGCGTGAATGACATGGAGGCTCAATTCCTGATTGCCGGTTTCGGCGGACAGGGCGTGCTGCTGATTGGTCAGTTGCTGGCGAAAGCCGCCATGCATCAGGGGATGAATGTCTCCTGGATGCCCTCTTACGGCCCTGAAATGCGCGGCGGTGAAGCCAACTGCGCCGTGGTGATTTCCGATGAGCCCATCGGCAGCCCGCTGGTGACGGAAATCCCTGTGGCGGTGGTGATGAACAAGCCGTCCATGCACAAGTTTGCCCCCGCCATGGAAGAAGGTGGCCTGATGCTCTACAACAGTTCCCTGATTGACATTAGGCCTCCCCGGGAGGATGTGAGGGCGGTGCCGGTCAACTGCAACGCCATTGCGGAAGAGTTGGGCAACAGCCGCACCGCCAACATGGTGATGCTGGGCGCCATCATCGCCCTGACGGGCGTGGTGACCATCGACAGCGCCATGGAAGCCCTCAAGGAAACCTTCGGTCCGAAAAAAGCGCACCTGCTGCCCATTAACCGTCAGGCGATGGAAGCGGGCGCAAAAGCCGCCGCTGCAGTGTAATCAGAGGACGTATTCAGGCGATAAAGGAGGACGATTTCGATGGCATTTCTGCAGGTTCAGTTTTATTCCGAGGCCCTGGGCGTTGCGTCCACGGTGAAT
Organism: Clostridiales bacterium; assembly: GCA_015056085.1. GTDB lineage: Bacteria > Bacillota > Clostridia > Christensenellales > Aristaeellaceae > UBA11524. Next base: position 17,000 of record SVHA01000017.1, read on the forward strand.
GTGATTCTGCCCGAGCACAGCCAGGGCATTGGCGTCAATGCCTCCGGCGAGCAGGTCAAGGAGCCGCCCAAGGTTCTCTATCTTCTCCATGGCTACAGCGACGATCATTCCATCTGGATGCGCCGCACCTCTGTGGAACGCTACGCCGCCGCGCACAATCTGGCGGTCATCATGCCGGCGGTCAACCACAGCTTCTACAACAATGAAGAATACGGCGAGCGCTACTGGGACTATGTGGCGGAGGAACTGCCCACCGCCATGCACCGCTTCTTCAAACTCTCCGAAAAGCCGGAAGACACCTTCGTGGCCGGCCTGTCCATGGGCGGCTACGGCGCCATGAAACTGGCCCTGACCTTCCCTGAGCGCTATGCGGCTGCCGCCAGTTTCTCCGGTGCGCTGGATTACGCCCATGACGGCGTGGGCCTGGATGTGCTGAACTTCACCAAGCGGCGGATTTTCGGTGATGCGCCCACCGCTGGCACCGATGCCGATCTGTTCTACCTGATGAAGAAGAACGGCGATGCCCCCGTCAAGCCCCGGCTGTATGTCTCCTGCGGCACCAAGGATTTCATTTACGATCACACGCTGGAGTTTGTGCCCGCCGCCAAGGAATCCGGCTGGGACGTCAGTTACTTTGAAAAGCCCGACGCCATTCACGAGTGGGCTTACTGGGACGAAGAAATCGCCAAGTTCATCCCCTGGATGCTCACCAGGGGATAATATCCCCTGGACCCCCTGTTGGGGGCGCTGCCCCCAACACCCCCTATGTGGGGCTCCGCCCCACACCCCGGCAGGGGCTCCGCCCCTGCACCCCGCAAGGGCCATTGGCCCTTGACCCATCACCCGGAAATCCTGATGGATTTCCGGGGTGTTTTTGTTTTGGGGTGGTTTTGGACATTGGACTTGTTTTTACCGGTACAACCAGGGGCTTTCCGATCGCCCCCTGGACCCCTTCGGCTTGACCCCTACCGGCAATTTTGAGCAATCAACAAAGGAAAAACCGTTTCCTCAACAAACAGACTAACACCCCTTCATCCGGAGGGAGCCCGAAGGTTTCCAAAGGGCGATCGGAAAGCCCTTTGGTCGCCCGTGAGGGCGAAACCTTACCTTGCATAACAGAACAATATCAAAGGAAAAATCAACAAACAAATAATCCCCCAAGCCCTTCAGGGCTTGGGGTAATGGGTCAAGGGTCGAAGACCCTTGCGGGGGTATCGGGGGCAGCGCCCCCGATTGGGAGTCCAGAGGGCAAAGCCCTCTGGTGGGTTTCCAAAGGGCAAAGCCCTTTGGCAGGGGCGAAGCCGCTGCTTGTGCTTTCCCCCAATCTGTGATACACTGACAGGGAACAATTGCACATTCATATTCTGCGCTGAGGAGGACGCTTATGGCAGCCAAAGTATATTATTCCAGCATGAGAATCCGGCCGGATGAATCCCTGATGGACAAGCTGGCAAGACTGATGAAATCCGCCGGGTTTGAAGGCATGGATTTGAAGGACAAATTCACCGCCATCAAACTCCACTTTGGCGAATTGGGCAACCTGGCGTTTCTGCGCCCCAACTATGCCCGGGTGGTGGCGGACATGGTGGCTGCCCAGGGCGGACGGCCCTTCCTGACGGACTGCAACACTCTGTACACCGGCAGTCGGCGCAATGCGCTGGATCACCTGGACACGGCATATCGCAACGGCTTTTCGCCCATGTCCGTGGGCTGCCAGATGATCATCGCCGATGGCCTGAAGGGCTCTGAAGAGCGGCTGGTGCCCATCGCCGGCGATTATGTCAAGCAGGCCAAGATCGGCTCGGCCATCATGGATGCTGATGTCATCATCAGCCTGACCCATTTCAAGGGTCATGAAAGCACCGGCTTTGGCGGCGCCATCAAGAATCTGGGCATGGGCTGCGGCTCCTGGAACGGCAAGAAGGAAATGCACGCCTCCGGCAAGCCGCATATCGATCAGGATGACTGCGTGGGCTGCGGCATCTGCACGCACCATTGCGCCCATCAGGCCATCAGCCTGGTGGAAGGCAAGGCGGGCATCGACCACAGCAGGTGCGTGGGCTGCGGACGCTGCATCGGCGCCTGCCCCCGCAAGGCGGTGAAGGAAGCCACCGGCGACGCCAACGACATCCTCTGCCGCAAGATGGCGGAATACGCCTGGGCCGTGTGCAAGGATCGCCCCCACTTCCATGTGGCGCTGGCGATTGACATCAGTCCCTTCTGCGACTGCCACGGCTGCAACGACGCCCCCATCCTGCCCGATGTGGGTATGTTCGCCAGTTTTGACCCGGTGGCGCTGGATCAGGCCTGCGCCGACGCCTGCCTGAAGCAGCAGCCCATCCAGGATTCCCGCCTGGGCGAAATGCCCCACCATACTCACGATCACTTCGCCAACACCCATCCCGGCACCAACTGGCATATTCAGCTGGAGCAGGCGGAAAAGATGGGGCTGGGCTCCTGCGAGTATGAACTGGTGACCATTTCCTGATATTTTCCCTGATGACACGAGGCAGCGTATGAACGAGAACATTATCATCCGGGGCGCAAGGGAGCACAACCTGCGCGATGTGGATGTCACCATCCCCCGGGACAAACTGGTGGTCATCACCGGCCTGTCCGGCTCAGGCAAGAGTTCCCTTGCCTTTGACACCATCTATGCGGAAGGACAGCGCCGGTATGTGGAAAGCCTGTCCAGCTATGCCCGGCAGTTCCTGGGCCAAATGGAAAAGCCGGATGTGGACGCCATTGAAGGCCTGTCCCCCGCCATTTCCATCGACCAGAAGACCACCAGCCGCAACCCCCGTTCCACCGTGGGCACGGTGACGGAAATCTACGATTATCTGCGCCTGTTGTGGGCGCGCATCGGTCATCCCCATTGCCCCGTGTGCGGCAAGGAAATCTGCCAGCAGACGGTGGATCAGATGGTGGACGCCGTAATGGCGCTGGAGGAAGGCCTGCGCCTGCAGGTGCTTTCGCCGGTCATTCGGGGCAAAAAGGGCGAGCACGTCAAGGTGTTTGAAGATGCCCGGAAGTCCGGCTTCACTCGTGCGCGGGTGGACGGCGAGGTGTACGACCTGGAAGTGCCGCCGGAACTGGACAAAAAGAAGAAGCACACCATCGAGATCGTGGTGGACCGCCTGAAAATCCGCAAGGACAAGGCTTTTGCCCAGCGGCTGGCGGATTCCATTGAAACAGCCACCCAGCGCAGCGGCGGTCTGGTGCTGATGGACCTGTTCGATCAGGGCGAAATGCTCTTTTCCATGAATTACGCCTGCCCGGAATGCAATGTGTCCATTGAGGAACTGTCCCCCCGGATGTTCTCCTTCAACAGTCCCTTCGGCGCCTGCCCGGAGTGTTCCGGCCTGGGTACCCGCATGGTCATCAGCGAGGACATTCTCTTCCCGGACAAGTCCCTTTCCCTGCGGCAAGGTGCGCTCAACGCCATGGGCTTTGGCTCGCTGGATGACGGCGGCGTATCGGCGCAATTCTTCCAGGCGCTGGGCAAGCGCTATCATTTCACGCTGGACACCCCGGTAAAGGAGATGTCCAGAGAGGCGATTCACGCCATCCTGTATGGCACCGGCAAGGAAAAACTGGAAATCGAGGTGGAAATGACCACCGGGCGGGGCGTGTATCACACCACCTTTGAGGGCGTGATTCCCACCATGGAGCGGCGATATCAGGAAACGGCCTCCGAGGGCATGAAGGCCGCCTATGAGGAATACATGCTGCCGGAAGTGTGCCCTGCCTGCGCCGGAAGGCGCCTGAAGCCGGAAGCCCTGGCGGTGACGGTGGCGGACAGGAATCTGGCACAGGTGTGCGACCTGTCCATCCGGGATGCGAGGAAATTCTTTGCTTCCCTGTCCCTGTCAGAAAAAGAAACCATGATCGCCCGGCAGATTCTCAAGGAAATCGACGCCCGACTGGGCTTCCTGGCGGATGTGGGCCTAGGCTATCTGACCCTCAGCCGTGCAGCCGGCTCCCTGTCCGGCGGCGAGGCCCAGCGCATCCGTCTGGCAACGCAGATCGGCTCGGCGCTGATGGGCGTATTGTACATTCTGGACGAGCCCAGCATCGGGCTGCATCAGCGGGACAACGAAAAACTCATCCGCACCCTCAAGCGCATGAGGGACCTGGGCAACACGCTGCTGGTGGTGGAGCATGATGAAGACACCATGTACGCCGCCGACTGGATTGTGGACGTGGGCCCCGGCGCCGGCATTCACGGCGGATATATCGTGGCTGAAGGTACTGTGGAAGACATCAAGGCCTGCAAGGAAAGCATCACCGGGCAGTATCTCAGCGGGGCAAAATCCATCCCGGTGCCGAAAACCCGCCGCCAGCCTACGGGTATGCTGCGCATCATCGGCGCAAAGGAGCACAATCTGCGCGACATCACCGTGGATATCCCCCTGGGCGTTTTGTGCTGCGTCACCGGCGTGAGCGGCTCTGGTAAGTCGTCGCTGGTCAATGGTATCATCCACAAGCATTTGGCGAAGGTGCTCAACCGCGCCAAGACCCGCCCCGGCGATTTCGACGCCATGGAAGGCGTGGAGCAGCTGGACAAGATCATCTGCATTGACCAGAGCCCCATCGGGCGCACGCCCCGGTCCAATCCGGCGACCTACACCGGATTGTTTGACCTGATCCGCAAGCTGTTCGCCCTTTCCCCCGAAGCCAAGGCCCGGGGCTACAAGGAAAACCGATTCTCCTTCAATGTCAAGGGCGGCAGGTGCGAAGCCTGTGCTGGCGACGGTTTGCTGAAGATCGAAATGCACTTCCTGCCGGACATCTATGTGCCCTGCGAGGTCTGCAAGGGCCGCCGCTACAACCGGGAAACACTGGAAGTGACCTACAAGGGAAAGAACATCTTCGAAGTGCTGGAAATGAACGTGGAAGAGGCGATGACCTTCTTTGAGAATCATCCGCCGATTCTGCGCAAACTGGAAACCCTCTATGATGTGGGTCTTGGCTACATGAAGCTGGGCCAGCCCTCCACGCAGCTTTCCGGCGGCGAAGCCCAGCGGGTGAAACTGGCGACGGAACTCTCCCGCCGGGCCACCGGGCGCACGCTCTATCTGCTGGACGAGCCCACCACCGGCCTGCACATGGCGGATGTGGACCGGCTGGTGCAGGTGCTGCATCGGCTGACGGAGTCGGGCAACAGCGTGCTGGTAATCGAGCACAATCTGGACGTCATCAAGGTGGCCGACTGGCTGATTGACCTGGGCCCCGAAGGCGGCGACGAGGGCGGCTGCGTGGTTTGCACTGGCACCCCGGAGGAAGTCGCTGCCTGCGACGCCAGTTATACCGGGCAGTATCTCAAGCGGCTGGTGTGAGCAGGGGCTTTGCCCCTGCACCCCACCAAAGGGCTTTGCCCTTTGGAAACCCAGTCGGGGGCCCTGCCCCCGACACCCCCGCAAGGGGCATTGCCCCTTGACCTTTCAGCGGGGCTTTGCCCCGCACCCCAGCAGGGGCGCTGCCCCTGCACCCCGCAAGGGCCATTGGCCCTTGACCCATCACCCGGAAATCCTGAAGGATTTCCGGGGTGTTCTTTTTTGGAGGAGTCTTATATATTCGGCTTGTCTTTATTGGGGCAACCAGGGGGCTTTCCGATCGCCCCCTGGACCCCTTCGGAGTCCCCTCCGTTGTTGCTTGTCCTAACAATAAACAAGGAAGAATCCTACATACAAATAATCCCCCAAGCCCTTGGGCTTAGAGTGATGGGTCAAGGGCCAAATAAGACTACTTGCATCCGAAGGTTTCCAAAGGGCGATCGGAAAGCCCTTTGGTCGCCCGCGAGGGCGAAGCCTCACCTTGCAAACAATGGCTTGCTGTAAAGGAGAAACGCTGTAAAGGCACGACCAAAAGGCTCCCTTGTGTAAAGGAAACTGGCAAAATCTTTTGTTTTTGACTGAGAGACTGCCCTGTTCCGGCAAAGAACCGAAACACGCTTCATCCCTGCATCGGTACAACAGTTCCGGCGTGCGGCGCTCCGTCGCCGCACACGGACTCCATCGGAGCGACCCCGAAACGGGACGCCCCCGCGAGGCGTTGGAGGGTAACTCAACCCGATAACCCCTATTGACAGGGGGAAAGGGGGGAGTCCAGAGGGGGTGTCTCCGGGTGGGATGAATTGAGACACCCCCTCTGGCCCTCTTTGGTTCTTTCTCAGGCTTGAGAAAGAACATCCAACAAACGCTACCCTTTGCAAAGGATCATACCCGCAACGCCCGCAGCCCCACCCTGATGGCGGAGCCCCACAAGCAGGAGTCCAGAGGGCGCAGCCCTTTGGCAGGGGGGGCAGGGGGCGCTGCCCCCCTGCCAGGGCTTGCCTTATGACGGGGATTTTGATATACTGTATCATAGGAAAGTGTGAGCAGGAATGCATTGTGCCTTCCTGCGAATCAGAAGAAATCACCCCCATAAGGACGAGAGGCATGAGCAGACGATACATCCACGAAATGCTGCTTGAGGCAGCCGGGCGAGCCAGCGGACACATGCCGGGCCATAAAGGCCGGGCGCCCTTCGGCGTGGAGAATTTGTACGCTCTGGACACCACCGAGTTGCCTTGCACTGATGACCTCTACGCTCCGGAAAACGGCATCCTGCAGGCGCAGGAGGCCTACGCCAAAGCGGCAGGCGCTGCGAAAAGCATCCTCCTGCACAATGGCTCCAGCGCCGGCATTCATGGCATGATGCAGCTGTGGGCACGGGAGGGTGAGACGGTGATCCTGGGGCGGAATGCCCACCTGTCGGCGGTCAATGGCGCTATCATGGGCGGCGTGAACATCGTCTGGATTCCGGCGCATCAGACCCAGGATGGATATTGTATCATCCGCCCGGAGGATGCGCTGAAGACGCTGCGGGAAAATCCCCATGCCAGGGCGATTCTCCTCACCCGGCCTGATTATTATGGCGGGATGATGCAGTTGGAGGAAATCATCGCTCAGGCGCACCAAATGGGTGTGAGGGTGGCGGTGGATGAAGCCCATGGCGCCCACCTGCCGTGGCTGGAGGGCGTGCCCTCTGCCGGGGAACTGGGCGCAGACGCCTGGGTGCAGTCGGTGCACAAGACCCTACCTGGATTGACTGGCAGCGCCGTGCTGCATCTGGCGGATGCGGCGGATGCTCCCCGGGCACTGGCGCTCATCAGGCGCAGCCAGACGTCTTCGCCGTCTTTCGTGCTGATGATGTCGGCGGATGACGCCCGTGTATATATGGAAGAAACAGGGTCAAACAGGCTCCGGGAAGTGGTGCAGGCGGCGAACAAACTGCGCCGGGAACTGCAGGGATACCGGGACGCCCATGAAACCTGGCGGGAAACCGGCATGACCTTCGACCCCACCCGATTGGTGATCGAAGCGCCCCAGGGCGGGGAGAAATTGGCGCAGCAGCTGGCACGGTACGGCGTGGATGTGGAAATGCACGATGACCGCCGGGTGGTGATCATCCTCACGGCGATGGATGACGCCTGCACGGTGGAGAAAATCGCTGCGGCGCTTAAGGAGATTCCCCCGGAAAAGATGGAAATGCCGCAAATGGCGCCGCTGCTGCCCCTGCCGGAAAAGGCCATGGACGTGCGCCGGGCCGTGATGGCCGAGACGGAACCCGTGGCGCTGAATGAAGCGGAAGGCCGCATTGCAGCGGCGTCGGCAGGGCTGTATCCGCCGGGGATTCCCCTGGTGTGCCCCGGAGAAATCATCACAAAAGAAGTCATCGCCCGGCTTTCGGGTGCAGAAAACAGGCAACGCTTCGGTGTGGAAGGGAACGGAATATCATGTGTGAGGAAAAACGATTCGACAAGTGCGTGATCTTTGATCTGGACGGCACGCTGACCAAGTCCGAGGAAGGCATCTTCAACTGCGTGCGGTATGCGGCTGAAAAGATGGGCCTCACCGCCCCTCAAGGCGAGGCGCTGCGCCGGTTTATCGGCCCGCCGCTGATGTGGGGCTTCCAGACGCAGATGGGTCTGTCGGAAGAAGACGCAAAGCAGGCAGTGGCCTTCTACCGGGAGCGGTACACCACGGTGGGTCTGCTGGAAAACCGGGTGTATCCCGGCATCCGCAGGCTGCTGAGGATGCTCAAGGCCCAGGGCTGCTATGTGGCCATTGCCACCGGCAAACCCCAGGGCCCGGCGGAGAGGATCATCGCTCATTTCGGCCTGACGAAGTATTTCGACCGCATTGTGGGTCCCACCGACAGCATGGGCCCGGAGAAGGAATGGCTCATCCGCAAAGCGCTGCCGGAAACCTTCGGTGAGGCGTGGATGGTGGGCGACCGCTCCTTTGATGTGGAAGGCGGCCATGCTGCGGGGATTTTCTCCATCGGCGTGGGTTATGGCTATGGCACGGAAGAGGAACTGCGGGGCAGCGGCTGCGACGCCTACTGCGAAACGGTGCAGGACCTCATCGACTTCCTCTGTCCCGGTCAGGAAGCGCCGGAAGGCGTGTTCCTGTCTATCGAGGGCATGGACGGCAGCGGCAAGTCCACCCAGATTGCGCTTTTGACCGATGCGCTGGATAAGTTCGGCTTTGAGGTTGTCCACAGCCGGGAGCCCGGCGGCTGCAAGGTGGCTGAGGCCATCCGCCGGGTGCTGCTGGATGTGAACAACGTGGGTATGACGGACGTGACCGAGGCACTGCTGTATGCGGCGTCCCGGGCGCAGCACGTCCGGGAAGTCATCCGCCCGGTGGTGAAGAGCGGCAAGGTGCTCCTGTGCGACAGGTATGTGGATTCTTCCGTGGCCTATCAGGGCGGCGGGCGGCAGTTGGGCGTGCAGAAGATTCTGGACATCAACGCCTCTGCGGTGGACGGCACCTGGCCCATGACCACGGTGTATCTGGATATCGACCGGGAAACCAGTCTGAAGCGCCGGGCAGCGGCGTCGGTGCTGGACCGCATCGAGATGGAGAAAGATGATTTCCACGCCCGCACGGAAGCGGCCTATCGGGAACTGATCGCCCGGGACCCCCAACGGTTTGTGGTGGTGGACGCCACCCGCACCCCCGGTGAAATCGGCGACGATATTGCCCGGCAGGTGCTGGGACGCATCATGGAGGCGGAAAAGTGAAAGAGCGGATCGTAGTGGGTATGTCCGGCGGGGTGGATTCCTCGGTGGCGGCGCTGCTGCTGAAAGAACAGGGCTATGACGTCGTGGGCGTATTCATGAAAAACTGGGAAGAGCAGGACGAAAACGGCGTCTGCACCTCGGAAAGCGACTGGCAGGACGTGCGGGACGTGTGCGAGCAGATCGGCATTCCCTATTATTCGGTGAATTTCGCCCGGGAATACTGGGATCGGGTGTTCAGCTATTTCCTGGAGGAATACAAGGCCGGGCGCACGCCCAATCCCGATGTGCTGTGCAACCGGGAGATCAAGTTCCGGGCGTTTCTGGACTTTGCGCTCAAACTGGGCGCTGATAAAATCGCCACCGGGCATTTCGTTCAGACGAATCAGCAGGGCGAACTGCTCCGGGGCGACGACCCCAATAAAGATCAGAGTTACTTCCTTTATATGCTCAAGGACTGGCAGCTGCAAAAGGCCATGTTCCCCGTGGGTCATTTGACCAAGCAGCAGGTGCGGCAAATCGCCGAAGAAAAGGGCCTGCCCGTGAGCAAGAAGAAGGATTCCACCGGCGTGTGCTTCATCGGCGAGAGGAATTTCAAGAAGTTCCTGTCGGAATACTTGCCCGCCCGTCCCGGTGATATGGTCTCCCCTGACGGCGAGGTGGTGGGCCGCCATGACGGCCTGATGTACTACACCCTGGGCCAGCGCCGGGGGCTGGGCATCGGCGGATGCGGCGACGGACGCAGCTGGTTTGTCATCGGCAAGGACCTCAAAACAAATCGCCTTCTGGTGGCGCAAGGGGAGGATCACCCCATGCTGTACTCCACCAAATGCATCGCCGGCGGCGTGACCTGGGTGGGCGAAGCGCCCATCGCCGAGGGTGAAACGCTGCGCTGCACCTGCAAGTTCCGCTATCGCCAGCAGGATCAGGAGGTGGAAGCCACCCTCTGCGGCGACAAGCTGAACATCACGGCGTTGACGCCCCAGAGGGCGGTGACGCCGGGCCAGAGCGCCGTTTTGTATGACGGGCAGCGCTGCTTGGGTGGTGCGGTGGTGGAAAAAATTCTGGACGCCGGCCAGTGTCCGATGGGCTGATTGTGGTCTGAAAAACGACCAAACACTATATATTGATGTTGATTCAGGCGAGGGTGAAAACTCGCCTGATTTTGATTTTTCCAGGCCAAAAAAGATGAGAAAAAACCTGAAAAAATTGAAAAAATAGTGTTGACAAAGCGCTGGAAGCGTGATATGATAACAAAGCTAACCTGCTGAAGCGAGTTAGCGCCGAACCTTGAAAACGATACAGAACAAGAATAACGCAAAACAAAGACAGTAATTCCGAATGAGTTTTGCATCCGGAGCGAGAGCGAAGGATGTCGAATAGGATTAAACGAAAGAGTTTGATCCTGGCTCAGGACGAACGCTGGCGGCGTGCCTAACACATGCAAGTCGAGCGGAGACTTATGGAAGGAGACTTCGGTTGAATGAAGTAAGTTTTAGCGGCG
>SVHA01000018.1 GCA_015056085.1 Clostridiales bacterium
CCTGCCTGCCTGCCTGCCTGCCTGCCTGCCTGCCTGCCTGCCTGCGCTTTCAGCGTAACGCATGGGCGTCCTTCCCTTCTTTTTTCCTATCGATATCGCACGATAGAACTCAACCACGATAATTATAGCACAGCGCAAAATAGGTGTCAAGCATTTTTTGCAATTTCTTTATAGAAAATATCGATTCAGAAGGGTATCAAGATATGGACGCAGCGTTGCAGGAAGACGGATTTTGTGGTATACTGTCCCCGGATTCACCGCCATCAATCAGGTGAATCAACGGAGATGCACGATGAGCAAGACGAAAGAACGAATCCGGGATTCCCAGCTGCGATACAAGCAGGGGCTGGGCCAGAACTTCATTTATGATGATGATCTTTTGCAGGCGCTGGTGGACCTGTCCGGCGTCACCGGGGAGGACGATGTGCTGGAAGTCGGCCCCGGCGCCGGCAGCATGACCCGCTATCTGTGCAGGAAGGCGCATCATGTTTTGAGCGTGGAACTGGACGAGAGGCTCATTCCGCTGCTTAGCGCCTTCATGAATGAGTACGATAACTTCACCCTGCTGCAGGGCGACATCATGCAGGTGAATCTGCCGGAAATCACCAAAGAGATGCGCAAGCCCCTGTGTGTGGTGGCGAATATCCCCTATTATATCACCACGCCGCTGATGACCATGCTGCTGTCCGGGCCGCTGGACATCCGCCTGATGGCGCTGATGGTGCAGAAGGAAGTGGCGGACAAGGTGATGGCCCAGCCCGGCGAGGAAGGCTGGGGGATGCTGGCAGTGCGCTGCCAGTATTTCTGCGAGCCCTACATCGCCATGGATGTGCCCGCTGCGTGCTTCACGCCGCCGCCCAAGGTGGACAGCGCCTTCATCGTGCTGCCCCGCCGGGAAACGCCTGCGGTGTCCGTCCGCAGCGAGGATGATTTCTTCCGTGTTGCCGCCGCCGGATTCGCCCTGCGCCGCAAGACCATGACCAACGGCCTGTGCGCCGCCTTCCACATGGAGCGGGCCACGGCGGTGGAACTGATGCATCAGGCGGGGCTGGATGAGCGCATCCGGGGCGAAAAACTGACCATGGAAGAACTCGCCCGCCTCAGCGACGCCTACACCGCCTGGAAGGAGGCGCAGTCATGACTTACATCGCCCGATTTGACCGGGTGACCCCGGAGCAATACGCAAAAAGCGGCCCTGCCCTGCCGCCCTACGGGAGCCTTGCAAGCGTACCCCTGCCCCACCGGGCCACGGCGGGCAGCGCCGGATATGACTTCCACACGCCGGTGGATGTGACCCTGGCCCCCGGCGAGAGCCGCATTGTGCCCACCAGCGTGCGGGCCATCATGGATACCGGCTGGGTGCTGATGATTTTCCCCCGCAGCGGACTGGGATTCAAGTATGGCGTCCATCTGGCTAACACCGTGGGCGTGATTGACAGCGATTACGCCAACACCCCCAACGGCGGGCACATCATGGTCAAGCTGACCAACCCTTCCGCAGAAACGGTGCATCTGCCCGCCGGGGAAAGGTTCTGTCAGGGGGTATTCCTGCCCTATGGACTGGCGCAGGAGGAGGAAATCACCGCCGGCAGAACAGGCGGATTGGGCTCCACGGGGAGAGAATAAATATATTGCGGAATTTGCAATTGATTCATGAATAACAGCACACGGAATACGGAGCATTTTTTCATCCAGCAGAAATGAAAAAGCCGATGACATCCGCATCGGCTTTTTCTTTGTGACGAACCGTCAACGCTCGATTCTCCTGAACAAATTGGAGAGTTTGATTCTCCCCTTCTTTTCGCCCGGCTCTGCTTTGCTTCCTGCGCCGTTGAGAACTCCGGGCAGCAGTTCCACAAAACAGTACCCCACAACTTCGTCCCTGGCGTTTTTGATGTAGCACAACTCCTCAAAATACGCGAAATTCATGTGCCCTTCCTGAATGGGAATGATCTTGTACCGCTCTTCTTTTTTGTTGACATATAAATCCCACGACGAGGACCACCTGAGACCCATTGCTTTTGTTTCAGAGGTGGATTTGATCGTATAATCCTGCAGGCGCTCCCTTTGACCGCTTTTTGTAATATAGGTGCCGTCATAATAGCCATCCTGAGGGAAGGTGAAAAGCATCATCTCTTCATCGTCAAAGAACCGCAGCGAGAACCATTCCCAGTGGGTTTTTGAGTTAGTAATCTCCGTTTTCAAGTCAAGAGATACCAAAAACCATCTGTCTCCGGTCTTTTTCACTGCCCTCCCCGGCATTATTGCCGGTTGATGCTCTCTCTCGCATTCGTCAGTTTTCCTCCGTCAGATCCATCCAGACCGCTTCCGGCTTGATCCACTGGGTCTCCATGGCGGCGTCATAGGCGGCTTCCTTGGCGATGACGCTGAAGACCTGATAGGTGATGCTGTCCCCGCCAGAAATGCTTTCCGCAGCCTCGATGTAGTCGCATTCGTTGCCCTTCAACTGCAGATAGCCAAAGCCGTTGTCCGCAGCGCCGGAGGAAAAGGAGAACGTGCCGTCCGCCTTCAGATCCTTCATGCCCCGCATGGGGATTTCGTAGCCCCACACCTTGCCGTCAGCGCTTTTCAGCACCAGGTAGCAATAGGCGTATCCGTCCGGGGTTACCTGCTCCAGAACGATCTCTTTCACGCCGTCCTGATCCACATCGGCAGCGGTGTACCGGGTGGTGGTCAGAGGCACAGAATCCATTTCGTTCTCCATTTCCGAAAGGGTCACATCTTTTTCTGCGCCACCGTACCACGGATCAACATACCAGAATTTTTCCCGGCCCGCAGCCACGTCGAGGAGTTCCACCGGGGCGGCTTTGATCACGCCCGGCGTTTCGTCCAGGTGGACGAATTCAGCCATCACATACCCGGACATTCCCCAGCAGGTGACAAAGTACCAGTGATCAGAGGTTTCGCCCCAGACGGTGACAGGCTCATCCTGAATCAGCTTTGCCAGCACCTGGCTGTTCTTGCTGGGTTCCTGGCGGAAATTCACCGTGGAATTGGTATGGATATATCCCTTTGTGACGGGCTGATCAGCGGAAATTTTCTTCGCATCAACCGTCAGAAATTTCGACATCATGTAGCCCTTCTGGCTGCCGATCTGCACCGGTACCCATTCATCGGAAATCAGGCCCGTGCAGGTGACGGGCGTGCCCGCAAAGAACAGCCCGAGGGAGTCGCTTTCCCGGCTGGGGCCGGAGCGCAGATGCACCTTGCCCCCGTTTTCTGCGGTGATGGTGGCCGTGTAAGGCTGAGAAGGAACCGCCTTCAGGTACCTGTGCCAGATGTAGCCCGTCTGGCCCTTTTCCTCCTGATTGCCGGAGGGAATCCATACCCGCACCCAGCCGTTTTCTTCGCCAAGGCGGACCACTTCCGTGCCCCTGTCCAGTTTCGCCAGGGAGTCGGACTCCGTGCTGTTCTCCTTCCTGAGATGCACCCAGTCCACGTTGGTGACTTCCATCCAGTCAGCGTCCGTGTGGGCCTTGCCTACCATGACCTCAAGGGCAGCCGCTCTGCGTTCCGAGATCACTTCGCCCTGTCCGCCGAGATACCAGTTTTCTGCGTACTGTTCATCCCAGCACAGTTCATACTGGGTGGCATAATGCACCAGCGTTTCCGCCACCGTGTTTTCCTTGGGGCGGTACACGTCGTAGATATACCGCAAATCCAGTCCATAGTTGCCTTCCAGCGTGTACAGGTACATGGTTCTATAGGCGTAGCCGTCCGCTACATCGGAAAGGATGCTGCGCTGTTCGGGATACAATACATGGTTGCACAGTTCCAGCTGGGTGGAGCCGGTGCGCGTTTTCGTTTCCCGGTCATAGAGGCTGTTTTGCTCCACCGGGCGGAAGCGGCCCTGTTCCACATCCCACAGGCTCAGGGCGTAAAACACATTCCTCGCGCCGGCGCCGGTCAGCAGCAGCAGATCGCCGTAGCCGTCAAAGTTCATGTCCTCTAATTTCGCCATGCCCACAACCTGCTCAAAGGCCGGGTCTTCCATGGAGAACCACTCCAGCGTCTGGATGAAACTGTTGTCCGCAGCCCTGATGGACACAGACAGCAGCCGGTCCTGGTCCTCCTCCGGGTGTCTTTTCCCGGTGTCGGATACCGTCAGGGTCACTTCCGGCAAAGAGGGATGGATCTGCAGTCCGGGACTTTCCCATGCTGCCGTTTCCGCACTGCCGGGAATCACTCCCGTCAGCATCACCGCTGACAACATCAGAGCCAGCATCGCCTTGATCTTCCTCATTCCAATCACCCGTTTCCGTCAAACATCCATTCCTGGGGCACATAGCCTGTTTCGCCAAGGTTGGTCAGGAGAATATACAGCCTGACGCCGTCTTCCTCCACCACGCCCACGACCTGATAGGATCCCGTCAGCGATATTTTGTTTCTCATCGTCTTATCATCGTAGGCATAGTTTCCCTCATAGTATTCATCCCGGTAAACCTTCTGCGGGAAGGCAGCATACACGCTGCTTGCTTCTTTTCCCATGGCCAGATACTCCGTCATCATCCAGCCGGTGAGGCCGTCCAGACCAATCCGCACCTGTGACCAATCGCCCTTTTGGCCGATGATCTGCACCGGCGTGCCGTTGTAGAACTTGCCCAGGGAGGCGCCGCTTCTGTCCGGTTTCACCCGCAGGTGCAGGCGGTCTGCCGGGTCGGGATTGTTCACCACCGCCCAGCCTTCGCTGTCCAGGGCGTCGATGGCTGTCTCCCAGGAAACCGGCAGGGAAATGAGGTCTGCGCCGTCCAGTTCATAGCTCTTGAAGGAGCCCACCACAATCTTCTGCGACCCGGAGCCAATGCCGCCCCAGGTTGCTTCCGGCACGATGCCGAAATAATAGGGCCCGAAGTAGAAAGAGCCTTCCTCGTCTTCGATCATCACCCAGTTCAGATACCAGTCGCCGTCTGCCAGCTGGCGATACCCCGCCTGCCCCCTCTGCTGATGCCACTGGAAGGACACTTCGCCGTCCACCCGGTGCCACATATCCAGATAAGTGTCCTTGGGCAGGGCGTCCGTTTTGGCTGAAAGGACGTATTCCCCCTGCTCGTTCAGGGTGAATACCTGCACATAGCGGTTTTCCGCAGCGTCTTTCGTCAGGAAAATGATCGCCCGGGACTGGGGATCCGCCACGAGGATCTCCCCTTCCACCGGCAGCCGGGTGGTGTCGATGGCGTCATCCGTAAGGAAGCGGTCGTCGCCGGGATAGGGGCTGATGAGCGTTTCAAAGGGCTCTGTTTCCAGCCGTTTGAGAAGCGAGGCAGACAGGGGCACCGGCACAATGTCGAACTGCCCGGCGATCTTGTTTTCCTCGTCGCAATAGGCATTATAGGTCACGGTTTTGAAGTGCAGGCAGCCGTCGGCAATACGGCTGTAGGTGGCGTCAGCCCAGTCGCCGTGGTTATACACGGAGTAATACCGCATGGTATAGCCTGGGAAGAGATTCTCCACCTTGTCGCGGGCGATAGACGCCAGCGCTTTGGCGTCCTCCGGCGTTGCGGGGTGCCGGTCAAAGTCAAATGTCCAGGTGCGCAGATTTTCCCCTGCGTCCACCACGGCTTCCGGCGTGGTGCTGCCCGCAGGATAATACTCCAGCGCCGTGCCACGGACGATCACCGTGCCTTCATACTTCGCCGGGTCCGTCCAGCCGCACACGGAGAAATATTCCCCGTCGTAATGATAGGACAGCACCGTGCGGGGCGAGGTGCACAGGATGTCAAAGCCCAGATCATCGGGATAGGTGCGGCCATCCGCCCGAAGCTGGGTGTCATCATGGCGCACCAATTGCGTCACCTGATGATACTCCATCGCCATGCCGGAGGAGGTGTATTTCCACGCTCCGCCCTGTTCCTTCGTGAAGCCGTACATGGAGAAGCCGCCGTCCACAATGAAGTACGACTGCTGGGAACCATCGGGCAGGTCGAAGGAGATATAGTCCTCGTATTCCGATGTGTACATATTGGACTCGTTTTTCATCCAGTCCAGGATTTCCTGAGGTGGAACATCCCCTGCCAGTGCCGTGCCCAGCAAAACCGCCAGTATCACCAGCGCTGCCGAAAGCCATTTCATGCTCTTGCCCATATCGCACGTTCCTTTCTGATTTGCCGGAAAAGGGGTCTTTGTACATACAACGATGGGGGAAGGGGTTTTCTTCCAGCGGGTGGGAACGCAAGATGATTTTTACAAAAAAGGAGTTGCCTCTTTGCGGGGCTTTGCCCCACAAAGAGGCCAAAGGGCTTTGCCCTTTGGAATCCCAGTCGGGGGCGCTGCCCCCGACACCCCTTTTGTGGGGCTTTGCCCCACACCCCAGCAGGGGCTCTGCCCCTGCGCCCCGCAAGGGCCATTGGCCCTTGACCCATCACCCGGAAATCCTGAAGGATTTCCGGGATGTTCTTGTTTTGGGGTAGTTTTGGACATCTGGATTTCTTTTGTGGGGCTTCCAGGGGGCTTTCCGATCGCCCCCTGGACCCCTTCGGTCTGCATCCTTGTAAGTAGACTTTATCGAAACAATGAAAACCGTTTCTCCAACAAACAGGTTAATATCCCTTCATCCGGAGGGGCGCCGAAGGTTTCCAAAGGGCGATCGGAAAGCCCTTTGGTCGCCCGTGAGGGCGAAACCCTCGCCTTGCAAGGGATAGCGCTTGTTAGGCGTTCTTTCTCAAGCCTGAGAAAGAACCAAAGAGGGCCAGAGGGGGTGTCTCAATTCATCCCACCCGGAGACACCCCCTCTGGACTCCCCCCTTTCCCCCGGTCTTGTGAGGGTTATTGAGTTGACTTACCCTCAAACGCCTCGCGGGGGCGGCCCGTTTCGGGGTCGCTCCGATGGAGTCCGTGTGCGGCGACGGAGCGCCGCACGCCGGAACTGTTGTGGAGGAACGGGTACGAAGCGTGCTTCGGTTTTTTGCGGGGGCAAAGTCAACTCACAAGGATGCAGACCGAAGGGGTCCAGGGGGCGATCGGAAAGCCCCCTGGTTGCTCCGGCACAGACAAGCCAATTTCATAAGACTTCTCCAAAAAAACACCCCGGAAATCCTTCGGGATTTCCGGGTGATGGGTCAAGGGCCAAATAAGACTACTTGCATCCGAAGGTTTCCAAAGGGCGATCGGAAAGCCCTTTGGTCGCCCGTGAGGGCGAAACCTCACCTTGCACAAAGACATAGCCCGAAAGGAAAATCCCATATACAAACAATCCCCCAAGCCCTTGGGCTTGGGGTGATGGGTCAAGGGCCAATGGCCCTTGCGGGGGTGTTGGGGGCAGCGCCCCCGATGGGGGTGCGGGGCAAAGCCCCGCTGAAGGGTCAAGGGCCAATGGCCCTTGCGGGGGTGTTGGGGGCAGCGCCCCCAACTGGGATTCCAAAGGGCAAAGCCCTTTGGCGGGGGTGTCGGGGGCGGCGCCCCTGCCGGGGTGTGGGGCAAAGCCCCACAAAAGGGGTGCAGGGGCGGAGTCCCTGATTTCATCCCCCGCCAAGCCTTGCCGGCTTTTCCCAGGCGATATGCTTTTTCATGAATTTGACGTAGAAACACAGCCCTGCCAGGGTGGTCAGCACTTCCGTCACCGGGAAGGTCAGCCAGAACCAGTCCAGACCAAACCGGGAGAAAATATACCCCAGCGGGACGAACAGCAGCACCGTGCGCACCAGCGTCAGCACGCTGCTCTTGGCGGCCTGTCCCACCGCCTGGAAGAACACCGGGAACACCAGCGAGGTAATCAGCGGCATGAAACTGGCGCCGATCCACCTGAAGCCCACAACGCCGATGCGAATCACTTCGCTGTCCTGGGAAAACACCCGCAAAAGCGCCTCCGGGAAGGCCGCAAAACACAGCGTGCCCAGGCCCATCAGCGGTACCGCCCACAGGCAGCACACCCGCATGGTGTGGTGGCAGCGTTTGATTTTACCGGCGGCGAAATTGTAACTGATAATAGGCACAATGCAGGTTTCCAGCGCACCCATGGGCAGGAAGAAGAAAGTCTGCCACTTGTAGTACAGGCCCAGCGCCGTCACTGCCTGATCAGAGAATGTCACAAGGATCATGTTCAGCCCGAACACATACAGCGTGTAAGCGGACTGCATCAGCATATTGGGCAGTCCCAAACGGAAAATCTGCCGCACGCCGTTTCGATACTTCTTCAGGGCGGGAGAGGGCGCATAGCCCCGGCGGAACATCACCGCTGCCGCCGCCGTCTGGCCCAGCACCGTGGCCAGCGCAGCGCCGGAGATGCCCCAGCCTTTCCACTCACCCACGCCGAAAATCAGCACGGCGTCCAGGGCGATGTTGGTCACGGCGCCCACCACCTGACCCAGCATAGGGGTCTTCATGTCGCCACGGGCCTGCATGACCTTGGTCCAGATGCTCTCCAGGAACAGGCTCACGCTGCCGATACACACAATGCGTCCATAGTCGATCACATCCCGCACGACAACTTCGGACTGGGAGGACAGGCGGGCATAAGCCGGCAGCACGCCGCAGACAATCAGGGAAAACACCGCCCACAGCACCAGCGCCAGCGGCGTGCCCATGCCAGCAATCTCCTTTGCGCCCTTGCGGTCGCCCACGCCCATGCGGGCGGAGATCACCGTGTTGATGCCCACGCCGGTGCCCACCGCCAGAGCAATCATCAGCAATTGCACGGGGTAAACGATGGACAGCGCCGTGAGGCCGGAGTCGGAATACCGGCCCACAAAAAAGCTGTCCACGATGTTATACAGCGCCTGAATCAGCTGGCCGATCATCACCGGCGGCGCCAGTTTGAGCAGAATGCGGCTGATGCTTTCCCGGCCAAAATCGTGGGCGTTCATCATCGGCGGCATCCTCCTTTCTTCGTCGCTGTTCCGTCCGGCTGAAAATACACAGAAAAAACAATCCTCACATTTGATTATACCGGGATTTTCCCGCTTGTCAACCCTTGGTTGCAAGGTCCTTATTTCCCCCGGTTTTCGGGATTCCTTTTCGTAGAAAAGGAAGGTTCCAAAGAGGAATTTTCCCCTGATTTTCTGTAAAAAATGACCTCTTACAGCAGAATCGTATGAAAGAATAGCAAAAAAACCCTTTCTTTTTTCACCGTTTTAGTGTATAGTAGTACCATCAGTGAATATGTCATCCGTAGGATGACCAACAGACACAAGGAGGCATTTGAATATGCTCAGGATCACCGTCTGGAACGAGAATTTTCATGAAAAGCATCTGCCCGGCATGAAGGAGCGTCACCCCGAAGGACTCCACGGCACCATCGCCGCCATTCTGCGTCAGGAAGAGGACTTTGTTGTCCGCACCGCTACGCAGGATGACCCCGAGTGCGGTCTGACCGAAGAAGTCCTCAACGACACCGACGTCCTGTTCTGGTGGGGTCATGTCACCCATAACGACGTGCCTGACAGCGTGGTGGAACGGGTCCACAACCATGTGCTGCAGGGCATGGGCCTGGTGGTGCTCCACTCCGGCCATTTCTCCAAGATCTTCCGCAAGGTCTGCGGCACCCCCTGCAACCTGACCTGGCACGACGACTCCAAGGAGCGCCTGTTCGTGGTCAACCCCGGCCATCCCATTGCTCAGGGTCTGCCCCCCTATTTTGAAATTCCCAACGAGGAATGCTACGGCGAGCCCTTCGGTATTCCGGAACCCGATGAACTGGTGTTCCTGGGCTGGTACAACACCGGCGAAGTGTTCCGCTCCGGCTGCTGCTTCCACCGCTGCAACGGACGCATCTTCTACTTCCAGCCCGGCCACGAAACCGACTCCTCTTTCTTCATTCCCGAAGTACAGCAGATTTATAAGAATGCCGCCCGCTGGTGTGCGCCCGTAAAGCGGGTGCCCGAGCTGACCTGCCCCTTCCAGCCCCCGCTGGAAAAGGTGGACTGATTTCCCCCAAGGGCCTGACAGGGAGGTGATTTCTTGCAGCAATCGCCCGTCTTCTTCGAAAAGAAGACCCTTAACGACCCTGAATTCCCTGTCCAGATCATCAACTGCTCCCACAGTGAGAAAAACTGGCGGATGGTCTTTTCGCGGGAATATGCCGTGAACGACTACACGCATCTGGAGGGCAGCGACTGCTTCATCCACTGGCACGAGCATCTGGAAATGCACTACGCTCTGGAAGGAACAGGCTGTGTGCAGATCAATCAGACATTTCATGACCTGGCTCCTGGGGATCTGGCCATCGTCAACCCCTGCGAAATTCACGGTGACCGCTGCAACACGCCGCCTTACTCCTACGTGGCCATCATCTTCGAAATGAAGGACGTTTCAAAGGAGCTGGCGGAGATGAACGTGCTGTTCCGCCCGGTCATCCGCCAAGACAAAACCATTGCCTCGCTGTTTGAGCGCCTTCACGAGGAGAGTCTCTCCCCTCTGCCCGGCTCCAAGCAGGTATGTAAGGCACTGGTGCTGGATCTGATCGTCTACCTGATCCGCCACTACACGGCACAAACCCTCAACGATCGGGAAAGCCGCCAGCGCAAGAAGGACATGATGCGGCTCAGCGCTGCGCTGCAGCACATCGACCGAAACTACCACCTGCCCCTCACCAATGCCGATTTGGCGGAAGCGAGCCACATGAGCGAAAGCCGCTTCAATCATCTGTTCCGTCAGATTGTGGGGGTTCCGCCCATGAAGTACCTGATTGACGTGCGTCTGCGCAAGGCCATGAATATGCTGACCACCAGCCACACATCCGTAACCGATGTGTGCTATACGACAGGCTTTCGGGATTACAACAACTTCGGTCGTCTGTTCCTCAAGCGCTTCGGCATCACGCCCACCCAGGCGTGCCAGAAGCCCGAGGACTTGACCGGGAGGTGATTCCTTGCAGCAACAGCCCGTCGTTTATGAGACAAAGATTCTCAGCGATCCCGAATTCCCCGTGGAGATCATCCACTGTGAGCGTTCACACGAAGGCAAGTTCTTCTTCCTGCACTGGCATGAGCATCTGGAGATGCACTACGTCCTTCAGGGAACCGGATGCATCCAGGTCAATCAGACGACTTACCACATCTCTCCGGGTGATCTGGTCATCATCAACCCCTGTGAGGGCCACTGCGACTGGTGCGTTACCCAGCCCTATGCCAGCGACATCGTCATTTTCGACCTGTCGGCCCTTTCCAAGGAACTGGCGCAGATGAACGTGCTGTTCTGCCCGCTGATTCGCCAGGACGAAACCGTTGCCGGGCTGTTTGAACGTCTCCACAAGGAGCACCTTTCCTCCCGGCCCGGCAGCAAAGCGGCGTGCAAGGCCCTCGTGCTGGAACTGATGGTCTACCTGGTGCGAAATTACGCAGCTCAGACCCTCAGTGAGCGAGACCGCCTCCAGCGCAAGAAGGACCTGTCAAGGCTCAATGCGGCACTGGCCTATCTGGACAACTACTATCCCCAGCCCATCACCAACGCCCACCTGGCAGAGGTGGCCTGCATCAGCGAGAGCCGGTTCATTCACCTGTTCCGGCAAAGTGTAGGCGTGCCGCCCATGAAGTACCTCAGCGACATCCGTCTCAGAAAGGCCATGAGCCTTTTGACCACCAGCGATATGTCTGTCACAGATATCGCCGTGGCCGTGGGCTTCCGGGATTACAGCAACTTCGGCCGCCAATTTTTCAAGCGCTTCGGCGTCACGCCCACTTCTGTACGCCGCAAGCCCTGAGTGCCTGATAGGGAGGTGATTCCTTGCCACAGCATGATGAGCTGTATGAGTTGAAAATGCTCAGCGACCCTGAGCTGCCCGTGCAGATTCTTCACGCGCTGGTTCTCACGCCGAAGAGGTGCTGCACCCTGCACTGGCATGAACACCTGGAAATGCACTATGTCTATCACGGCGGCGGCACCGTGATGCTCAATCAGGTCCCGCACACCCTTCGTCCGGGCGATTTGCTGATTGTCAACCCCAACGAGCTGCACTACGACACCGCAGAAGACGTGCCCTATCAAAGTGACATCGTCATCTTTGACCTGAAGGCTCTCTCTCCGGAACTGGCGCAGAGGAACATCCTCTTCTGTCCGATCATCCACGACGACAAAACCATCGCAGAGTTGTTCGGGCGCCTCCACGAAGAGTCGTATTTCACCAAGCCCGCAGGCAGGCAGATGTGCAAAGCGCTGCTGTTGGTGCTGCTGTCCTACCTGGTGCGCAACTACACGGCAAAGACGCTCAACGAGCGTGACAGCCTGCAGCGCCAGAAAGACCTGGAAAGGCTCTACGCAGCGCTGCGGTACATCGACGAATGCTATTCCCAGCCCATCACCAACGCCCAGCTGGCAGAGGTCGCCCGCATGAGTGTGAGTCGGTTCATCCATATGTTCCGGCAGTGCGTAGGGATGCCGCCCATGAGATATGTGAGCGACGTCCGGCTCAAAAAGGCGATGAGCCTCCTGACCACCAGCAACATGGCTGTGACGGATGTCTCCGCTGCGGTAGGCTTCCGGGACTACAACAACTTCGGTCGTCTGTTCCTCAAGCGCTTTGGCATCACGCCCGCAAAGGTGCGCCGCAAGCCCTGAGGCCTGACAGGGAGGTGATTCCTTGCATCAAGCGCGCGGCATTTATGAAGCGAAAGTTCTCAACGACCCTGAGCTCCCTGTGCAGATCATCAACCAATTGTACGAAAAAGAAAGCAGTTTCTGGCCCCACTGGCACGAGCATCTGGAGGTATATTTCGTCGCTCAGGGAACAGGCCGAGTGCAAATCAATCAGACCTTCTACGAACTGTCTCCAGGGGATGTTGCCGTCTTCAACTCCTGCGAGACTCACTGCGACTGGTGCGTCACACCGCCTTATTCCTTCGTTGTGGTCATCTTCGATCTCAAGGACATCTCCAGGGAACTGGCGCAGATGAACATTCTCTTCCGCCCGATCATCAGGCAGGATAAAACCATTGCTGCGCTGTTTAAGCGCATCCAGAAAGAGTTTCTTGACGCCCAGCCTGGCGGCAAACAGGTGTGCAAGGCGCTGGTAACGGATCTGGTCGTGTACCTGATGCGAAACTATAAGGCGCATACCCTCATCGACCGGGAAAGCCTTCAGCGCAAGAAAGACCTGGTCCGACTCAACGCAGCGCTGCAGTACATCGACCAAAACCACCCCCAGCCCCTCACCAATGACGCCCTGGCGAAGATTGCCAATATGAGCGAGAGCCGGTTCATTCACCTGTTCCGGCAATGCGTTGGGCTGCCGCCCATGCAGTATCTGCGGGACATCCGCCTCAGGAAAGCCCACAGCCTGCTGACCACCGGCAATATGTCCGCAACGGATGTATGCTTTGCGGTAGGCTTCCGGGACTACAATAACTTCGGTCGTCTGTTCCTCAAGCGCTTCGGCGTCACCCCCAGCGAGGTGCACCGCAAAACCTGAGGAGCACCCACATAAACTTCCAAGCGTATCAACAAAATCTATTTTCAAATGGAGGGAAACCACATGAAACTTGGCGTATTCACCGTACCCCTTGGCGGATATTCTCTGGACAAGGCCTGCGAATATCTGGCTGCCCGCGGCGTGCAGATGGTGGAAATCGGCTGCGGCGGATTCCCCGGAAAAGCCCACTGCGACCCCGAAGTGCTGCTCAAGGATGACGCAAAGTGCCAGGAAATGCTGGACACTGTGCGCCGTCACGGCCTGGAAATCAGCGCCCTGAGCGCCCATGGCAACATGGTGCACCCCGACAAGGAAGTGGCCGCTGCCTACGAGAAGGACTTCGTCAACACCATCCTGCTGGCTGAAAAGCTGGGCGTGCCGGTGGTGAACACCTTCTCCGGCTGCCCTGGCGGCTCCCCGGAAGACAAGACCCCCAACTGGGTCGTGTGCCCCTGGCCCGATGACTTCACCAAGACGCTGGAATACCAGTGGAATGACGTGCTGATTCCTTACTGGAAGGAAAAGGCCGCTTTTGCCCGCGAGCATCATGTGAAGATCGCCCTGGAACTGCATCCCGGCTTCTGCGTGTACAACACCCGCACCCTGCTGCGCCTGCGGGAAGCCTGCGGCCCGGAAATCGGCGCCAACTTCGACCCCAGCCACCTGATCTGGCAGGGCATGGACATCCGCACCTGCATCCGTGAACTGGGCAAGGCCGGCGCTATCTTCCACTTCCATGCCAAGGACACCTATGTGGATCCCATCAACACCAACATGAACGGCGTGCTGGACACCCTGCACTACGGCGACGAAATCAACCGCTCCTGGATTTTCCGCACGGTGGGCTACGGCCACGGCGTGGAATTCTGGAACGGCATCGTGTCCGAGCTGCGGCTGGCGGGTTATGACTACGCCATCAGCATCGAACATGAGGACAGCCTCATGTCCGGCAACGAGGGCCTGACCAAGGCCATCGACTGCCTCAAGAATGTTCTGATCTTCGAGCAGAAAGGCGAAATGTACTGGGCCTGATCTCCCGGTAAGGTGAACGAAATGGAACATAGACTTGCTATCATCGGTCTGGGCGGAATGGGCAACTTCCACCTGGAAGAACTGCAGACCATCGATCATATCGAAGTGGCGGGCATCTGGGATATCCGGGAATGCCGCCGTGAATACGCTGCCTCCCGCGGCGTTCATGTGTACGAAAGCCGTGCCGACCTCCTGGCCGATCAGACGGTTGATCTGGTGCTGATCGCCACCCCCAACGACCTGCACAAGCCCTTCGCCATCGAGGCGATGGAAGCCGGCAAGAACGTGGTGGTGGAAAAGCCTGTCACCCTCTCCTCTGCTGATCTGCAGGAGATGATCGACACTTCCAAGCGCACCGGCAAGTTCTTCACCGTGCATCAGAATCGCCGCTGGGACGAGGACTTCCTCACCGTGAAGGAAATCATCAAAAGCGGCGAGCTGGGCCCCATCTACCGCCTGGAGAGCCGCGTCCACGGCGCTCATGGCATCCCCGGTGACTGGCGTCAGCTGCCCGAACAGGGCGGCGGCATGATCCTGGACTGGGGCGTGCATCTGCTGGACCAGGCGCTGCTGTTCTACCCCGAAGCCAAGTTGTCCACCGTCTATGCCACCGTCACCAACATCACCAATACCCTGGTGGATGACGGCTTCACCGTGGACCTGGGCTTTGACAACGGCGTGCACATGATCGTGGAAGTGGGCACCAGCAACTTCATCTCCATGCCCCGCTGGGTGGTGCTGGGCACCAACGGCACGGCTGTGATCGAAGACTGGAGCCTCAACGGCAAGATGGTCTGCGCCCACGGCGCTGATGACAAGGACGTTGTTCCCGTGGTGACCGCCGCCGGCCTGACCAAGACCATGGCGCCCCGCCGTGAGGATACCATCAAGACGCTGCCCCTGCCCGTGCAGAAGAGCGACGTGCGTGACTTCTATAAGAACGTGATGGCGCATCTGGAAGGCAAGGAAGAGCGCCTGATCACCCTGCCCCAGGTGATGCGGGTGATGAAGCTGATGGAAGCCATCATCACTTCCTCCGCCACCCGCCAGGTCGTCCGCTTTGAGGAGTAATCAGCCTCCTCCCCCATTCATGAGAGTAAAGGCTCACCCTTTATTCAAGTAATCCATGCGATTACGCTATACGGAAAGGAAGGATTCCCATGAAGAAGTTCCCCATTGCGCTGCAGGTCTACTCCGTGCGCGACGCAGCGGAAAAGGACTTTGCAGGCACCATGCGCAAGGTCAAGGAAATGGGCTATGACGGCGTGGAACTGGCCGGTACCTACGGCCTGTCCGTTGCCGAAGTGAAGGCCATCCTGGATCAGGTCGGTCTGGAACTGGTTAGTGCCCATGTAGCGGTTTTCGAGCTGCAGAAAGAGGACGTGCTGGAGGCCTATGCCGCCACCGGCATGAAGTATGTGGCGATCCCGTGGATGACCGGTCCCGAAACCACCGAAGGCGTTGCTGATGCCATCGCCGTCATCGAGGACATCGCCAAGGCCGCCAAGGCCAAGGGGATGCAGCTGCTGTATCACAACCATGACTTCGAGTTCAAGAAGGTGGACGGCGCCTATGTGCTGGATCAGTACTACGGCAAGATCTCCGAAGACCTGCTCAAGACCGAACTGGACACCTGCTGGGTGAATGTGGGCGGCGAAGTGCCCGCTGATTACCTGCTGAAGTATTCCGGCCGTGCTCCCGTGCTGCACCTGAAGGACTTCGTGGGCAGCAAGAGCGAAAATATGTATGAACTTATCGGCGACGACAAGGCCAAGGCTGACAGCGCCGGTCAGTTCGAACTGCGCCCCGTGGGCTCCGGCAAGCAGGACTTCCCCGCCATCCTGGCTGCGGCTGAAAAGGCCGGCACCCAGTGGGTCGTGGTGGAGCAGGACTCTCCTTCCCTGGGCAAGAACTCCATGGAATGCGCTCAGATGAGCATCAACTACCTCAAGACCATCATGTAATCCCACTCACCAAGTTAATATGAGCCGGCGTATCCCGGCTTTGATGAAAGGAAGGTAATCCCCATGGCAAACGATATGGACAACCTCAACGACCTGAGCGCCCGCAAAGAAGAAGCGGTCGTGGACACCTCCAAGAAGGTGCGCATCGGCATCATCGGCTGCGGCTGGATCGCCCATGCCCACATGGATGCCTACAAGAAGATGGCCGACGTGGAAGTTGTGGCTCTGGCTGACCTGGTGCCCGGCAAGGCTGAGAAGTTCGGCAAGACCTTCGACCTGCCCGAAGCCCGCTGCTACAACAGCGGTCATGAAATGCTGGAGGCCGAAAAGGACCTGGACGGCGTTTCCATCTGCACCTACAACTGCCAGCACGCTCCCTGCGCCATCGACGCTCTGGAGCACGGCGTGAACGTCATGCTGGAAAAGCCCTTCACCGTCACCCTGGACGAAGCCGTGGAAGTCATGAAGGCCGAAAAGAAGTCCGGCAAGATCCTGACCATCGGCTATCAGCCCCGTATGTCCTCCAACATCCAGCGCATCAAGAAGATCATCGACTCCGGCGAACTGGGCAAGGTGTACTATATGCAGGCTGGCGGCGGCCGCCGTGCCGGCATCCCCGCTCCCTTCGGCACCTCCTTCATTGAGAAGGAAACCGGCGGTGTGGGCGCCATGGGCGACATCGGCACCTATTCTCTGGATATGCTGCTGACCGCCGTGGGCTATCCCAAGCCCCTGACCGTCACCGGCTATACCTCCGATTTCTTCGGCAAGGATCACGCCTACTTCGCTGATCACGGTATGCCCGCTGAGTATGCTGATAAGTTCGGCGTGGAAGACTTCGCTGCCGGCTTCATCCGTCTGGAAGGCGGCATCATGCTGGACTTCCGTATTTCCTGGGCCATGCACATGGACACCGCCGGTGATACCCTGATTCTGGGCACCAAGGGCGGCCTGAAGATCCCCTCCATGGACTGCTACAACGGCGATCTGCCCGCTCCCATGACCATCTTCAAGACCGTGGCCGGCAAGGAAATCTCCTACGAAGTGCCCAAGGACGCCACCGACGACCTGTTCCTGCGTAAGCTGCGCTCCTTCGTGGATGCCATCAAGAACGGCGATCCCGCTCCCGTGTCCTCCGCGGAAATCATCTACAACCAGGCGATCATCGACGGTATCGTGAAGTCCAGCCAGCTGGGCCACGAAATCGAGATCGAGATCCCCGAGGTGTAAGACAGTGTGGGCAGGGGCCCTGCCCTTTCGCAGGGGCTCCGCCCCTGCACCCCGGTCAGGGGCGCTGCCCCCGACACCCCTGGGTGGGGGCTTTGCCCCCACCACCCCCAGCAGGGGCGCTGCCCCTGCACCCCGCAAGGGCCATTGGCCCTTGACCCATCACCCCAAGCCCAGAAGGGCTTGGGGGTTTTTATTAAGGAGGATTTTCCTTTCGAACTATGTTATTGTATGAGGTGGAGTTTCGCCCTCACCTTGGACAGAAGACTGTCCCAAATCTAATACGATACCTGTTTCTTATCTTTGCAGGGGCAACCAGGGGTCTTTCCGATCGCCCCCTGGACCCCTTCGGGCTGCATCCTTGTAAGTTGACTTTACCGTAAGTAAAAAACCGTTCTCTCAACAAATAAGTTAATACTTCTCCATCCGAAGGGAGCCCGAAGGTTTCCAAAGGGCGATCGGAAAGCCCTTTGGCGGGGTGTGGGGCAGAGCCCCACCTTGCAAGGGGTAGCGCTTGATAGGTGTTCTTTCTCAGGCCTGAGAAAGAACCAAAGAGGGCCAGAGGGGGTGTCTCAATTCATCCCACCCGGAGACACCCCCCTCTGGACTCCCCCCTTTCCCACTATCGTGTGTGAGTTATTGGGTAGACTTACCCTCAAACGCCTCGCGGGGGCGGCCCGTTTCGGGGTCGCTCCGATGGAGTCCGTGTGCGGCGACGGTGCGCCGCACGCCGGAACTGTTGTGCCGGATCGGGTACGAGGTCTGTTTCGCTTCTTTGCCGGTACAACCAGGGAACTTTCCGATCGCCCTCTGGACCCCTTCGGGCTGCATCCTTGTAAGTAGACTTTCCCGAATCGATGAAAACCGTTCCCTCAACAAACAGGTTAATACTTCTCCATCCGAAGGGAGCCCGAAGGTTTCCAAAGGAAACGAACTGCCCAGTGGGCAGTCGCCGAAGGCGAGTTTCCGGAGCGAAGCGGAGGCGGACCGATCGGAAAGCCCTTTGGTCGCCCGTGAGGGCGAAACCCACACCTTGCATAACAATACTGTTCGAAAGGAAAAACCTACAAATAAAAAATCCCCCAAGCCCGTCAGGGCTTGGGGTGATGGGTCAAGGGCCAATGGCCCTTGCGGGGTGCAGGGGCAGAGCCCCTGCGAGGAGTCCAGAGGGCACAGCCCTCTGGCGGGGGGTGTCGGGGGCAGCGCCCCCGACCGGGGTGCAGGGGCGGAGCCCCTGCTGGGGTGTGGGGCAAAGCCCCGCAAAAGGGGTCCAGGGGCATAGCCCCTGGTCACACGAGACCCATAGCAAATTCCACGCCCAGTGCTACCAGCACCACCAGCGCAGAAATAATGAAGCCATGCACCATCGGCGCAATGCCCGCCTTGCGCATCTCCTTGTAACTGGTGTTCAGGCCAATCGCCGCCAGCGCTGCCACCATCAGGAACTTGCTCACGCTCTTGGCGGCAGAGGAAACCTCCGCGGGAATCACCCCAAAGCTGTTGATGATCGCCAGCACCACAAAGCCCACAATAAACCACGGGAACAGGGACAGCACGTTCACCTTCTTGCCTGCGGCTACCTGCTGCCCGGCGGCCTGCTTCCGCAGCAGATGCACCTGCACGCCGGCAAAAATCAGCACCGTGGGGATGATGGACAGCGTGCGGGTCAGTTTCACCATGGTGGCGAAGTCACCTGCCGCCTCGGAGAAGGCATACCCCGCCGCCACCACGCTGGAGGTGTCGTTCACCGCCGTGCCCGCCCACAGACCGTAGGCCATGTCGGAAAGGCCCAGCGCCCGGCCCATGATGGGGAACAGCAGAATCATCGCCATATCAAAGAGGAACGTGGCCGACATGGCAAAGGCGATGTCCGTGTCATCAGCGTCGATCACCGGAGCAATGGCCGCAATGGCGGAGCCGCCGCAAATGCCCGTGCCGGCGGAAATCAGGTTGGACATCTTCCAGTTCAGGCCCAGCGCCTTGCCGATGAAATACCCGCCGCCAAAGCAGGTCAGCAGGGTGAAAGCCATCACGCACAGGGACATCCTGCCCACTTCCAGCACCGTGTTGATGGACAGGGACGCACCCAGCAGAACAATGGCAAACTTCAGCACCTTTTTGGAGGTAAACTTCAGGCCGGGGGCAAACATGGCATTCTTTTTCACCACGCCGTGCAGGAACATACCCACAAACAGCGCAATCACCGATGCGCCGATCAGGTGAACAGGCAGCAGGCCCTCCACCACTTTCGCCACTGCGGCGATGGCCAGCGCCAGAATAAATCCCGGCAGAAATTTCGTCATCACGGTTTCCTCCGCTTCTCTTCATTGGATATACCCGTCGATTATACACCCTGCTGATTCATTTTGCAATCATTATTTCCCATACTGGGCGAGGAATGTGTTTTTTCCTCTTGCGGAATGAAAGGAAATGGTGTATCATACAGGCAAAGAAGCCTGGAAAATCAGACATAACTTGCACAAAGGACGGTGACCGTATGCTCCCCTTTGTCCAGATCCGCATGGATGGTTTTTTCTCCCACATGACGGGAGAAGCGGACTTTCCGTCCCATCTGCACAACGAGATTGAGATCCTCATGCCGGTGGAAGGCACCATGTGCATGGAGGTGGACAACACAGAATATGAAGTGCAGCCGGGACAGGCAATGTTCGTGTTTCCCAACCGCATCCACAGTTACTCCGCCCGCTGCCGCTGCAACGCCCTGATGCTGATCTTCCCCACCCATCTGGTGCCCGCCATGGGCTTTGACTGGGAAACCACCGAGCCTGTCTGCCCGCTGCTGGAAGCACTCCCCCCAGAGGCCCTGTATGCCCGGGACAGGCTGATCGACTTCCTGCCCGCCCAGCAGATCAACCGGCGGCTGCAGGCCATGCTGCACCTGTTGATTGTGTATCTGGTGCATCACATGGAATTGCGGCCTATTGACCGCTCCACCACGCCGGATGTACTCTACCGCTCCCTGGTATTCCTCTCCCAGCATTATTCGCAGGACATTTCCCTCAAGATGGTGGCCAAGGCCGTGGGCGTGAATGACACGTATCTTTCCCACCTTTTCGGCGTGCATCTGAAAATGGACTTCCGGCATTATCTCAACGTCCTCAGGCTCGACAAGGCCCGCATCCTGCTCACCCACACGGACCTGCCTGTGGAAACCGTAGCCATCAAAAGCGGCTACAACTGCCTGCGCAGTTTCGATCGTTCCTTCCAGCGGGCCCACAACTGTACCCCCAGGACCTACCGCAAGGAAAACCGGCAAACCGGCTGGGCTCCCTCTGGTTCCCTTCTCTTATACTCCGACGCCCACCAGACATAACCCGCACAGGAGGTGACGCCATGATTCCCTTTGTGGAAGTCCGCATCGACGGCTTTTTTGCCAATGCTTCCCAGAGCATGGACTTTCCGCCCCACCTGCACAGCGAGATCGAAATCGTGCTGGCGTCGGAGGGCTCCTTCTGCCTGCAGATCGACGACCAAGAGTATGAAATCAGCGCCGGACAGGGCATCATCGTGTTCCCCAACAAGATTCACTCCCTGTTTTCCCGGCAGGAAGGCCGGGGGCTGATGCTGATTTTCCCCCACCATCTGGTGCCGCAAATCGGCTTTGACTGGGAGCACACCGAGCCCGTCTGCCCGGTGGTGGACAACCTGCCGCCGGAGGTTCTCTATGCCCGGGACAGGATGCTGGATTATCTCCCCACCCAGCAGATCACCAGGCGGCTCCATGCGCTGCTTCATATGCTGGTGGCCTTCATGGTGCACAACATGAAATTGCAGCCATCCAGCCGCTCCGGCACGCCGGACGCCCTCTACCGCACGATGATCTTCCTCTCCCAGCACTACTGCGAGGAACTGACCCTCAAGACGGTGGCCAAGGCGGCGGGCATCAGTGAGTCCTACCTGTCCCACCTCTTCGGCGCCCACATGAAAACGGACTTCCGGCATTATCTCAACGTGCTGCGCCTCAACAAGGCCGGCATCCTGCTGGTGGAGACGGATCTTCCCATGGAGGATGTGGCCACCCAGTGCGGCTTCAAGTGCCTGCGAAGCTTCGACCGCGCCTTCCAGCGTGCCCACAACTGCACCCCCAGCGCCTATCGCCGCCAGCGCTACGAAATGCCCTGACGGCCCCGGCAAAATCCGAAAAAATTGTTATGTTTTTGGGATTTCCCCATCTTTCCGGCAGGAAGTGGCGAAAGGAATCACGAAACATTCAGGGACGGAAAAACATCAGCCGCCAAAGGCTGCTGATGCCTTCCACCAACGTTGCAAGAAAAGCCAAGGAGGCTCCCATCGTGGCATATCTGAACGTATACTACGGCAATCATCTGGACCTGACCTGGCGCCGCCCCCGGTATGTGGCGGGCCACACGGATCAGTGGACCATCGCCCCTTATGCAGACATTCAGGAGCGGCAGCTGGATCACGCCATGGAATTCATGCGCCAGGGCGGCGTGTACGAACTGGAGCAGACCATTTCCCTTCGTGAATATCTGGAGCGCAATCCCGACTTCGAGGAAGAAGTGGCCCGGATGATCGCCGATGGCCGCCTGCGGGTGCTGGGCGGCGGCGAGTCCGTCATCGACTACGACCTGCCCGACGGCGAGAGCATCGTGCGAAACCACCTGTATTCCCGCCGCTGGCTGCAGGAAAAGTACGGCGTGGCGCCGAAACTGGCTGCCACCCCCGATACCTTCGGCCTCTCCGCCGGTCTGCCCGGGCTGTTCCGCCAATTGGGCTACCGGGGACTGCTCTCCTTTGCCCGGGTGTTCCTGAATCACAAGCCCTACTGGCGTGGCCTGTCCGGCGACGTCATCGCCCTGGGCAGCGCTTACGGCGACCCCCGGAACGAAGTGGGCTATTGTTCCTTCATCAAGACGAAGGTGTGCGGCGTGTGCGGCGGCACCGGCTGCCCCGTGTGCCAGGACGCCGGCTGCCTGCTGGTGGAGACCCCCGAAACACCTGATGGGATTCTGTCCTTCGCTGATCGCATCCGCGAGGCGGCAGAAAAAGGCGACGTGGGCATCAGCATCAACGGTGAAGAAAGCGCTGCACCCTTCGGTCTGGTGGAAAAGTTGCGTCAACTGGCGGATGAATGCGGGCTGGAACTGCGCTTCACCAGCACGGAGGAATACGCCGTGAGCGCCCACAAGGATCTGCTGGACAACGTTGACAATGCCCGGGAAGAGGACATTGACCCCCGCTGCGAGGGCAACCCCACCGGCAGCGGCTGCTACACCTCCCGCATCCGCCTCAAGCAGGAAAACCGCCTGTGCGAGTCTGCCCTGCGCAGCGCCGAGCGTCTGGCGACGGCCGCCAGCCTGCAAGGCGAAAAGTATCCTGCCAAGACCATTGAATACTGGTGGCGCAAACTGGCCTTCATCCAGTTCCATGACGCCCTGCCCGCCTCCCACAGCGACGACGCCTATGCGGAACTGATGGAAACCTGCCGCGCCCTGCGCAGCGCCATGGCCCGCATCATTGAAAAGAGCGCCCGCAAGCTGCTGGAAAAGGTGGATGTGCCCGGTGAAGGCAGCGCCTTTGCCGTGTTCAACCCCCTGGAATTCCCGGTGAAGTCCGCCGTGCTTTCCGGCGTGGTGGAATGCCCCCGATACGTCAAGTCCGGCTATGTCATCGCCCCCGACGGTACCAAGGCGCCGGTGCTCTCCTTCAAGCGCACCATTACGCCTCAGTCTGATGCGGTTCTCATCACCTTCCTGGGGGATGTGCCCGCCTTTGGTTACAGCGTGTTCCGCTTTGAGCCCCATGAGGAGCCTTTCACCCCTGAAACCGCCATGCCCCATGGCTGCGTCATGGAAAACGACTTCCTGCGTCTGGAATTCTCCCACCGCTGCGTGGAGAAGATCATCGACAAGGCAAACGACAAGGTCATCGGCGGACGCTTCAGTTTCTCGCCCCGCATCAGCGATGACGCCGGTCATCCCTGGGGCCGCTCCGCTCCCTCCATGCACAATGAATACGCCGATGATGACGGCTACAACGAGAACATGATGCCCCCCGAGGCGTTCTCCCAGAAGGTCACCTATGAGCGGCGGGACGGCGTGCAGATCGTGCGGATTTATGTGGAATACGGCCGCAAGGATCAGAAGGTGAATCACCTCGCCTGGATGAGCGAGTTCACCCTTGCTGACAACAGTCGCCAGTTGAACGTGCGCATCGTCACTTCCTTTGACGCTCAGGATCAGCGGCTGTCCACCCGCCTGACCCTGCCGGAGAAGTATCACATCACCCAGATGACCCGTGAGGTGCCCCTGGGCGAAGTCACCTGCGGCCCTGTGGATGATTTCAACAGCCAGATCGGTGCCGGCGACGAATGGCCCACCCTGCGCTATGCCACGGTGGATGTGGAAGGTGTGCAGGTGGCCCTGTGCAACTTCGGCACCGCCGGTTACCGCATGGACGTGCCCTACTTCGGCGGCGACAGCGCCCTGGAAGTCAGCCTGCTGCGTACCCCCACCCAGGTGGGCTGCGGCTACGGATTTGACGGCGCCATCGACCCCACGGAGCATGAATTCCGCTTCACCCTGCTGGTGACTAAAAACGACATGGATGCCTATCGTCAGGGCATGATCCTCAACACGGCCTTCCCGGTGCAGCGTGTGCGCCCCTGCAAGGGCGTGAAACCCCTGCAGGCCAGCCTGATGCACTTGCCCGACAATGCGCCTCTGCTGGCCCTCAAGGGCGCTGAGGACGGCAACGGCTACATCTGCCGCTATGTGGGCAAGGCCGCCGAAGACGAGCTGGTCTTCGCTGCTCCCGTCACCCCCGTCTCCGTGCTGGAATATGGCGAAGAGACCCCCACGCAGCGCTTCCCGCTGCCGAAATACACCATGCGTACCTTCCGCCTGGACGAAAACGCCCTGCGGAAGTAACACATACGCCGGCAACGCCGGACAACATCACACAGACTCACAATATCAAAGGAGGAACTTCACATGGCCAAGCGTATTCTTTTCCAGGGCGATTCCATCACCGACATGGGCCGCAGCCGCGAAGACGAAAACTACAACGGTGTGGGCTATCCCACGCTGGTAATGGGACGCCTGGGTTACGACAACCCCGAAGTGTATGAATTCCGCAACAGGGGCGTCAGCGGCAACCGCATCGTGGACGTGTATGCCCGCATCAAGTCCGACATCATCAACCTCAAGCCTGACTACATGAGCCTGCTCATCGGCGTCAACGACGTGTGGCATGACGACTGGCAGAATGGCGTCTCCGCCCCCAAGTTCGAAATGGTGTACGACCTGCTGATTTCCGAAATCAAGGAAGCCCTGCCGGAGATCAAGATCATGCTGATGGAGCCCTTCCTCCTCAAGGGCCTGCACACCCAGGGCAACGAGAATCAGCCCGACCGCTGGGAATACCTGACCCGTGAAGTGTCCGCCCGTGCCGAAGCCGTGCGCCGTGTGGCTGAAAAGCATGGTGCGACCTTCGTGCCCCTGCAGGAGCGCTTTGACGAGGTCAGCGCCAACACCGAGAACTCTTACTGGCTCTATGACGGCGTGCACCCCACCGCCATGGGCGCTGAAGTCATTGCCCGTGCCTGGCTGGAAGCCTTCCAGACCCTGTAATCTTGCGCCATTCCGGTCAAAAGCCGGAATGGCTTCCTTTCAGGAGGACACCATGACCCGCATACTCTTTCAGGGCGATTCCATCACCGATATGATGCGCAGCCGGGAGGATGAAAACCAGTCCGGCGTGGGCTATCCCACGCTGGTCAAAGCCCGGCTGGGCCACGATCACCCGGGGGAATACGAATTCTTCAACCGGGGCATCGGCGGCAACCGCATCACCGATGTGTACGCCCGCATCAAGTCCGACATCATCAACCTCCATCCTGACTGCATGAGCCTGCTCATCGGCGTGAACGATATGTGGCAGAACTGGGCACTGAAGTGCGGCGTCGATCTGGACAAATTCGAGCTGATCTATGATCTTCTGCTGGAGGAAGTCCGTGAGGCGCTGCCGGACATCAAACTCATGCTAATGGAGCCCTTCCTGCTGAGGGGATTCATGACCGAGAACACGGAGGAGATCCCCCACCGCTTTGAGACGCTGCGGGGCCTTCTGACGGACTACAGCGCTGCTGTGAGCCGTCTCGCCCGCAAGCACGAAGCCGTGTTCATCCCTCTGCAGGAGCGGTTTGACAGGGCTTCTAAAAGCGCCAAAGACACCTACTGGCTCTATGACGGCGTGCACCCCACGGCCATGGGCGCTGAACTGATCGCCCGGGCGTGGCTCGAAGGGTTTGCGCAGTTGAAATAAGCCAAAACAGAAAGAAAGCCATTCAGGAGAGCCTGAGTGGCTTTTTTGTTGATGTTTTCGCTGATTTAGCTCGTCTGTGGATGAATCAGCCGAAAAAATCGCAACGAAAAAGAGCCGCTTGTCAGCGACTCTTTTTCATGGTAATGACCTGCAAGTTGGAGCGGGTGACGGGAATCGGACCCGCGTGGCCAGCTTGGAAGGCTGGAGCTCTACCATTGAGCTACACCCGCAAGTGGAGCGGTAGACGGGATTCGGACCCGCGACATCCACCTTGGCAAGGTGGCACTCTACCACTGAGCTACTACCGCATATCCACTGTACTGCATTGGGTGCTAAGGTAAACCATGCGGACGAAGAGACTCG
>SVHA01000005.1 GCA_015056085.1 Clostridiales bacterium
GATGTACTGATCCTGGCACAGCGGATCGGTCAGGATGATGTTGTAAAGGGGATAGGGGGTGTGGTTGAACATGGAGATATTGAACACGATCGTCTCGCCGGGGACGAAGAACACGCCGTTGGCGGGCGCATTGCTGAAAGGAAATGTGGATTACCGCATGCTCACCCGTCCTGCCCATGTGGAGTACCACCGCATCTTTGATACGGTGAAGGAAACGGGTGCGCACCATTTCCTGCACGGCGTGGCCGTGGAACAGTGGCAAGGACGGTTGGCCGCCTGCTTTGCCTTCAACGGCAAGGAGGAAAACACCGTTACCGAGCAGCTGTATGTTACCTGGAGCGCCGACAACGGCAAGTCGTGGACAAAGGCGGAGCCCATCGCTTCGCCCGCGTTCCACGCCAACAGCCACAGCGTATTCCTTGCTAAAGAGGATGCGCTGTGGTGCTTCGGCCCCCATTTCATGGGGCTGGGCGAACGCACCTATACAAAAAAGGATCGCTGGACGCTTCACTTTGTGGAATTGCAGATGGAAGCCTGGAGCTGGAACGGCGAGGGGTGGCAGTCCCACGGCATTGTGGCGGACGACTTCTGGCCCCTTGGCGAACCCACCCGCATGGACAACGGCTGCTGGCTGATTGCCGGCTGCGACACCCACTGGATGGGTGCTGTGGCCATCAGCCATGGTGATGACCTGATGCACTGGGACATCGTGAAGCCCGACACCGATGAAGAGGTGCTGACCGAGGCCGGCGCATGGGTGAACGGCAATGAGGTGATGATGGTTCTGCGCAACCAGTCGCTGCTGACGGACGGCAAGTACTATGCCCATGTTGCCCGCAGCACCGATTACGGCAAAACCTTCACGCCTTGTGAAATCACCAATCTGCCCATTTCCACCACCAAGCCCTTCTGCGGTTATCTGGCGGACGGAAGGCCCTATCTGATCTTCAACGAGTCCATCGACGGCGATCCCACCGGCCGAAGCCGTCTGTTAATGGGCATTGGCCAGAAGGGCACCTTCACCATTGACCATATGGTTGTGGTAGATGAAGGCTACCGCGGCATTGAATGCGAACGCATGCGCCTTAGCTATCCCTATGCCAAACAGATTGGCAGCAATCTCTATGTGGCCTATTCCTACGAAAGCGCTCCCGGAACCGGTCACAATCACAACGATGCCATGCTTGCCATCATCGATGTAAACTCTCTGGACTGAGACCAGAAACCTTGGTCTGCCGTTATGGATCGGCAGGCCTTTTCTAATACCCAAGAAAGGATGTGAATAATATGCGTAAACCGAAAATACTGGTTGTCGGCAGACTTGTACTTTCATGCAAAAAACAGTGCGATTTTGCTTTGTTTTGTGCACTGGGTTTCAAGAGAAAGAGGCAGGATTAATAAGATCGCTAGGAAAATATGTACGCACGCCATGTACCTCATACATATTTCCGCCATATCCAAGAAAATAAAGAATCCCGCAACCCCTTGATTTGCAAAGGATTGCGGGAAGTACACCCGGCAGGATTCGAACCTGTGACCTTCAGAGTCGGAGTCTGACACTCTATCCAACTGAGCTACGGGTGCTTGTCAGCCTATCCATGATAGCACAGGCAGCAGGGAAAGTCAAGCAAATGATGGCAAATCGACAAAACTTGCCGGGATGGGACAGGGGTTACAGTTGCAGCAGATGCAGCCCCTGATGCTGGGCCAGGGCGAAGGTGCGGGCGGCGCCACCCCAGCCTCGGCGGATGTAACACAAGGCGTGCCCGGCGTGAAGCACCATGTAACGGTTGCGGGCGGGGATGGCGGCCTTGCGGGGCAGGGATTCCAGCCCGCCGGGGTAGATGACCTCGTCGAACAGCTCCGGGGAGGGAATGGCGAAATCGGGGTAGGGGATCACCAGCTGGCAGGCAATGCCGGGAAAGTCCGCCCGAAGTTGATGGATACAGCGGGCGCACAGATAATCAAAGTTCCCTTGCCCGCCGCAGAGAAAATCCGTTACGCCCTGGGCAATCAGTTCCTTCAGGGCGCTGATGACGCATTCTTCCTCCAGCCCGAAACAGTCCCGGTGGCCGATCAGCACGGCGGTGCGTTCTTTCATGAACATCTGACCTCCTTTCACATCATCGAATAAAGATACGACAATTATAGCATTATTTTTCGAATATGTGAATTCTTGGGGGATGCAGAATCATCTAAAATTTCGATAGTGAATCGTATGATGGTTAGATTTGATGCCACCCAGAAATCCTATAGAATACAAGTGGGTGGTGATTGAAATGATGGATGTATGCCAGCGGCTGGAGCAGCTGATGAACGAGCGGGGACTGAATATGTATTCCCTGGCGAAGCGGTCTCATCTGTCCTGGAACACGATCAAGAATATTTATTCCCGGAAAAGTACGCCGACGGTGCAGACGCTGTTGATGCTCTGCGAGGGTCTGGGCATCACCATGATGCAGTTTTTTGATGAGGAAGGCAGTGGGGAATCCCTGCGCCTGACGGCGGAACAGCGGGAAGTGCTGCATCAGTTCAGCACGCTGCGGGATGAGGAAAAGAAGGTCATCCGTGACATGATGACGGCGCTGAATCAGGCCCGAAACCGATAAGCGGAAAATGCAACGCAAAAATGCAAAAAGAAAAAGCGGCAGGCAGCCGCTTTTTTTGTTGGGTGGGATTATGCCGTTTTCTCCGCCGGTTTGTCCATCGACCGCAGCGCCTTTCGGAACTGGAAGAAGAACAGGATGGCCGTGAAGGTGACAGCGATGACGTCCGCCACAGGTTCGGCGGTGTAGACGGCCAGGGTTTTGTCTTCCATCAGGGCGGGCATGATGTAAATCAGCGGCAGCAGGAGGACAAACTTGCGCACCACTGCCACGATGATGGACGCCTTGGCGTTGCCGATGGCCACGAAGGTCATCTGGCAGGCGATCTGGATGCCGAAGATGACCAGTGCGCCCAGATAGACGGGCAGCACACTGGCGGAGAAGGTCAGCAGTGTGGGGTCGGGGGTGAAAATGCTGGCGAAAACGCCGGGAAAAAGCATAATGGCGCCCCAGAGGAGGGCGGAGTAGGTCAGGCTGACGGTCAGCAGCAGGCGGAAGGACTGCAGCACCCGGGATTTGTTGCCGGCGCCGAAGTTATAGCTGGTGATGGGCTGGGCGCCCTGAGCAAAGCCCTGCAGGGGCAGCATGGCGAACTGCATCACGCTGGTGAGGATGGTCATGGCGCCCACGGCCACGTCGCCGCCATAGGTTTGCAGGGAGGAGTTGAAGCACATGGAGATCATGCTCTCGCTGCTTTGCATGATGAAGGGCGCCAGGCCCAGCGCCAGGCAGGGGAGCACGGTTTTCAGCTGCAGGGGCATATACTGCCGGCGAATGTGCAGCACCGTCTTTTTGCCCAGGAGGAAGCGCATCACCCACAGGCAGGAAAGAGCCTGGGAGATGACTGTGGCCAGTGCCGCGCCGCTGACGCCCATGTGAAAGGCAAAGATGAACAGCGGGTCCAGGGCGATGTTGCAAACGGCGCCGATCAGCACGGAGGTCATGCTGATTTTGGTGAATCCCTGGGCGGTGATGAAGGCGTTCATGCCCAGTGTCAGCTGCACAAACAGCGTGCCCACGGCGTAGATGCTCATGTAATCCACGGCGTAGGGAATGGTGTTTTCGCTGCCGCCAAAGGCCATGAGGAAATCCTCGCTCCACAAAAGCAGCACGGCGGTGAGCACCGCAGACATCAGCAGCTGCATGGTGAAGCAGTTGGACAGCACCCTTTCGGCCTGTTCTTTGTCGCCCTTGCCCAGGAAGATGGAGGCCCGGGGTGCACCGCCCGCGCCCACCAGCGCCGCAAAGGCGGAAACGACCATAATCAGGGGCATACAGATGCCCACGCCCGTCAGGGCCAGGTTGCCTACGCCCTCAATGTGGCCGATATAGATGCGGTCCACCACGTTGTAGAGCATATTGACCAGTTGGGCCAGCACGGTGGGAATCGCCAGCCGGAAAAGCAGTTTCCCGACAGGCTCGGTGCCTAAAAACGCCTTGTTGTTCGTCATCAGAGAAGGTCCTTTCATACGTCCGGGAAAGATAAAAGGGAATAAAGAGCGCCCGGGTGCGCCTGCGTCATGGGGCAGATACACCCGGGCGGATGGCATATTCGGATCAGAGGTTACGCCTTGGCGATAGCGATGACGATCTTCTGGCCGCCGTCGCCTTCGATCTCCACAGTGGTCTGGGCGTCCACGCTGTCGCACACGCAGGAGAGGGTCTCGCCGCAGATGTAATCGGTCCAGCCGGCGGGCAGTTCACCCGTCACAGCCAGCAGGATGCGGTCGGAGATCTCGCAGCCCATCTTCTTGCGGGCGTCCTGGATGTTGCGGACGATATCACGGGCCAGACCTTCGCAGCGCAGTTCCTCGGTGATGGTCAGATCCAGCGCCACCACGATGCCGTTGCCGCTGGCCACGTGCATGCCGGGCTTGGCGTTGTAGGAGATGAGGATGATGTCAGCGTCGAAGGCTTCCTCGGCGCCATTCACATCCACATAGGCCTTGTCGCCGTCCAGACGGAACTTGCCGCTCTTGACGCCCTTGATGATATCGCCCCGGCGGGTGGGATACTTGGCGCCGATGACGGGGAAGCAGGGCTTGTAGTCCACCGTAGCGATGGCCTGCACGTCGTCCAGAATCTCCAGGTGCTTGATGTTCAGCTCCTCGGTGATGATGCCGGCGAAGGCACGGATGATGTCCGTCTTGGCGGCGTCATTGAGGGCGATCTGCATGGTGGAGAGGGGCTGGCGGTTCTTCACGCGCTGCTTTTCACGGATGGAGCGGGCCAGGGTGATGACATCCTGCACCAGTTCCACCTGCTCCAGCAGTTCGGCGTTGGCGTATTCCACGGGGATTTCAGGCCAGGTGGCCAGATGCACGGATTCCTCGCCGGTGAGGTTGCGGTAGAGCTTCTCGGAGAGAATGGGCGCAACGGGGGCGAAGATTTTCAGCGTGTTCACCAGCACATAGTACAGGGTGTCGTAGGCATTCTTCTTGTCCTGGCTCATGCCGTTTTCCCAGAAGCGGCGGCGGCTGCGGCGGATGTACCAGTTGGTCAGGCCGTCGATGAGGGAAATCAGGGGCGTCACATAGCGGTCCACCTGATAGGCGTCCATGCTGGTGCGGATGATTTCCTCGGTCTGCTGGAGTTTCGCCAGCATCCAGCGGTCCAGCTGATTGTCAGAGGCAGGCGCCGTGAGGCTCTCGGGGTGATAGCCGTCCACATTGGCATAGGACACGAAGAAGTTGCAGGCGCTCCAGAAGGGGGCGATGAGCTGCTGATAGGCGTCCTTGATGCCGTCGTCGTCGAACTTCAGGTCGCCCAGCAGCATGGCGTTGGACTGATACAGGTACAGGCGGAAGGCGTCGGTGCCGTTGCCCTTCATCAGCAGCATGGGGTCGGTGTAGTTCTTGGAGGACTTGGAGAACTTCTTGCCGTCCTTGGCCAGGAGCGTGCCGTGGACGATGCAGTTCTTGAAGGCAGGGCGGTCAAACAGCGCCACAGCCAGGATGTGCATATAGTAGAACCAGCAGCGAATCTGTCCGGTGTATTCCACCACGAAGTCGCAGGGGAAGTGGGTCTCGAACCACTCCTTGTTCTCGAAGGGATAGTGCTTCTGGGCGAAGGTGACGGAGCCGGATTCAAACCAGCAGTCCAGCACTTCCTGCACACGGCGCTTCGTGCCGCCGCACTGACAGGGGAAGGTGACCTGATCCATGTACTGACGGTGGAGGTCCGTCAGGGTCACGCCGCTGGCAGCCTTGATCTCTTCAATGGAGCCCAGCACCGTGCGCTCGGAGCAGCAGTCGCACTCCCAGATGGGGATGGGGGTGGACCAGTAACGGTTGCGGGAGATATTCCAGTCACGGGCATTTTCCAGCCAGTTGCCGAAGCGGCCGTGCTTGACGGTGTCCGGCACCCAGTTGATCTGCTCGTTGGCGGCGATGAGCTTGTCCTTGATCTTTTCCACGTTGAAGTACCAGGCGTTCATGGCCTTGTAGATCAGGGGCTCCTTGCAGCGCCAGCAGTGGGGATAGTTATGCTCGATGGTGCCATCCGCCACGGCCTTGTTGTTGGCATACAGGAAGCGGATGATGATGGGATTCATCTCGATGACGTTGCGGGTCTTGCTGTCCTCGTAGAAGTCGGTGACTTCCTCGGTGAAGTGGCCCTTGGCGTCCACGGGGTTGACGATGTCGGTGGGGATCTTCGCATTGCGGCAGGACCAGTAGTCGTCCTCGCCGAAGGCAGGCGCCGTATGCACGATGCCCACGCCCTCGGAGTCATCCACATAATCAGCGCTGATGATGCGGAAGGCGCCTTCTTCCTTCATCTGGGCGAAGTAGGGCAGCAGGGGCTCGTAGGTGTTGCCGATGAGCTCCGTGCCGGAGACTTCCCTGACGATGACGGGCTCTTCGCCAAAGACGTTCTTATACTTGCCGATGGTGTTCTTGCAGGCCACATAGATGGCGTCGCCCACATCCACATAGGCGTAGGTCAGCTTCAGGCCCACCGCCAGGCAGAGGTTGGAGGGCAGCGTCCAGGGCGTGGTGGTCCAGGCCAGATAATACACGGGCTTGCCGCCGATGTCCGCTTCCGTTTCCGCCCGGAACTTGGCGATGATCCAGCGGTCCTGACGGGGACGGGTGGAGTCGCTCTCACGGGTGTCGGAAATGGACAGGGAGGTTTCGCAGTGCATACAGTAGGGCGTCACACGGTTGCCGGAATAGATCAGACCCTTGTCGTAGCAGGTCTTGAAGGCCCACATGACGCTCTCCATGAAGGTGGGATTCATGGTCTTGTAGGCGTTGTCATAATCCACCCAGCGGGCCATTTCGTCCACATACTCACGCCATGCCTCGTTGTTGGAGGACACGATGCGCTGGCACTCGTTGTTGAAGGCGGTGATGCCCACGTGCATATCCTTGAAATCAGCGCTTTCGGCAGCCTGACGGGCAGCGGCTTCCACGGCGTCATGCCAGCGGTCGTTGCGGCTGAGGAAAGTATGGCCTTCCTCCACCTTTTCCGTCATGGCGGCAGCGTCGCCGGTCTCCACGCTGGTGGAGCGCTCGATGATGCTCTTGTCCGCAATGCCCAGCAGCTTTTCCGCCTGATTCTCAATGGGCAGACCGTGGCAGTCCCAGCCCCAGACACGGGGAACAGAGGTGTCCCGCATGGTCCAGTAGCGGGCGATCATGTCCTTGATGAAGGACACCAGCACCGTGCCGTGATGGGGCTTTCCGGTGGGGAAGGGAGGGCCGTCATAGAAGACGGTCTCGCCCTTTTTGTTTTCCAGGGACTTTTCAA
This sequence comes from Clostridiales bacterium, assembly GCA_015056085.1. GTDB lineage: Bacteria > Bacillota > Clostridia > Christensenellales > Aristaeellaceae > UBA11524. The sequence goes on from SVHA01000005.1 coordinate 7,359, forward strand.
AGATATGGTTTTCCTTCCAGTAGGCCAGGGTTTGTGCCTGGATGGACGCAAGATCCGGCTTGCTGTCCAGTTCTTCGTACCGCTTGACTTCGCTGTGCTCAACCAAGGTAGCATCCTCCTCTATCACCGGCGAAAACCGCCGGGGGCAATCTTTCGGGGGTAAAATGTGCAAAGGAAACAAAGCCACTTACACAATTAACAATTATATCACACCACCTTTGGGTTTGCAAGCCCGGAGTCGCCCCCTTTCGCCCCGGAAGGCGTTTCAGCCAGGGATTTTGTACTAAATGTGTTTTGTTTCCCTGTGCCCTTGCCCCAAAGCCCGGGAAAAGGTATACTGATTGTATCCTGAAAGAGGTCAAAACCCTCTTTCCCTTCACGGAGGAAACGCTCATGGCCTTTGCATCCACAAGAGGCGGCGCCTGCGCCCATGCATCCCAGACGATTTTGCAGGGACTGGCCCCCAACGGCGGCCTGTTTGTGCCCGATGAATTCCCCGGCGTGTCCCTTGAGGACATCGGCGCCATGGCACAGATGGATTACCCTGCCCGTGCCGCCATGGTCCTTCAGAAGTATCTGGATGATTTCACCCCGGAAGAGATCGCCTGCGCTGTGCAGGCGGCGTATCGCCCGGATAAGTTTGACGATCCCGCTGTGGCGCCGGTGAAGCCTGTCGCCCCCGGCACTTTCATGCTGGAACTGTTCCACGGGCCCACCCTGGCCTTCAAGGACATGGCGCTGCAGCTTTTGCCCCACCTGATGACCCTGTCTGCCCGCAAAAACGGCGAGACCCGGGAAGTGAACATTCTCGTGGCTACCAGTGGTGACACCGGCAAGGCAGCGCTGGAGGGCTTCAAGGATGTGCCCGGCACCAGCTGCACCGTGTTTTATCCCACCGACGGCGTCAGCGATGTGCAGAAGTTGCAGATGACCACCACCGGCGGCAGCAACACGAAGGTGATTGCCCTCAGGGGCAATTTTGACGACGCCCAGACCGGCGTCAAGGCCCTGTTTGCCAGCGCTGATTTCGCTGCCCAGGCCAACCGTCAGGGCAAGGTGCTGTCCAGCGCAAACTCCATCAATTTCGGCCGCCTGGTGCCGCAGATCGTCTATTATTTCAGCGCCTATGCTGATCTGGCCGCTTCCGGCGCCATTGCCCTGGGCGACAAGGTGAACTTTGTGGTGCCCACGGGCAATTTCGGCAACATTCTGGCGGCGGAATACGCCCGCCGGATGGGTCTGCCGGTGAACAGACTCATCTGCGCCAGCAATCGCAACCGGGTGCTGACGGATTTCTTCTCAACCGGCGAGTATGTGTCTGACCGTCCCTTCTACAAGACCACCTCGCCCAGCATGGATATTCTGATTTCCTCCAACCTGGAGCGGCTGCTGTTTGAGGCCGCAAATCGTCAGGGGGAAACGGTGGCGCAGTGGATGAACCTCCTGAAGAAGGAAGGCCGCTTCAGCGTCACGGAAGATCAACTCAAACAGATGCTGACGATTTTCTGCGCCGGCAGTGCGGATGACGCACAATGCGCCGAAGAAATCCGCACCCGCTACACCATGGACGGCTGCGTGATGGATCCCCACACGGCAGTGGCGTCCCGGGTGCTGCGGGAGTATCGGGCGGCCACCGGCGATGACACGCCTGCGGTGATTGTGTCCACCGCCAGCCCGTACAAGTTTGCTGCGGACGTGCTGTGCGCCCTCAAAGGGGAAGCGCCTGCCTCCCCGGACGCTTTTGACTGCGCCGAAGAACTGCAGCGCATGACGGGTCTGGCGATTCCTCCGCAGGTGTCGGAACTGCGCTCGCTGCCTGTGAGCCACACCGCTGTGTGCGAAAAGGACGGCATGGCTTCCGCTGCCCTGGGTTGACCAGGGGCTTTGCCCCTGGACCCTGTCAGAGGGCTGCGCCCTCTGGACTCCTGCTTGTGGGGCTCCGCCCCACACCCCGGCAGGGGCTCCGCCCCTGCACCCCGCAAGGGTCTTCGACCCTTGACCCATTACCCCAAGCCCAAGGGCTTGGGGGATTATTTGTTAAGGGGATTATCCTTTGTTTATTGTTGGGACGAGTAACAACGGAGGGGACTCCGAAGGGGTCCAGGGGGCGACCGGAAAGCCCCCTGGTTGCTGTGGGGAAAACGTGCAACAGGTATCGGATTAGAAACGGATAATCCTTTATCCAAGGTGAGGATTTCGCCCTCACGGGCGACCAAAGGGCTTTCCGATCGCCCTTTGGAAACCTTCGGCGCGACTCCGTACATACAATTCGGAACAAGTTGCAAGCGGAACGGCACATAGGCCGTTCCCTACATTTTTCTCCGGTTATGACTACTTACAAGGATGCAAACCGAAGGGGTCCAGGGGGCGATCGGAAAGCCCCCTGGTTGTTCCACAACAGACAACAAGCAGAAAACAATTCTACCAACAAAAAATCCCCCAAGCCCTTCAGGGCTTGGGGTGATGGGTCAAGGGTCGAAGACCCTTGCGGGGGCGTTGGGGGCAGCGCCCCCAACTGGGGTGCAGGGGCAAAGCCCCTGCTGGGGGTGTGGGGGCAAAGCCCCCACCCAGGGGTGTCGGGGGCAGGGCCCCCGACTGGGGTGTGGGGCAAAGCCACACAAAAGGGGTCCAGGGGGCGTAGCCCCTGGCAGCGCCCCGTTACCGCACAAACTCCTGCTTCAGGGCGTCAAACACGCCCAGCGTGGTCAGGCGCAGGGAGGGAATCACCGGCAGGGAGAGGAAACTCAGGTTCATGAACGCGTCCACGCCTTCGTGTACGCCCCGGTCACAGGCGGCTCGCTTGCAGGCTTCCAGTTCAGCATTGACTTCCTGCAGGGGGCGGTCAGTGATCAGTCCTGCCACAGGCAGGGGCAGCCGGGCAATGATGACGCCGTTTTCCGCCACGATCATGCCGCCACCCATTTCCCGCAGGCCGTTGATGGCGGTGAGAAGGTCTTCGTCACTTACGCCGCAGGCGATGATATTGTGGCTGTCGTGGGCCACGCTGGTGGCCACAGCGCCCCGCTTGAGGCCGTAGCCTTTGACGTAGCAGCAGGCCACATGGCCCGTGTTGTGGTGGCGCTCGCACACCGCCAGCTTCAGGATGTCCGCCTCTGCGTTCACGCCGGCAGCCCTGCCGCCATCCTGGGTGACGATCTGGCCGGGGATCATCTGAATGACAGGCGCATCGTGGAGGGCAATCTTGTCAGCGGTGACAGGCGGCAGGTGGCAGGTGTTCAGCACGCAGGCGGCCATGTCGGGGTCGATGTCGGGGCGATTCACCAGCGCCTGTGCGCCATTATCGGCATCAAAGACGCACTGGCCCCGCTTGAACACCTGGTGGACGTTCACATCCTTCAGGTCGTCCAGCACCACGAAATCCGCCAGATAGCCGGGGGCGATGGCGCCCTTGTTGTTCAGCAGGAAATACCGGGCGGCGTAGTGGCTGGCCACCTTGATGACGGTGATGGGGTCAGCACCCAGAGCAATCGCCTTGCGGACGATGTAATCGATGTGGCCCTTTTCCATCAGGTCGGCGGGATGTTTGTCATCGGTGGAGAACATACAGCGGTGGGCGTACTGCTCCGTCAGCAGGGGCATCAAAGCCTCCAGATTTTGGGCGGCGGTGCCTTCCCGGATCATGATGAACTGGCCCTTGCGCAATTTTTCCAGGGCGTTTTCCAGCGTGTCGCACTCGTGGTCTGAATACACGCCGGCGGACATATAGGCATTGAGGGCCTTGCCGGAAAGTCCCGGTGCATGGCCGTCGATCTTCTTGTGATGGGCCTGGGAGACGACGATCTTTTCAATCGTCTGCCGGTTGCCCGAAAGGATGCCGGGGTAGTTCATCATTTCCGCCAGACCAAGCACCCGGGGGTGATCAAAATAGGCGTTGATGTCCCGCCAGGAGAGGGTGGCGCCGCTTTCCTCAAAGGGCGTGGCGGGCACGCAGGAGGGCAGCATGAAATGCACATCCACCGGCAGACCTTCAGAAGCGGCCATCATGTAATCAATGCCGCCCATGCCGCAGACATTGGCGATTTCGTGGGGGTCGGTGATGACGGTGGTGGTGCCGTGGGGAACCACTGCCCGGGCGAATTCCGCCGGGGACACCAGCGAACTTTCCAGATGGATGTGGGCGTCGATGAATCCCGGCGCAACGATTTTGCCGGAAACGTCCACTTCCGTTTCGCCGGCGTAATTTTCGCCCATGCCCACTACCAGACCATTGGCCACCGCAATGTCGCCGTGGCAGATCTCATTGGTGAACACGTTGATGTAATCGGCGTTTTTCAGCACCAGGTCAGCCTTTTCTTCTCCCAGCGCCACACGGACCAGCCGCTGCTTGCGGCGGACTTTCAGGGCGATGCGTTCAGCACGGGTCTTTGCCTCAGCCATGGACTGCGCCACTCCTTTCGTATCAGCCGGAATATGAGGATTGTCTGCTTCAGGTTATTTTGAATATTGTATCATAAACCGGGAAGAAAAACAAACCCGCCGGGAGGGATTTTCGGCAGATATTTTCATGAAGAAGGGGAGAAACTGGACAAAAACGGGAAGGCGGGGATGAAATGAATCAGTTTGCCTTGCTGACGGCCATGGCTGCGGCGGTGGGGATGACCATGAGACGCATCAGTTCCCTCAGGAAAACCGGGCGGGAGCAGGCCGCTGGGAGGCTCTACCGGCGGGCGTCGCTGATGCTGGGGCTGGGAGCGTGGGCGGCGCTGGTGGTGCAGGAAGGCGTGCTGGCCTATTCCGGGCTGATGAACTGGCGCACCGCCCTGCCCTTGCACCTGTGCAGCGTGATGGGCCTGCTGACGCTGCCGATGCTGCTGGCCCGGTCGCCTTTTTTATGGCACAGCGCGCTGCTGCTGGGGCTTCCCGGCGGGCTGGCGGCGCTGATCTTCCCCGCCATGCTGACCACCTCGGCGCCCTTTGTGACGGCACTGGGGTTTCACTGGCTCCACGCCACGCTGGCGGTGGCGCCCCTGATGCCCTTTGCGCTGGGAAGGCGGCCGTCACGGGCGTGTGTATGGCACGCCTGGACGCTGCTGATAGCCCTGGGCTGTCTGTGCCTCGTGGCGAATCACCTCACCGGCGGGAATTATCTCTTTCTCTCAGTGCCCGTGGCGGGAACGCCCCTGGAAGCGCTGGCGCAAGGAGGGCTGCGGGCCTATCGGCTGTCGCTGATGGCACTGGCGGGGGTGCTTCTGATAGCACAAGGGTTTGTGTGCCGCAGAATTTGGAGATATTCGTAAAGTTTTTGCGAAAAAACAAAAAACACGCAAGAATTTGGTTGTTTTTCTCTTCTGATTATGGTACAGTGATTGCGTATACGCAAAAAAGTGAAGAAGCAAGAAAATGCACCCAAGGAGGGAATGCAAACGATGCAAGAACAAATGACGATCATGAATGTACTGCAGCTCTTTGCCGGTCTGGGATTGTTCCTCTTCGGCATGAACATTATGAGCGAGGGCCTGGAAAAGGCTGCCGGCAAGCAGCTCAAGGGCCTGCTGGGCGCTGTGACGAAAAACCGCTTTCTGCAGGTGGTGCTGGGCTTTATCATCACGGTGCTGATGCAGTCCTCGTCTGCCACCACGGTGATGCTGGTGGGCTTTGTCAACGCCGGCATGATGTCTCTGGCTCAGACGGTGGGCGTCATCATGGGCGCCAACATCGGCACCACGGTCACGGCGCTGATGCTCTCTGTCAACATCGACTTTGAAATCATCTTCTGCTTTGTGGGCATGATTCTGCTGTTCCTGCCCAGCAAGAAGTTCAAGGGCCTCAAGCAGTTTGTGCCGGTCATTATCGGTCTGGGCATCCTGTTCATCGGCATGGATTATATGTCCAAGGCCATGGTGCCTCTCCGCGGCTCCGAGGTGTTCAAAAACGCCATTCAGAACGTGAGCAACCCCATCATCGGCGTGCTGCTGGGCGCCGGCATCACGGCGCTGCTGCAGTCCTCTGCTGCTTCCATCGGTATCCTGCAGTCTCTGGCGGCTGCTGGGCTGATTCCCTTCCAGACCTGTATTTTCATCCTCTTCGGCCAGAACATCGGCACCTGCATCACCGCCATTCTGGCCTGCATGGGCACCAATGCCACCGCCAAGCGCACGGCGATGGTGCATCTGCTGTTCAACGTCATCGGCACGGTGATCTTCGTGGCCATCGCCTGGATTTTCCCGCTTCACACCTGGATCGAAGCCCTCACCCCTGGCGGAGTGGAAGAGATGATCAAGCTGCGCATCGCTGTGACGCACATCATCTTCAACCTGGGCACGACGGCGCTGCTGTTGCCCTTTGCCTCCCTGCTGGAGAAGGCCGCCTGCCTGCTGGTGCGGCCCGACAAGGAGACGGCCAACGCTCAGCCCATGCAGCTGATTCACTTCGACCAGCGTCTGCTCAACACGCCGCCCATTGCCGTTGCCCAGCTGTTCAACGAAGTGCAGCGCATGGGCGACATCGCCCTGAGCAGCTATCGTGGGGCCGTGCAGTGCTTTGCTTCCTGGGATGACGCCGCCGCTGAAGAAATCAACCGTAATGAAGACGTGCTGGACTTCCTCAACAAGGAGATCACTTCCTGTCTGGTGGAAGTCAAGGGCCTTGACCTGAATGAAAAGGACACGAGGCTGGTGGGCTCCCTGTTCCATGTGGTGAACGATATGGAACGTGTGGGCGACCACAGCCAGAATATTCTGGAAGCCGCTCAGATGCGCCACGACGAGGAGATCAAGTTCTCCGGCAAGGCCATTGGTGAATTGGAAGACCTCTCCGCCAAGGTGCTGGGCCAGCTGGAGGAAGCCATGCGGATCTTCCGCGGCCAGGTGGGCAGCGATGCTGAACTGGGCCGGCTGGAAGCCTGCGAGCAGGAGATTGACAACCTGACCGAGGCGCTGCGTGTGCATCATGTGGAGCGCCTGAAGAACCGCAAGTGCTCTGCCCGCAATGGTATGCTGTATCTGGATATGCTCACCAACCTGGAGCGTATCGGCGACCATGCGGAGAATATTGCCACCTCCGTGGATGTGGTGGTGCCCGCCTACGTCAAGTAAGTGGGTCGGGGGCTTTGCCCCGCACCCCTTTGCGGGGCTTTGCCCCACACCCCAGCAGGGGCTCCGCCCCTGCACCCCGCAAGGGCCATTGGCCCTTGACCCATCACCCCGAAATCCTGAAGGATTTCGGGGGATTTCTTTTATGGAGTAGTCTTGTGCATCGGACTTGTCTTTCCCGGTACAACCAGGGGGCTTTCCGATCGCCCCCTGGACCCCTTCGGCCTGCATCCTTGTAAGTAGACTTTGCCGAAACAATGAAAACCGTTCCTCCAACAAACAGGTTCATATCTCTTCATCCGGAGGGAACCCGAAGGTTTCCAAAGGGCGATCGGAAAGCCCTTTGGCGGGGTGTGGGGCAGAGCCCCACAAAGACCAACTCGGCAAGGAAAACCGTTCCTCCAACAAACAGGTTAATACCCCTTTATCCGGGGGGGGAACCCGAAGGTTTCCAAAGGGCGATCGGAAAGCCCTTTGGTCGCCCGTGAGGGCGAAACCCCACCTTGCAGACAGGATCTTGCCGTTGGCAAAAGTTGTGCAACGGCACAAAGAAAAGCCCCCTCCGGGAGGGGGCTCCGCCGTTAGGCGGTGGGGGAGCCTGCGCTGCTGCGGGTATGACCTCTTGCAAGGGATAGCGCTTGTTGGGTGTTCTTTCTCAGGCCTGAGAAAGAACCAAAGAGGGCCAGAGGGGGTGTCTCAATTCATCCCACCCGGAGACACCCCCTCTGGACTCCCCCCTTTCCCCCGGTCTTGTGAGAGTTATTGGGTTGACTGACCCACAAACGCCTCGCGGGGGCGGCCCGTTTCGGGGTCGCTCCGATGGAGTCCGTGTGCGGCGACGGAGCGCCGCACGCCGGAACTGTTGTAGAGGAGCGGGTGCGAGGTGTGCTTCGGTTTGTTGCCGGAGCAAAGTCAACTCACAAGGATGCAGCCCGAAGGTTTCCAAAGGGCGATCGGAAAGCCCTTTGGTCGCCCGTGAGGGCGAAACCTCATCCTTCAAAAAAAGAGTAGCCTGAAAGGAAAAACCCACATACAAATAATCCCCCAAGCCCTTCAGGGCTTGGGGTGATGGGTCAAGGGCCAATGGCCCTTGCGGGGGTATCGGGGGCAGCGCCCCCGATTGGGGTGCGGGGCAAAGCCCCGCTGAAGGGTGCAGGGGCAGCGCCCCTGCAGGGGGGTCCAGGGGGGATCACCCTCCTGGTCAAGGATTGAGTTCCATGCTGGGATAAATGCAGCCCTGCCCCACGGGGGTGGGGTTGAAATGCCGGGCAAGCGCCACCTGCGGCTTGCTGTTGGACAAAATCGTACTGGTGAACAGGCTCACGCCCTCCCGGGAGAGAATCGTCATGGCGTGGCGCAGCAGGCTGGTGCCCAGGCCCTGCCGGCGGAAGGCCGGCGCAATATACATGGCCAGCACTTCACTGCTGCCGCCATGACCGGCCAGCAGCGCCTCGCCTGCCAGGGCGGGCGCACCGTTGGCGCCGGTGTACACCAGCGACAGGCACAGGAAATGGGGCATGGTCAGCGCCTGTGCGAGATAATTCTGATTGATATGGTTGATGCCGTTCTGGTTCAGCCGGGCAATCAGCGCAGACTGCTCCCCGAAGGTGTTCAGCGGCGTCTGCTGATAATCAAAGCCCAGAGGCGCCCGCTCTTCCGCCGGAGGGCATTCCAGGCGCAGCATCTGGTCGGCAGGCGTCACATCAAAACCATTGTGGAGATAAAACTCCAGCTGCTGGCTGTCAGAGGGCGACAGGGACGTGTACACCCGGGCGCCTTCCGCAGGATTCTTCTCGTGCCAGATCTGATGGGCACGGGCCAAAAGTGCGCCAAAGAGAAGATACTGGGCGGCGGGCTGGCAGTCCAGCGAAAGGAACATATTGTGGGGCCTGTCAGGGAAAATATCGGGCTGATAGGTATAAATGATGGTTCCGCAGCCGTAATTGGTGCCCATGTTATCCGTGGCCAGGAACACATTCTCCGGCGGCTGATTGTTATAGACGCCCTGAGGATGAATCACATTCATGCGGATTCTCCTTTCCTGTGGCGGGCAGTGAGCGTGCCCTGTTTCAGCGCCGCAATGCCCATGACCACCAGAGTCACAGCCATCACGCCGTAGAGGATCAGATTGTTGATTTCGGATTTATCCAGCGCAAACTCCAGCAGGATCACCATGCCGGCGCCCATGAGCGACAGCAGGATGCGCAATGCCGCCCAGAGAGTCCAGCGGCCGTTTGTTTTCACCTGACGCCGGATGCGGATGAAAAGCAGCACGGCCAGCACGGCGGCGCTTGCCAGCTGGTTGAAGCGCACAAAGCCGTAGCAGATGAATTCGTCTTCCCGCAGGGATTCCAGGAGAATCTGGGACAGCGCCAGCAGCACGGTGAAAATCTCCCAGCCGCTTTGCTTGCGGCAGTGGATCAGGCTCACCGCCAGCAGCACCGCCGCCATCACGCCTTCATAGAAGAACACGGGCACCTGCAGGTCGCCCCAGGAGCTCGTAACCGTCACCGGGAAGAATGCCAGAGATTCATCAAAGATATAATCGCCCAGACCCTGATCGGTCAGTGCCTCGGCAAACCGCTCCACCATCAAAACCAGCGCACCGCCGGGGGCCAAAAGGCTCATCAGGGGCGCAAGGGGTTTTTTCTTTGCGGCGGCGTAAAGGGCCGTGGCGGCGATGGCGCCCAGCACGGCGCCGTACAGGGTGAATCCCCCCAGCCACATCTTGGGCAGGAAGGCGATGCCGCCGTAATACACCTGCACCAGATCCATCGCAGCCAGACAATACAGGATGCGCCCGCCCAGTATGCCGCCCACAGAGGCGCTGAGAATCAGAGACAGGGTGGAAGACAGGTGTTTGCGGCCCAGGAACATGGTCAGCAGTGCCGCAGCGCCCAAGCCCAGCGCCACGGATACGCCCCAGCCGGTCAGCGTCAGCGGGCCCCACTGGGCAATCACCAGATGGTTGTGCAGGGTGATGTCCGCCCAGTTCACAGGCGTGAGGTATTCAGGGTCAGGAAGAGGCGTCAGGGAAGGCACCAAAATGGCTGTCAACGCCACAAGAATCAACAGCAGCCCGAACTGCACGGCGGTCTTACCCATTTTCAGCTTCCTTTCTGCCCCTGGCGTGTTTTTAGGAGCTGTGCGCCCACAACTCCAGCATCCATTATACCTGCTTTTTCCTGCCTTGTCAAAGCCCAGCGAATATTTGTCATCAATTTGTTGCATCAAAAGGGACCAATTTCCCGGCGGATTCAGGGATGTTCCCGTTTCATTCTGTCAAAGGATATGGTATAATGGGGAAAATCCCCCGTGCACCGCTGTTTGCGCTGAAAGGAGACCTCGCCGTGGCCAAGGAAAAAACGCTGTTTGCCTGCACTGCCTGCGGGTATGAAACCTCCCGCTGGGTGGGCAAATGCCCGGGCTGCAACGCCTGGAACACCATGGAAGAAACCGCTCCGGCGGCAAGCGCAACCTTTGCAGCCAAGCCTGCCAAGCAGCGCCCTGGCACGGGCGCTGAGGCGTGCCTGCTCAGCGATATCCCCGAAGACATCACCCTGCGCACGTCCACCGGCATCAGCGAGCTGGACCGGGTGCTGGGCGGCGGCATTGTGGAGGGCGGGCTGATGCTCATCGGCGGCGACCCCGGCGTGGGTAAGTCCACGCTGCTGTTGCAGGTGTGCGCCAATCTCTGTCGGGATGGCAAGCGGGTGCTGTACATCAGCGGCGAAGAATCCGCCAAGCAGATCAAACTCCGGGCCCGCCGTTTGGGCATTGATGTGCCCAACCTCTATGTGCTGGCGGAAAATGCCCTGGACAATGTGGAAGAAAAACTCACCCAGATTCAGCCTGACGTGGCGGTGGTGGACTCGGTGCAGACCATGTACCGGCCCGACATGGCCTCCGCCCCCGGCTCGGTGAGCCAGATCAGGGAATGCACCAGCCTGATCATGCGCCTGTGCAAGGAAACGGGCACGGCGGTGTTCCTGGTTGGCCATGTGACCAAGGACGGCGCCATTGCCGGCCCCCGGATGCTGGAGCACATGGTAGACGTGGTATTGTATTTCGAGGGCGACCGCCAGCAGGAATACCGGCTGCTCCGGGCGGTCAAGAACCGCTTTGGCTCGGTGAACGAACTGGGCGTGTTCCAGATGACCCAGGAAGGAATGCAGGTGGTGACCAACCCCAGCGAGCAGCTCCTCTCCCGCCGGGCCAAGGGCGCCAGCGGATCTGTGGTGTTCTGTGGCATGGAGGGCTCCCGCCCGCTACTGTGCGACGTGCAGGCGCTGGCCTCCCAGTCCTATTTCGGCACGCCCCGGCGCACCGTCGGCGGTGCGGACGCCAGTCGTGTGGCGCTTTTGCTGGCTGTGCTGGAAAAGCGGGCGAATCAGCGCACGTATAATCAGGATGTGTATATCAATGTGGCCGGCGGCCTGGAACTGTCCGAGCCGGCGGCGGATCTGGCGCTGTGCATGGCGGTGGTGTCGTCCCTGAAGGATGAGCCGCTGGGCGCTGATGTGGCCGTGATGGGCGAAGTGGGTCTGGCCGGCGAAGTGCGGGCCATTCCCCTGTGCGAGCGCCGCATTGCCGAGTGCGAGCGGCTGGGATTCACCACGGTGGTGCTGCCCCGGGAGAATCTCCGGCGGATTAAACCGCCCGAAGGGATGAAACTCATCGGCGTTGACACGGTGATGCAGGCGGCGAGCGTCTTGTTTTGACCAGGGGCTCCGCCCCTGGACCCTTTTGCGGGGCGTTGCCCCACACCCCAGTTGGGGGCGCCGCCCCCAACACCCCTATTGTGGGGCTCTGCCCCACACCCCGGCAGGGGCGCCGCCCCTGCACCCTGCAAGGGGCATCGCCCCTTGACCCATCACCCGGGAATCCTAACGGATTTCCGGGGTGTTTTGTTTTGGGGTAGTCTTATGGATTTGGCTTGTCTTTGCCGGATAAACCAGGGGGCTTTCCGATCGCCCCCTGGACCCCTTCGGATGTGAGTAGTCTTAACAGTGGCACAAACAAAAGCTCCCTCCGGGAGGGGGCTCCGCCGTCAGGCGGTGGGGGAGCCTGCGGTGCTGCGGGTATGACCTCTTGCAAGGGATATTGTTTGTTGGGTGTTCTTTCTCAGGCCTGAGAAAGAACCAAAGAGGGCCAGAGGGGGTGTCTCAATTCATCCCACCCGGAGACACCCCCTCTGGACTCCCCCCTTTCCCCCGGTCTTGTGAGGGTTATTGAGTTGAGTTACCCTCAAACGCCTCGCGGGGGCGGCCCGTTTCGGGGGCGCTCCGATGGAGTCCGTGTGCGGCGACGGAGCGCCGCACGCCGGAACTGTTGTGGAGGAACGGGTACGAAGTGCACTTCGGTTTGTTGCCGAAGCAAAGTCAACTCACAAGGATGCAGACCGAAGGGGTCCAGGGGGCGATCGGAAAGCCCCCTGGTTGCTTCAGAACAGACAATCCAAATTTATAAGTCTACCCAAAACAAGAACACCCCGGAAATCCTTCAGGATTTCCGGGTAATGGGTCAAGGGTCGAAGACCCTTGCGGGGTCCAGGGGCGGCGCCCCTGGTGGGATTCCAAAGGGCAAAGCCCTTTGGCCGGGGGGCAGGGGCGGAGCCCCTGTTAAATGATGTACTCCTTCATGAAGGCAGGCAGAGCCTCGGGATCGGCGCTGACGGACAGGACGAAGGTGACATTGTGCTTTTCGCCGTAGGCCTTCAGGTTGGCAAAGAAGCCTTCCGCCTCGGCGATGTCCATCTTGATCAGCTTGAGGAAAGCATCGATGAAGATGGTGCCGATGTCATAGTTGCTGGCCAGCATGCCGCCCAGGAAGCCCAGGAACATATCGCCGGTCTGCACATTGTAGTCCTTCACGTTGACGAAACGGACGGTGCGGTCGATTTCGTACATATAGTCATTATTCTTGTCCAGGAAGACGACGTTGCTGGAGCTGGTCTTGGCGACGTCGTTGGTCATATTGATCAACCGCTTGGTCTTACCGGAGCCCTTGTTACCTGCGATAATCTGAATCATTGGAAAAACCTCCTTATGAGTGTTTTCTCGGTACGGTTATTATATACCAATTTAATTGGATATGCAACCCATTTTTGCCGTCTGTGACCAAAGGAATCACAAAAAATACATTGCAAAAGAGGGTTATAGGGATTGATTCGTCAGCCGATCGGCCAATTCCTGCCGGGAAAGTTCACAAAGCACCCGCTTTTGGGCGCCGGGCAGGGCGGGGTCGAGCTGACAGACACTGCGGTATTCGCACCAGGTGCAGGCGGACCACTTCGTGCCGATTTCCGCCGGGGAAACGGCGATCTGTCCGGCGCGGATGGCGTCAGCGAGGTCAGCGGCGGTCTGTTTGGCGTGGCCCAGCAGGGCGTGCATTTCTTCCATAGAATAGGCCTGGGCGTGGGCGGCGATGGAGCCATCCCTGTTGAGCACCTTGCCGATGGAGAATTCGGGGATGTCGCTGTCCATGGCCCTGACCACCTCGCTGTCGGCCAGCACCACGCCGGAGAGGCGCAGCTCCTTGGCGATCAGGTCCTCGGCGGCTTCCTTGATGTCCTCGTCCGACTTGACCAGCGGGTCCTGCACGGTGAAGTAGAAGGCGCCGGCGGGATGGGTATTGTCCCGCACCTGGCTGGCTGCTTGCAGATAGAGCATCAACTGCAATTGCAGGCCATACCACATCCGGGTGGCATTCAGGGAACGGCTGCTGCTCTTGTAGTCCACCACCCGCAGATAAACGCCCTTGTCGCCTTCCCAGCGGTCAATGCGGTCGATTTTGCCCCGCAGGGCGACCTTCTGGCCGTCGTGCAGGGTGAGGATGACCGGCGGCAGTCCGCCTTCTTCTCCGAAGGCGACCTCCGTGCCCCAGGTGGTGAAGTGGCTGTTGGCTGCATGGCGGGTGAACAGCCAGGCCGCCCGGCGGATGGTGCGCAGGTAACTCTTGCCCAATTGCCGGCCCATGGCGTCTTCTTCCAGCGGGCCGCCCTGCCATTCCTGCTGAAGCGGCGCCAGCACCGTGTCCATCATTTCATCCACCCGCTCCTGGGGGATGCGGGGCCAGCCGGGCTCGGTGGAAGCGAGGGTGGCATACTGCTGCAGCGCAGCGTGGAAGAAATTGCCCTTTTCGTCTGATTCAAAGGTGAATTCCCGGCGGGGCACAGGCTTGAGGCCGTAGGACACAAAGTGCTGATACGGGCAGGCTGCGAAACTTTCCAGTCGGGTGATGGACACCTGTTCGCCGCCAAAGAGGCGACGGGTTTCCAGGGGCGGCAGCAGGGCATGATTCGTATGGGCGCTGAGGCTTTCCACCACCTGCGCCATGCGGGTGTGCCACTGGGGATGGCGCCACAGCCACCGCAGGGAGTCCTGCCAGGAATCCTCCATGTCGGAGAGCAAGCCGTCCGCCAACTGGCGCAGGCGCAGCGCCAGACCATCCAGCGCCAGCATGGGCGAAAGGGGCCCTGCGGCGCTTTCGTCCGCCGTTACGCCGCCGGAAACAGTGGCTTTGGGCAGCAGCGCCCGGATTTCTGCGATCAGTCCTGCCGGGCGCAAAGCAGCGCCGTCCTGGCTGCCCTGGGAATAGGTGAGGGTCAGATGCTTCCGGGGCAGGGCGATGGTGCGATAGAAGTCCGACTGGCGCAAGGCCGCCTGTTCGTAGCGGCTCAGGCCGATGGCGCGGTGCATGGCGTCGGAGAGGTGCAGGCGCTCCTCGTCGGAAATGAGGCTGTCGGTCTGGGCGCCCAGCACGCCGTCCTGCATACCCATCAGTATGAGGGCGTCCACGTTGCCGGTCATCAGGTGTCCCGCCTGACCCACCATCACGCAGTCCGCCTGGGGCGGCAGGGCGCTGATGGCGGCGCTGGTCAGTCCGGCTTCCACATAGCGGGCCATTTCCTTCAGGGTGGCACGCTTGTCTCCCAGCAGGGTGTGGAGCTGATCCATCAGCCCCATGAGAATCTGCCATACCTGCCGGTTCTGGGAGGCCTCGGCCATCATGCCCCGGCGCAGAAGTTCCTCTTCCCGGAGGATGAGGTTATCGTAAGCATTCACAGCGGTGAGGAAGGCCATCACTGCTTCCACGGACTGATCCGCACAGGAGGCTGCTACCAGATCATCATGAAGCTGGATGAGGGGCGCCATCAGCCGCTGACGCAGAGGCTCCATGTCGGCGGCCTTGTCGCCCCGGGTGAAGGGCTTTTGCCACTTGCCCCGGGTGATGCCGTTTTCAATGGCGTAGTTTTCCAGATGATGGGCTTCCCGGACGGTCAGGGGCGAAAAACCGCTCTTGGCCATGTCCAGCACATCATCCCGGGCATAGCCCTTGGTGGAAGCCCGCAGGGCCCCAAGCAGCAGCCGGCACAGGCCGTGGCGGGCAGCCACATCCTTGCGGGCGATGTAGTGGGGGATGCCGGCAGCCTGCAGCGTCACGGCCATCATGCCGTCCAGCCCGCCGGAGATACCCAGCGCCACAGCCATGCGCTTCCAGGGGATGCCCGCCTCGTGCCAGGATTTCAGCACCGTGGCGGCATAGGCAGCCTCGCTGTAAGGGTTGGCGGCGGCGTGGATATGGACGCCTTCGCAGGGGCCGGAAAAAGGAGGCGTCTGCCTGGTGAACAGCCACGTTTCCAGATGGGAAAGAGCAGGCGCCCGTCCGGTGTCCAGGTGGGGGAGATACCGCATTTCAAAGGGGATACCCGCCTCCGTGAGACAATCGGACAATTCGCCGGCGGAACGCCGCTGCCCCAGGAAAATCCGTCCATCGGGGGCGTCCTTGGCGTCCATCACCAGAGAGACAGTGATTTGTCTGGCGGTGCGGGCGGCTTCGGTGAGCATCAGGCACATGGGCCGGGGCAGCACATCAAAGCCGTAGACCCACAGGGAGACGTCCTCAAACACGGCGCTGCTTTTCAGCCGCCTGATCAAATCCATCTCCACGGCGGTTTCATCGGCAAAGCGGCCGTCGATGACCTGCTCATACTTGCCCCAGATGGCGCTGAGATCCGTCAGTTTTTCTTTCTGTGCCCCATTGGGCAACTCGCCGGCATACCGGGCGAGATCCTCCGGGGTGACGCCGGCCCGCTGGAAGTCCGACAGCAGGCTGGAAATTTTGTCCGGCAGGCCGGGGGTATCCGCCACGCTGCCGTAATAATGAAGCTGCCCGCTGAGTTGTCCCAATGCATGAGACAGAGCCATGCGGCGGCCCTGATCGCTCAGGGGCGGCAGGGCGCTGCGTCCGCCCTTTTCCTGCACCAGTTGGGTCAGTTTCCGGGGGGAGATGACGTCCATGTCCATCAGACCCGGCAGGTTGAGTCCCCGCAACAGTTCCCGCTCGGCCTGCAGGGTATACTGCTCCGGCACCAGCAGCATGATTTTCCCGCCGCTTTCCCGGCACTTGCGGATTTGCTCCAGCATCCGGGGCAGAATCTGCCCGGCCCGGGCGCCGTAAATCCGCACGATGGGCTGCACTGTCATGGGGGTCACCTCGCATCAGACACTTGATACTATCACTTTACCACGAATTGCGCCGTTTGTCACGCTTTGAATCATTCCTTGACAAAAGATGGCCCTTGCTGGCATAATAAGGGCAGAAATTGTGGAAAAACAGGAGGCGACGGTCATGGCTGGCAGCGGCATCACCGTGGTGATGGCAACCTATGATCCCCCGGCCCATTGGCTGCGGGAGCAGCTCCAGAGCGTCGCAGCGCAGGCGCTTCCCCCGGAAAAGGTGCTGATTCTGGATGACTGCAGCCCCCATACGGAACTGGAGGACATCAGGCGCATCCTGACGGAAACGCTGGGCGAATTGCCCTGGGAACTGACCCGGAATGAGGAAAATCAGGGCAGCAATGAAACCTTCGCCGCCCTGATTCAGCAGGTGGAAACGCCCTATGTGGCCTTCTGCGATCAGGATGACCGCTGGATGCCCCACAAGCTGGAAACCCTCCTTGGTCAGATGCAGGACGACCGTGTGACGGCGGTGTGCTCCGATCAGCAGATCATCGATGGCGAAGGCAAGGTGCTGTTTGACAGCATCACCCAGGCCATGCCTCATATTCACTTCAGAAGCGGGGAAAATCTGGCGCCGGGGCTGCTCAAGGATAACTTCATGTCCGGCTGCACCATGCTCATGCGGACGGAGATTGCCAAGGCCGCCCTCCCCCTTGTGCCGGGAATGGTGTACGATCACCATCTGGCGCTGTTTTCAGCCGCCCGGGGCAAGGTGATTTCCCTGCCCGAAGCGCTGATCGCCCACCGCATTCACGGCAACAACCAGACCGGCCCCCTGGGGGACATCCGCACCAAGGCGGACTACATCGCAAAGCGCGTGGAGCCCTTTGCCCGGCGCATGGCGGCCTTGAAAGACCGCATCGACCTGGGCCAGCCCCAGCGCACGCTGGAAGACTGGGCCAGCGCCCGTCTGGATTACAGCCGGCGGGTGAAGGGCGCCGGAAAGCGCCTGCTGCGCCTGCGCCGGTGTTCTCAAGGCGTGACGCTGTTTGAACTGCTGTTGCCGCTGATGCCGGGATGTATGTTCCGCTTCGTGCTCAAGGCGCTTCAAAGGGGCAAAATCTGACACAAAAACAACCGGCAGGAAATCCTGCCGGTTTTTGCGTGGTATTAAAGGCCGGTGGTGTCATAGACGCCGATCTGGGCAAAGTCGAAGGCGGGGGAGATGTAGAAGATTTCAATGTACCGGTCATTAAACAGGAATTGCCAGATGATGGTGCCGTCAGCGGCCTTCCATTCCAGACAGCGGGTGCTGGGAAAGTCTTCGTCCCTGCCGGTGATCCCTTGCATGAAAGCACAGATGGTTTCAGGCGCAATTTCATTTGCTTTGCCGTACAGGCTGGACAGGGCATTGGTCAGATAGGTGTAATCAGCATCCTGTTCAGCATCAGAGGCAAGAAAATCGAGAGTGATCTCATAATTGGTGAGAAACAGCGCACCCTCAGCGAATAGATAATACAGACTGTTTGCGGTGTAGCGGCTGACCGGCACATCCCAATAAGCGGAAGCGGTGACATAATCCGTGAAGGGCTCAGTGGTATCTGCCTCCCGGCCTTCCTGGGCCTGCACCTGTTCCAGCGTCATGCCCCAGGTGACGCCATTGCGGAACACAAACCCGGTTTCTTCCGCAGGCGTTGCAGAGGTATCGTTTTCCGACAGGGCGCAGGGACACATAAGTAACAGTCCCAGCAGGAGACAAAGCATCTTTCTCATGGCGATATTCCTCCTTTGTGTTTGGTTTCAGTATACCATTGATTGTGCAATTGTCAATGAAAAGACAGGGGAAGGACAGAAAGGGTCGCTGATGCGGACAGCCCACCGGGCTGCCGCTCCTCTCCGCGCCCCATCGATGTGACGATGTGCTGCCGGATAAAGAAAAAATCCCAGCCTTATGACTGAGATTTGCGTGGTCGCAACAGGACTCGAACCTGTGACCCCATCGATGTGAACGATGTGCTCTACCAACTGAGCCATGCGACCATGTGCGGTTTCGCCTTTGTCTGGCGACAAAATGTATGATAGCAGATTTCCCTGCTGTTGTCAAGGGTTTTTGAAAAAACTTTTGTCTTTTCTTCTTCTGACTTGAATGCCCCGCCGGGACATGATACAATAAACGGGATTCCACCTGAAACGGGAAAAGGCTTTCCCGGTTTTGACTTTTATCCTATTTATACCCATGAGAAACAGGAGAGACCGCCATGCAGCAATCCAATCAGAGAACCATGAAGACGTCCACCCTCATCAGGCGTTTTCTGCCCTATTTTTCAAGGCACAAGAAGACCATCCTGTTTGACCTGCTCTGCGCCTCCCTGACCACGGTGTGCGAGCTGGTGCTGCCGCTGATTGTCCGCAACATCACAGACCTTGCCACCACCGACATCGCCGCCCTGACGGTGGAGTTTGCCCTGACCATGGGCGGGGTGTATCTGCTCTTGCGGGTGGTGGACGCCGCCGCCAACTATTATATGCAGTCGGTGGGCCACATCATGGGCAGCAAGCTGGAAACGGATATGCGCCGCGACCTGTTCCACCATCTGCAGGAGCATTCCTTCGGATTCTACAGCAACACCAAGGTGGGTCAACTGATGGCCCGCATCACCTCTGACTTGTTCGAGGTGACGGAATTCGCCCATCATTGCCCGGAAGAATTCCTCATTGCGGGCGTGAAGATCATCGTGTCCTTCGTGGTGCTGTGCGGCATGAACATCCCCATGACGCTGCTGATGTTTGCCGTGCTGCCTTTCATGCTGTATTTCGCCGGAAAATTCAACCGCCGGATGCGCCGGGTATTCAAGGAGCGCAACGCCCAGGTGGGTGAAATCAACTCCCAGGTGGAGGACAGTTTGCTGGGGATCCGGGTGGTGAAGTCCTTCGCCAATGAGGGCATCGAGGAAGAGAAGTTCGCTCAGGGCAATGCCCAGTTCCTCAACCTGAAGGCGGAATCCTATCGGGTCATGGCGGCCTTCGGCACTTCCACCCGCATTTTTGACGGCTTGATGTACATTATCATTGTGGTGGCGGGCTCGCTGTTTATCAAGTCCGGCGATCTGACGGCTGCGGAATTTACCGCCTATCTGCTGTATGCCAACGTGCTACTCAACGCCATCCGCCGCATTGTGGAATTCACCGAGCAGTTCCAGCGGGGCATGACGGGCATCGAGCGCTTCTGCGAAGTGATGGACTCCGTGCCGGAAATCAAGGACGCCCCCGACGCCGTTGAGCTGAAAGATGTCCGGGGCGCTGTCACCTTCGACGATGTGTCCTTCCATTATGCGGATGACGCCGCCCAGGTGCTCAGCCACCTGTCGCTGGAAGTGAAGCCGGGCCAGTCCATTGCGCTGGTGGGCCCCTCCGGCTCCGGCAAGACCACCCTGTGCAACCTCATCCCCCGCTTCTATGACGTGTCCGGCGGCCGCATCCTCATTGACGGTCAGGATGTGCGAAGCCTGACCCAGGCCTCCCTGCGCAGGGCGGTGGGCGTGGTGCAGCAGGATGTGTACCTGTTCTCCGGCACTGTGGCGGAAAACATCCTCTACGGCAAGCCGGACGCCACCCGGGAAGAGGTGGAGGAAGCCGCCCGCCTGGCTGGCGCCCATGAGTTTATCTCCGCCCTGCCCGATGGATACGACACCTATGTGGGCGAAAGAGGCGTGCGCCTGTCCGGCGGACAGAAGCAGCGCATCTCCATTGCCCGTGTGTTCCTGAAGAATCCGCCCATTCTGATTCTGGACGAGGCCACCTCTGCCCTGGACAACGAAAGCGAGCATCTGGTGCAGCAGAGCCTGGAAAAACTGGCGCAAGGCCGCACCGTGTTCACCATCGCCCATCGCCTGACCACCATTCAGGGCGCAGACACCATCTGGGTGCTGACGGACAAGGGCGTGGAGGAAATGGGCGATCACCACACGCTGCTGAAAAAGGGCGGCATTTATGCCGGCCTGTACGCCATGTACACCAAGGAAGTGTAAGGCAACATTGTTGCATTTTTGTCATCATTGTAAAATGTTGAAAAAGGAGGCATTTGGATGCTTCTGACCCACGCTGCGGGGGATGATTTTCCTCAGCTGTGCCGTTTATATCAGCAAGTCAGCCAGAAAATGCGGGAGGAAGGCTGCCATCAGTGGCTCTGGGGGAATTATCCCAATGAGGGTCTGGTGCGCCACGACCTGGACCGTCAGGTGCTGTATGTGGTGCGCCGGGAGGAAGAAATCCTGTGCGCTGTGGCGGTGGATACGGAGTTTGAAGACGCCTATGCCGGGGTGAACTGGCTCTATGGCGTCAGGCCCGGAACATTTCACCGGCTGGCGATTTCTCCGGACGCTCAGGGTCAGGGGCTGGGGCGGCGCGTGGTGACGGAAGTGATCGACCTGTTGCGGGAGATGGGCTGCGACAGCCTGCGCTGCGACACCTTCATTGATAATCCCCGGGCGCTGCACCTGTATCAGTCCATGGGCATGCGCCGGAGCGGCGAGGTGTATTATCCCGGCGAAGGCGACGGCAAGGCCTATCCCACGCTGGAAATGCCCCTCACGGCGGATTGCCCCCTGCTGCCCCTGCGGATGCATCCTGCCTGGCGCTGCGGGGCGCTCACGCCCTGGGGCGGCACGGTGCTGAAGGAAATGTACGGCAAGGATTTCCCGGAGGTTCCCGCCGGGGAAAGCCTGGAAGTGAGTTGCATTCCCGGCCTTTCATCCACCGATGACACGGGCGTGCCCCTGAATGAACTGGTGGCGTCCTGCGGTGCTGATTTTGCGGGAAAATACGCCGGAAAGCCCTTTCCGCTGCTGCTCAAGCTGATCGACGCTGCCCAGAGCCTGTCGGTGCAGGTGCATCCTGACGATGGGTATGCTTATCAGCAGGAAGACGGCAAGCAGGGCAAAACGGAGGCGTGGCTGATTCTCGATGCGCCGGAGGGCGCGGAATTGGTGTACGGCCTTGTGCCCGGCGTGACGAAGCAGCAGCTGGAAGACGCCTGCCATCAGGGCGCTGCGGTGGAAAAACTGCTGCGCCGGGTGAAAGTGCGGGCGGGGGATGTGTGCTATATCCCCGCCGGGTGCGTCCATGCCATTGGCCCGGGCATCACCCTGTATGAGATCCAGCAGTCCTCGGATGTGACCTATCGGTTCTATGATTGGGACCGGGTGGATGTAGCGGGCAACCGCCGGGAACTGCACCTGGACAAGGCGCTGGATGTATCAGATCTGACCTTTGCGGCACGGCCCATCGCAGCACCGGATGCGCCCTGCGCCCGGGTGCTGGAAACGCCGTTCTTCACGCTGGATGTATTGGCAGGCCCTGAAAGGGTGCAGTTGCCCCCGGTGAAGGATTTTGCGCTGCTGACGGTGCTCTCCGGGGAGGGCGTGCTTTCCTGGCAGGGCGGCAGTCTGACGCTGCCCATGGGCGCCACGGTGTATCTCCCGGCGAAGTGCCCGGAGGTGTGGCTGTCTGGGCATGGACAAGCGGCGGTGGCGAGGCCATGACCAGAGGGACATACCCTTTGGAATCCCACCAGGGGCGCTGTCCCTGGACCCCTTGTGCGGGGCGTTGCCCCGCACCCTGATCGGGAGCGCTGCCCCCGATACCCCCGCAAGGGCCAAATAAAACTACTTGCATCCGAAGGTTTCCAAAGGAAACGAACTGCCCAGTGGGCAGTCGCCGAAGGCGAGTTTCCGGAGCGAAGCGGAGGCGGACGATCGGAAAGCCCTTTGGTCGCCCGTGAGGGCGAAACCTTACCTTGCACAAAAGACTTCTTTGTAGAGAAGAATGCAATGGTACAAAGAAAAGCCCCCTCCGGGAGGGGGCTCCGCCGTAAGGTGGTGGGGGAGCCTGCGCTGCAGCGGGCATGATTTCTTGCAAGGGGTAGTGCTTGATAGGCGTTCTTTCTCAGGCCTGAGAAAGAACCAAAGAGGGCCAGAGGGGGTGTCTCAATTCATCCCACCCGGAGACACCCCCCTCTGGACTCCCCCCTTTCCCCCGGTCTTGTGTGGGTTATTGGGTTGACTGCCCCACAAACGCCTCGCGGGGGCGGCCCGTTTCGGAGTTGCTCCGATGGAGTCCGTGTGCGGCGACGGAGCGCCGCACGCCGGAACTGTTGTGCCGGAGCGGGTGCGAAGCGTGTTTCGGTTTGCTGCCGGAGCAAAGTCAACTCACAAGGATGCAGCCCGAAGGTTTCCAAAGGGCGATCGGAAAGCCCTTTGGTCGCCCGTGAGGGCGAAACCTCACCTCGCATAAAAGAATAGTCTGAAAGGAAAAACCCACATACAAACAATCCCCCAAGCCCGTCAGGGCTTGGGGTGAAGGGTCAAGGGTCGAAGACCCTTGCGGGGTGCAGGGGCGGCGCCCCTGCCGGGGTGTGGGGCAGAGCCCCACAAGCAGGAGTCCAGAGGGCGCAGCCCTCTGGCGGGGTGCAGGGACGGAGTCCCTGCAAACAGAAAGAAGGTGAGAACGTGCGTAAGAGGTTGCCTCATCTGTCGTATGTGGTGGCGCCGCTGACAGTGCTGCTGGCGCTTCTGGCGGTGGCAGCCTTCACCGGCGAGTGGCCCACAGCAACCCATGGCTACAATTCCTATGTGCTGCAGGCACAGGCGTGGCTGGATGGGCGGCTGGATCTGGGGCTGGACTATCCCTGGCTGGAACTGGCGATTTATGAAGGCAAGTACTTTGTCAGCTTTCCGCCCTTTCCTTCCTATGTAATGCTGCCCTTTGTGGCCTTGAATGGCATTTTCATCTCCGATGGCTTCATCGCCTGGGCGGTGACGCTGCTGGGCGCCGTCTATGCCACGGCGCTGTATCGCCACTATCGCCGGGATGACAAGGGCGTGTTCTGGGTGACATTCCTGTATCTGGGCACGGGCGCCATCTTCATCAGCCTGAACGCCTGGGTGTGGTTCATCGCCCAGTCGATGTGCTTCACCCTGTCGCTGATGGCCATCACCCATGCAGCAAAGGGCCATGGCGGCATGGCGCTGACCTGCTGGGCGTGTGCGGTGGGCTGCAGACCCATGGCGGCTGTGTATCTGCCGGTACTGGTGATGCTGCTGTACCAGGCGCACCGCCCGACATCTGTGCTGAAGTGGGTGAAAAGGCGCTGGTACTGGGCGATTGGCCCCTGCCTGCTGGCGGCGTCCTATATGTGGCTGAACTGGGCCAGGTTCGGCAACGTCCTGGAGTTCGGGCACAACTACCTGCCGGAGTTCGTTCAGGCGGAAAACGGCCAGTTTTCCCTGGCATACCTGACGAAAAACCTGAATCTGCTGCTGCGGATGCCTGTCTTCACCAACGGTGAAAGCCCGCTTATCTTTGAAAAGTTCGATACCATGGCCTTCTGGCTGATCAACCCCATGTTCATCAGCATCTTCATCGCCTGGGTGATGGCGCTGACGAAGAAGGGCAAGCGGGGCGAAGCCATCCTGCTGATGGCGCTGGCCCTTTGCCATGTGTTCATCATCTGCTGCCACAAAACGCTGGGCGCGTGGCAGTTCGGCAACCGGTATCTGGTGGATCTGATGCCCTGGCTGTTCCTGGGGCTGATGAAATGGATGCCGGAGAAGTCCCGCCTGACGCTGATCAGTCAGCCGCTGATGATCTGGGGCGTGCTGATCAACCTGATGGGCACGGTAGCGGTCTATAATCGATGGATCTAACGAATTTCGGCAAAGTGCGATTGGCACTTTGCCGCTTTTTTCTTGCCGGTTTTTTTGCGTGTTCCCCTTGCAAACTTGTGTTCGCTGTGATACGATGATACCAAGCACACAAAGGGTATTTTGTGATAAGGAAAGGATGTGTTCACATGGCGGCAAAGAAGGCTGCGAAGGCCGAAAAGAGCGTCCCTGCCGGCAATGTGCAGCAGGAAGAAAAACTTAAGGCGTTGGAGCACGCCCTGGCTGATCTGGACAAGCAGTTCGGCAAAGGCTCCGTGATGAAACTGGGTGAAACGGTCACCGGCCAGGCCATTCCCGTGATTCAGACGGGCTGCCTGACGCTGGATGCAGCGCTGGGCGTGGGCGGCATTCCCCGTGGCCGCATTGTGGAGATTTATGGCCCTGAATCCTCCGGTAAGACCACCGTGGCGCTGCACATCGTCGCCGAGGCCCAGAAGGCCGGCGGCATTGCGGCTTTTGTGGACGCCGAGCACGCGCTGGACCCCGCCTACGCCAAGAAGCTGGGCGTGAACATCGAGGAACTCTACGTCGCCCAGCCGGACACCGGCGAGCAGGCGCTGGAGATCACCGAGGCACTGGTGCGTTCCGGCGCGCTGGACGTGGTGGTCATCGACTCCGTGGCGGCACTGGTGCCCAAGGCGGAAATCGACGGCGAAATGGGCGATTCCTTCGTGGGTCTGCAGGCCCGACTGATGAGCCAGGCGCTGCGCAAACTGGCGGGCATCATCAACAAGACCGGCTGCGTGGCGGTGTTCATCAACCAGCTGCGTGAAAAGGTGGGCGTCATGTACGGCAACCCCGAAACCACCCCCGGCGGCCGTGCGCTGAAGTTCTATGCCTCCGTGCGCCTGGATGTGCGCCGCGGCGAGCAGCTCAAGAACGGTAGCGAAGTGGTGGGCAACCACACCAAGGTCAAGGTGGTCAAGAACAAGGTGGCTCCGCCCTTCCGTGTGGCTGAGTTTGACATCGTCTACGGCGAAGGCATCAGCAAGGAAGGCACTCTGCTGGACATGGCCGTGGAGCGCGGCATCATCCACAAGAGCGGCGCCTGGTTCTCCTATCAGGATCAGCGCATCGGCCAGGGCAGGGAGAATACCCGCCTGTACCTGCGGGAGCATCCTGAGGTGACCGACGAGATCGACGCCATCCTCCGCAAGGAGATCTTTGCTGCGCCGGCGGCATTGGGCGGAGAAAATCCCGCTGAAATGCCCGAGGAAGAGGACGATCTGGCCCTGCTGGAAGAAGAACTGGGCCTGGACGAATAAACCAAAATCCGCATAAAAACAGCGCTGCTGCATGGGATTGCACCTGTGCAGCAGCGCTTTTTGTGATTGATTATTCTGCCGGCTCTTCCGGGGCGGCGTCTGCGCTCTCCTCGGTGATGGGCTCAAAGGGGATGTAGGTGTAACTGTTGAAACTTTCGTAGATATTGAAGTACCGGGGGTGTTCCCGCCAGCCGCCTTCGGTGCAGTCCTCTGCGTCGGTGATGATCTCGCAGTTGGGCAGCACGGCCTGCAGCTTGTCCACCTCTTCCTGGGTCAGGTTGGGGTTGAAGGAAATCTGCAGCCGCTCCAGATTGGGGCAGGAGTACAGGGGGGACAGGTCGGTGACGTCGTTGCAGCACAGATTCAGGTCCAGCAGCTTTTCGTGGTTGGCCAGCGGGGAAATATCGGTGATGTCCTGCATGAACAGCTCGATGTATTCCAGATCCGGCAATTGCGCCAGCGGGGACAGATCGGTGATGGGCCTGAGGGAGTCGATGACGATCAGGCGGCGCAGGTTGGGCCAGTTGAGCAGGAAGGACAGGTCGCTGACGTTGTTGTGGCCCACGTCGATGGCCAGCAGGTCAGGGCAGTGCTTCAGGCGCCGCATCAGCTTGTCAGCGGTGTAGCGGGGCTCCTGACGACCCTTGGCGGTGGTGAAGGCAGTGGCGTCGGTGCGCAGGTCGATCACCCGGCCGTCGCAGACGTACCAGTGGTTCGTCCAGCTGAAGTCAATGTCCGGGAACTGCTCCAGCAAGCCTTCCATGGCCCCCAGGCTGAAGCGGAAGTTGAACATGATGACCTTTTCTACCTTGGGCAGGCAGTTCAGGCCGTTGCGGATGTCGCTGAGTTTGGTAGAGGACTTCACCAGCGAGTCCAGATCCAGCACGGTGGCGTCGCTGTCGATTTCCACGCCGCCGATTTTCACCATCCAGTGGAAATCCACTTCGGGGCACTTTTCCATCAGGCGCAGGCGCTGATCCTGGGTCAGGGATACACCCACCAATTCTACCCGGGTCACTTCCGGCTGGGCCTGCAGGTCTTTCACCATCTGATTGACCTGCTTGTCCTTGAGGCTCCTGAAGGAGGTCAGGTCCACCGTGCCGTCCTTGACGGGCTTGTCCAGCACATCCGCCATGGCGGGCAGGGCCAGGAGCACCATCAGCAGAGTGATCAGCAGAAAAACACATTTTTTCATGGGAAATGTGACTCCTTTCCGGGTCAGTTCTTCGGCTTGCCGTTGACCCAGTCGGTGTGCACCAGTTCGGAGGTGCCGATGCCGAAGAGTTCGTGCATATCACGGGGATTGCCCACGTAGGAATCCTTGCCGGTGCGGTTGAGTTTTTCGCCCATGAAGATCAGCACGGAGGTGCTGCCACCGTCCAGGTTGAAGGCGGTGTTCACGCCGTGGGCGTACATCAGCATGGCGATGTCATGGGTGGAAAGGCCCAGGGGGCCCTTGGGCACACGGCCTTCGCAGGTGAGGAACACATAGTGTCCGGGCTCCACCATGCCCACGGCGGAGCGGGGCTCGTTCATGCTGGCGCTCTTGCCTTTGTAGATGCGCAGTTCGCCGTCCCTGACCAGATAGGGGCCAAAGGCCAGCGCATCCTGCACATCGCCCAGAGCCAGCAGTTCCTTGGCGGACATTTCCTCGCCGCTCCACACCTTCAGGCTGCCGTCCGTGTGGATGGTGAGGGTGTCCAGGCAGGGGAAGGACATCTTCTTGTTGCCGTTGTAGCTGTGGAGTACCTCGCCGTCACGGATGACGTTGCCCACGTTGTGGGTGCCGGTGACACGGTAGGTGTAGTAGTCGCCGTTGACGGCGAAGACCAGCTTCGACGTCTGGGCCAGCTGCTGGGGAGGCACGGATTCGTTGCGGGTCTTGGCGTTGACATAGGAGTGGGATTCAAGGGCCTCGGCTTCGGGGTTGAAGCGCACGTCGGAAATAAACCAGCGCTGGGCCTTTTTCGTTTCCGTGATGTCATACTGGACGATCTGCACCTGCAGGGTGGGGGACAGATATGCCCACAGGCCCAACTCGGGGGATTCAAAGAGGAATTCGCCCTCGGTGAGGAAGCCGTTTTCGTCCCGGTTTTCAGGATAGGGAATCAGGGACACATCGCTGCACACGCCCTCGGAGAACTTGTCGGCGCAGGCCTGACGCAGGGCGTCGTTGTTTCGTGCTTCCAGCGTGGGCAGGGCGTCGGTGACTTCCTGGGCAGTGTACAGCACATGGGGCACAACCCAGACGCCGTAGATGGAAGCGTTGTCGTATTCGTAGTCCTTGTCAAAGGTGTTGGAAAGGGCCAGTTCCGTCTGCAGGGCGGTAACTTCTCCCAAAGAAGCCAGCATCATGGGGTGATACAGCCGCAGCCAGGAGACCATCTGCAGCTGCACCTTCTTCTCCGTCCAGGATTTGAGGGTGGCAGCGGCGTCCTTGCCGGTGGCGGCGAAGGCGCCGTAGGCGGGGGTCATGCGCACGCCGGCGTCCCACAGGGAGTCGGCAAAGGCGGCGGGGTTTTCAGGAGCAATCAGGGTGCAGATCTGCAGGCTGCGGCCGCTTTGCGTCCACTGGGCGATCTGGTCCAGGTCCAGCAGGGCGGCGTCATCCGCCATCACCAGCACGTCGGGCTTGCCGGATTCCCACTGGTGCAGGTTAGCAGGCAGGGAACCGGCGGTGAAGGCCCGCAGCTCCATCACGGTCAGGGCGGTGCTGGCGGTGAATTCCACCACGATGCGCACCTTGCGGATCATGGGCTCGGCGGAGGTGAGGATACATTCCGTGCCGGGGTTTTCGAGGGTATCCATCAGCGCCCACTTGCCCTTTTCGTTGAGGGTGTACAGGCTGACCACGGAGGGCAGGCTGTTCATGCGCAGGTACACGCTGGATACTTCGATGCCGTCCACCGGTTCTGCCACGATTTCCACTTTCTTGGAGCGGGAGGCGGCAAAAGCGGTGGCGTCATCGCCGTCCTGCATAGCGGCAGCGTCCAGAGACTTGTTGCCCACCTTCCAGGGCATGGTCACTTCCTGGGCGGCGGTTTCTTCCTGGGCCAGACCCGCAAGGGGCAGCAGGCACAGGCACAGCACAAGGCAAATCAGGCGGAGAAAAATCTTCATGGGAATGCTCCTTTTGGTCACTGGGCCCTGAGGGTGGAGAAATAAATGATATCGCTGACGCTGCGGTCCTTGGATTCGGGGGCGTTGATGCGCTGACCGCCCAGAATGATGGTGACAGAGCTGCCGCCGTCCAGGTTATAGGCCTGCTTGGCGCCCTTTGCCAGGCACAGTTCCGTCAGCTGAGGGATGGACAGGCCGGCGGCCTTGTCCTGTTCGGGGCCTTCGGTGGCCACGATCAGATAGCTCAGGGTGTCCAACTGGCAGAAGGCCAGGCGCTGGGCGGGGGTGGGATAGCCGCAGGAGGTCTTTTCCTTGTAGTTGAATTCCGCCTTTTCGCCGTCGATGATCAGCGCCGGGCCAAAGGCGAAAGCCTCCCGGACTTCGCCTTCGAAGGAATCAAAGGCGGTCTTCATGGTGTTGTAACTGGCATACATGGGGAAGGTGAGGAAGTTGAAATCACCATTTTCGTCGATGATCAGGGTGTCCCGCATCCAGTGGGGGTTGAAGCGCAGCTGCTCGCCGCCGCGGACGATCATGCCCTCGGTGTGATAGCCGAAATAATCGCCGTTGATGGCCAGCACGGCGTTATTGGCTTCCGCCATGGCCAGCACGGGCTTCTTGGCCTTCGACTTGGGGCTGCCGGCGATGGCGGTGCGCATCTGGGAGGCGTCCGTCAGGGTGACA
The DNA here is from genome assembly GCA_015056085.1 of Clostridiales bacterium. Taxonomy (GTDB): domain Bacteria; phylum Bacillota; class Clostridia; order Christensenellales; family Aristaeellaceae; genus UBA11524. The sequence continues at coordinate 36,665 of SVHA01000005.1, forward strand.
TAGACATAATAGATATTGGTGCCATGGGCCACATCCGTCTCAATGCGGATGGACAGGGTGCCGTCATCATAGCTCATGCCGTCGGCGCCAAAGGCGTCGGCAATGGGTGCATAGGGCGCCGGGCCGGACAGGGGCAGGGGCTCATAGGCCACCTCGGTGGGGGTGGCGGCGTCTTGCGCCAGAGCGGAGCAGACGGAAAGCACCATCAGCAGGGACAGAATCAGGGAGAGGAATCGCTTCATCGGGGCATCGCTCCTAATATAAATGATCTCTTCCAATTATACCCGCCTTTGTGTCGCTTGTCCAGTCAAAAAAGGGGAGGGAGGCAGGGCAAGTTGTAAACATTCATGGCGGAAAAGGAAAAAACCGAACATTTCCCGCTGTAAATACCACCGGAAGGGGCAAGTTCCTGCGTTTTTTTGCCGGATTGCCCGATTTGACTTGACAGATGGGGAAAATAACGCTACAATAATTGAGACCGGCTGAGGGAATCATCCCCGCATATCGGCGGATGCGCTTTCCATGCTGTTTTTCGATAGACCATCCCTGCTCCAGACCATCGTGTCCGGCCTGATTTTGTCCGGCGCGTGATTTTTCGGCGGCCCGATGCCCCTGTATTGCGGCAAAGGCCGGCGCATAGGAATTGCACATTTTTATCAGGGGACGTATGTTTCCTGATGGCAGACTGCCCATGGCGGTTTTGCCTGTGATTTTTGTGAGTCGCGGAGGGCGTATTGTATGCCTGTCCGCCGAAAGGCCCGGTGCGTTTCCGGCCTTTTTGAGGCATCATTGTGTCCTCATAAGGCGGGAAAGGTGCGTCACCATCCATCGAAATAGCAGATCAGCCGCAGGAAAATAAGCGTTTTCTGCGGTTTTTTGTATGGCTGGCTGGTCGTTTCCGAGAATAATCAAGCAAGAAAATGCAATTCTGAACAGGAAAAGGAGGGAATCAGGCATGGAACTCTGGCTGAGCATTGTGCTGATCGCCGTGGCTGCGGTGGTGGGTTGCTTCATTGGCTACATCTATCGCAAAGATGGCGTGGAAAAGAAGATCAACCGCACCGAAGAGTATGCCCGCCGTCTGTATGACGACGCGGTGAAAAAGGCGGATGAGTACAAGAAGGAAAAAGTGCTGGAAGCCAAGGAAGAAATTCTCAAGGCGAAGGCCGAAAATGACCGGGAAAAAGCCGAAAACGAGCGCGAAATGCGTGAAAATGACCGGGAAATCCGTGAACGCCGCGCTGAACTGAAGCAGGCTGAGCGTCGCATCACCCAGCGTGAGGAAACCCTGGACAAAAAGGCTGATAACCTGGAAGCCCGGGAAGAAAGCCTCAACCACAAGCAGGCTGACATCCAGAAACTGCAGGAAGAAACCCAGGCGCTGCATGACCGCCAGACGGTGGAACTGGAACGCATTGCCGGCATGACCCAGGACGAGGCCAAGCAGGTCATCGTCGAGCGGGTGCAGAAGGAAGCCTTCCACGACGCCGCCTCCATGGTGAGGGACATCGAGACCCGCGCCAAGGAAGAAGGCGAAAAGAAAGCCCGCAATATCATCGCCCTGGCCATCCAGAAGTGCGCTGCCGACCATGTGGCGGAATCCACCGTGTCGGTCATCGCCCTGCCCAATGACGACATGAAGGGCCGCATTATCGGCCGTGAAGGCCGCAACATCCGGGCTCTGGAAACCGCCACCGGTGTGGACCTGATCATCGACGACACCCCCGAAGCGGTCATCGTGTCCGCCTTCGACCCCGTGCGCCGTGAGATCGCCCGCATCACCGTGGAGAAACTCATCATGGACGGCCGCATCCATCCCGCCCGCATCGAGGAAACCGTCGAGAAGGCGAAGAAGGAAGTGGAAAACCAGATCCGTGAGGCTGGCGAAAACGCCGTGTACGAGACCAATCAGCATGGCATCCACCACGAACTGGTCAAGCTCCTGGGCCGTCTGCGGTATCGTACCAGCTACGGTCAGAATGTGCTCAAGCACGCCATCGAAGTCAGCCACCTGGCCGGCCTGATGGCCGCTGAACTGGGCGCTGACGTCCAGCTGGCCAAGCGTGCGGGTCTGCTGCACGATATCGGCAAGGCTGTGGACCACGAAGCCGAGGGCACTCACGTGACCCTGGGCGGCGAACTGGCCCGCAAGTACAACGAATCCCCCGACGTGATTCACGCCATTCTGGCCCACCACAACGATGTGGAGCCCCAGACGGTGGAAGCCGTGCTGGTGCAGGCCGCTGACGCCATCTCCGCTGCCCGTCCCGGCGCCCGCCGTGAGAGCCTGGAGAACTACATCAAGCGCCTGCAGAAACTGGAAGAGATCGCCACTTCCTTCGACGGCGTCGAGAAGTGCTACGCCATCCAGTCTGGCCGTGAAGTGCGTATCATGGTCAAGCCCGACGACGTCACTGACGAGGGCACGAAGGTGCTGGCGAAGGAGATCGCCAAGCGCATCGAAAAGGAAATGGAGTATCCCGGACAGATTCGTGTCAACGTCATCCGCGAGACCCGTTCCACGGAATACGCAAAGTAAACACTCAAAAAAGTGGCTTCGGCCACTTTTTTGATTTTTGCACTCCGTCACTGTCGGGGCTGCAGGCAGCCATGACGGCCGTGACTCCGTGTAAGGAAGCGATTTTGCAAGCAAAATCGCACGAAAATCGCCGTACAGGGGCTTCGCCCCGCTTAATCGCCCCGAAGGGGCTCGCCGACTTTCGATTTACAGTCGCTTGGCGGCGAGCGACTGCGCTAAAGGACGCCTTTTCAGGCGAAATGAAACTCCCCACCCTTTTGGGCGGTGTCCGTAAAACTGTTAAAGGTCGTGTATCGTATTTGATACACGACCTTTTTTATATATGCAGGGTTTGGGGCAGGCACGCCCCAACAAGATCATGGTGACAAATTTGGCACCATGGTAGAATCTTGCTTCTAAAAAACGTTTTTCCTTTACAGCACATAGTCTGCGGCGTTGATCACCTTCGTGTCCAACGCACCCTTAATGCCACCAAGAGCTGTCTTGATGATATCACCGACACCCATATCGTTTTCTTCATCGCTGATGCTTCCGATTTGCCCGACATCTGAGCAGATCATCGTGACGGCATCTTCCTGTTCTTCACTGCATTTGACAACGGCGCAATCTTCGATATGCAGGCGTTCGACGATCAGATCCTTGGGGATATCGTCAGCAATTTTAACCACAGCGCAGTCGCTGACATCAATGCCCAAAGGCTCCTTCTCAAGCATCCACTTCGTGATCTTTATATAGGGTTTATCTCCCAGGGTCGCTCCCTTAGGCTTGATCACTTTGATTTCACCTTCCACCTGGGTCAGCACTTCCGTTAGCTTTTCCCTCAATTCCTGCGCTACCATAACATCTCCCCGGACATTGAGATATTCCATGACATCCAGCCGTGCAGCGACATCCGCAGGAACGGTCAGGTCACCGATCACATAGAGCTTGCTGCTGCATTTCAAGTCTGCGCTCAGTTCCACATCATCGCAGACAATTTCCGTACCGTCAGGCACAATGATGATCTCCGCCTTCTCATCGATCAGGTCGATTATGGATTCTACCTTGGACTCAGCAATGATGACTTCCTTGGTGCTAAAGGTCACACCCTTATCCCTAAGCTTCTGGGCATCCAGCTCCGGGTCCACCATGATCATCCGGCGGCCGGACCAGTACAGGCTGTTCTTAGCCCGGAGAACAAACAGCTTGTCAATGACGGCGCTGCGCTTCAGAACGATTGCGCCATCGGGATAGCAGGTGGTAGAGCCGTTGACAGTAACACCGGTCAGAATGGAGTAGATACTTTCGGGGCAGGTCAGGCTGCCGTTGATGGTCATGCCAACGCACTGCTCCAGCTGTTTCTGGGTGTCGGGGCCAATGGTAAGGGCACCGTTGACCAGCATATAATACTTGGTTGCGGGGATAACATCACCACTTTTGATCTCGTCGCTGCCGTTGACGGTGCGGAAATCCACATCCCCCTCTACCTCCATAACATTGGCACAGTTCATGGTAAAGGGTAGCTTGTTCATAACAGACTTGGCATTGGGGCTTGTCAGCACCGTTGCGCAGTTGATAGTGATCTGCTCATAGTGAGCGTAATTTTCTTCCTGGATCTTTCTTGCATCGCAGTTTGCGCAGTTGATCAGCAGTTTCTTAGCCATAAGATAATCCTCCGTTATCGTTCAAGATTTTGTTTGAGTAGTTTTCTGCTGCGGGATAGCTTGGAGCGGACTGTACCCGGCGGGAGATTCATCATTTGGGATATTTCTTCAGCTGTGTAGCCATCGAAATATCGAAGCTGAAAAATCGCCCGGTCCTGAGGTTCTATGCTCTGCAGCAACATGGCATTTTCAATCTCCTGGATCCCATGATCTTCTAAGTATTCAGGCTGTAGGCTCTGCTTATATTCATTTTCCAGAACTGCCCGTCGATACCGATCAAAGAACAGGTTTTTGAAGGTTCGGTATAGCCATGCCCGCCGTTTACTGTGGGACAGATCCTCCACGGTTTCTGTATTCATCAGGGCCTTTACAAAGGTTTCCTGTACCAGGTCCTCGGCAAGCTCTTTACTTCCGCTCATACGGGTGCCATAAGATACAAGCTCTTTATAATGGTCCTCATAGAGTTCTTCCCACAAAGGTTTCGCCCCCTTCCTGCTTGGATAACGAATGACAAGGGGAAAGTGTTGCACGATAATGCTTGGATTTCATATAAAAATACTGCGGGAGCATTGGTTTCCCGCAGTCATAATAAGGTTCGGTAACAATTGCATTGGTTAACTGTTTTACGCCCCCCGCCCATTTCGGCGGGGAGTTTTTTTGCTCGATTCAGTTATCCTCAAAGGCCAGCATGATGCCGCCAGCTTCGGCGTAGTAACTGCACAGGCCACGGGCGGGGTGCAGGGTGATATCGGCAGCGGGGAAATCCGCCAGCAGGGCGTCCCTGAGGGCGGCGGCGAAGGGCTCGTTGTCGCAGTGGTCGATGCGGACCTTGCCGCCCTTCCAGCCTTCGGCGTGGAGGGAGGAAACGACTTCCTTGAGGGCCTTGCGGTCGCCCCGGCACTTGGCGGTGGTCTGCAGATCGCCCCGGTCGCTGGCTTTGCCCACAATGCGGATGCCCAGCAGCCCCACCAGGGCGCCGATGGCCACGCCCACCCGGCCATTTTGAACCAGATTGTGCACGGACTGCAGGATGAAATACAGGTGGGTGCGGCGCAGGTACCGGGTGATTTCTTCCACGATGGCGTCAAAGGGCATCTCTTTGGCGAAAAGCTCCGCCAGTTTTTCGATGACCAGGCGCATTTCCGGGCCGGTGGACAGGGTGTCGATGACATGGACGCGGCGGCCGGGGTGGGTTTCTTCATAATCCCGTGCCGCCAGCCGGGCGGCGTTGCAGGAGCCGGACAGCGTGCTGGTGATGGCGATGCAGAACACGTTTTCCGCATCCCCGAAGGCGCTTTCCCAGTCATGGGGGCCGGGGCAGGCGGTGGAGGACCGCTCGTGCAGATGGGACAAATCCCGCACCATGGAGGCCACGTCCAGATGGGCGTCATCCACATAATGCTTGCCGCCCGCCAGGATGGTCAGGGGAACAGAGGCGAAGGGCGCCCCCGCAAAATCGGTCACATTAGAGGAAGAATCAGCCACGATACGATAGGAAGACATAACATATACCCCTCTGAATTCGTAATAACCTGTTATCGGTTTTTGAAAAACCGCTGACAACATCATATCAGTTTCCCGGAAACTTGTCAAGAGGAGACAAAAACCGCAACAGAAAGTTTACATATGGTTTTCGGTTGACGCAGGCGGGGGAAAGCCGTATAATAAGGGGGAAACAAGGAGGAATGAACTCGTGAAGGTGGACATTGCTTCGTTCCGGCTGCCCCGGTACAGGGAAATCCCCGACGTGGGGCTGTATCTGGATCAGACGGTCAAATACATCAACCGCTTCCTGCAGCCCCTGGGATGCGTCGAAATCACCGCATCCATGGTGAGCAACTACGTCAAGAAGGGATACATCCGCAACCCTGATCATAAGCAGTATGACGCCGAGCAGATCGCCCGGCTGATGATTATCGCCATTGCCAAAATGGTGCTGCCCATGGAGAACATCGCCCGGCTGTTCAGAATGCAGGGGGAATACTCCAACCAGCGGGCGTATGATTATTTCTGCGATGAACTGGAAAAACTGCTGGGGTATATCTTCGGCCTGGAGACGCCGGAAGGCGAGGCGCCTGCTGCTGAAAGCGGCGCCAATGACGGCAAGGCCATGCTGACCGCCACCATCATCGCCGTGGCGTACATCATTTTCCTCAACAGCCAGTTTGAATCCCATCAGGAAGCGGCCACTGGGGCGCCGGAGAAAGCCTCTGCGCCTGTTCAGGCACAGTAAAATGCTCAGGGACGCCTGTTCCGAAAGAAAAATGTCAGCCTTTCCGCCAGGATTGGCTGATTTTTCACAAATACCCCCTACCCAAGCGCAAAAAAATATGGTATACTTAATTGGATTTGCCTGACACTATTGTCACGATCATCATCAGATAGGAGGAATCCATTCGATGCTTTACACCAAGGAAGTTGAAGAAATGGTCTGCGTCGCGAAGGGCCCGAATCACGGCCCCGCGCCCATCCCCGAAGAGGGCAAGTGGGTGCAGGCCAAGGAGATCAAAGACATCTCCGGTCTGACCCACGGCATTGGCTGGTGTGCCCCTCAGCAGGGCACCTGCAAGCTGACCCTGAACGTCAAGGAAGGCGTCATTCAGGAAGCGCTGGTGGAGACCATCGGCTGCTCCGGCATGACTCACTCCGCCGCCATGGCCAGCGAAATCCTGCCCGGCAAGACCATCCTGGAGGCGCTGAACACCGACCTGGTGTGCGACGCCATCAACACCGCCATGCGCGAGCTGTTCCTGCAGATCGTCTATGGCCGCACCCAGTCCGCTTTCTCCGATGACGGCCTGCGCATCGGCGCCGGTCTGGAAGACCTGGGCAAGGGCCTGCGCTCTCAGGTCGGCACCATGTACGGCACCCTGGAAAAGGGCCCCCGTTACCTGGAAATGGCTGAAGGCTACGTCCTCAAGATTGCCCTGGACAAGGACAATCAGATCTGCGGCTATCAGTTCCTGTCTCTGGGCAAGATGATGGACGCCATCAAGAAGGGCATGGAGCCCAACGAAGCCTATGCCAAGAACATCGGCACCTACGGTCGCTTCAAGGCCGAAGACGGCGCGGTCACCTGGATTGACCCCCGTCATCAGTAATAGAGGAGGTATGTGAATATGGCTCTGTTTGAGAATTACGAAGGCCGCATGCCTCAGCTTAAGCCCGTTCTGGAAAAGTACGGCTTCAAGGACTTTGAAGAGCTGAAGGCTTACAACAACTCCAAGGGCATCGACGCCTACGCCATCGTGGAAGGCATCCAGCCCATCTGCTTCGAGAACGCCAAGTGGGCCTATGAACTGGGCGCCGCCATCGCGCTGAAGAAGGGCGTGACCACCGCTGTGGAAGCCGCCAAGTGCATCGGCGAAGCCCTGCAGGCTTTCTGCATCCCCGGCTCCGTTGCCGACCAGCGTCAGGTTGGTCTGGGCCACGGCAACCTGGGCGCCATGCTGCTGGACGAGAAGACCGAGTGCTTCGCCTTCCTGGCCGGCCACGAGTCCTTCGCCGCCGCTGAAGGCGCCATCGGCATCGCCCGCAACGCCAACAAGGTCCGCAAGAATCCCCTGCGCGTGATTCTGAACGGCCTGGGCAAGGACGCTGCTCAGATCATCTCCCGCATCAACGGCTTCACCTATGTGGAGACCAAGTATGACTACCTGTCCGCCGACGTCAAGGAAGACCATGCTCTGACCGTTGTCAAGACCGTGGCTTATTCCGACGGCGAGCGCTCCAAGGTCAACTGCTACGGCGCTGACGACGTGCGTGAAGGCGTGGCCATCATGTGGCACGAGGGCGTGGGTGTTTCCATTACCGGTAACTCCACCAACCCCACCCGTTTCCAGCATCCCGTGGCCGGCACCTACAAGAAGGAAATGATCGAAGCCGGCAACGTGTACTTCTCCGTTGCTTCCGGCGGCGGCACCGGCCGTACCCTGCATCCCGACAACATGGCTGCCGGCCCTGCCTCCTACGGCATGACCGACACCCTGGGCCGTATGCACTCTGACGCTCAGTTCGCTGGCTCCTCTTCCGTGCCCGCTCACGTGGAGATGATGGGCCTGATCGGCGCTGGCAACAACCCCATGGTTGGCATGACCGTGGCTGTGGCCGTGGCTGTGCAGGAAGCGCAGAGCAAGTAAGGCGCTCTCTTCCCCTGAAGAAATGGTCGCTGCACCTTTCCGGGCTTTCCGGGAGGGTGCGGCGGCCTCTTTTTTCTCTCTTTTTTCTGGAGAAATGAGGGGCGATTCCCGGCGGAACTTGACAAAATCCGCCGTCTCCTGCTATGATGAAAAAAGCGTATAACAAGGAGGCTGGCGATATGGCCGAGCGGGTCCTGATTTTTGATACGACCCTCAGGGATGGCGAGCAGACGCCCGGCGTGTCTTTCCATCTGCGGGAGAAAATCGAAATTGCCAAAACCCTCGAAACCATGGGCGTGGACGTCATCGAGGCGGGCTTTGCTGCGTCTTCCAAGGGGGATTACAGGGCCATCAGCGCCGTGAGCGAAGCGGTGCGCAACCCGGTGATCTGCTCTTTGGCAAGGTGCGTGCCTTCCGACATCGAAACGGCAGCCCAGGCGCTGGAAAAGGCCGCCCGCAAGCGCATCCATGTCTTTATCGCCACCAGCCCCATTCACATGGAAAAGAAACTGCACATGACGCCGGAAGAAGTGCTGGAAGCCACGGTGAAGTCCGTGAAGCTGGCACGGAATTTCTGCGACGATGTGGAGTTCTCGCTGGAAGACGCCACCCGCACCGACCGGGAATTCCTCCTGCGGGTGACGGAAGCGGCCATCGCTGCGGGGGCAGGGACGATCAACCTGCCTGACACCGTGGGCTATGCCGCTGTGAGCGAATACGGTCAGATGTTCCGTGAAGTGCTGGAAAAGGTGCCCGGCGCCGACAAGGTGATTCTCTCTGCCCATTGCCACAACGACCTGGGCCTGGCCACGGCGACCTCCCTGGAGGCCATCCGTTGCGGCGCACGGCAGGTGGAATGCACCATCAACGGCCTGGGCGAAAGGGCAGGCAATGCCGCCATGGAAGAAATCGTCATGGGTCTGCGCACCCGGAAGAACTATTATGGCTGCGATACGGGCGTGAATTCCCGGCAGATTTATCATGCCAGCCGGATGCTGGCGAACCTCACCGGCGTGGAGCCCTCTCCCAACAAGCCGGTGGTGGGCGCCAATGCCTTCCAGCATCAGAGCGGCATCCACCAACACGGCGTGCTGAACAACCGGGAAACCTATGAGATCATGAAGCCGGAAGAACTGGGCATTCCCCAGCAGGCGCTGGCGCTGGGCAAACTCAGCGGCAAGCACGCCCTGGCGGACCGGGCCTCCCAGCTGGGATACACCCTCGCCGGCGAGGAACTCAACACCGCCTTCACCCGCTTCAAGGAACTGGCGGACCGCAAAAAGGAGATCACCGATCGGGACGTGCTGGCCATCCTGCGGGAAGCCAGAGTCATGCAGGGTACGGCCTACAAGCTGTTTGCCTTCCAGATTTTCACCGGCAACAAGATGACCTCCACGGCTACCGTCACCCTGGAAAAGGACGGCGCCACTTTCACCCGTGCTGCCTGCGGCGACGGCCCTGTTGAAGCCTGCTTCAATGCGGTGGATGATATTTCCGGGCTGCACTGCTCTCTGGCGTCTTATAACATCAAGGCCGTGACGGAAGGTCAGGACGCCCTGGGCGAAGTCACCGTGCGGGTGACCTGCGGCGAGGAAACCATGCTGGGCAGAGGCGTTTCCACCGACATTCTGGAGGCCTCCTGTCTGGCGTACCTGAACGCTGTGAACAGGATTCTGGCCCATCAGGCGGCGGAAAGGATGCAGGAGGTGCAGGCATGAAGGACTGGCTCCCTCTTGTGATCATTGCTGTGGCGGTGCTGCTGGCGGGGGCGCTGGGCCTCATCCGGCTGAGCAGGAAAGCGAAACGGCAGGAAGTCATCATGGAAAGGATGCGCACCTCGGAGACCTTCAGGCAGGTGAAAAAACTGCTGGACAAGTGCCGCCGCCTGCACATCGAGCGGGTGGACATCACCTCCGAAGGCGTGAAGGTGACGCTGTATCATCCGCCGGGGGCAACGCTGCAATGTGACTTTGAATCCTGCGGCATCGACCCGGTGCGCCCGGAGCCTCTCTCGGCACTGGCCCGTCTGGTGGGCACGGAAGTGCCGGAACTGTCCGATTCCAGGCGGTACTTCTTCAAAGTCAAGAAAAACGAAAAAGGCGCTCAGGCGCCCTATCGGTATACGTATCACATTCAGGCCGAATACAAGGACAAGGTGCTGCGCGCCTCCTATGACCGGCAGGGATGACCATTTCGGCGCTTTCTGCCTCTGCGGAAGGCGCTTTTTTTCATGGGAAAGGGCGCTTCCCTTGCAATTTCTGCGGATTTGAGATACAATAAGATGTACTCGTGTATCAAATCGCGCAAAAAGGGCGCATGAAGAAATCAGGGGGCTGTTTTGCGCCCCCTTCAGGAGGTACTGCATTATGAAAGTGATTCTGCTCATGGACGTCAAGGGCAGCGGCAAGAAAGACGAAATCATCTCCGTCTCCGACGGTTATGCCCGCAATTTCCTCTTCCCCAAGAAGATGGCGGTGGAGGCCACTCCCGGCGCCATGAAGGAAATCCAGAAGAAGCGTGCGGCGGAAGACGCCCGGGAAGCCGAGCGTGTGGCGGCTGCGGAAGAAAAGGCCCGCCAGCTCAAGGACAAGGTGATCAACATCGCCGTCAAGTGCGGCTCTCAGGGCCGCCTGTACGGCTCCATCACCAATGCGGAAGTGGCCGATCAGCTCAAGAAGCAGCACGGCGTGGAAGTGGACAAGCGCAAGGTGGAACTCTCCGAGCCCATCCGCACGGTGGGTGATGTGAAGGCAACCGTGCGCCTGTACACGGGCATCAGCACCACCATGACCGTCCACGTGGAGCCCCTGGCCAAGTAAGGCCCTGAATAACAAGAACACCAACGCGGCTGAAATAGCCGCCTGTGAGAAAGCGGAGTGAGGATGATGGAAAACCGGCAGGAATACCGGGGCACAACGCCGCCCAGCAGCATGGAAGCGGAGCGGTCTGTGCTGGGTGCCATGCTGCAGGACGCCAATGCGGTGATGCAGGCGGCAGAAGTGCTGGCGCCGGATGATTTCTATCAGCCGTCCCATCGGGAAATCTACGATTGTATGCTGCAGCTGTTCCGCCAGCAGAGTCCTGTGGATCTGATCACTGTGGACAGCGAACTGAGCCGCAGGGGCTCTCTGGACGGCGTGGGCGGCACGGCTTATCTGATTGAACTGAGCCAGTTTGTGCCCACCACCGCCAACGTGAAGGCGTATATCTCTCTGGTGGCGGAAAAGAGCACCCTCCGCAAACTCATCAAGGCCAGCCAGGAGATTTCTCAGGAGTGCTACACCCAGGCCAATCCCCTGCAGGAAACCCTCAACCATGCGGAAAAAGCCATCTTTGACATCGTGATGAACCGCGCCTCCGGCGACAGCCTCGTTCACGTGCGGCAGGTGCTGTATAACACCTACGCCCAGATCGAGGAGCTCAGCCGCCTCAAGGGCAAGATTTCCGGCGTGCCCACGGGCTTCACGGCGCTGGACAATATGCTCACTGGCCTGCACCCGGGTGAACTGATTATCCTGGGCGCCCGCCCCTCTATGGGTAAAACCTCTCTGGCCATGAACATTGCCAGCCATGCCTGCCTCTACGGCGGCAAGCGGGTGGCGGTGTTCTCCCTGGAAATGCCCCGGGAGCAGATCGCCCTGCGTATGCTTTGCTCCGACGCCCGGGTGGATATGCAGAAGGTGCGTCAGGGCCGCCTGGACAGCGACGACTGGATGCGCCTGGCCAAGTCTCTGGGGCCCATGTCCAACGCTCCCATGTATATTGACGACACCGCCGGCATCACGCCCTCCCAGCTGCGGTCCCGCTGCCGCCGCCTGATGATGGACAAGGGCCTCGACCTGATCGTGGTGGACTATCTGGGCCTGATGCACTGCGACGGCCGGGTGGAAAACCGCCAGCTGGAAGTGAGCGAAATCAGCCGCAGCCTCAAGGCCATTGCGCTGGAACTGAAGGTGCCGCTGCTGGCGTGCGCCCAGCTGTCCCGTGCCAATGCCCAGCGTGATAACAAGCGCCCCGCCCTAAGCGATCTGCGTGACTCCGGCTCCATCGAGCAGGACGCCGACGTGGTCATGTTCATCCACCGTGAGGGCTACTACAATCCCGAATCGGAAGACAAGAACGTGGGCGAAATCATCGTGCAGAAACAACGTAACGGCCCTCTGGGCACCGTCAAGGTGGCCTGGCTGAGCGAATATACCACCTACACGAACCTGGCGCCGGAAGCCGGCGACGCCCCCTTCTGATCAGGGGCCCACAAGAAATACTGAATCAACCGGGAGGAATAACCGATGGAGCAGCTGACCGTCAGTCAACTGACAAAGGACCTGCGCTTTGAGGGCTTTCTGCTGGTGCGCTCGGCGGATCAACGCACGGGCAGCAACGGCAGCAAGTATCTGGATATGAATCTGACCGACCGCACGGGCGAGATCAACTGCAAGGTGTGGGACGGCACAGTACAGCCCCCTGCCGCCGGCACGGTGATCAAGGTGCGGGGCCTGGTGCAGGAGTACAACGGCCGTCTGCAGCTGCGGGTGGAGCGCCTGCGCTACACCAACGAAGCAGACGGCGTGGACCTGAGCCTGCTGGTGCCCTGTGCGCCGGAAAGCCCGGAGGTCATGATGGCTGAGGTGGATGAGACCATCGACCGCTTTGCCTCGGAGGATCTGAAGAAACTGGTGCGGGAAATGCTCCGCCTGGCGGGGGACAAGCTGCCCTGGTTCCCGGCGGCCCAGCGTCTGCACCATGCTGAGCGCAGCGGACTGCTGCATCACATGACCGGGATGCTGCGCACCGCCGAGCACATCATCGCCGCCTATCCCTTTTTGAAGGGCGATCTGCTTCGGGCGGGCGTGATTCTCCACGACCTGTCCAAGATCACCGAGATGAAGTCCGACGAGCTGGGCAACGTCACCGATTACACCCGTGACGGCTTGCTGATCGGCCATCTGGTGCGCGGTGTGGCCCGTCTGGCGGAAGCGGCAAAGAATGTGGGCGTGGAAGGCGAGATGGTGGTGCTGCTGGAGCACATGATCATCAGCCACCACGGCGAGGCACAGTTTGGTTCGCCCCGGATGCCCATGTTCCCCGAAGCCGAGGTGCTGCACTGGCTGGACATTCTGGACGCCCGCATGAACGAGATGCAGGGCATCATGGACAGGGTGCCGGAAGGTGCTTTCTCCGAGAAAATCTGGAGCCTGGACAGGCGGATGTATCATCCTACCTACGAAGGCCTGGAATAATGGGCGGAAGATTCCGCCTGCATCAATCGTTGACTGTGTGGAAGAACTTTCCGCATGAAAAATGGAGGGAAAACCATGAAAAAGATGCTGTTTGTGCTGGCCGTGCTGGCGTGTGCCCTGGTGATGACTGCCTGCCAGAGCGGTGGTCAGAAGTTTGAAGTGATCAACAACCAGCCGCAGTCTCAGTCCACCCAGAACCTGAACATCACTCCCAGCACCGATGTGCCCGATCTGGACTATGACTTCAACACCGGCGATTACGATCCCACCAGCGAGGAAGGCATCGGCGATGAAGACCCCACGCTGGGCTTTGCCGAAGCGCCTGCTGTGGTGACGCAGGCTCCCACTGTCCGCAGCGACTATGCCGGCGCTACGCCCGTGGTGGTCAATCCCATCGATATGCCCACCCCCACTGTTGTGCCGCCGCTGACCTTTGCCTATCAGGCCTATGACGCCGCGGCCCTGCAGCTGTCCTTTGAAGGCCCTGTGGGCTGGGTGGTGGACGAGAGCGTGGCAAACACCTACACCATCTATAACCCCAACCCCGCCATGGATTACGCTGCGGCGCTGACCATCCAGCGTGTGCCCGTGACGTCTGACTACAACAAGTCTGACCTGAAGAAGGAAGTCCAGGCCATGCTGTCTTCCATCGGCAACACTGGCTTTGCGGAGTTTGACAAGTCCAACACCGCCGAGCGCACGCTGATCGGCCACGACGGCATCTATGCCAACTACACCGGCACGCTGCACGACGGCACCAAGGTGGCCGGCCGCGTGCACATCACCTGCATTGACCGGGTGCTGTACAAGGTGCACATCACCTATCCCCGCGCCTACACCGAGACCTACAAGGAACTGGTGTATGACAAGCTGCGGGATACCATCACCCTGACCAAGTAAGCATCTGCAAAGGAAGGCGAGCGCCATGGAGATGACCCGGCGGGAACAAAAAGCCGTGGAGTTCTTTACCAGCGGCGACAACTGCGCTCAAGCGGTTTTCAAGGCCTATGCCGATGTGGCGGGCCTGACGGAAGACCAGGCGGCTATGGTGGCTGTGGGCTTTGGCGGCGGCATCGGACGGATGCGGCAGAACTGCGGCGCTTTTTCCGCTGCGGTGATGCTCTGCGGTGCGCTGGAAGGCCCGCAAGGCGCCGATGCAGACGTCCGCACCGATGTATACCGCCGGGTACAGCTGACCCATGCCCGTTTCCTGGAAAAGACGGGGTCGATCTCCTGCGCTGAACTGCTTAACCGCAAGGCGGGCACCGAAGGCGTTGCTCCTGACGAGCGCACGGCGGAATACTATGCCAAGCGGCCCTGCGTAGGCATCGTCCGCGCGGCGTGTCAGGTGATTGACGAGCAACTGGCTGAAAAAGACGGCCAGCGCTGACGCCTGAATCATCAGCCAAATCAACAAAATCAGTACCGAAGCAACTGCCCGGCACGGAAAGGATGCGCCATGAAGGCATTGATTCTCTCTGCCAACCTGGGAGGCGGACATAATGCGGCTGCAAACGCCCTGTCGGAAGCCCTCCAGGAAATGGGCGTGGAAACCCGGGTGATGGACAGCGTTGCCTTTGGCGGCGCATGGCTGAGCAAGACGTCCACCAAGGTGTATGAAGGCATGGTGCGCCATGTTCCTTCCGCCTTTGGCATGATGTATCGCTCCAGCCGCAGCATCAGCCATCACCGGGTCAAATCCCCGGTGTATGTGATGAATTCCACCTACGCCTTCCGGATGAAAAAAGTGCTCAAAAGCATGAAGCCGGACTTGATCATCTGCACGCATATTTTTGCTTCCCAGAGCGTGACGCACCTGATTCATAACGGCGATTATCGGGGCATTCATGCAATGATTATGACGGACTACACCGTGCATCCCTTCACGGAAGATGCAGAGGTGGACGTGCTGTATATGCCCCACGAGGCGCTGTTGGATGACTGCCGCCGACGGCATCTCCCGGAAGCGACGGTGCGCTTTGCCGGCATTCCGGTGAGCCTGGCCTGCCAGCCCTGCGAGGACAAGAAAGCCGCCAAGCGGGCAGTCGGCCTTGACGAAAACGGCCAGGAAGTGCTGCTGGTGGGCGGCGCCATGGGCGCTGGCAACATCCCCGAAACGGTGGCTGCCCTTGTGCCCATTCTGGGAGAGAAGGGCCATCTCACAGTAGTGTGCGGAAACAATGAAAAACTGCGGGCAGCCGTGGCTGAAAAGGTGGCCGGAAACAAGCGTGTGACGGTCAGAGGCCGTGTGGTGCCCCTGACGGCGGCCATGGCGGCTGCTGATGTGCTGGTGACCAAGCCAGGCGGGCTGACGTCCACTGAGGCCATGACCATCGGCACGCCCATGGTGATCGTCAACCCCATTGCGGGCTGCGAGACGGACAATGCGGCCTTCTTTGAAAAGCGGGGCATGGCGCTGTGCGCCCATTCAAAGGAGGAACTGGCCACCAAGGTGGAACTGCTCCTGCAGGATGAGGACGCCCGCCAGAAAATGGTGGAAAATCAGCACAGGGAGATTCCCGCTGACAGCGCCCGGCAGATCGCCCGGGAACTGGTGGAAATGGTCTGGGAACACAAGGGGCATCGGCCCATGGAAAAGGAACTGACGATATGAAAGAAAAGATGGTTGTCTCCTCCGACAAACTGGTGGTGGGCCTGGCACTGGCGCTGCCGCTGCTGGCGCTGGGATTGGTGGTCTCCGGCGGCTTGCTGATTTTCGGCGGGCCCAACGGTCCGGTGACGTCGCTGATGGTGCTGATGGTGCTGGCAGGGGCGTATCTGGTGAGCATCCGCAGTTATTTCGGCACCTACACCTTTCTGCCGGCGGATGAATACCACGGCGCCCGGATTATCGTGGAAATCGGCAACAAGCGCTATGAGGTCGCCGGTGTACCCGCTTCTGATTTCACCGTCGGGCAGACGGCGCTGGAAAAGTGGCGCCATGTGGGCCATGTGAAGGTGAAGGACAGTATGCTGCGCTTGCGCGGCGTTCCTCGCCTGGACGACGTACAGGCTTTCATCACGGCGAACTTCCCCGAAAGGAAGGAAGTCCGGGAGCAGCAGGCTGCCCGCAAAGCCGCCCAGGAGAAGGCCCTGAGCAACGCAAAGAAGAACAAAGCCCGGTGACCAGGGGGTTATGCCCCCTGGACCCCCCTGTGGGGCTCCGCCCCACACCCCGGCCAAAGGGCTTTGCCCCGCACCCCACCAGAGGGCTTTGCCCTCTGGACTCCCAATCGGGGGCGCTGCCCCCGATACCCCCGCAAGGGCCATTGGCCCTTGACCCATCACCCGGAAATCCCGAAGGATTTCCGGGGTGTTTTGTTTTGGGGTAGTCTTATGGATTTGGCTTGTCTTTACCGAGACAACCAGGGGGCTTTCCGGTCGCCCCCTGGACCCCTTCGGCTTGCTCCCTACCGACAATCTTGAGCAAGCAACAAAGAAAAACCGTTCTTCCGACAAACAGGCTCATACTCCCTTCATCCGGAGGGAGCCCGAAGGTTTCCAAAGGGCGATCGGAAAGCCCTTTGGTCGCCCGTGAGGGCGAAACCCTCGCCTCGCAGACAAAACCTTGTCTTTACGGAAAAGTTGTGAACCGGCATAAAGAAAAGCCCCCTCCGGGAGGGGCTCCGCTGTCAGGCGGTGGGGGAGCCTGCGCTGCTGCGGGTATGACCTCTTGCAAGGGATAGCGCTTATTGTGTGTTCTTTCTCAGGCCTGAGAAAGAACCAAAGAGGGCCAGAGGGGGTGTCTCAATTCATCCCACCCGGAGACACCCCCTCTGGGCTCCCCCCTTTCCCCCTGTCTTGTGAGTGTTATTGAGTAGACTTACCCTCAAACGCCTCGCGGGGGAGGCCCGTTTCGGGGCTGCTCCGATGGAGTCCGTGTGCGGCGACGGAGCGCCGCACGCCGGAACTGTTGAGGAGGAACGGGTACGAAGTGTACTTCGGTTTGTTGCCGAAGCAAAGTCAATTCACAAGGGGCAGCCCGAAGGGGTCCAGGGGGCGATCGGAAAGCCCCCTGGTTGTACCGGGAAAGACAAGACCGATGCACAAGACATCTCCAAAAAAGAACACCCCGGAAATCCTTCAGGATTTCCGGGTAATGGGTCAAGGGTCGAAGACCCTTGCGGGGTGCAGGGGCGGAGCCCCTGCCGGGGTGTGGGGCAGAGCCCCGCAAGCAGGAGTCCAGAGGGCAACGCCCTCTGGCGGGGCCCAGGGGCGGAGCCCCTGCTGGGGTGCGGGGCAACGCCCCGCCAAAGGGCAAAGCCCTTTGGTCACGGCAGGGTCACAGCGGTGAGGCTGTCCTTCACCATGTAGAACACAGCCACGCCGTCAATCACCACGGCATCGTGGAAGGCATCCCAGGGGACCAGCGCCAGGGTGCGCTTGTCGCCGGAAATGTCTTCAAAAGTGAAAGTTGTGTGCGCTTCGCTGGTGATGGCGGCGTCAGCGGGCAGCTGGCCGGATACCCGCTGCACAATCAGTTGATTGTACGCTGCCTCAAAGGCGGAAAGTTCCACTGCTTCACCGTTCCGGGTCACGCTGACGTCGTAGACCGTGCGCCCGGCGGCGTCCGTCACCAGATCGTTGTTGGAGGCCACCTGCTCAGTGCGGGTGAACACATACTCCCGCACACCGGAAATGTCTTCCACCGTCAGGCGGGCCAGATTGCCCATGGCGGTGGTGACTGGATAGGGCGAAAGGGTGGCGGCGGGGTTGATGTTCATCAGCGACGCCAGCGCATAATGGCTGGTGGTGTAAATGCCGCCATTCCACAGGACATAATCGATGTCCTCGGTCATGGCGCTGCCCACCGTCAGAGTGAAGGTTTCTTCGGGGAAATGCTGCACGTCGTATACGCCGCTTGAGCTGACAACGCCGATGTCGCCGGCGGCCTGATGCACCGTCACCGTCAGGCGGGGAGCGGTCAGACCATACTGCGACAAGGCTTCCGGGTCGGCGGGGGCCACGTATGCCCCCAGATACAGGGAGGCAATGTGCTGGCGCAGGGTGGACAGGGCGTCGCCGTCGGCGGGGTATACATAGGGCTGTGTCAGCTGCCATTGTTCGGCGGCGTCATCTTCAAGGATAGCGCCCTGCAATGACCATTCCCCGATGAGGGCGCCGTTTTCGCCTTCCAGGCGGATTATGTCAAACCGGGCGCTGTGCAGCACGGGCTGGGTGATTTGCATAAGCAGGGACTTGTCCAGCAGGAACAGCTCAGCCGTGCCTTTTTCCATGGCGTGCAGGCGCTGATCGCCGTCCACGGTCATGTACAGCCACGGCTCGTCGGCATAGGGCATTGCGCCGCCGATGCGCAGGGTGAGGCTGCCGCCGTCCGCATAGGAGACGGTTACGATGCTGCGGGGGGTGTCCAGCCCGAAATCAGAAAGGGGCTGATAATCAGCGGGATTGTCCGTCAGTACGGCCTGAGAGGACAGGGCGGACGTCACCTGCAAAAGCAGGGCTGCCGTGGCGTCATCCACGGGGGTGTTGGGCTGATCTTCCAGCGTCAGCACGCCGGGGGTCAGTTGTTCCACGCACCAGCCAGTACCGGCGGGGTGGGTGACACGGATGGACAGCACATCGGAGGCGGGACGGGCGGACAGCACCGCCTTTTCATACTGGAAAACGGCGACGATCTCTTCTTTTTTGAGGCTGGTGATGACCAGCGCTGCCAGCACGCAGGCCAGCAGGACAAGGGCGATCACCGGAAGCAGCCACCGGGGGCGGTGGGAAGGGGTCTTGCGGCGCACATCCTGCATCATCAGCGGTGCCTCCTGGGAAGGAGAACGATCAGCGCCGCAGCCAGTACCGTCAGGGGCAGGAACACCAGCAGCAGGCTGCCGGGAACGGCAGATTCCACGGAAAGCTGGGGCCGGAAGGCGGGTTTGGCGACGATGTTCAGGTCAGTGGGGGCAAGGCCCAGCAGGAATTCCATACTTCGCAGGATGAAGGCGTGGGCGTCTGTCATGCTGTGAACCTGGGAGGAGGTCATCAGCGGCGAGGAGCCCACCACCATCGCCCGGGACAGTTCACCGGCAGAGGTGATGCGCCGGGCTTCCAGCGCCAGGGCAAAGGGCCCGGCGGGGGAGTCTTCCTGGCGGGCCAGGGACAGGCTGGCGCCGCTGGGCTGATAGAGATAGGAAGCGTTGCCGGAGGACAGGATGGGCGTGACAATCAGCCCGCCATCGGTGTCCTGGGGGACGAGGAAGGCCCGGGGGGCCGTCATGAGCAGCACGTCAGCGCCGCGGGTGATCAGGTCCTGGGTCACTTCGCCCATGAGCATGGTGGGGATGATCTGCTGGCGGTTGTTGTTGAAATAGGTGTCGGGCTCTTCCTGCCCGGCAATGACCATGCCCTTAACGGGCTCAAAGCCGTAGGAGCGCATCAGGGACAGGTAGTTGGGCATATCTTCGAAGGGGTCGGAGTAATCGCAGACCATCAGCAGGCTGCCGCCGGCGGAAACGAAGGCCTGCACCTGCTTAAGTTCCGCATCGGACAAATCCAGCACCGGGGCGAGGAACACCAGCAGGTCGCCGGGGGTCAGTTCCATGGAGGAAAGCCGGGCGAAGGTCACATCGTAGTGATTGGCCGTAAGCAGTTCCGTCAGGGGAGCAGCGGTTTCTTCATCCAGTTCGCCGTGGCCCTGAGTGAAAAGCACCCGGGGGATGGATTCCTTGGTGACAAAGGTCAGCGCCGAGGTGATTTCCTGCTCGTAGGTGTATCCGGCGATCTCGTACACGCCCTGCTCGTAATTCAGGGAGATGCCGATGAAATCCGCCGGGGAGAGCACCTTCCAGCGGTCGGTGGTGGGGCAGTGGACGATGAGGCTGTCGTTGGCGACAGTTTGGGTGTCATCGGAAAAGCGGGTCAGCAGGCCGGGATTGAGGGCCACGTCCGTCTGCTCCCAGGTGATCAGGTCAGACGCAGCGGCGTAGCGGTCCAGCAGTTCCATCAGGGGCAGGTCCTCATTGCCCTGAGTGAACAGGGCATAGATGTGCACCGGGTAGGGGAGGGTTTCCAGCACGTCGAGGGTGGCCTGGCTCTGGGTGGTCAGGCCGTTGAAGGAATAATCCACCCGCCAGCCGTTTTCCTTCTCCAGATGGGTGAACAAAAGGTTGAAGCCCACCATCAGCGCCAGCAGGACAATCAGCAAAAGGGCGGACAGGCTGCCGTAGCGGAAGCGGGGGCGGCGCCAGAGGGGCGTCTTGCGAGGCTTGTCTGTCATGGCGTCAACCTCCCCGGTAGCGCCGGGCGTCCAGCGCATGAATGGTCAGCAGCAGGCAGGCGATGACGAAGGTCACGTCAAAGCCGATGCTGGCAAAGGACAACTGGCCCATCAGGAAGGGCTCCTGGCGGGTGTAGAGGCTCAAAAACGACATGACGCCGGAAAGCCAGGGCAACTGCACCGCCGTGGCGAGGATGTCCAGCATCCACAGGGCGAAATTGACGCCGAAGGCCAGCACCACCGCGGTGACCTGATTGCCCGCATAGCCGGACACGCACAAATCGAGGGCGATGAAAGCGCAGCCCTGCAGGATAAAGCCCAGATAGCCCACCAGCATTTCGCCGGGATACACAGCGCCGTACAGGGCGATGACGCCCACAAACAGCATCGTCAAAAGAGTAGTGAGGAGCATCACGGCGACGGCGGCGAAATACTTGCCCAGAACCACGCCCGTCAGGGAGACGGGGCTGGTCAGCAGCAACTGATCGGTGCGCTTTTGCTTTTCTTCCGCCAGCAGTCGCATGGTGAGGATGGGGCACAGAAGCATCCACAGATAGCCCATCTGCCCCAGGAAAGTGAGATAATCAGAGGAGCGCTGCTGGAGAATCTGCAGATAGAACATCACAGACGCCAGTGTCAGATACACCCCCATGAAGGCATAGCCCACAGGGGTGTAAAAATAGCTTTGCAGTTCACGTTTCCAGATGGAAAACAAGAGATCACCTGCCTGTCAGTTATCAGAAACGGCGTCTTCCGCCGTGGCCCGCAGGAATGCGGCCTCCAGGGAATCCTGCCGGGATTGGAGGGAGAGAAGGGGAGCGTCCAGCCCGCAGAGCAGCCGGAACAGTTCCTGCTGGGGCGCCTTGCCGCCGGAAGCATCACATTCCAGCAAGACGTCCGTGGCGCCATCCTTGAGGGCGCCCATGGTTTTGACCCGGCGCACACAGGGCAGGGAGCGCAGGGCGGGCAGCAGCTTCCCGGCGGGCAGGGCAATCACGGCACGCAGATGCACAGTTTCCCGCTCGCCGGTCATTTCTTCCAGGCTGCACTGGCGGATGACCTTGCCCTGATGCAGCAGCACCACCCGGTGGCACAATTGCTGGATTTCCGGCAGCAGGTGGGAGGAGAAAATCACGGCGTGCTTTTCTCCCAGCGTGCGGATGAGTTCCCGGATTTCCACCACCTGCCGGGGGTCGAGGCCCACGGTGGGCTCGTCCAGCACAATCACCGGCGGATTGCCGCATAATGCTTGGGCAATACCCACCCGCTGGCGGTAGCCCTTCGACAGATGCCCGATGACCCGCTGGCGTACTTCTTTGAGGCCGCACAGGGCAATCAGTTCGTCCAGATGGGCGGCGGTATCCGCCCGCCGGACGCCCTTGAGGCCGCAGACAAACCGCAGATAGCCATCCACCGTCATTTCATCATAGAGAGGCGGCTTTTCCGGCAGATAGCCGATGAGCTGCTTGCATGGACGGGGCTTTTCCAGCATGTCCATGCCGTCCACCAGCACCTTGCCGGAGGTGGGGGGCATATACCCGGTGAGGATATTCAGCGCGGTGGTTTTGCCTGCGCCGTTCTGGCCCAGCAGTCCCACAATCTGCCCCCGGGATGCGGTGAAGGACAGATCCTGCAAAGCCTGCGTCTGGCCGTATTTCTTCGTCACTTGACATAGTTCAATCATTGAATGCCTCCTGGGCAAAAAACTACCGCTTCTATTATAGCAGACAATTCCCGTTTGTGCATGAACAAAGTGTAAATCTGCGAAATTTTCAGGAGGGTAGTGGATGGATGTATACAGAAACTTCAGGAAAAACAGTATACAGGAAAAATTCCGACAGGTAGATATTGACAAATGGCAGCAAAGGGCATATAATTCAAGTTGAAAAGGTTGAAGTTGTACCAGATATACCATCCATTCTGGAAACATCAACCTCATCAGATCCGTTTCAATATGTTCCCCGCAAAGAAAGGAAGGTTGCCTGCATGAAAAAGTTCGTTGCGTTGCTCCTGGCCGTTCTCATGATGGTGCCCATGGTGTCTGCCCTGGCCGCTTCTGAGTACGATGTGACCGAGCCCATCACCATCACCTGGTGGCATGCTCACGAAGATCAGCTCACCGAGTACCTGAACTACATGGTGGACAAGTTCAACACCGAGAATGAATTTGGCATCACCGTCAATCCCGTGTACATCGGCTCCTACGCCGAAATCAACACCCAGTTCATCGCTGCTGCGTCCACCGACACGGGCGTGGTGCCTGCGCTGGTCACCTGCAACACCTCCTATCCCGCTTCCTACGGCGCTGACGGCCTGTGCGAAGTGCTGGATCCCTACATTGATGCGTATGACTACGACATCGAAGACTTCGGCGAAGGCCTGATCGCCTCCACCAGCTTCGACGACGAGCAGATCGCTCTGCCCTACCTGATCTCCACCCAGGTGATGTACTACAACAAGACCGCTGCTGAGACGGAAGACATCACCATGCCCAAGACCTTCGACGAAATCGAAGCGTTCCTGGAGAAGGCCACCATCAAGGACGAAAAGGGCAATACCATCCGTTACGGCACCGTGTTCGGCGGCTGGGACTACTGGTATCATGAAATGCTGTACAAGAACAACGGCTGCCAGATCGTTCTGGAAGACGGCACCACTGACGTCAACAACGAAGCCGCCATTTACATCACCACCAAGGTGAAGGAATGGATCGACAAGGGCTACGCTTACTACGCCTACGGCACTGGCGCTTCTTCCAACATGCGTCAGCTGTTCTGGGACGGCGGCGCCTTCAGCGTGTTCCACACCTCTTCCCTGTATGATACCTACGTGACCAACGTGGCTGCTTCCGCCAACCCCTTCGAAGTGGGTATGTGCTGGCTGCCCGGCGGCAACGACGGCGAGACCTTCAAGTCCGAGGTCGGCGGCTCCGCCATCCTGATCCCCGCCAAGGCTTCTCAGGCTGAAAAGAATGCGGCCTGGCAGTTCCTGATGTTCATGACCAGCCCCGAGATCAACCTCTACTGGGCTGACAAGACCGGCTACTTCCCCACCCGCGCCAGCGTGCAGGATACTCCCGAATATGCGGATTACCTGTCCCGCAAGCCCGCGATGGCTGACATCGTGGCCATGGCCAAGTGGATCAATCCTCGCAACCAGAATCCTGCTTACGACGCCTGCGGCACCCTGTGGCGTCATGCCCTGGCCGAGATCTTCAACGAAGGCGCTCCTGTTGAGGAAACTCTGAACGACCTGGCTGTTGAAATCCAGGAAACCCTCGACGATCAGTAACAGATATCGTTTCATCAGGGGGGGAGAATTCTTTCTCCTCCCCTGAACTTGTAAATGGGGTTGAAGAAAAGTGATGCAGAATACACAGTTGACCATGGATAAAAAAGATTGGGTCAGGCAACTGAAACTGCAGGAAAAGCGCATGATCACCAAAAAGCAACGAGTGGTGGGTTGTGTGCTGACTGTGGTGGGCGTTCTTGTGCTGCTGGTGGGCCTTTTTGGTTATCTGGCCGGCGACCTGCAGATGGAAGCCCTTCAGCCGTATGCCGACCAGGTGTATATGGCCCGTGAAGTTGCCTCCAGCACCGGCAAGGGTGTGGACAGCTATTTTGACCTGCATGGCGATGAAAGCGGCGTTCATGTTTTTTATGCTTCCTTTGAAGCCGGCGGGGAAACCGGCATGATCAGCGCCATGGACTTCGAGGCCGAAGAGACCAAGAAGGCCCTCAAGGGCGAGAATATGCAGTTCCCCGGCACGAAGGACAACATGAATCTGGTGGTGACGGAAGAAACGCCTGTCACCCTGGATAACGGCGAAGTGTTCACCCAGGGCGTCAAACTCAGGGGTTGGGGCACCAGCAAGTATCGCAGCCTGAAACTGACCGTGGAAGGCCCCGGTGAAATGCAGGTGTATGCCGTGTCCTCCCTGCCCAACGAAGACCGCACGATGGTGCTGTACAACTCCCTCACCGGTGAGGAAGTGGCTGTTGCCTCGGCGCCTGTGCTGGGCGATGCGCCCGTGGAGGCCATCACCTTTGCCATTCCCGCTGCCGGCACTTACTATCTGTCCACCAGAGGCGATATTCCCATTGCGCCTCTGCACTGGCTGATGAACATGGCCATCATGATCCTGCTGGCCGGCATCGTGCTGATTTTCAACGGCATCATGTTGACCAGGCAGTGCTGGGAACGCATGGTGGACCTGTTCTGCGTGGAACCGGCCTTGATCTTCTTCCTGCTGTTTGTGTACTACCCCGTGATCGACCAGATCCGCATCTCCTTTACGGACATGGGCATCCTCACGGTGGGCAAGCAGGAATTCGTGAACTGGGATAACTACGACTGGCTGTTCAACAAGAGCGGTGCGAAGTACTTCTGGGAGTCCCTGGGCATCACCGCCACCTACACCTTCTGGGAAGTGGCGATCACCCTGGTGGGCGGCATGTTGCTGGCACTTCTGTTCAACCGCATGACCCGCAGCTTCAACGCCATGCGTGCCATCGTGTTCATGCCCAAGTACATCGCCGTGTCCACAAGCGCCGTGGTGTTCATGTGGATTCTCTATTCTCCCGTGGCTGCCGGCGCCAACCAGTCTGAAGGCATTCTGAACTATGCTTTGTCGCTGTTTGGCATTCAGGGCCCCCACTGGCTGGTGGATGCATCCACCGCTCTGGCAGGCGTGCTGATTCTCACCGCCTGGCGTGTGGTGGGTTACGCCATGATGATTTACCTCTCCGCCATGAAGGGCATCCCGGCGGATTACTACGACGCCGCCTCCATTGACGGCGCAGACGGTGTGCAGCAGTTCCGCTTCATCACCGTGCCGCTGCTGGCGCCCACCACCCTGTTCCTGTTCGTGACGACCTTCATCGCCAGTATGAAGGTGTTCCAGTCCGTGGACGTCATGACGGGCGGTGGCCCCGGTACCGCCACCAACGTGATGGTGCAGTGGATTTACAACCTCACCTTCACCGATTTCCGCACGGCAAGAGGTGCTGCGGTGTCTGTGGTGTTCTTCGTGATTCTGCTGGTGTGTACCGCCGCAACCATGAAGTTCTCCAACCGCAACGTCAACTACGATTCTTAAGGAAAGGAGTGATCGTATGCTGAGCAAGAATAAGAAAATCGGTATTGCGCTGGTGCTCACAGGTGCGGCGCTCCTCCTTGCGGCGTTTGTGACCATTCCTTTCCAGGTGGCAGCAACTGTGACCTGGGCACTGGTGGGCGTTGCCGCAGTGATGTTTGTGACCGCCATGCCGCTGATGTGGCGCAAGGGCATTGAAAACATCCGCAAGAATTCCTACTTCAAGGGCAGCTTCCTCAAGATGCGCCGCAGCGGCTTCTTTGATCTGTTGGTGCTCTTCACCGCCGTGGCGCTGATTCTGGCGGTGCTGTGCGCCGTGGGTGCGGTCAGCTATCAGCAGACCTTCGCCCACCATGCCAAGCTGGCTGCCGGCGATGGCGAAGTGCCCGCCACGATTGAAGAAGCCCGGCTGCTTCCCACCTTCGTGGAATACAACTTCAAGCAGGATCTGAATCTGCTCTCCTCCAGCTACAGCACCTTTGGTGCAGTGGCGGCGGTGCTGGCTGTGGTGATTCTGGTGTGCGCACTGTATCTGCGGTTTATCTCCCCCATTGTGCGGGCGGATGACGAGCTGCGCATCGCTCACGGCGTGTATCGCAAGGTAGCTCAGTACGCAGCTGCCGTTCTGGTGACGCTGATCTCCCTGTTCCCCATCTACTGGATGGTCATCTCCTCCTTCAAGACCTCCACGGAGCTGCTGGCCACCGTGCCGACACTCTGGCCCCAGCAGTTTGTGTGGGAGAACTACCCCAACGTTCTCAACCGTGCGCCCTTCATCCAGTATCTGATCAACACGCTGGTGACCACGGTGGCCATCATGGCTACGGAACTGACCATGGGCGTGCTGGCAGCGTACGGCTTCTCCAAGGGCTCCTTCAAGGGCAGGAACGGCCTGTTCATGCTGGTGCTGGGCGCTCTGATGGTGCCCATCCAGGTGACCTTTGTGCCCATCTATGTGCAGATCGCCCGCCTCAGCGCCATTGATACCTACCTGGGCATTGTGCTGCCCAACCTGGTCAGCGCCTACTTCATCTTCATGCTCAGGCAGAACTTCATGGCGGTGGACGACAGTTACATCGAGGCCGGCAAGGTGGACGGCATGGGCCGTATCGGCACCATCTTCCACGTCCTGTGCCCGATGTGTAAGCCCACGCTGATCACCGTCAGCATCATCTCCTTCATCAACGGCTGGAACAGCTACTTCTGGCCCAAGATGGTCACCAAGACCGAAGCCAGCCGCACCATCGCAGTGGGCGTGCAGCAGCTCAAAAATACCTTCGCCGGACAGGAAGTTTCCAACTACAATGAAATCATGGCCGGCGCTGTGATGGCCATTATCCCCATCGTGCTGCTGTTCCTCTTCCTGCAGAAGTACATCATGACCGGCATGAGCAAGGCGGCCATGAAGTAATCCGCAATCATATCATCTGTCCAATTGGGGGAACTGCCGCAAGGCGGTTCCACCTGACTTGGCGAAAGGAACAACCATGAAACGAATTCTGGCGGCGCTTGTGTGTCTGGCGATGCTGATTTCCGGCGCTTTGGCGGAAGTCAACCGCTACGACGAAGTGTTTGACCCTGCCGGGGATGAGGGCAACCTGACGGTGCGCTTTTTGTGGCTGGGCCCGCAGGTGGCGGATGACAAGCCCGGCGATTCCATGATCCTCACCTCCCCGGACGGGAAGATCATGGTGCTGGATGCGGGGCATCCCGATGCTGCGCAGTATGTCACCGATGCCCTGGACAAGTTGGGCGTGACGAAAATCGACTATCTGGTGGCGTCCCATCCCCATATCGATCACATCGGCGGTTTCCCGGCGCTGATGGACAAATACGAAATCGGAGCCTTGTACACCAGTCCCCTGGAATACCCCACGGCGTCCTACAACGCCTACATGGACAAGGCTCGTGAAAAAAATATCCAGCATATCATCCTCAAAGAAGGGGATACGCTTAACTTTGGCGAACAAGTAACGGTGGAAGTTCTCAATCCCCCGTCTGAAATCGTCTATCCGGATAACTACCCCACAGGCTCAACGCAGTTTGTCAACAATCACTCTCTGGCGCTGAAGTTCACTTACGGCACTTCCACCATCCTGCTGTGCGGCGACCTGTACACAGGCGGCGAGAAGGACGTGGTATCCCGCTGGGGTGACAAACTGGACTGCGATGTGACCAAGGCGAATCACCACGGCGCCGATACGTCCTCTTCATCCAAGTGGCGCAACGCCGTGACTGCGGAGATCACCATCGTGACCAGCGACGCCATTGAGTCTTTGTCCAACCTCAAGAAGTACATCCGCAACGACAAGTTGATGTATCACATCCTCTGGGATGGCTGCATCCGCCTGAGCACCCCCGGCGACGGCACCTATCAGGTGCTGACGGAAAAGGAACGGGGCAAGACGATTCTGGACTGACGGAAGCATCACAACGAATAGGAGAGAAACAAAATGATGAAGAAACTCATTGCTCTGATGTTTGCGCTGCTGATGGTGTTCTCCTTTGCCTGCGCTGAAGGCGATCGCCATGATCTGGTGTACGACCGTGAAGGCGATGCGGGTCAGCTGGCCGTCCGCTTCATGTGGCTGGGCTCTGATCCCAAGGAAGAAAAGCCCGGCGATTCCATCCTGCTGATTTCTCCGGATAACAAGGTGATGCTGGTGGATGCCGGTATTCCCGAAGTGCGGGATCGCCTGATCGGCGCCCTGAAGGAACTGGGCATCACGAGGATTGACTACCTGGTGGCCTCCCATCCCCACATCGACCACATCGGCGGCTTTAAGTATGTGATGGATGAGTTTGAGGTCGGTACGGTGTACACCAACTCTGTGACGCACCGCACGGCCACCTACGAGGGTTTCAACGACAAGGTGGCTCAGCTGAACCTGCCCCACATCATTCTGGCCGAAGGCGATGAATTCATGTTCGGCGAGCACGTGAAGGTGGAAGTGTTCAATCCGCCGGTGGAGATCGACTATCCCGAAGATGAGGGCGAGCGCTACTCCGCCGCGTTCTTCAACAACAACTCTCTGGTGCTGAAGTTCACCTACGGCACCTCCACCCTGATGCTGGCGGGCGACTTGTACACCGCGGGCGAGTTCAATGTGGTGGATAAGTACGGCGATCGCCTGCAGTGCGACGTCATCAAGGTCAACCATCATGGCGATACCACTTCCTCTTCCAGCAAGTGGCGTCGCACTGTGGCGCCCAAGTATTCTGTCATCACCGCCGAGCAGATCTACTCCGTGACCGTGGCCAAGTATTACAAGCGCAACGGCGGCACGGTGTACCACACCGGCCTGGATGGTATGGTGCTCATGCGCACTCCTGGCGATGCCACCTATACCTTCATCACCGAGTGGGACCGCACCACCGACGTGCTGGACTGACGATTCCACAAACGCATAAAAATTGCGGCTGCTTCCCGAATGTGGGAGGCAGCCGCTTTTGTGTTGCTTTGATGTAATTATTCCAGAATGTCGCTGGTGATGTAGTCCACGCCGATGTCGATCATGCGCTGGCCTTCTTCCATATTGTTCACCGTCCAGACATTGACTTCAATGCCGTTTTCATGGAGTTCCTGCACGTTTTCTGCGGTGATGTTGCAGGCAAAGATGTCCATGTCCAGGCGATTCTCCTTGAGGAAGGCGAGGAGTTCGGGGGTGTAATGCACCACCAGATACTGCACCTTCTGCTCGGGCAGCATTTCACGCACGCACAGCACGTTTTCCTTCACGAAGGAAATGAAGATAGTGTTTTCCAGCCAGCCTTCCTGGCGGATGATCTCGATGATGTTGGCGATGTGCTGGGGCTCCATGAAGTTCTTCAGTTCCAGCACGCTCTTCTTCTCATAGCGCTTGCAGATCTGGATGTACTCCTGCAGGGAGGGCAGACGCAGGTCGTTGCGGCCGCGCTTGCCGTCCTTGTCCAGCAGGCGCAGGGAGCGCAGGGTTTCAAAAGTGGTTTCTTCCACCACCAGGTGATCGCCGGAGATGCGCTTGGTGTTGTCATCGTGTATGATGATGTACTGGCCGTCGGAGGTGACGTGCACGTCAGTCTCGATGCCGTAGTGGGTGCGGTTGCCGGCAGCCACGAAAGCGGAGCAGGTGTTTTCCAGTTCCAGCCAGCTCAGGCCGCGGTGAGCAATCATGAGGGGTTTGTTTGCAGGCAGGCGAAGGGTATCCATAGTGCAGTTCCTTCCTTTCTGTCAATCAGATGGGGCTTATACGTTGCGGGTGCGAATGGCCTCAATGTTGGCGTATTCCGACAGATGAATCACGATGTCCCTGTAGGAAACCTTGCTGGGCAGGTCCAGGGTATAGAGGTTGGTGTATACCCGGTCCTTGACTTTGTCCTTGCTTTCCACGTGGAAGTCCACATCGATGACTTCTACGCCGATTTCAGCAAAATACTGGTTGATGAAGGCGATGGTTTCAGCGCGGTGGATGAACTTGACTTCCAGATTCTTGATCTGGTTGACCTTGACCACCCGCTGCATCACCGTCAGGGTGATGATGACCGCCACGCAGCCGGCGCCGGAGAGGATGTAGTGGCCCATGCCGGCGGCCAGGCCCAGACACCCGGAGCACCACAGGGACGCTGCGGTGGTCAGACCGGCGATCTTCTTCTGGGCGATGAAAATGGTGCCCGCTCCCAGGAAACCGATGCCGCTGACCACCTGGGCGCTCATGCGGCCCATGCTCATCTGCACGCCGCAGTCGCTGTTTGCCAGGTTGAGGGCAAGCACGTGTTCCATGTTCAGGCAGTCGATGATGGCGATCAGCGCCGCACCCACGCACACCAGCACATGGGTACGCATACCGGCGGGGCGATTCTTCCTCTCACGCTCCACGCCGATGCAGCAGCCGATCAGAATGGCCAGCAGCACACGAATGGGGATTTCCCACCATGCCATGGGGAACTCCTTTCTGCTTTGCGGCGCCCTTTGACGGGAAATGGCCGCATAGCCGCAGGAGGCATCAGCGGCGCTCCCTGGAAGGGAAGGTCACTGTGCCTCCTGACTGAAGAATTAAACGGATTTGGTGGCGATGATGTCCACGCCGGTGCCGCACACGTCAGGCAGCACCACGCTGCCGGCGGCGATGGGGGCGGTGAGCTGCACTTTGGACAGCGCCTCCATGCACTGGGCGATCAGCGCCTTGGGGATGGGGGTACGGGTCTTGACGGACAGGGGCATCGCAGAGCCGGCCACGGGCACCACGGCGGTCACCATGCGCTCAGGGGCGACGCACTCCTGGCGGGCGTAGACTTCGCCCCGCTTGCAGGTGTTGCCGGTCACGGACACAAAGGCGCCGTTTTCCAGCGTGACGGTCATCCGGCAGCCCACGGGGCAGCTGATGCAGGTAATGGTCTGTTCCATATCATTCGCCCCTTTCAATTTCGACGGTCACGGTATCGTTGAGGGAAGCGACGACTTCCGGCTTGAGGGTCACCACGGCCATTTCACCGGGGGTGAAGATGGGGGCCTTCTTGCGGGCGATTTCAACGCCGCCGCACTTGACGATGCAGGTTGCCTTGCGGAAAACGCCGCTGGGACGGAACATCAGATCCACGCTGGTGTTGACGCCCTTGCGGATGCGCTGGGGCACGGTGCCGCGCACGCCGTCGCCGTCCACCACGGAGATGGTGTCGCCTTCGGTGGCCTCGCCACGGGCATAGGCAGCAGCGGCATGGCCGGCCTTGAAGGACTCGTTGGACACATGGTCCACCAGGTCATGCACGTGCAGCACGTTGCCGCAGGCGAAGATGCCGGGGATGTTGGTCTGCAGGGTGTCATCCACTTCAGCGCCGGAGGTCAGGGGGGACATCTTCACGCCCGCGCCTTCGCTCAGCTCGTTTTCGGGGATCAGACCGACAGACAGCAGCAGGGTGTCGCAGTCAAACTGGATTTCGCTGCCGGGGATGGGCTGGCGGTTTTCGTCCACCTTGGCCACGGTGACGCCGGTGAGGCGCTCCTTGCCCTGAATGTCCACCACGGTGTGGCTCAGGTACAGGGGGATGTCATAGTCGTTGAGGCACTGAACGATGTTGCGGTTCAGGCCGGAAGAGAAGGGCATGAGTTCCACGCAGGCCAGCACCTTGGCGCCCTGCAGGGTCATGCGGCGGGCCATAATCAGGCCGATGTCGCCGCTGCCCAGGATGACGCAGCGCTTGCCGGGCATGAAGCCTTCCAGGTTGACGAACTTCTGGGCGGTGCCGGCGGAATAGATGCCGGCGCAGCGGGTACCGGGGGTGGCCAGGGCGCCACGGGGACGCTCACGGCAGCCCATGGCCAGCACGATGGCCTTGGCGGAGAACACCTGCACGCCATGCTGGGCGCTGACGCAGGTGACAGTATGGTCAGCATCCACGGACAGGACGGTGGTATCGGTCTGGATTTCAATGCCCATTTCCCGGGCCTTGTCGATGTCACGCTGGGCGTATTCGGGGCCGGTCAGCTCTTCCTTGAAGCGGTGCAGACCAAAGCCGTTGTGAATGCACTGGCGCAGGATGCCGCCGGGGTTGTGCTCACGCTCGATCACCAGCAGATTGTCAATGCCGTCTTCCTTGGCGGCGATGGCAGCAGCCAGACCCGCAGGGCCTGCGCCGACCACCAGAACATCCACATGGAGGACGCCGTTTTTCTCAATGGCCATCTTATTCAGCCTCCTTCGTCAGAGCCTGGGCAATGGTGCCGGTGAGCAGACGGCTCTCGCCGCCGCACTTGGTCACCTCGGTCATGGGGATTCCCAGTTCCTCGCTGATGATTTCCGCCACACGGGGGCTGCAGAAGCCACCCTGGCAGCGGCCCATGCCGGCACGGGTGCGGCGTTTGACGCCGTCAATGGTGGTGGCGCCCACGGGGCGGCGGATGGCGGCACGGATTTCCGCCTCGGTCACCACTTCGCAGCGGCAGACCAGGTTGCCGTTGAGGGGATCTGCCTTCACGGCCTCGGCACGCTCCTGGGTGGTCATGGCATGGAAGGGCTTGGGCCGCACGGGGGCGGGCACGATTTCCGCCTTGGGGGCGTAGCCCTGTTCCTGGGCGATGAGGTTGCCCAGCATTTCGCCGATGGCGGGGGCAGCGGAGAGGCCGGGGCTTTCCACGCCCACGGTTTCATAGGCATTTTCAGCGCCCTTCACAGCGCCGATGACGAAATCACCCTTGGCTTCATGGGCACGGATGCCGGAGAAGTTGGTGATGGTGCCCCGGGGACCGGCCTTGGGCCAGGTCAGGCGGGACTTGCCCAGCACGAGGGCCAGGCCTTCAGCGGTGGTGGACACGTCCAGAGCGTCCGGGATATCCTCCGCAGAGGGGCCCAGCAGCAGGTTGCCGTGCACGGTGGGGCTCACCAGCACGCCCTTGCCCATTTTGGTGGGGCACTGGAACATGGTCATGTTGAAGGGCAGGGGATTCATGCGATCCATCAGGTAATACTGACCGCGGCGGTTGATGATGGTCAGCTCGTCGTCGCTGATCATGTTATGGATGACGGCGGAGCCGACGCCGGCGCAGTTCACCAGCACCTTGGCGGTGTATTCACCCTTTTGGGTGGTCACGTGCCACAGGCTGTCGTCCTGACGCTCCACCTTGGACACGCACTCGTTCAGGCAGAACTTGGCGCCGTTGAGGGCAGCGTGATCCGCCAGAGCGAAGGTCATCTCGTAGGGGCTGGTCAGGCCGGAGGTGGGCGCATACAGGGCGCAGAGCACCTCGGGGTTGGTGTTGGGCTCCATGGCGAGGATTTCTTCCCGCTCGATGAGCTTCACGCCGGGCACGTCGTTTTCCTCAGCCTGACGGACGAGGTTCTCCAGGGTGGCACGGTCTTCTTCAGTGAAGCCGATGACCAGCGCGCCGGGCTGGGAGTAGGGTACGCCCAGTTCCTCGCACAGGGCGGGGTACATCTTGGCGCCTTCCACGTTGAACTTGGCCTTGAGGGTGCCGGGATGAGCGTCGAAGCCCGCATGGACGATGCCGCTGTTGGCCTTGGAGGCGCCTTCGGCAAGGTCTGCACCACGATCCAGGACGGTCAGACTGGCTTGATACCGGCTCAGCACGCGAGCCACGGCAGTGCCGACAACGCCGGCGCCGATCAACAGAATATCGCTGTACACCTGATCTGTCACTCCTCTGTCTTTATCGGTGTGGGATGGTGATTGAAAGCGCAAACGCCCTTTCCTGAGGCATAGCCGCAGTTGACCACCGCCCGCATGGAAGCACCGGGGCGGCAGCATGGAAAGATACGAAGCGTTTCTTTGTTAATTATACTACATAAGGCCAAAATACTCAACCTCAAAACGCCCTGAAAATAAGAAAAAGTGATGATTATTCACCCAAATGGCACAAAAAAAGAGTCCATCCTTCTGGATGAACTCTGAGCACCTCCGACGGGATTCGAACCCGTGTTTCAGCCTTGAGAGGGCCGCGTCCTAGGCCTCTAGACAACGGAGGCAAAAGCTGGGGAACTAGGATTCGAACCTAGACAATACGAGTCAGAGTCGCAGGTGCTGCCGTTACACCATTCCCCATCGCAAGTCTTCAAAGCAAGCCGCTCATTTGACTGCACAAACGATTATAGCAAAGGATGGAACCATTGTCAAGAACTTTTTTTGCAAAAAACCGCCCTTTTTCGAAAAAAGAGGGGGCATCAAAAGGGGGCGGGGACGCAAGTTTTGCCTTTCTGCCCTTGACAGGGGGAGGAAGGATGGATATAGTGGGAATGAACCCGCATTTACCAGGATATACTATCATTGGAGGAAATATACATCATGACGATTCTCTGGGACTGGAACGGCACCCTTGTGGCGGATGTGCCGCTGGTGGTGAAGGTGAACAACCAGGTCTTTGCCGCCCACGGCTACCGGGATACCTCCGCAGAGGAATACCGCCGGCTGTTCGGCTTTCCGGTGAAGAAGTATTATGACGCTATCGGTGTGACGGACGAGGATTTCCCCCGGGTAGCGAAGGAATGGAACGAGGGCTATGTGGCAGGCTTTGGCGAAGTGGGCCTGAGCGACCATGTGGCGCAGGTGGTCCGGCGCTTCCATGAGGCGGGATTCCGTCAGGTGATCGTCTCCGCCAGTCAGGTGGATCAGCTCCGGGCGCAGGTGAAACGCTTCCCGGAACTGGAGGGTATGTTCGACGAAGTGCTGGGCCTTGGGGATGTGTATGCCGTGAGCAAGGTGCAGCTGGCGAAGGATTATCTGGCGAGCAGCGGCATCGACCCCAAAGAGGCGGTGTTCATCGGTGATACGGACCACGATGCGGAAGTATCGAAGGCCATCGGATGCCGCTGCCTGCTGATTTCCGGCGGGCATCAGTGTGATGAAATTCTCAAAGCAACCGGCTGTGAAGTGCTCGCCAGCCTGGAGGATGCGCTGGCGCTGCTGGGCGCCTGAGACGGAGGCACGAAAGAACCATGAAGACTCAACCGCAGCGGCCAAACCTCGATATTCCCCACGAGGTGCCGCAGGGATTTGCCTACACCCCGGCGTCCGGGTGGACGGACGAGGAAGCGGCCAGCCGCAAGCCCAATGTCACCACCGCCCAGGAGGGAAAAACACCTCTGCAGATCCTGCTGAGCAACGCTTTGACGCTGTTTAACTTTCTGAATCTGGCCCTGGCGGTCTGTCTGGCGCTGGTGGGCTCATGGCGCAATATGCTGTTCATGGGCGTGGTGATTTCCAACACCGCCATCGGTACCTTTCAGGAACTGCGGGCCCGCAGGACCATTCAGCGGCTGAAACTCCTCAGCAGCCCCATGGCGCAGGTGATCAGGAACGGCCAGGAGCGCACCTGCCGCCCGGAAGAACTGGTGGAGGGCGATCTTGTCGTGCTGCGTGCCGGCCATCAGGTGATGGCGGATGCGCTGGTCATCAGCGGACGCAGCGCGGCGGATGAATCCCTGCTGACGGGCGAAAGCGACGCCGTCAGGAAAATGGCGGGTGACTGGCTGATGTCCGGCAGCTACATTACCGAGGGCGAATGCATCGCCCAATTGGTGTATGAGGGGGATGACAGCTATGCCGCAAGGCTGACCCGCTCTGCGAGGGAAATCAAGCGGCCTAAATCGGCGCTGATGACGGATCTCAACAAGCTCATCCGGCTGGTGAGCGTGATTCTGGTGCCCCTGGGCATCCTGCTGTTTGTCCGGCAGTATTTCCTGGAAGGAGCAGCGCTGAATCAGGCGGTGCCCTCCTCTGTGGCGGCGATGATCGGCATGATCCCCGAAGGGCTGATGCTGCTCACCAGCGTGGCGATGATGGCAGGCGTGGTGACGCTGGGCCGACACAAGACGCTGGTGCAGGAACTCTACGGTATTGAAACGCTGGCAAGGGCGGACGTGCTGTGCCTGGACAAGACGGGCACCCTCACCACCGGCAGGATGCAGGTGGCGCAGATGGTGCAGGGGGATGTGTCCCCTGAAGAAGCCAAAGCGGCTATGGCGGACTTCTGCGGCGCTTTCGGCAAGAGCGGAAACAGCACGCTGGCAGCGATTGCCCAGTATGTGACGCCCACGGAGAAACCCGTGGCGGCGCTTTTGCCCTTTTCCTCCCAGCGGAAGAAATCGGCGGTCACTTTCCAAGACGGCACCACGCTGGTGCTGGGCGCCCTGTCCTATGTGCTGGGCGATCAGGCGCCGGAAGACCTTCGCTTCAAGGCGGAAACCATGGCGGAACACGGGCAGCGTGTGCTGGTGCTGGGCAGGAGCCATCTGCCGGTGACGGAGGACGATGCGCCCGTGCCGGAGGAGATCCTGGCGCTGATCGGCATTGAGGATGAAATCCGCCTAAATGCCCGGGAAACCCTGCGCTACTTTGACGAGCAGGGCGTGACGCTCAAGGTCATCAGCGGCGACGACCCCCGCACGGTGGCTGCCGTGGCGCAGCAGGTGGAACTTCCCGGCTGGGATGCCTGGGTGGACGCTTCCGCTCTGTCGGAAGACGAACTCAAAAATGCCTGCGAAAAGTATACCATCTTCGGCCGGGTGACGCCCCAGCGCAAACGGCAGCTGGTGGAGGCCCTCAAGGCCTGCGGTCACAGCGTGGCCATGACGGGCGACGGCGTCAATGATATTCCCGCCCTGAAGGCGGCGGATTGCTCCATCGCCATGGCCGGCGGCTCGGATGCCGCCAAGCATGCTTCCCAACTGACGCTGCTGGACAGCGATTTTGCCGGAATGCCCCGCATTGTGGGCGAAGGCCGCCGGGTGATCGGCAACATCACCAGAGCGGCGTCCCTGTTCCTGGTCAAGACATTGTATTCCTTCGGGCTGGCGGTGCTGATGCTGATTTTGCCCGGCGGATATCCCTTCCAGCCCATTCAGCTCACCCTCATCAGCAGCCTGACCGTGGGCGCGCCGTCCTTCTTCCTGGCGCTGGAGCCCAACCGGGCCCGCATTCAGGGGAATTTCCTGCAGACGGTGCTGCTCCGGGCTGTTCCCGGCGCCTTGGCGGTGACGGTGTGCGCTGCCCTGGCGGTGACGGGCCGGTTCCTCTTTGGCTGGCCGCAGGAAGTGGCTGCCACGCTGGCGACCCTCTCGGCGGCAGTGGTGGGGCTGATGATGCTCTGGCGGGTGTGCCAGCCGCTGACGAAGCTGCGGGCCGCCGTGATGATCTGCGCCGCCGTGGCCATGGTGGGCGCCGTGCTGGTGCTGGGCGAAGTGTTCCTGCTGGTGACCCTTGACCAAAAGCAGATGCTGGCCATGCTGGTGCTGACGGCGCTGGCGGTGTCGGTGATGCTCCTGTCTACTTGGGGGATGAAGGCCTTGACGGATAGGTTCACCCGCAAGGGCGGCGCTGCTGCCCAGGGGTGAAGCAAAATCGCCCCGAAAGGATGATTGCATCCATCCGCAAGGTGTGGTACAATCAGCCGAGCGCCCTTTTGGCGCTGAAAATGAAACCGAACAGAATTGTGTTCAGAAATGGAATGTTTGATGACTTTTGAATCCCTGAAACTGATGCCTGTGCTGCTGGAAAACGTGCGGGCCGCCGGATATGAGGAGCCCACGCCCATCCAGCAGGCGACCATTCCGCTGGTGCTGGAAAAGAAGGATATTCTGGGCTGTGCCCAGACCGGCACCGGCAAGACGGCGGCTTTTGCTCTGCCGATGATCCAGAACATGGCCAAAAAGCCGGTCAGGCCCGGTCAGCCCCGGGTCATCCGGGCGCTGATTCTGACGCCCACCCGGGAACTGGCCCAGCAGATTTACGAGAACTTCGTCACCTATGGCAAGAAGCTGCCGGTGTTCCCCGCGGTGATTTTCGGCGGCGTGGGGCAGCAGGGGCAGATTGACGCCCTGCACCGGGGCGCCGACGTGGTGATTGCCTGCCCCGGCCGCCTGTGGGACCTGATGAATCAGGGCTATGTGCGCCTGGACTGGGTGGAGACCTTCGTGCTGGATGAAGCCGACAGAATGCTGGACATGGGCTTTATCCACGATGTGCGGCGCATTGCCGCCAAACTCCCGGAAAAACATCAGACGCTGCTGTTTTCCGCCACCATGCCCGAGGAAGTGGAAAAACTGGCCATGGACCTGCTCCACAACCCCGAAAGCGTGAAGGTGGACCCGGTGTCCTCCACGGTGGACGCCATCGATCAGGTGCTGTACTATGTGGACAAGGTGAACAAGAAGCACCTGCTGGCCCACCTGCTTCACAGCGAGGATGTGGAGAATGCCCTGGTGTTCTCCCGCACCCGCCACGGCGCTGACCGCATCGTGCGGGAACTGTCCCGGGCGGGCATTGAGGCCAGCGCCATCCATGGCGACAAGAGCCAAAACGCCCGTCAGGCAGCCCTGAATGCCTTCAAGTCGGGCAAAATCAAGGTGCTGGTGGCCACGGACATCGCCGCCCGGGGCATTGACATCGCCGGGCTTTCCCATGTGTTCAACTACGACCTGCCCATGGAGCCGGAAGCCTATGTGCACCGTATTGGCCGCACGGGCCGTGCCGGCAGGGAAGGCAAGGCCATCTCCTTCTGCTGCATTGACGAGGTCAAGCAGCTGGGTCAGGTGGAAAAACTGATCCGCAAGCGCCTGCCCATCAGGGAAAGCGACTGGCCCATGGAGGTCAAGACGCCCTCGGAGCCCAAGCCCCGTCAGCCCCGCCCGGGGAAGGTCACCATGTCCGGCGAGGCAGCCACGCCCCGCAAGTCCCGGGCGAAGGCGGCCCCTGTTATCATCGGCAGGGACGGCAAGGTGCGCTCTGCCAATGGCGTGGTCCCCCCGAAGCAGGCAAAGGCTCTCGCCCGGGATGCAAAGCCCGCACGGAAGGAACGCTCCGCCGCTGCGGCCCGCCCCGAACAGGCGCCCAAATCCCGCTTCTCCGGCAATGTGCCCGGCAATCGTGCCATGGGCCGACCGGTGCAGCGCATCAACCGCAAATCTTCCGGTAGGAAGTGATTCCCCCGAACAAAAACAGGCGCCCCGCTGGCAAGCAGAGCCGGCAGGGCGCCTTTTTCATATTCGGCTGAATCAGATGGTGAAGCGGTATCCCACGCCCCGGACGTTGCGGATGAACTGGGGCTTGGAGGGATCGTCCTCGATTTTCTGGCGCAGGCGGTTGATGTACACCATGATAGCGTTTTCGTCAATCACCGCTTCGCCCCAGATCAGGTCGTAGATCATGTCCTTGGAGAAAATGCGGTTGACGTTGTCGATGAACAGCTTCATCATGGCATTTTCCTTGGCGGAGAGGGGGATTTCCGTGCCGTTTTTGTACAGGCGCAGGGTGGAGGTGTTGTAGGTGAAGGGGCCGGCGGTGATGATGGATTCGGCGCCGGGGAGGGTGGAACGGCTGCGGCGGATGAGGGCCTTGACCTTTGCGCCCAGGGTGACGGGGTTGAAGGGCTTGGTGATGTAATCGTCCGCACCGATGCCCAGCCCGTAGAGGGTGTCGTAGTCTTCCAGCCTGCCGCTGACGATGATGATGGGCGTCTTGAGGCCCTTTTGCCGGATGGTCTCCACGCAGGTGAAGCCGTCCATGCCCTGAAGGTTGATGTCCATGAGAATCAGGGCATAGTCCTTGGCGGCAAGAAGGCAAAGGGCTTCTTCGGCACTGGAGGCACACTCGGGGAGCAGCCCATTGCTGCGGATGACCTTGCTGAGCATGGTCAGGACGGCCTCGTCGTCATCCACAATCAGAATGAGATCCTGCATAGGTGTTCCTCCTTTACATCACTTTACATCACTTTACATCAGATGAAGTTTCGTGTATGATTATCATACAACACAATCCTTTTTTTGGCAAGAGGGGAGGATGGATCGATTGCAATGGCTGAAACGGAAAGGACGCAGTTTTTATGCGCTGCTGATTCTTTCGGTGTTTCTTACGATCAGCGGCGCCGTGATGATGGCGCGGGTGCTGCATCAGGCGGCACAACTGGTGATCGCCACGCAAAGCAATCACCTGCGGGGGCTGGTGGCTTCGGCAGACAGAATGCTGAAACTGGAATTTGACGATCTGTACACCGATCTTGATTATGTTTTGGAACGCCGGGGCTTTGCGATGGCGGAAAGCACCTACCTGGAAACCGGCGACGAAACGGACCTGCTCTACCGTATGGAGGAAAGCCTGGTGGGGCGCAGGGAAAACGTGGCGACGGTGGTTGCCATCAGGGACGGGGAGATCTGCCTGTCCACCAATGGCAGTACGGATTATGTGATGCACGGCGAACTGGAATCAAGACAGACGGTGCTTTGCACGCATGGGGATCAGCAGATGTATCTGGCGTTTCTGGTGTCCCGGGGCGAAATGACCTATGCGGCGCTGATGGACATCCGCCAGTGCTATGAGGACATTGCCCATACCTTTGAGGACGGAAGCACCTTCCTCAAACTCCTAAGCGGCGACGGAAACTTCCTGCTGCACACATGGGTGGATGGCATCTCCGCAACCCAGACGAAGGGCCTGACGGAAGCGGATTGCGACTTGCCGGCAGTGAATATTATGCTGGGCGCAGGGGAGGAGAGCCTGACTGCTTCCTACGACCTGACGGTGGGATACACCGGGGAAGAACATCAGCTCATGCTGGCGATGATCCCGGCGAAAAGCAGCGCCAACGGGTTTTTCAGCGTTGGCGTCAGCGGGCATTTTGATGAAGCGATCAAGGCGCAGCGCACCATGATCGTGCGCGTGGTGGCCTATGGCAGCATGATTGCTGTGGGCCTGATGCTGCTGGTGATGCTGGCGGTGGAACTGTGCAGAAAGAGCCGCCGCAATGAGGCAGAAGTGCGCCTCCTGCAGCGCAAAAATGAGGAAATCCGCCAGACGCTGGAAGCATCTCAGGAACTGGCGCACCATCAGCGGCTGGAAATCATCGGCACGATGACCAGCAGCATCGCCCATGAATTCAACAACCTCCTCACGCCCATCATGGGGTACAGCATGATGACGCTGGGCAAGCTGCCGGAAGAGGACGAGGAACTGTGCGACAACGTGGCGGCGATTTATGAAGCGTCCCGCAAGGCCAAGACCATCATTGCCCGTCTGGGCGAAATGTCCCGCAAGAATACGGATATGACCTTCCGCCCTGTGGAACTGGACGCCGTGATTGTCAGGACGCTGGAAACGGCGCATCCTGCCCAGCCCGGCAAGGTGCAGGTGGAAACGGACCTGCAGTGCCCCGGCGTGAAGGTCCTGGGACATGAAACGAATCTGTCGCAGATGATCCTCAACCTGCTGCTCAATGCCTATCAGGAAATGGAGCAGGGCGGCAGGCTCACCCTGCGTACCCGCAGGAAAGACGCCTGCGTGGAGATGGAAGTGCAGGATTCCGGCTCAGGCATGACGCAGGAGGTGCTGCAGCACATTTTCGAGCCCTTCTTCACCACCAAGGAAGGCGGCAAGGGCACGGGATTGGGCCTGGCCATCGTGCAGCAGGTGGTGGAAAACCATCAGGGTGAAATCACCGTGGAGAGCATTTTGGGCCAGGGAACGACTTTCAGAGTGCGTCTGCCGGTGAATGAGGAAGAGAAATAGTATGAAAAGGAACAAACTTAACAAATATTAAGACAGGATTTATACAGTGTTAAGGTGAGCGTGCTATAATACAGGCGCTGTATTCCGGGAAAAACCGGATGCAAAGAAAAATTTTTACGGAGGGTGCATACAATGCGCAAAGTGATTTCTCTCGTGCTGGCTCTCGTGCTGTGCCTGGGCTGCGTGTCCGTCATGGCCGATGAAGCTGTCAATGTCAAGACTGGTCTGTCCTATGTGATCGACCTGTCCTCCAGTAAGGACGGCAAGGCTCAGGCCAACTTCGTCCTGACCGCTGTGACTGTGGATGACAACGGCGTGATCGACGCTGTGGCCATCGACTATGTCCAGGCCAAGGTTTCCTTCGACGAGACCGGCAAGCTGACCACCGACAAGTCCGTTGCTGTTCAGTCCAAGAACGAACTGGGCGACGGCTACGGCATGCGTCCCGCCTCTTCCATCTCTGCTGAGTGGAACGAGCAGGCTGCTGCTTTCGCTGCCTACTGCGTGGGCAAGACCGCTGAAGAACTGACCAACATGGGCGTGGACGAGAACGGCAAGGCCACCGACGCCGATCTGATCGCTTCCTGCACGCTGGCTGTGAACGAGTTCCTGCCCGGCGTTCTGGACGCTGTTGCCAAGGCCGAGCACATCGGCGCCAAGAAGGGCGACGTCCTGAAGCTGACCCAGGTGACTTCTCTGGCCAAGAGCAAGGACGCTGCTGAAGGCGCTGAAGGCCAGGCTCATGCTTACAACCATGTGGCTGCCATCACCCTGAACGGTGAGACCATCACCTCCTGCATCATCGACGCTGCTCAGGCTGTCGTGAAGTTCGACGCCACCGGCAAGATCACTTCCGATATCGCCACTCCCGTGCAGTCCAAGAACGTGCTGAAGGAAGGCTACG
This sequence comes from Clostridiales bacterium, assembly GCA_015056085.1. Classification (GTDB taxonomy): domain Bacteria; phylum Bacillota; class Clostridia; order Christensenellales; family Aristaeellaceae; genus UBA11524. Next base: position 79,437 of record SVHA01000005.1, read on the forward strand.
GCATGAAGGCTATCAGCCCCATCGGCAAGGAATGGTACGAGCAGGCTGCCGGCTTCTGCGCTTACGCCACCGGCAAGACCCTGGCTGAGATCACCGGCATGGAACTGGACGGCGGCTACGCCACCGGCACCGATCTGGTTGCTACCTGCACCATCTCTGTGACCGAAATGGTGGAACTGTTCGCCAAGGCTGCCAACTAATGATTTGCCCGGCCTGACATTTCAGGCTGACAATCGCAAAACGTAAAAAGCACCCCGCTGGAAGGCACTCTTCCGGCGGGGTGTTTTTCGAGTTTTGCACTCCGTCACTGTCAGGGCTGCAAGCAGCCCTGACGGCCGTGACTCCGTGTAAGGAAGCGATTTCTGACGAAATCGCACGAAATTCACCGTACAGGGGCTTTGCCCCGTATAACCGCCCCGAAGGGGCTCGCTGAATTTCGATTGATAGTCGTTTGGCGGCGAGTTTCGGCACTGAATGCCCGACCTTTTCTGATCGCCTGAAAACCCCGCTGGAAGGCACTCTTCCGGCGGGGTGTTTTGTGTGGGGTTATTCGGCTGATTCTCCGTTGATCATCCCGATGCCGATTTCCAGCGTTTCCATGTCCAGCGCACCCCGGCCCATGGCGACGGCACTGCTGTCAGCGCCGAGGAAGTAGGTGGTGGGGATGGACATGACGCCGTAGGTGATGGCGGCGTCCTGATCGGTGTCAAAGTACACGGGGAAGGTGAAGCCCTGGCTGTCCACGTAGGCTTGGGCTTTTTCCACCGTTTCACGGGAATTGTCGGTGAGGTTGATCATCAGGAAGTGGATGTCTTCGCCGTAGGTTTCGTAGGCCTGCTGGAAGTCGGGCATTTCCATCTTGCAGGGGCCGCACCAGCTTGCCCAGAAGTTGACGATCACGGGTTTGCCCCTAAAGTCATACAGGCTGACGGGGTTGCCATCCTTGTCGTACACGGTGAAGTCCGGCGCAATCACCACGGGCACTTCGGTGGGGGCCTCGGTGGGTGCTTCGGTAGGAGCTTCGGTGGGTGCTTCGGTCGGGGCCTCGGTCGGGGCGTCCGTCACAGCCACAGGCGTTTCGGTCGGGGCGGAGGTGACTTCAGCGGGGATTTCGGTGGGTGATTCAGTCGGAACTTCCGTCGGGACTTCGGTAGGTACTTCAGTAGGTGCATTGGTGGGGGCATCGGTGGCTTGCTGGGCAGGGAAGCCCTGCTGGGTCACCAGTTGGGGCATGGAAAGTTGATCGCCCAACTGCGTGTACAGTGCGCCGGCGCCGATCATCAGCGCCACCAGCACGATGGCCAGAATCCAGAAGGATTTCTTGTTTTTCATCGGTGTCACTCCTTAACTCATCAGGGCCATCAGGCGGCCCAGCAGGCCGGTGGCCATCAGCACGCCCACGAGGATCAGCAAGCCGCCGCTGACCATGTTGACGATGCGGTAATTGCGCTTGATGAAATCAAATGCGGACTTCAGTTTGTCAATCAGCACGGCGCTGAGGATGAAGGGCACGCCCAGACCCAGGGAATAGGTGAGGAGCATCACCATGCCGGTGACGGCGGAGCCTTGCTGGGAGGCCAGCATCAGGGCCGAGCCCAGGAAAGCGCCCACGCAGGGCGTCCATCCGATGGAGAAGATGACGCCGAAGAGCATGGAGGAGAAGAAGGAGAGATTCTTCGTGTCCATGCTCTTTTTGCTGCCGCCAAAGAGGTTCAGGCGGAACACGCCCAGGAAGTTGAGGCCGAAGAAGATGACGATGACGCCGGAAACGATGTTCACTGCCGTCTGATGCCGGGTCAGGAAACTGCCCACCGTGCCGGCCAGAGCGCCCATGAGGACAAACAGCACCGTGAAGCCCAGCACGAAGCCCAGAGCGTTTGTGAGGGTCTTGCGGGTGGTGCGCTCGCCGCCGCCGGCAAAATAGGAGATATAAATGGGCAGCATGGGCAACAGGCAGGGGGAAACAAAGGTGATAATGCCTTCCAGGAATGAGATGAGGTATTGCATGGATGTGACTCCTTTCTGGGGTTAATGACAATATACCCGCCCGGAGGGTGTTTCTAACAGGGGAAGAGCCTGAAATAGAGAAACGCACGGAAAACAGGCATAGACAGAAAATCCACTTTACAACATTATATCAGACGGGCGGGGAAAAGGGAAGGGCGGTTTATGGGTGGGGAGGATGGGAATATAAAAACAGCCATGATGCCAATAGCGTCATGGCTGTTGATTTTGGGGCTTTTTCTTTACCTGTTCACCGATGCTGCCATGCGGCGGTAGGTGTGGCGGATGCCTCTGACGGCGATGGAGTACGCCTGAATGTTTTCCGGCAGGGCCATGCCGCCGTAGCCGGCGTCGCCCAGGTGGTGGATGTCCGTGCCGGTCATTTTGCACATCAGGGCGATTTGGCGGATGGTGGCAACGTCTGCGCCTTCCTGGGAGGTGCCGATGGCCGTCATGGTCAGGCGACCCAGGGAGTGGGCGCAGGTGACCAGTTCCCGCACATATTCCATGGTGATGCCGGGCACCGTGCCGGGGGCGGGAAGGAGAATGATATCCGCGCCCGCCTGGGCAAAGGCGGTCACGTCCTCCCGGGTGATGATGTTCTCGGCGCTCTCTGACTGGATGCCGGAAGCGTGCATTTTGCCCGCAGCGAGAATCACGGAATCACCGAAGGCTTCCTTGTAGGCCTTCAGGGTGGCGACGATGGCCTGATTGGTCACGCCGATGCCGGGATTGCCGGTGAGCAGGATGAGGCTCACGCCCATGCCGATGGCCTTGCGGGCGTTTTCCACCGTGGCCTTGCGCCCGGCGGTCATGGCCCACATATTTTCTTCCGGGTCGGTGGAAGAAAGGGGGTCATCCACCGGCTCCAGGTTGATGGCGATGGGCCGTCCGGTCAGTTCCTGCAATTTGCGGATGGTGTCTTCCGGGGGCACTTTCGGCAGGCCGAAAATGCGGGGCTGGTGGACGTCAAAGACGTTGAGGATCAGCAGGTCTGCCCCCATGGCGGCGGCAAACTCGGCGTTGGTGACGTCGCCCAGCATGGGCATGATGCTCCCGATGGTCTCGCAGGCGATGGTGCGGCCTTCGCCGGATGCGATGGCATCCAGCAGTTCCCGGGGGGACATCTGGCGGAAATCAGAACTTTGGCAGTCTAAAATGCGTTTCATAACAAGCCTCCTTGGGCACAGTATAGCATTATCCGGGAAGAGGTGCAACAAAAACTGGAAAAAGGAGGAAAAACCACCCCGGACGGATTGACAATTGGCTGTTTCTTTGGTATGATGAGGTGAAGAAAAACACAAAAAATACATTGTTAAAAAATCGGCTACGAAACAGAAAGGAAGTTATCATCATGGGATTTTTCAAAAAGCTGTTCAGCAAACCGGTTGATTCTTACTGCGCTCCTATGGCCGGCAAGGCCGTTGAACTGACCGAAGTGCCCGACCCCACCTTCGCTGAAGGGATGCTGGGCAAGGGTATCGCTATCCAGCCTGTGGACGGCAAGGTGTACGCTCCCTGTGACGCCACGGTGGACATGATGTTCACCACCGGCCATGCGGTGAGCCTGGTGTCCGACGCCGGCGCCGAGATCCTCATCCATGTGGGTCTGGAAACCGTGAGTCTGGAAGGCAAGCCCTTCACCGTCCATGCCGCCAACGGCGACAAGGTCAAGAAGGGCCAGCTGCTCATCGAGGCGGACCTGGAAGCCATCAAGGAAGCCGGCCTGCCCATCATCACCCCTATGGTGATCTGCAACACCGATGATTATCCCACCTTCAACACCATCACCGGCAAGGATGTCACCAACGCTGACGTGGTGATCGAACTGGCCAAGTAAGGAGTTTCAAGATGAAAAAAGGCGTTGGTTTGCCGGTATTCTCCGGCGTTGCCATCGGCCCTGCGGTGGTGTACCGCAAGGCGCAGCGCACGCTGCCTGTTTCCTCGGGCGACCCTGCAGTGGAAAAGGCCAAGTTTGAATCTGCGCTGGAAGTGGCCCGTCAGCAGCTGACGGAGCTGTTTGAAAAAGCCAAGGTGGAAATCGGCGAAGAGCAGGCGGCCATCGTGGAAGTGCAGCTGCTGATGCTGGAAGACCTGGACTACCTTGACGGCGTGAATCTGGCCATCGAAGGCGGCGCTTCTGCTGCCATGGCTGCGCTGGACACGGGCGAGGATTTCGCTCAGGTGTTCGCCGCCATGGATGACGCCTACATGAATGCCCGCAGCGCTGACATCCGGGATATGTCCCGCCGCATCTATGACATCATCTGCGGCAACACCGGTTTCCAGCTGCCGGAAGGTTCCTTCCTGCTGGTGGCGGAAGACCTGGCGCCCAGTGAGACCATTCAGCTGCCCCGTGAGAGGATTCTGGCCTTCGTGACCAGGCAGGGGTCTTCCTCCAGCCACACGGCCATCCTCGCCCGCACGCTGAACATCCCCTCTCTGGTGCAGTCCGACATCACCTTTGAAGAGGTGGAAGCCTGCACGGTGCTGGCTGTGGACGGCACCACCGGCACCTGGTATGCCGATCCTGACGAGGAAACCCTCGCCATGCTCCGTGAGAAGCAGGAAAAGGCCGCTGCTGCCCGCAATGCGCTGGAAGCCTACCGGGGCAAGGAAAGCGTGACCCGCTCCGGCAAGAAGGTGCTGCTGGTGGCCAACATCGGCTGCCCGGAAGACGCCGTGGACGCTCTGAAAGCGGATGCTGAAGGCGTGGGCCTGATGCGCAGCGAATTCCTCTATCTGGGCCGCAAAAACCTGCCCACCGAGGATGAACTGTATGACGCTTATCGTCAGGTGGCGGAAACCATGGGCCATCGCCCGGTGGTCATCCGTACGCTGGACATCGGTGCTGACAAGCAGGTGAGTTACCTGGGCCTGGAAGCCGAAGAAAATCCCGCTCTGGGCCTGCGCGGACTGCGCATCTGCCTGACGCAGGAAGAAATCTTCCGCCCGCAGCTGCGCGCCATCTACCGTGCCTCCGTGCATGGCAACCTGCACATGATGTTCCCCATGGTGGCCTCTGTGTGGGAACTCAAAGCCGCCAAGGCACTGTGTGCCCGGGTGCGGCAGGAACTGGAGGAAGAAGGCATTCCCTTCAAGGAAGTGCCCATCGGCGTGATGATCGAAACGCCGGCGGCTGCCGTGCTGGCGGGTGACCTGGCCAAGGAAGCGGCGTTCTTCTCCGTGGGCACCAACGATCTGACCCAGTACACCCTGGCGGTGGACCGTCAGAACGCCAAACTCAGCGAGTTCTACGATCCCTATCATCCGGCGCTGCTGGCGCTGCTGGCCCACATTGCCAAGGCTGCCAATGACAACGGCATCTGGGCGGGCATCTGCGGCGAACTGGGCGCCGACCCCAAAATGCAGGAAAAGTTCATTGAAATGGGCTTTACTGAGCTGAGCATGGCTGCGGGCCGCATCCTGGAATCCCGCAAGCTGGTGTGTCAGTCTGAAGTGTAAACAAATTCACGAAAGCGAGGAGATTCCCGTGGTTGAAATCAAGCACGTCATCAATGATCCCCTGGGCATGCACGCCCGTCCCGCCGGTATGCTGGTGAAGGCTGTGGCCGGCTATGCCTCCAAGATCACCGTCACCGCCCCCACCGGCACCGCCGACGCCAAGCGCCTGATGGCGCTGATGCGCCTGGCTGCCAAGCAGGGCATGGAACTGACCGTCACCATCGAAGGTGCTGACGAAGCGAAGGCCGCTGAAGAACTCAAGGCCTTCCTGGCAGCGAATCTTTAATCCCTTTTGATGCATGGCTGTCGTGGGCCGACAGCTTTGTATAAATGTCACAACAGAATTTTTAGGAGGTTCTTCACTATGATGAAGTATCTGCAGAAGCTGGGCAAGGCCATGATGCTGCCCGTTGCTGCGCTTCCCGTCTGCGGCATTCTGATGGGTCTGGGCTACGCCCTGGCTCCCGCTGCTATGGGCGCTGCTGGTGCTACCGAAGGTTTTGCTTACGTTCTGGGCGTCTTCCTGATCAAGGCTGGCGCTGCTCTGATTGATAACATGGCGATCCTCTTCGCCATCGGCGTTGGCGTTGGCCTGGCCAAGGACAGCGACGGCACTGCCGGCCTGGCTGGCATGGTTTCCTACCTGATGATGACCACCCTGCTGGCCCCCGGCACTGTGAGCACCATCGCTCCCTTCATGATGAACGAGATCAACGAAGTGGCTTACGCCAAGACCGCCGGCAATGCCTTCATCGGCATCCTGGGCGGCATCATCGGCGGCGCTTGCTACAACAAGTTCAAGGGCACCAAGCTGCCTGACTTCCTTGCCTTCTTCTCCGGCAAGCGTGCTGTTGCCATCGTGACCGCTGTGGTTTCCATCCTGGCTTCTGCCGTGCTGCTGTTCGTCTGGCCCGTCATCTTCCGCGGCCTGTACGAAGTGGGCCAGGCCATCGTCAGCCTGGACGCTGTGGGCGCCGGCATCTACGCCTTCCTGAACCGTCTGCTGATCCCCACCGGCCTGCATCACGCCCTGAACAATGTGTTCTGGTTTGATACCATCGGCCTGGGCGATCTGTCTGCCTACTGGAACGGCCTGATCCAGGGCAACACCATGAACGGTGCTGAAATCACCTGGTCCGTCGGCTCCTACATGGCTGGCTTCTTCCCCTGCATGATGTTCGGTATCCCCGGTGCTGCTCTGGCCATGATCGTCACCGCCAAGACTGCCAAGCGTAAGATCGCTGCTGGTATCGTTGGCTCTGCCGCTCTGTGCGCCTTCATCTGCGGCGTTACCGAGCCCTTCGAATTTGCCTTCATGTTCCTGGCCTTCCCCCTGTACGTGGTGTACGCTGCCCTGTACGGCGTGTTCGCCGCCATCACCGTGGCTCTGGGCTTCCGTGCCGGCTTCTGCTTCTCCGCTGGCGCGACCGACCTGATCTTCTCCTCCACCCTGCCCGCGGCTGCCAACACCTGGCTGATCCTGCCCCTGGGCGTGGCTGCCTTCGTCGTGTTCTTCTTCGTGTTCAAGTTCGCCATCACCAAGTGGGATCTGAAGACCCCCGGCCGTGAAGACGACCAGGAAGGCGAAATGAAGATCGAACTGGCCAACGATGACTACACCACTATGGCTCAGGTCATCCTGGAAGGCCTGGGCGGCAAGGAGAACGTCACCTCCGTCGAGCACTGCATCACCCGTCTGCGCCTGGAAGTGAAGGATCGCCTGCTGGTGGACGAGAAGAAGATCAAGTCCTCCGGTGCCTCCGGCGTCATCCGCCCCGGCAAGACCTCTGTGCAGGTCGTCATCGGCCCCAAGGTTCAGTTTGTCTTCGAAGAGTTCAAGAAGATCGCTGAATAAGCCAATTCTTTGACACTGCGGCCCACGCGGGAAAGAATAGCGCTGCCCCCGGAGATTCGTCTCCGGGGGCAGTTTTTTGTGTCGGAAAAGTGCTGAAGGCACTTTTCGAGTTTTGCACTCCGTCACTGTCAGGGCTGCAAGCAGCCCTGACGGCCGTTCCTCCGTGTACCGAAGGGGCTCGCTGGTTTTCGATTTTAAGTCGCTTGGCGGCGAGTTACGGAACTGAATGCTCGGCTTTTTTTGACAGACTGAGCCCCCGGAAGGTTGCTCCGGGGGCTTGTTTGTGAGATTGTTCAGGCGAATCAGGCGTCCACGGCGATTCGGGCAGCCCGGATGTTTTCTTCGCTGGTCAGGGGCAGGTGCCACTCGTCCAGGCCGGGCAGACCCATGGGCACGCCCTCCCGGCGGAAGATCATGCCGCTTTCCACTTCGGTCTTGCCGCTGAGGTGGAAGGCGCGGGACATGGGATAGGCTTCCCGGAAGGCGGTGATGACCTTGGCGTTCACGCCGCCGCCGATGAGCACTTCGGGGCCCTGATGCTCGTCCCGGAGGGCCAGCAGCTTGCCGATGGTTTCCATGCCCTTGAGGCTGGAGCCCGCAGCGCCGCTGGTGAGGATGGTGTCAAAGCCCAGGGCCTTGGCGTCCATGTAGGTCTTGAGGGGGTCACGGGAGACGTCGATGCAGCGGTGCAGCGTCAGGCCGGTGCCTTCAGCAGCCTTGAGCATGGGCGCCATCGCTTCGGCGTCCAGTTCGCCTTCGGCGGTCAGGCAGCCCAGCACGAAGCCGTCAGCGCCCAATTTGCGGAGATTTTCAATCTGTGCCGCCATCATCTGGATTTCCTCTTTGGTGTAGAGGAAATCGCCGCCCCGGGGGCGCATCAGGCAGCGGATGGCGATGTTGCTGGTTTCACGGACCTGCCGCAGCAGTTCCGCATAGGGGGTCAGGCCGCCCACGGACAGCGCCCCGCACAGTTCCAGCCGGTCAGCGCCGCCGGCAATGGCCGCCTGGGCAGAAGCAAACGAGTCAACAGCGGCTTCCAAAATACGAGCCATAGGGATTCCTCCTTGGTTGTGTTGGTGGTCCGCCAGGTGGCGGCCTTCGTATCTTCATGGGCAGGGCAAACGCCGCTGGCCGCATTGAATTTGAGTCAAACGGGGTGTTCCTTACAGTTCCCTGCCCGCCATGAAAACGCGGCGCTTGGCGTAATCCTCCGTGCAGACGAGGAAATCAGCCACCTTGCCCGTTTTGATGGAGCCCACCTGCCGATCTGCGCCGATGGCACAGGCGGGGTTGTAACTGGCGGCACGGACGGCGTCTTCTTCCGCAATGCCGAAGCGGATGGCGTTCACCATGCAGTCGTAGAGGTTGGTGGCGGAGCAGGCGATGGTGCCGTCCGCCAGACGGGCTACGCCGTCCACCAGCCAGGCGTCCTGACCGCCCAGTTCAAACTTGCTGCCGTTGGGCATACCGCAGCAGCGCCCGGAATCCGACACCAGCACCATGCGCTTTCCGCCGAAAATGCTGAAGGCAAACCGTACCATCGCTGGATGGGCGTGCAGGCCGTCGCAGATCAGTTCCACCCGCACGTTGGGGTTTTCTGCCGCAGCGGGAATCACGCCGGGATTGCGGTGGTGGATGGCGGGCATGGCATTGTACAGGTGGGTGAGGTGGGTGGCGCCGGTGTCAAAGGCCATTTTGGCGTGGGTGTATTCCGCCTCTGTATGGGCCACCGACACGGTGCACAGTTCCTTCGCCTGACGGATGAACTCCTCCGCACCGGGCAGTTCCGGGGCGATGTCCACGATGCGCACCAGGCCGCCGCAGCCTTCCTGCAGGGCCTTGAAGCCCTCGAAGTCCGGCGCTTTGAGGTAGGCGGGATTCTGGGCGCCCCGCTTGTTATAGGAGAAGTAGGGGCCTTCCATCTGGATGCCCCGGAGCACTGAAAGACCGGCGGGGGCTTCTTCCACCAGACGCTTTGCATTGCCAAAGGCGACGGCAAGGACATCATAGGGCAGCGTCATGGAGGCAGGGGCGAAGGACGTCACGCCCACCTGGGCATAGTAAGCCGCCATGGCCTTCAGGCCCTCGTAATCGCCGTCGGAGAAATCAGCGCCGGAATTGCCGTGGCTGTGGACGTCCACCAGACCGGGGATGACCGTGGCGCCTTCCAGGTCGATGGCGTCTTCGGGCACGTTTTCGAGGAGAATCTCGCCGAACTTGCCGTCCGTCACTTCAAAGGCGCCAAAGCGGAACGTGAAATCCTCCGTGAGAATCCGGGCATTCTTAAAAAACATGAGAAACCCTCCTTTGCTTCTTCTATTATATAACACAGAAGAGGCATTTTGAATACGCAGATTGCTGATTTTTACAGATTTTGTCAGATCAGCCCATGGTCCAGGCAATAGTGATAGATACCGTCCTGGGCCACATCGCCGCAGACGTCATCCGCCACGGCCTTGAGCTGCTCAGCAGCGTTGCCCATAGCCACGCCGAAGCCCACGGATTGCAGCATGGTCACATCGTTCTGCCCATCGCCGAAGGCCATGGCCTCGTTGGCGGTCAGGCCGAAAAACCGCAGCGTTTCAGCGATAGCGGTGGCCTTTCCGCTATTGATGGGGATGATATCCACCGCCCGATCCCAGGAGATGGCGGGCTTGACGCCGGGCGCCCCCTGAATGATCGCCGGATGATCCTTCGCCCGGCATCCCAGCATGATCTGGTAGATGTCTTCGTGAAGCGCCTGCTCGAAGTCCTCCGCCACCGTCAGTTCCCTGTCGGCAAGGCGGTAATAATCCGCCAGATCCTCGTCATAGCCATTGGCGGCCAGGCGGCGCCTGGTGGCCACCGTCACCGGTCGGCCCAGGGCGGCAGCGTTTTCCATCACCCGGGCGACGTCTTCCTTGGGCAGGGGGTTGCTGAAAATCACCTGATCTCCCGCATAGCACAGAGAGCCGTTGAAGGTGCAGAAGGCGTCAAACTGCATTTCATCGAAGTCCGGCAGGCTCGACGGCGCCCGCCCGGTGCAGATGCACAGCCGCATCCCCCGCTCCCGCAGCCGCTGAAGCGCCTGAAAAGTCATGGGGGAAATCTTTCCCGTGCGGGGATCCACCAGCGTGCCGTCGATGTCAAAGAAAATGATCCGGATCTGCTCCATCCTCAGCCTCGTTCCCAAAGCCTTCTGTACTGAAGGCCCCTGTGATTGTGCCCCTATTGTACCATCAAACAGGGTGGGAGTCAAACGGGGCTTGCGGGGCTCTGCCCCTGCACCCCACCAAAGGGCTTTGCCCTTTGGAATCCCAATCGGGGGCGCTGCCCCCGATACCCCCGCAAGGGGCATCGCCCCTTGACCCATCACCCGGAAATCCTGACGGATTTCCGGGGTGTTTTGTTTTGGGGTAGTCTTATGGATTTGGCTTGTCTTTACCGAGACAACCAGGGGGCTTTCCGGTCGCCCCCTGGACCCCTTCGGCTTGCTCCCTACCGACAATCTTGAGCAAGCGACAAAGAAAAACCGTTCTTCCGACAAACAGGCTCATACTCCCTTCATCCGAAGGGGCGCCGAAGGTTTCCAAAGGGCGATCGGAAAGCCCTTTGGTCGCCCGTGAGGGCGAAACCTTACCTTGCACAAGAACATACTTTCAAAGAGAGAACCCATTAACAAAAATCCCCCAAGCCCTTCTGGGCTTGGGGTGATGGGTCAAGGGGCAATGCCCCTTGCGGGGTGCAGGGGCGGCGCCCCTGGTGGGGTGTGGGGCAACGCCCCGCAGAAGGGGGCGTCGGGGGCAGGGCCCCCGACAATCAGCGGATCATGCCCTCTTCCCAGCAGTCGTAGGGCTGGATGTTCAGCAGCTGCGCCACGGTGGGGGCCACATTGGCCAGACCGAAATCAGCATTGTCCTTCAGCTCGTGGCGGCCATTGGGGTCATACACGATGAAGGGCACAGGATTGAGGCTGTGGGCCGTGCGGGGCGCCACGCCGCCCTTCTTGTTCTTCTCCAGCATCTGATCAGCATTGCCGTGATCGGCGGTTACCAGCATAATGGCGCCGGCTTCGTCCACGGCCTTCTTGATGCGGGCCAGGCACAGGTCAACCGTTTCCACGGCGATTTCCGTGGCAAGGCAGTTGCCGGTGTGGCCCACCATGTCGCCGTTGGGGAAGTTGCAGCGGATGAAACCATACTTGCCGGTTTCCAGCGCAGCGATCACCAGATCGGTGACCTCGGTGGCCTTCATCCAGGGGCACTCGTCAAAGGAGCGCACGTCGGAGGGCACTTCCTCCCACACTTCCAGGGTTTCGGAGACCTTCTCGGAGCGGTTGCCGTTCCAGAAATAGGTCACATGGCCGTACTTCTGGGTCTCGGAGCAGGCATACTCGGGCACGCCGGCTTCCACCAGCAGTTCGGTGAGGGTGCGGCGGATTTCCGGGGGATTGACCAGGAAGGAGCGGGGGATGCACAGGTCGCCGTCATACTGCAGCATACCGGCGTACTTCACCTGAGGCACAACGCCCCGGTCAAACTTGTCGAAGGATTCATCGCCGTCAAAGGCCATGGAGATTTCCTGGGCACGGTCGCCGCGGAAGTTGAAGAGAATCACGCTGTCGCCATCATTGATGGTGCCCACGGGCTGACCATCCTTGGCAATGACGAAAGCGGGCAGATCCTGGTCGATCACGCCGGTTTCCGCACGATAGGTCTCGATGGCTTCCCGGGCGGAAGAGAAGGTGCGGCCCAGACCGTGCACGTGCACGTCCCAGCCGGCCTTGACCATGTCCCAGTTGGCCTGATAGCGGTCCATGGTGATGGTCATGCGGCCGCCGCCGGAAGCGATCTGGCCGTCGAAATCAGCATCGTTCAGGGCAGCGAGGGTGTCCTCCAGCTGCTGAACATACTCCAGGGCAGAGGTGGCGGGCACGTCACGGCCGTCCAGCAGGATGTGGCAGCGCACGGTCTTGACGCCCTCGGCCTTCGCCTGACCCAGCATGGCGATGAGGTGGCTGATGTTGGAGTGCACGTTGCCGTCGCTGAGCAGGCCCAGGAAGTGGAGGGTGCCATTGCTGGCCTTCACGCCGGAGACGAGGTTCTTCCAGGCGTCGGACGTGTAAATCTTGCCGGATTCGATGGATTCGTTGACCAGCTTGGCGCCCTGAGAGTAAATCTGGCCGCAGCCCAGGGCGTTGTGGCCCACTTCGGAGTTGCCCATGTCATCATCAGAGGGCAGACCCACCGCAGCACCGTGGGCCTTGATGGAACGCCAGGGGTGATTGGCCTTCAGGTCGTCCAGGGTGGGGGTGGAAGCCTTCAGCACCATATTGCCCAGTTCCACGGGGGATTCGCCCACGCCGTCCATCACGACCAGCACAACAGGCTTATTCATAGGAAAGATACCTCCTTCAAATTCGTCCGTTTGAGACGTCAGTTCACAAAAACCCAAACACACTTATCATAAACAATTGTCACGCTCTTGTCAATCTGTTTGGGGGAAACTCCCCCGGTTTTTTGGCGGGAAAAGGGATTTTTTCTTGCACATCCACCGTTAATATCGTATACTGAAGAGAGAAAGCAGGAGGAACATCCGATGCAAGGAAAGTGGACGATTCCCCAGGTGATTTTAAGCATTGCGGCGGTGGCTTTATTGGTAGTGGCCATCGTGATGGGCGTGCGTGTGGCGGGGCTGGTGCAGCAGACCTCCTATGAGGCCAGCCTGACCCCCACGCCGGTGCCGCCCTATGGCAATGTGATGCAGGTGACGGTGGATCCCTCCGCCCCCACGCCGGAACCGGTGCTGCGTTCTGGCTCCCAGGGCGAGGATGTGCGCCGCCTGCAGGAGCGCCTGCAGGAACTGGGTTATTACACGGGCACAGTGGACGGCCAGTTCGGCCCCGGCACAAGGGAAGCGGTCACGCTGTTCCAGAGCCAGCACGGCCTGGGCGCTGACGGCACCGTGGGCCAGGAAACCCGCACGGTGCTGTATTCCGACAAGGCCCATCAGGTGATTGTGACGCCCACGCCCACCCAGGCGCCGGCAACACAAACGCCTCCGCCGTCCTCCGGGGCGGAAGTGACAGGCCTGCTGCGCTCGGGTGATTCCGGCGAGCAGGTGGCGGCGCTGCAGGAGCGCCTGAAGGAACTGGGATATTACACGGGCGCGGTGGACGGACAGTTCGGCGAAGGCACCCGCAAGGCGGTGAAGACCTTCCAGCGGCTGCATCAGCTGGATGACGACGGCGTGGTGGGCGAGGCGACCCGCAAGCGGCTGTTTTCAGATGACGCCATGGTCATCACCCTTCAGCAGCAGAATTCCGTCGTGGGGAGGATTCCCGGTGTGGATTCCACCGGCGAACTGGTGCTGGTGAACCGGGCAAACAAACTGCCGGACAACTACAAAGTGTCCGAACTGGTGAACATGAACACCTACTGCGATTCCTCCATCGTGAAGATCAAGCACGACGGCACGCTGGGTGAGCGCATGGCGGTGGACGCCCTGATGGTGATGCTCCGGGCTGCCCATAAAGACGGCCTGACGGTGTGGCAGGTGTCTTCTGCCTATCGGTCTGTGGCCGAGCAGGAGGACATCTTCGAAGAGCAGGTGCAGGCGTATATGAATGAAAATGGCCTGTCCCGCAGCGCAGCCGCCTCTGCCGCCAGGCAGACGGTGGCGGACCCCGGCTGCAGCGAGCATCATCTGGGCGTGGCTTTTGACCTGACGGTGCCGGGAGAATTTTTCAAGGATACGAAGCAATCCGTGTGGCTGGCAGAAAACTGCTGGACTTACGGTTTCATCCTCAGGTATCAGGCGGACAAGGAAGACATCACCGGATACCTGGCGGAACCTTGGCACGTGCGCTATGTGGGCACGGAACACAGCCTGTATATGTACCAGCACAACCTGTGCCTGGAAGAATACCTGCAGCGCTGAAGGTGCGGGGCAGACCCCGTGCAAGGAGGATACGATGATTCATTATGGCGTGACTTGGCACCCAGGAACGGACAACCTGGGCGATGATCTCAGGACGCTGGCGGCGCTGCAGCTGATGCCCCAAAAGGCCCGGTGGGTGGATGTGCGGGCGATGGAGCAGCCGGCGGCGGATCTGGCGGAAGAAGACCGCCTGGTGCTTTTGTGCACAGGCCCGGTGTTCAGGCATCTGCACCACTGGCCGCCCCATCCTCAGGTTTCGCCGGTGATGGTGGGCGTCCACGCTTCCGAGCGGGACACCTGGGGCATTCCCTTCACGGCCCTGGACGGCGCCGGCAAGGAAGCGCTGAAAAACAGCGCACCGGTGGGCTGCCGGGATGAAAGCACCTTCCGGCAGATGCAGCAGATGGGCGTCCCCTGCGAGATGACGGGGTGCATCACCCTGACCCTTTCCCGCCCGGAAGTGCCCACGGCCCTGCAGCCCTATGTGTGCTGCGTGGATGTGCCCCAGGGCGTGACCGACGCCCTCAGGGCGTATTCAGCAGGCACGGAGGTGCGGGAGATGACCCACACCCTGACGGAGCCTTCCCCCGACTTCGACAAGCGCATGGCGGAGGCGCAAAATGTGCTGAAGACCTACGCTGCTGCCACCATGGTCATCACCAGGCGTCTGCACTGCGCCATGGCCTGTCTGGCGGTGGGCACGCCGGTGATGCTTCTGTACAACAGCGGCTATGAGGACGTGAATCGCTTTGCGCCGCTGCATCAACTCGTCAGGACGCAGAGCGTTGATGATTTCCTTGCCCAGATGGCCCGGGAGGGCTTCCCGGTGGCATGGAAAAACGACGCAAGGGCCGCCGAAATGGGGCAGGCGCTGCGCCGGTTTACGGCTGCTGCCCTCAAGCGGGCGGAAACGGCCCGCACCGTCTCCCTGCGGGCGGGGCAGATCTGGCGCAGAAACCGTCTGCAGCAGATGGTGATTTCCTCCCGCACCCGGATTCAGCGCCTGGAACAGCAGCGGTACGAGATCCTTCATGAAAAGTTTACAATCCTCATGCAGGCAGACGCCGCCAAGGCAGCGCTGCTTCCTTTGATGAACACCCCGGACATGAAGAAGGCCCTCAGGCGCATGGACTGGAAGGAAATCCTCCAAAAAGAGCCGTGGTATCGCCGGCTGAAAGTGTTCAATCAGCTCAGAAAGGGCGAAATCGTCCCGCCGGATACGAGAATGCGGATGATTGGCCTTTTGGAAGAGATGGGCTGGCCGGAAACGCCTGCCGATCAGATGGAGGAAGCAGAGGAAATCCCCGGCGGACAAGGGGCGCAATAAGCCTTGCGGAAGTGCGGTAAGTTATGGTATAATGCAGGGCGGAACAGGTCTGTTCCGTTATCTTGACGCAAGACTTCATCAGCGGGGCCCTTTGGTGCCCCCTTACGCCACGGAAAGGAATCACTTATGACGCAGACTCCTCCCGTCAGACCCTCCGGCAACAGGCGCTCCCAGCGCTATGTCCAGGAGGAAGCCCCTGACACCCGCAAACGAAAGAAAAAGATCAGCAAGATCAACATCATCGTTGCGCTGGCCTTTGTGGCCTTCCTGACGGTGATGGTGCTGGTGTGCCCCAAGGAACCTGTGTCCCAGGCCTGGTATACCGTGGGCACGGAGGACAACGTTGTTGATCAGACCAAGGGTACCACCGGCAATGAATACGCCGGGCTGGTCATCAGCGAAATGATGCCCTCCAACCGCGCCGCTGTGCCGGACGAAAACGGCGAGTACACCGACTGGGTGGAAATCTGGAACAGCTCTGACCACGACATCAACCTCAGGGAAGTGGGCCTGAGCGACCGCAGCGACTCCATTCGCTTCCTGTTCCCGGACGTGACCCTGCCGGCGGACGGCCGGGTGGTGGTCTACTGCTCTGATACCAATCAGGCGGAAGCCGGGCGGCCTTATCATGCCAAGTTCAAACTCTCCAGCGTGGGCGAAACGGTGTACCTCTACGACCGCAACGCCTATCTGCTGGATGAAGTCACCATGCCCATCATGTCCAGCGACGAAAGCTATGCCTTGCAGGAGGATGGCACCTTTGCCGCCACCGCTTCCTTCAGCCCCGGATATGAAAACTCCACGGCGGGCTATGAAGCCTACCTCAAGGCCACCATGGTGGCCGACGGCGCACTGATCATCAACGAAATCTGCCCCGATCCCCTCACCGGCTACCGGGATGCCGACGGCGAACTGTGCGACTGGCTGGAACTGTACAACACCACCGATCAGCCCATCAGCCTGAACAACTACGCCCTGTCCAACAAGGAAGGCAAGCCCCTCAAGTGGCGCTTCCCGGAAAACGCTGTGGTGGCCCCCCATGGGTATTATCTGGTGTTCTGCTCCGGCAAGGACATCCGCAACGATCCCACTGCCATTCCCCATGCCAACTTCCGCATCAGCGCCGAGCATGACACGCTGGTGCTCTCCGACAGCCATGGCCGCCTGGTGGACCGGGTCATCATTGACAACGTTCCCGAAGATGCCTCCTATGCCCGTGACGGCCAAGGCAACTTCTCCATTCAGACCGTGACCACACCCGCTCTGCCCAATGACCAGAGCGGGCGCAACTCCATGGACTATAATCTGCGGGCCATGAATCCCACCGGCGTGTATATCTCCGAGGTCATGGCCTCCAACGACACCACGGAGATCGCCTCGGGTCTGGCGGAGTTTGTGGACTGGGTGGAGATTTACAACAGCTCCGCCGTCACGGTGGATTTGTCCGGCTATGGCTTTTCTGATAACATCGGCCGTGCCCGCAAGTGGCAGTTCCCGCAAGGGACGACCATTGCGCCCGGGCAGTATATGCTCATCCGCTGCGACGGCGATGTGGCTTCTTCCACGGCAGCCCAGCCCCACACCTCCTTCAAGATCATGCGGGGCGGATCGGAAGTCCTGTGCCTGTCAGACCCCACCGGGCGCATTCTGGATAGGATTGTGCTGCCGCTGATTCCCACCAATGTGTCCTATGGCCGCACGAAGGGATTGGCTGGCTTTTTTTATTATGAACTGCCCACCCCGGGGCTGGAAAACAACATCGGCTTTCTGGGCTATGCGGAAGCGCCCCAGCTGAGCGCCGAACCGGGCTTGCACTATCAGGCGGTGCAGACCACCCTGACCATCCCCGATGGCGCCACGGTGTATTACACCCTGGACGGCTCTGTGCCCACCAGGGAAGCTGGCACCCCCTATCACGGAGAAACCATCAACATCGCCTACACCACGGTCATCCGCGCCAGGGCGTTCCCTGATGACCCTCAGTATTCCCCCTCCACGGTGACCACGGCCACCTACCTCATCAACGCCTATCACAGCCTGCCTGTGGTGTCGGTGGTGGTGGACCCCTGGGACCTGTGGAATCCTGAAACGGGTATGCTGACCATCGGCGATGACATCATCAAGGAAGGCCCCGGTATGCTGCCGTGGAAAAACACGGTGTACCGCTACGTCAAGGATGAACTGGACAACAAGGAAGGCTATGTGGAGTATTATCTTCAGGACGGCACCCAGGTGTTCAGCCAGGGCGTGTCCATCGGCCTGATCGGCGACTTCAGCCTGGATATGCCGCAAAAGTCCATGAAGATCAGGGCCAAGTCCCTCTACGGCGAAAAGACCTTCGCCGCTGCTATCTTTGAAGATCGCCCCTACACGGAATACAAGTCGCTGGTTTTGAGAAACTCCGGCAACGACTGCGCCTGGACCCGCCTGCTGGACGGCTTCCAGTCCCGCTTGCTGGACGCCTACGGCACCCAGGTGGTGCATCAGGCGTGGAAGCCCGTGGCGGTGTACTTAAACGGCGTCTACTGGGGGCATTACAACCTGCGTGAGCGGGTGGATCGCTTCATGATTGCCCAGTTTGAGGGGCTGCCTTTGGAAGAAGCCGGCAACATGGACATCCTGGAGGCCAGCAACAAGGTGGCCTACGGCTCCAACAAGGAATACAAGGAAATGATCAAGAAGATCAAGGCCAGCGATCCTGTCAATAACCCCGAAGACCTTAAGTACATCGAGGACAACATCGACATCGAAAACCACCTGGAATACATGGCGCTGGAAATGTTTGTGGGCAACTCCGACATCGGTAACACCCGCTTCTACCGGCTCCATCAGGAAGGCAGCAAGTGGAAATGGATCTGGTATGACGCCGACTACGGCCTGTACCGTTCCGGTTTTGACAGCCCTGCCAGCTACACCAAGGAAAAGGGCATGGGCCAGCAGAACATCGACAACACCATCTTCCGCACGCTGCTGTCCATCCCCAAGTACAAGGATATGTTCCTGCGCAAACTGGGCGACATCTTCCAGACCTTCACCACGGAATTCATGTCGGAGATACTGGATGAATGTGTGGCGGCGATCAAGCCGGAAATGGAAATCCACTTCTCCCGCTGGGCGCCTGAGCACGACCAGATGGTCATTCAGGAATGGCCCACCACCCCCGACGGCGCCTACCGCTACTGGGAACAGCGCATCAACCGCCTCTACAACACCCTGATGCTGCGCCCCAACAAACTCTGGGGCATGGTGCAGGACGCCTTTGACCTCACGGACGAGCAGATGATCGAATATCTCGGTCCGCGCCCGGAGATTCCGCCGGAAGCCGTGCCGTAAAGGCCCAAAACTGCCGCGAAAGCCATTTTATAGGGAAATTTTGATGAAATTCCCTGCCGGGGCGTGTTTACGCCGGCGAGCAGATGCGCTATAATGGAACACGGAACATGAGCGGCCCAGCCGCTGAAAAGACCGGGAGGCATTCCGGTCATATCAAGGGAGGAAACACTGATGGTTAGCACCAATGAGATCGTCAATAATACCACCGGCCTGTCCGCCTATTTTGCCCAGCAGTTTGCCGCGCTGACGCCCTGGAAGGTGATCGTCGCACTGCTGATGGGTTTTGCGGTGGGCATGGTGATTTCCTTTGTGTACAAGCGCTGCTACCGTGGCGTGCTGTACAGCCCCTCCTTCGGCATGACGCTGGTCATGCTGACCCTGATCACCACCCCGGTGGTCATGTGTATCAAGTCTGACCTGTCCCTGTCCATGGGCATGGTGGGCGCCCTGTCCATCGTGCGTTTCCGTACCGCTGTGAAGGATCCCCTGGACACGGCGTATATGTTCTGGGCGCTGACGATGGGCATCCTGCTGGGCGCGGAACTGTTCATCATCGCATTGGTGGTGGTGGTGGGCATCTCCGCGGTGCTGCTGATCATGAACTTCGTCAAGTTCCAGAATCCCAACAGCTACCTGCTGGTGCTGCACTATGACCAGGAAGCCGAGTATGACATCACTCAGCAGCTGCGCCGTTCCGTGAAGTACCGTCACCTGCGCTCCAAGACCATCACCCGTGCCGGCGCTGAAATGACCTACGAAGTGCGCATCGACAACAAGCAGGATCTGGTGGCCCTGATGCTGGGCATCGAAGGCGTGCATGACGCCACGCTGGTGGCCTGCCAGACGGAAGCCGGCGCCTGATGGATTCCCTGAAGGCATGACCCAAGAACGAATGAGGAGGTGAGGATATTGCCGGTGAATATGCCCCTGCGCCACGAACTGAAATTCTTTATTTCGCCCAAGCAATACTACCTCCTGTCCAATGCGCTGGACCTGGTGCTGCAGCGGGATCCCAACGGCGATGAAAACAACGAGTATCATATCCGCTCGCTGTATTTTGACACCGTGTTTGATGACGCCCTCCATGATAAACTCAGCGGCGTGCAGAATCGTGACAAGTACCGCATCCGCATCTATAACCTGACGGACAAGGTCATCAAA
Source organism: Clostridiales bacterium (assembly GCA_015056085.1). GTDB lineage: Bacteria > Bacillota > Clostridia > Christensenellales > Aristaeellaceae > UBA11524. The sequence continues at coordinate 99,500 of SVHA01000005.1, forward strand.
CTGGAATGTAAGACCAAGGTGGGGAGCCTCATCAGCAAACGCAGCCTGTCCATTCCCAGGGATTTGTGCGAGCAGCTCATCGCCTGCGACCCCACGGGGCTGGAAACCACCCGGTCGGGCCTGCTCAGCGATGTGTATCGGGAAATGACCACCCGGCTTTTGCACCCTGTGGTGATTGTGGACTACGTCCGGGAGGCGTATCTGCATCCGGCGGAGGAAGTGCGCATTACCTTTGACAAGCAGCTGCGCACGGGCCTGAACAGCATCGATCTGTTCAACCCCGACGTGCCCACCGTGCCGCCCTTTGACAACGGCGAGATCATCCTGGAAATCAAATACAACCGGGTCATGCCGCCCTACATCCGTGACCTCATCAACACCTATTGCGGCGACGCACAGCAAAGCGCCATCAGCAAATACACCTGGTGCCGGCGGTATGAGGGGAAGGACTATTAACGTTTCTCCTGTGCAGACAATTTCTGCACAGGTTTTTTATGGTTCTGACATCTGAAAAGTCGGCATAAGATGATACAGGGCCTTTGTTTGAAAAATATTTATCAATTTTCTTTTTGCCTATTGATGAAGGAAGAAAAGTATAGTAAAATGAATATTGTGGGAGGGAATTGCAATGTTTGATACATCATTGACGGCGCTGGAGGAGCTTTTCAGGCAGCAGGCGCCGGAGATGCAAATGGAGCGGGATGCGCTGATGGCCCGCTATACCACGCTGCACCTGGGCGGCCCGGCGGACCTGATGGTTCATCCGGCAAACCGGGATCAGTTGCAGATGGTGCTCAGGGCCGCCAAGAAATCCGGCGTGCCCGTGACGGTGATCGGTCACGGCAGCAACCTCCTGGTGCTCGATGGCGGCATCCGCGGACTGGTGATCCGCATCTGCCGGGGCATGGACAGCGTGGAAGTGGAAGGGGAGACCCTCCGCTGCGACGCCGGCGTGATGATGAGCGTGGTGGCCATGGCGGCTGCCAACAACAGCCTCGGCGGCCTGACCTTTGCCAGCGGCATCCCCGGCACCATCGGCGGGGGCGTATATATGAATGCCGGCGCTTATGGCGGCGAACTGTCCCAGGTGGTGACGTTGGTGGAGGGCCTTGACATGGCCGGTGAGCCCTTCAGTTACACCGGCGAAGAAATGGGTTTCACCCACCGTTATTCCCGCCTGATGGAGGAAGACAAGATCATCACCCGGGTGACCATGAAACTGCATCCCGCCAAACAGGAGGACCTGCTGGCGGAAATGGTGCTGCTCAACCGCCAGCGGGCGGACAAGCAGCCTCTCACGATGTTCAGCGCCGGCAGCACCTTCAAGCGCCCCGTGGGCGGCTATGCCTCGGCGCTGGTGGATCAGTGCGGGCTCAAGGGGTACACCATTGGCGGCGCACAGGTCAGCGAAAAGCACGCCGGATTCCTGCTCAACAGGGGCGGCACGGCGGCGGATTTTATGGCGCTGATGGCCTATGTGCAGAAGGTGGTTTATCAGAAGACCGGCTTCTCGCTGGAGCCGGAAGTGCGGATTCTGGGCGAAGAAGTGGCGCCCCAGAAGGTATAACGTGCATCGCAATATGCAAAAGGAGCATACAGGATGAGGTTTTTGCTGCTCACAGGACTCAGCGGCGCTGGCAAAACGGCAGCCACCCGCTATCTGGAGGACATGGGCGCATTCTGCGTGGATAATCTGCCGCCGATGATGATCTTCAGGTTTATGGAGGCGTGCGAGAATTCCGGCATGACATGCCCGCTGGTGGCCTTTGCCGTGGACGTGCGCAGCGCTGCGTTCTTCAACGCCTATGATGTGAGCAATCTGATTGAGGAAGTGCGCTCTCTGGGCTACGACATCGAAACGGTGTTCCTGGAGGCCAGCGACGATGTGCTGGTGAGCCGCTATAAGGAAACCCGCCGGGAGCATCCCCTGGCCAATGAACACGTGACCCTGACGGAAGCCATTGCTAAGGAGCGGGAACGCACCCAGCCCCTGAGGGAAACGGCGAATCATCTGATTGATACATCAAGCCTCAAGCCCCGGCAGCTGCAGGCGAAACTTCTGTCCATCGTCAAAGCGGACGGTGCGCCGGAAGCCTTGCGGGTGGAAGTGACCTCCTTTGGATTCAAGCGGGGCCTGCCCCGTCAGGCAGACCTGGTGTACGATGTGCGCTTTCTGCCCAACCCCTTTTATATCCCCCATCTGGCCCATCAGACGGGCCTGGATGCGCCGGTGAAGGAATTCGTACTGGGTCATGAGGTGACCCGGGCGTTTCTGGAAAAACTCACGGACATGGTGACCTTCCTCCTGCCCCATTATCAGGAGGAAGGCAAGCACCGACTGGTGATTGCCATCGGCTGCACTGGCGGCGCCCACCGCAGCGTGGCCATTGCCCAGGCGCTGGGGGAATTCCTGGCGGACAAGGGCGTGCAGGTGGCGGTTTCCCACCGGGACCTGGCTCTTGAACAGGCGCACTGGGCTGCCGGGGAGGACAACTGATGTCGTTTTCATCGAATGTCAAGGATGAACTGACCCGTCTGCCCCTGGGCAAAAGTTGCTGTATGCTCAGCGAACTCAGCGCCCTCACCCGCACTTCAGCCACGCTGTCGATGCACGGTCTGGGGCGCATTCTGGTGAGTTATCGGGTGGAAAACGCCGCCCTGGCCCGCAGGATTTTCCTGCTTTTGCGCACGGAACTGTCGGTGATGCCCAAGCTGTACTTCGTGCAGCACAGCCGCCTGGGCGGACGTCGCACCTGCGTGCTGACGCTGGGCGATCAGGATTCACAAAAGTTGTTACTGGCGCTGAACATGATGGAAAAGGACGAGGACGGCACGGTGTCCTTCAAGCGCACCTCGCCCCGCTATCCTATCACCCGCCAGTGCTGCCGCAAGGCGTTCATCCGGGCGGCATTTCTGGGCGCCGGCACCATGTCCAGCCCGGAAAAGGCCTATCATCTGGAATGGATTGCCGCCAATGACACCCTGCTGAAGGATCTGCAGCGCCTGCTGGAAAAGTCCGGCATCCCGGTGCACATCTTCCAGCGCAAGGGCACGCCGGTACTGTATTTGAAGAGCAGCCAGCACATTTCCGACGCTCTGGCGCTGATGGGCGCGTCCTCCAGCATGATGGAACTGGAAAACATCCGCATCAGCAAGCAGATGCGTGGCGCGGCTAACCGGGCCATCAACTGTGACGAACACAACGGCGAGCGGATGCTCAATGCCGCCATGGAGCAGTTCGAGGCCATCAAGCGCATTTCCATTGAGAGAGGCCTGTCCTCCCTGCCCAAGGGCCTGCAGGAGGCGGCACGGCTCAGGCTGGATCATGCGGAACTGAGCATGACGGAACTGGGCCAGCTGATGCATCCGCCGGTGGGCAAAAGCGGTGTGAATCACCGGATGCGCCGCCTGATGGAGATCGCCCGGAAAATGGAGGAAGAAGAGGAAATCGAGAGCATCACGGATGACCTGTGACGCCCAAACGACCTTTCAGAAGTACATTCTGCGCTGATGAAGCGCCTGAGGAACAGGAGGACGCCTATGATCAGAAAGCCGATTACCTTCCCCGGCGGCAAGCCGTTGACCCGCAGCGTGGCTGCACAGGTGGTGCAGGTGACCTGCAAGTATCAGTCACGGGTGATGATTGAGTATAACCAGCGGATTGTCAATGCCAAATCCATGCTGGGCCTCCTGTCCCTGGGACTGGAAGATCAGCAGGGACTGATTCTGATTGTGGAAGGCGTCGATGAACAGGAAGCCGCCGAGGCCATTCTCGCCATGATGCAGTGACCAGGGGGTCAGGGACTCCGTCCCCGACACCCCTGCCAAAGGGCTTTGCCCTTTGGAAACCCACCAGGGGCTCTGCCCCTGGACCCCGCAAGGGGCATCGCCCCTTGACCCATCACCCCAAGCCCTGACGGGCTTGGGGGATTGTTTGTTTGTGGGATTTTCCTTTCGTACTATTCTTTTGTGTGAGGTGAGGGCGAAACCCCACATTGGCTAAAGGAGTGCTTCAATTCTTAAATGATGCCTGAAAATACCTTTTCCAAAGAAGAATCTTCCATTTGGTATGCCAGATGGAAGACTGTTTTTTCGTTATTGTGTAGCATTCATTTTTTTAGTCACCGTGTTTGTCACAGCGGGGAACAACGAGGTTTTATAGGGCACAAACGGAAAAAATCAGCAGTCCGCCAAAACATGAAAAACCCTTGCAAATCAAGGGTTTGCAAGGGATTTGATGCGTCGAAGTGACGGTCGAACCCGCGGCCTTTTGGTCCGAACGCAGGAAGGCAAACTAAAAAATCATAAACATATATCCGGCTTTTCTGGTAGATCGAGGCAAAGAGTAGACCTTGAAAATACAGGGTTTTCCGATTGAACGAACAGTTGCGATTGGACAAAAACATCTGCCCTTCTGATACTGTGTTGGGTTACAGCGGAAGGGCGGATTTCGTTTTTGCACGCAAGAAACCACGCAAGATAACACTTAAGATGTTGCATATGTACTCTGTTTGGGTGTTACTACTGGATGAAAGCGAGGTAACGTTCATGTCCTACCAACCGCCCTTCACCATCACTAGCCGGATGCTGATGCTCGTAGCGGAAATCGCCGAAAAGACTGGCCGCATCAGCAACTACAAAGCCTTTGAATCCAAGCCCCACCTGCGCCGCAACAACCGCATCCGCTCCATCCACTCTTCCCTCGCCATCGAGGCCAATTCTCTTTCCCTGGACGAAGTGCATGGCGTCATCGCCGGTAAGATGGTTCTCGGCCCGGAAAAGGAAATCCAGGAGGTCAAGAACGCCTATCAGGCCTATGACATGATCGGGCAGTTTGATCCCTATGACATCGCCGCGATGAAGCAGCTCCACGGCATCATGACCCACCTGACCGTGCAGGAGTCCGGCGTATTCCGCGCTGGAAACGCGGGCGTGTTCAAGGGAGATTGCTGTATCTTTATGGCGACGCCGCCCCTTCTTGTGCCTGATCAGATGGAAGCGCTGTTCAGCTGGATGCGGACAGCCTCCGCTACTGTGCACCCGCTGATTCTGTCTTCTGTGTTCCATTACGAGTTCGTGTTTATTCACCCCTTCGCCGATGGCAATGGACGCATGGCGCGCCTGTGGCAGACAGCGCTGCTGTCGGCATGGAACCCAGTGTTCCAGTACCTGCCGCTGGAAAGCCGCATCCACGAATTCCAGGACGGCTATTATGAAGCTATCGCAGCCTGCAATTCAGCTGGGAAGTCTGACATTTTTGTGGAATTCATGCTGGACAAGATCAACCTCACGCTGGATTGGGCGCTGGCGCAGGTATCCAGCGAGGACGCATACCTACCTGAACAGGTGCGACGGCTGCTGGATGTCATGGAGTACGATGTGCCCTATACGGCAGCACAGATCATGGTTGCGTTGGGGCTGAAATCCAAGGAGAATCTGCGTAAGCTGTACATCGGCCCGGCTATTGAGAAGGGGCTGGTGGTTATGAGGATGCCTGATAAGCCGACCAGCAGGAATCAGACATATGTGCGAACGGTATGATGATTCGTAAACACATAGATCACGCCTTGACACGAACAAATATTTGCATTATAATGCCTACAAGAACACAGTTACGTCTGCATCTATGCAAACACATAGAAGGAGCTCGTATGTATGGGCGATCTCACCAAGAATTTGACAAAGCGGAACGGCAAATCGCCCGTGCCCAATGCCGCACCCGAAAGGACAGCGTTCGAGTGGTAGAAACCATCATCACCTGCAGCACGAAATTCTTCAAGGACAAAGCACCTGAAGAAATTCGGGCTTTTTTCATGCACGCATTGGACTTCCTGGAGCAGAAGCAAGCGAAGGAAACCTTCCTGTCCGCTGTGGTGCACATGGATGAAAAGACGCCCCACATGCATGTCAGCTTCGTGCCTTTGACGGCAGACAAACGCCTGAGTGCCAAGGATATCATCGGCAATCGCAGGCAGCTGATTGCCTGGCAGGATGCTTGCTGGAAGCACATGGTGGCCAAGTACCCGGAACTTGCCCGGGGTGAAAGCGCCAGCATCACCGGTCGCACCCACCTTCCCACCCAGGTATTCAAGCAGATGGCTCGCCTGACCAAGAAGCGGCAGCGCATCGAGTCTGTGCCCTACCGCGAGAAGCCCTACACACCTGAGGAAATGGCCAAACTAGTCACCCCGGAGCGAGTCTCCCTGCAGGAGGACATCCGCGAGGAACTGATGGGCCTGGGCAGCGCGCTGATTGACAAGGACGGGAAAACGAGTTATACTGGCGCTATCAAGCAGGAAAAGCGACTGGATATCGTCATCGGCCCCCCTGCTGCCGGTAAGAGTTCCGCTCTGGCGGACTGGCTGAGCCAGGCAAACGGCAGCAGAGTGCTGGACAGCGACATGGTGAAGGAGCGCCTGCCGGAGTACGAAGGCGGCCTGAACAGCGGCTATCTGCATAATGAAAGCCGGTACATCTGGCAGCGCATGATGGATGACGCCGCATACGCCGGAGACAATGTGGTGCTCCCCGTCGTGGGCGGAAAACTCAGTTCCGTCCAGAAGAATATTTCGATCTTCACGGATTATGGCTACGATGTCCACGCCCACTATGTTACACTGGAACGTGGAAAAACCCTGAGCCGTGCGTTGGGGCGATTCCTCTCTCAAGGACGCTACATCTCGCCGGAATACCTGTTCAGCGTGACCAACGGCAGTATTGACAAGACCTATGAGGCTTTGAAAATTGGAGGCGAACTTGATGGATACTCGAAATGGAGCAACGACGTCCCCCACGGGCAGCACCCCGTCCTCCTCGAATCCGACGGCATCGGAACAGAAGTCTTCCAGGAGCATCGTGGAGATTCTGATGGACGAAACTCCTCTGATGACAGTGGAGGACGAGGCCCGCTGGGCGGCACGGGCAGCGAGACGCAAAGCGGAAAAACAAAACAGTACTTGCAGGAGCATCACGGAGATTCTGGAGGATGAAACTCCTCTGATGACGGTGGAGGACGAGGCCCGCTGGGCAGCCCGGGCGGCGAGACGCAAAGCGGAAAAACAAAACAATACTCGGTAAGCCCCCCGCAAGCACGCCCAGCGGCTGGATTGCTCCCTCGGAAACAATGAAAGCTGGCAGAGCAGCTACACCCTCGGCGTAACCGGCACAGCGGAGGTCACCCTGACCCTCACCGGCGCGAAGGTGGACGTCGGCGGTGACAGCTTCGTCTTTGACAAGGCAGGCTTCACGGCTAACGGCATGCGCATGGCCTATCCCATGCACCTCAATCCCGACACCCGCCACACCCTGCGGATGATGCAGTACCGCGGCCAAATGACCCTCTGGCTGGACAACATGCAGGTCTTCCTGGGGGATTGGCCCTGCGTGGCAGCTCCCCTGACGCTGACCGGCGCAAAGAATATCGGCTTTGTCGGTGCGGACGATCACGCGTACCAGCGCAGCGACTTCGAAGCGGTGTACCATGCGCCCTGCACGGTGGATGCCGCCATGTTCCTGCCCTGCAATGGCCCGCACGATGAAGCCTTGTGCGGCTTCCGCCCGGAGGACGGTCTGCGTTTGATTCCCGGCGCGGATGGCGGGCAGGATCTGCTGCTGGGCGCGGGAGAAAGCGTATCCTATCAGGTCAATGTTGCTTAAGCGGGCGAGATGCTGCTCCAGCTGGTCTTCTCCGTCCCTTCGAAGGCACGCTGTGCGTCAAAGCTGGCGATGCTTCCCTGATCGGCGGCGGCACAGCACGGCTGGTACGCATGGATTTCAATGCCGTCACGCTGGCGGAGGTGCCCTTCGATACCGCTGTGGACGTCCCCTATGTGGTGAAGGTTGCTTTCGACCAAAGCGAGATGGTCTGCTCCGTCAACGGCGAAGTCGTCCTCACCCATTGGGACGCGAATCCCTGGCCCACCGGACAGGCGGGCGTGGGTACCTTGTGCGCGCACATTACCTGCGGTGAAATGCATTACATGCGCAGGGAAATGTGAAACGCATCTCGAAATCTATACATCAAAGAAAGGACGTGACCCTATGAACTGGCAGGCACAATGGATCAAACCCGCCCAGGATCTGGGCAGCAAGGCACCGATGTTCACCCGGCGATTTGCGCTGGACAAGCCCCTTACCTCTGCCGTGCTGCGCCTGACCGGCCTGGGCACCTACGAGGCGGAAATCAACGGCCAGCGCGTCAGCGAATATGTGCTGGCTCCCGGCTGGACGACCTACATGCACCGTCTGCAGGTACAGACCTATGACGTAACGAAAATGCTGTCCGCGCAGAACGAACTGACCGTTGTCCTCGGCAAGGGCTGGTATCGCAGTCCGCTGATGTGTCACAAGGACAACACTGCCCAGACCCTGCTGATGAACAGCCCCGCCGCCATCACCGCAGAGTTGACCCTCGCCTACGCCGACGGCACAACGCAAACCATCCTCACCGATGAAAACTGGCAGGTCAGCGAAAGCCCCGTGCGCTTCTCCGAACTGTATGACGGCGAAGTGTACGACGCAACCTTCGTCCCTGCGGAATATGCTTCCGCCGTGGTCTGCGACGGTCCGACGGATACCCTCATCCCCCAGGAGGGCGAGGAAATCCGCGAGCAGGGCCGGGTGTATCCGACGCGCATTTTCAAGACCCCCAGGGGCGAAACGGTCATCGACTTCGGACAGGAGCTGACCGGCTTCCTTGAGGTGACGCTGGATGCCCATGCCGGCGACGTGGTGGACGTCTCCTTTGCCGAAGTGCTGGACAAGGACGGCAATTTCTATAACGAGAATTATCGCGGCGCGAAGTGCCAGTATCACTACACCTGCCGGGACGGTCAGCAAACCTACAAGACGAAGCTGACCTTCTATGGCTACCGTTATATCCGCATCAACGAATTCCCCGGAACGGTCACGCTGGACAGCTTTGTCGGCATTGTGGTGCATTCGCAGCTGCAGCGCACGGGATCTATCGCGACCTCCGAGCCGATGCTGAACCAGCTTTTCTCCAACGTGATCTGGGGGCAGAAGTCGAATTTCGTGGACGTGCCCACCGACTGCCCCCAGCGCGACGAACGTTTTGGCTGGACGGGTGACGCTCAGGTCTTTGCCCGCACGGCCTGCATGAACTTCGATGCCGAAAGATTCTTCGCCAAATGGCTGAACGATCTGGCTGCCGACCAGCATGCGGATGGGTATGTGGGCGCAGTCATCCCGGATGTGCTGTCGCCGGTCGTCCATCACAGCACGGCCTCTGCCGCATGGGGCGACGCGACAACCATCGTGCCGTGGGAGGTTTACCGCGCCTATGGCAACGCGGAGCTGCTGCGCCGCCAGTTCCCCAGCATGTGCAAGTGGGTGGACTACATCGGCACCGTCACCACCACGCCCGATCTTTGGACGGGCTGCTGGCATTATGCCGACTGGCTGGGCTTGGACGCTCCCAGCGGCAGCTCCAAGGGCTCCACCCGGGAAGACTTCATCGCCAGCGCGTTCTATGCCTACTCCACGGCACTGGTCATCAAGGCGGGTCATGTGCTGGGCGAGGACGTTTCCGCTTATGAGGCGCTGCACGCCCGCATCGTGGCAGCCTTCCGCAAGACCTATCCTGAATACACAACCCAGACTGAATGTGCGCTTGCAGCTCATTTCCGCCTGGCGGAAGATCCACAAAAGGCCGCTGACCTTCTCGCCGAAAAGGTACGGGAGGCGGGCGTTCAGCTGCGCACGGGCTTTGTCGGCACGCCCTATATCCTGCATGTGCTGAGCGATTACGGCCATGCCGATCTGGCCTGGGAGCTGCTGTTGCGCCGGGAGTACCCTTCCTGGTTCTACCCCATCACCAAGGGCGCCACCACCATCTGGGAGCACTGGGACGGCGTCATGCCCGACGGCAATTTCTGGAGCGCGGAAATGAACAGTTTCAACCACTACGCCTACGGTTCCGTGATGGACTGGGTATACGGCGTGGCGGCAGGCATTCAGGTGTGCGAGAACGCCCCGGGCTACGCGCGCATCCGCATCGCGCCCCATCCCACAGACAAGCTGGACTGGCTGGAAGCGGCTATTCAGACGCGTCATGGTTTGGTGTCCTCCAAATGGACGAAGACCGCCGACGGCTGGCGCTACGACATCACCACGCCGGTGGATACGGAGCTGGTGCTGGACGGCAAAACCCGCGTGTTGACGCCCGGCAGCCATGTGCTGATCCTCTGATTTTCATGACAAAAGCGGCCTTGCGCTCTTACAAGGCCGCTTTTGTTGTCTTCAACGCTTCAGCAGCGCCAGATATTCCGCCATTTCCTCTGCGAAGGGCTGACCTCCCGCCAGGACGGAGCGGTGCGCCAGGATCGCCACAAAGGACGTGCGGTTTTTTTCTTGCAGTTAGTCATAGAGTTAGTCATAGCGTTAGTCACCGTGTTAGTCATAGCGGGGAATAAGGGGGTAAAAAGGGGCATAAACGGCAAAAATCAGCAGTCCGCCAAAACATGAAAAAACCCTTGCAAATCAAGCGTTTGCAAGGGTTATTGTGCGTCGAAGTGGCGGGATTCGAACCCGCGGCCTTTTGGTCCCGAACCAAACGCGCTACCAAACTGCGCTACACCTCGGGAATGCTGGAGCCGATAAGGGGACTCGAACCCCTGACCTACTGATTACGAATCAGTCGCTCTACCGGCTGAGCTATATCGGCAAAACCAGCAAAAGTGATTATACCACAGCCCTGTTCATTTGTCCAGTGCTTTGCCGGAGAATTTTTGGGTGCCCGGACCGCCTGATCCGGGCAAATCGCAGGTTGCATCTTCCTGTCGGGGAAATATATACAAGTTCGCCAAAAACACTTGACAATCTGGGGGGGGTATAATGAAATTACCAAATTGCTGCGGGGCGTATTGATTCTTTCGGCTGCGATCGAGGAAACAAGGCACGCAGCGCCATATCTCATGGGAGGGATGTTTGCTATGATCGGCGGAAAAATCATGTTTGGACCCTACAATGAATTTGGCGCAGAACTGACAATCACGGATGAAGGCGTGCACTTCGAGGGCAAGACGGCACGAGTCGGAAGTTTTCGGAAAGAGCGCGTTGAAATTGACGCTGCCTTTTCGGAAATCACAAATGTGAAGACAGTCATGGGTAACATCAATTTTGAATGCAAAGGATACCTTATCATCTGGGGCCGCATGAAGCAGTACAAGGATGCTTTCGAATACATCAAAAACCAAGGATTGACTCAGGCGCAGGTGGCTGAGAAGAAGAAGGAATGGGAAGAGCATCTGGATGACGAACACATCATGCGCTGCAAGATTTGCGGGCATATCTTCTGCTATACCAATCGGGATGCGGAGTCGAATCGGCAACTTGAAATGGATATTCTTGACAAGGAACTTTCTGCTGCACGCAACACGCTCTTTGTCAGCCGTGTGACCGGCGGAGCTGAATATCAGCAGGCTGAAACGATGCGCTCCCGAGTGAAGGACTTCAAGCACTGCCCGAAGTGCCACTCGGCGGAACTTGAAGAAATCTCCAAGGAAGAACAGGCGAAAGCACAGGCTCCTGCTGCACCTGCTCCTGCCGTTTTCGCTATGGATGAACTCAAGAAACTTAAGGAATTGTTGGATCTGGGCATTGTGACCCAGGAAGAATTCGACCAGAAGAAAAAGCAGCTTCTGGGCCTGTAAGCCCATCATCATTTTCCGCATTCCCCGGTTTTGTCGGGGGATGCGGTTTTTCTTTTGCCTCCGAAAACTTCTCAAAACCCGTCTGTGTTCTCGTTGACAACCTTCCCCGTTGGCGGTATGATAGAAAGGGAACATATAGAAAAGGATGCACAGCATGATTGTACTTGGAATTGATCCCGGATATGCCCTGATGGGCTGGGGTGTGGTGGAATCCCTGGGCGGGCGGCTGCGGCTGATCGACTACGGCTGCATCGAAACCAAGGCAGGCGAGCCGATGCAGCATCGGCTGATGGCGCTGCAACAGGGCGTGCGGGATCTGGTGAATCATTATCAGCCGGATGAAGTCGCCTTTGAAGAACTGTTCTTTGCCCAGAATGTGACTACGGCGCTGATGGTAGGCGCGGCAAGAGGCGCAGCGATCATCGCTGCGGCGGAATACACCGAAAACCTCTATGAATACACCCCCATGCAGATCAAGCAGGCCATCACAGGCTACGGCAAGGCGGATAAAAAGCAGATGCAGCAGATGGTGAAAATGCTGCTGAATATGCAGGAGATTCCCAAGCCTGATGACGCCGCAGACGCTATTGCCTGCGCCATCACCCATTGTCAGGCCGGGCGGATGAGCCAGCAGTTCCGCATGAAATGACAGGCTCATCGCTGATGAAAGGAGAAACGGTATGTACGCCTTTATTGAAGGACAGGTGTGTGAAAAAAGCGCCGGAAGCATTGTGATTCTGGCAGGGGGCGTGGGGTATCTGCTCAACTGCTCCATGTCCACCGTTCATGCGGCGCCGGAAACGGGCAAGACCATGCGCTGCTACACCTGGCTTTCCGTCAGGGAGGACGCCATGGAGCTGTTCGGCTTTATCAATCAGGAAGAAAAGCAGATGTTCCTGTCCCTGATTGGCATCAGCGGCGTGGGCCCCCGCATGGCGCTGGCGCTGCTTTCGGCACTGTCGGTGGCGGATCTGCGCCTGGCGATCATCACCGAGGACGAAAAGGCGCTGGCACGGGCGCCGGGCGTTGGCAAGAAGATTGCCCAGCGCATTGTGCTGGAACTCAAGGACAAACTGGGGCAAATGCCCGGTGGCGCAGCGGCGACTTCCGGCCCGGCGATGGTGGCGGCGGCGCCTTCTGCGGCGGATGGCGTCACCCAGGCGCTGGCGGCGCTGACAGGCCTGGGCTACACGCCGGCGGAAGCCAGGGACGCCCTTGGCCGGATTGAAAACAAGAATCTGCCTGCGGATGAACTGCTGCGCCTGGCGCTGCGGTCCATGGCGGGAATGTAAGCGTAAAAGATTGCACGGACTGAATCATTTGGCGAGAGAGGGAAATCACCCATGATGGAACAACGCTTTATGGACGCCGGGTATCTGGCGGAAGATCAGCAGGAACAGAGCCTGCGCCCCCATACTTTGCGGGATTATATCGGCCAGACGGAGGTCAAGAGCAGCCTGAGCATCTATATTCAGGCGGCACTGTCCCGGCGGGATGCGCTGGATCACATCCTGCTGTACGGCCCGCCCGGTCTGGGCAAGACGACGCTGGCCAACATCGTGGCGGCGGAGATGGGATCCAACATCCGGGTGACGTCCGGCCCTGCCATTGAGCGCCCGGGCGATCTGCTGTCCATCATCACCAACCTCAATCAGGGCGACGTCCTGTTCATTGACGAAATCCATCGTCTGTCCCGCACTTCCGAGGAAGTGCTGTATTCCGCCATGGAGGATTTTGCGGTGGACATCGTTACCGGAAAGGGCCCCATGGCCAATTCCATCCACATGGCGGTGCCCAAGTTCACGCTGGTGGGCGCCACCACCCGGGCGGGCCAGTTGTCTGCGCCCCTGCGGGACCGCTTCGGCATCCTGTTCCGGCTGGAGATGTATCAGCCGGAGGAACTGGCGCAGATCGTCCGGCGCAGCGCCGGGATTTTGGGTGTGGAAGCGGAAAACGAGGGCATTCTGGAAATCGCCCGCCGCAGCCGCGGCACGCCCCGCATTGCCAACCGGATGCTCAAGCGCGTCAGGGACTACGCCCAGGTGCGGGCTGGGGGCAAAATCACCCTGGAAGTAGCCAGGGAAGCCATCGCCATGCAGGGCGTGGATGAACTGGGCCTGGACGGCACCGACCGCAAGATGCTTGCCTGCATGATGGACAAGTTCGGTGGCGGCCCGGTGGGTCTGGACACGCTGGCGGCCACCACCGGCGAGGACGCCATCACCATTGAAGACGTGTATGAGCCCTATCTGATGCAGCTGGGCTTCCTGATGCGGACGCCCAGGGGCCGTGTTTGCACCCCGGCGGCGTGGAATCACATGAAGCGGCAGATGCCGGCAAAGAGCGGGCAGGATCAGCTGCAGATGGACCTGTAAAAAGGAGGGGCCGGAATGTTTTTTCCGGACAAGACGTTCACACTGAAGGACGGGCGGACAGCCCTGCTTCGGGCGCCCCGCAGGGAAGACGCCGCTGCGGTGCTGGACTGCTTCATCACCACGGCGGGGGAAACGGAATTCCTGCTGAATTACCCCGAAGAAATCGCCTTCACCGTGGAAGGGGAGGAAGCCTTCCTCATGTCGGCAAGGGAATCCGCCGACGAACTGATGATCATCTGCGAGGTGGAGGGGCAGGTGGCGGGCAGCTGTAACCTGATGTTCAAGCGCCGCATCAAAAACCGCCATATCGCCACGCTGGGGATTTCCCTGAAGAAAGCCTACTGGTCCCTGGGCATCGGCGGCGCATTGATGGCGGAGGTCATTCGCGCCGCCCGCCAGCGGGAAGGCGTGAGGTTCATCGACCTGGAAGTGGTGCAGGATAACGCCCGTGCCATCGCCCTGTATGAAAAGATGGGCTTTGAACTGGTGTGCGTCAAGCCCGACGCCTTCCGCTTCAGGGACGGTACCTTCCACGGCGAATGCCTGATGCGCCTCAAACTGTAAAGACACCCCCTGCCTCCCGGGAGGCAGGACGAAAGGAAACTCGATATCATCCATGAGAACTGCTGATTTTGATTATTTTCTGCCGGAAGAACTGATCGCCCAGTCGCCGGTGGAGCCCCGTGACCACAGCCGGATGCTGGTGGTGCACAGGGATTCGGGCGAGGTGGAGCACAAGCACTTCTATGATGTGACGTCCTACCTGAAAAAGGGCGATGCGCTGGTCATCAACGAGACCAAAGTGATTCCTGCCCGCCTGCTGGGCGAAAAAGAGGACACCCATGTGCCGGTGGAGGTGCTGCTCCTGAAGCGCATCAACACCACCGACTGGGAGGCGCTGGTGCGCCCCGGCAGGCGGCTCAAGCCCGGTACGATCTGTTCTTTCGGGGATGGCCTGCTCAGGTGCGAGATCATCGACAATGTGCCGGAAATCGGCGGACGCATCGTGCGGTTTATGTACGAGGGCGTGTTTGAAGAACTGCTGGACAGGCTGGGCGAAATGCCCCTGCCGCCCTATATCCACGAAAAGCTGCAGGACCGCACCCGGTATCAGACCGTGTATGCGAAAAATGAAGGCTCTGCCGCCGCCCCCACCGCCGGGCTGCACTTCACGCCCGAACTGCTCAAGCAGGTGGAGGACATGGGCGTGACCATCGTGCCGGTGACGCTCCATGTGGGCCTGGGCACTTTCCGCCCGGTGCAGGTGGAAGATGTGGACAGCCATGTGATGCACTCGGAATACTACGAGGTGACGCAGCAGGCTGCCGACACCCTCAATGCCATCCGCCAAAAGGGCGGGCGCATCGTCTGCGTGGGCACGACCTCCGTGCGCACGCTGGAAACCGTCGCCACCGAGGATGGCGTCATTCACCCCGGCAAGGGCGACACGCAGATTTTCATTTACCCCGGCAAGCAAATCAAGGCGGTGGACGCCCTCATCACCAACTTCCACCTGCCCCAAAGCACGCTGCTGATGCTGGTCAGCGCCCTGATGGGCCGGGAAAAGGCGCTCTCCGTGTACGCCGAAGCGGTGAAGGAGAGGTATCGCTTCTTCTCCTTCGGGGACGCCATGTTCATTGAGTGATGCCCGGACAAGGGAGGGATGAGCGTGTTCCTGACAAGGTTTGCGTTTCCCACGGAGGACGAGGAGTATGCCTTCACCATGGCGGAAAAGCGCACCTGCTTCAACACCTTTTATCCCTTCGGGCTGATTCCCCCGATGGGCATAAAGGAAATCGGGTTTGCCCCGGTGACGATCCTCTATGGCGGCAACGGGTCTGGCAAGACCACGGTGCTGAACATCATTGCGGAAAAACTGTGCCTGCGCCGGGATGCGCTGTTCAACCGCTCCACCTTTTTTGAAGACTATGTGGAAATGTGCCGGGCGGAGTTGACCCGTGAAATTCCGGCGGATGGACGCATCATCACCAGCGACGATGTGTTTGACTATATGCTGGGCGTCCGGGCCATCAACGAGGGTGTGGACCTGCACCGGGAGGACATGGTCAAGGCGTATTACCAGCACAGGGAAACGCCCTTTGAGTTCCGCTCCATGGAGGACTATGGGCGCCTGAAGGAAGTCAATGCCGCCAGACGCAGCACGTATTCTTCCTTCCTGCGCCAGACCGTGCCGGAAAACGTCCGGGAAAGAAGCAACGGCGAAAGCGCCTTCGGGTATTTCGTGGGCAAGATGGAGGAAAACGGGCTGTATCTTCTGGATGAGCCGGAAAACAGCCTGTCCCCCGCAAAACAGCAGGAACTGGTGCAGTTCATTGAGGATTCCGTGCGCTTCTTTGGCTGCCAGTTTGTTATCGCCACCCACTCGCCCTTTCTGCTGGCGCTGCGGGAGGCGAAAATCTACGACCTGGACGCCCGTCCCGTTCAGGTGCGCCGATGGACGGAACTTCCTGCCGTGCAGGCGTACCACGATTTCTTCAGGAAGCATCAAAAAGAATTTGAACAGGATTGATCCCCGCTGTCCGGCGGGGATTTTCCAGATTGTGGGAAGAAAAGCGCCTCGTGAGGCGTTGTATCAGCACAGTCACTCCCAAGGGAGGAATCAGAATGAAAAGATGGATGATCCCCATGCTGGCCGCCGTGCTGCTGATTTCCATCGGCGCAGCGGCGCTGACCCGGATTCAGCCTGCGAGCGTTGATACCCCTGTGTCGGTGGAAACGGAAGCCCCTGCGCCGGTGCCGACCGAGGCCCCCACTGAGACGCCCGCTGAGACGCCTGCTGAAGCACCCACGCAGATCCCCACCGAGGCGCCTGCTCCTGCGGAAACCGAGGCGCCTACCGAGGCGCCCACCGAGACGCCTACCGAGACGCCCACAGAGGTGCGGGCTCCTGCGGAAACGGCGTCTGCCGGGCCGGATTTGTCCTGGCCGAAGATGCGGCTCATCAGCGTCACGCCGGCGGAGCCTCTGGCAGGCACGCAGCCCTTTGTGGTCAGGGGCAGCCTGGGGAATAAGTGGGTGCTGGAGGGTGAGGAAGGGGCGTACAGCCAGTGCGCCGGGTTTGAAGAGGAGTATGATTTCCGTCTGGCGGAAGGCTGCGATGTGCGTGTTCCGGCGGATTTCTACGGCGACCCGGAAGCCGTGCCCTGCGATGATCTGCTCAAGTGGGCGCAGGATTGCGAAAGGGAAAGCGGCTATGGACCGGACTTCATGACCGATGTGACCTTTGATGAAAACGGACACATTGTCAGGCTGCATTATCACTACTATCACGACCAGTGATGAAGCAAAAACAGACCCTTCAGGCGGCGGAAAAAGGCAAATCCGCCGCCGTTTTTTGCCCTTTGAAAAACAAGGGACAGAAAATGCAGTCGAATGAAGGGAAATTGTATCAAAAATCGGTCTGCCACTTGACAGTCAGGAGAAAAGAGGATAAAATATACCATGTCTGACAAGTCTGGTATGGCTTGATGCGGGACGTGCAGGCGTAGTTTAGTGGTAAAACTCCAGCTTCCCAAGCTGGTCTTGTGGGTTCGATTCCCATCGCCTGCTCCAACACCGCATCTGCCGCCGGAAGCAGCGAAGAAACCCCTTCGCAGTTTTACGCGAACATCAAAGGAGGAGATACCCATGGCTAAGGAACGCTACGAGCGCAAAAAGCCCCACGTGAACATCGGTACCATCGGCCACGTTGACCACGGCAAGACCACCCTGACCGCCGCCATCTGCATGACGCTGGCTCAGAAGGGCGCTG
>SVHA01000019.1 GCA_015056085.1 Clostridiales bacterium
TGCTAAGATGCTGGTAGTGGCTCATTGAGTTGCTCCTTTCGTAGTTGTCCGCAAACACTATTCTAAAGGAGTTTCCTCTTTGAGTCACTATTCTTTTTCCCTGTTGCACTTATATTGTAAATTCAAGGCCCATTTTTCTTCGTGCCCCGAAAAATCAGCACAAAAACACCCCCGGCGGTGGGCGGGTGCCCGGCCGGGGGTGGTGGGATGCGTGGTTTACAGGATGTATTCAGCCTTGCGGGCGGGGCGCTTGGCCATTTCAGCGGCCTTGGCCTGATACTTCTGGGAAGTGTTGCCCAGCACAGCGTAGGAGGCAATCTTGCTCTCCTCCACACCGGGCTGATTGAAGGCGTCGATGTCCAGCAGTTCGCCGGCATAGGCGGTGGCCATTTCAAAGAAGCAGATCAGCTGGCCGATGGTGTGGGCGTTGACCTGGGGCAGGGTGATGCACTGGCTCATGCGGCCCTTCTTGGTCAGGGCGTATTCCGTGCCCTGGCGCTCGGCTTCCAGCAGGGCGTTGAGGGTCTTGCCTCCCAGGAAGGCCACATCGGGGAACTGCTCGCAGCCGTGGGGGATGGGAGACACGGTGCGGAATTCTTCCACCTTCATCAGGGTGATGACCTTGTCGTAGGGGCCTTCGGTGTACAGCTGCAGCTGGCTGTGCTGATCCGTCACGCCCAGAGACTTGGCGGGCGTCTGGCCCACGTTGCAGGCCTGGCCCTTGCGGGTCACGTTCTTGCCCAGGGATTCCGCCCACAGCTGGCAGAACCAGTCAGCCATGTACTTGAGGGAATCGGCGTAGGGCATGGCCACCTGAATGTTCACGCCCATGTCCTGCATGCAGATGTACTGCAGGGTGGCTTCCAGCAGAGCGGGATTTTCCCACACGTTGTCAGTCTTGCAGCGCTCGTCCATGGCAGCGGCGCCTTCCAGCATCGCACGGATGTCAATGCCGCACACGGCAGCGGGCAGCAGGCCCACGGGGCACAGCTCGGAGAAGCGGCCGCCCACGCTGGAGGGGATGAAGAACAGATCGAAGTTGTTCTCCTTGGCCAGCTTGATCAGGTTGCCCTTCTCGCAGTCAGTGGTGGCGATGATGTGCTCGGCCCAGGTATCGCCGCACTCCTTCTTCAGCAGCTCGGAGATGGTCAGATACTGGCTCATGGTTTCGGCGGTGGCGCCGGACTTGGTGATGACGTTGAAGCAGGTCTTCTTCACATCGATGACGTCCAGCAGGGCGGCCATGCGCTCAGGGTCGATGTTGTCTTCCACATAGAGGCGGGGGCCGTTGCGCTTTTCAGCGGGCAGCTCGTTCCAGTGCAGGTGGTTGAGAGCCTGCTGCACGGCGATGGGGCCCAGGGCGCTGCCGCCGATGCCCAGCACCACAAAGGTGTCGAAGTTCTCCCGCACACGCTTGGCGGTGGCTTCGATCTTCACCAGGATTTCTTCCTGATTGTAGGGCAGCTCGGTCCAGCCCAGCCAGCCGGTGCCACGGGCAGCCTGCACCGCCTGATTGGCGGCGGCGGCAAAGGGAGCGTACTCTTCCACCTGAGCCTTGGCAATGCCGTACTGGAAGCCGAGGGTGTCGGCCATCATGTTGTTGACGTCCAGCACGATGGGCTTTTTGATCATATCGGACATGGGAATCATCCTTTCAATAAAAGTTCAGCCGGTGAAGGCCGTATAGATATACGAGCGTCAGAAAACACCCATAGTATACCACGATTTTCCCCCGAGGAAAAGAGAAAAATCTCCACGGAAGGCAAATCTTGGCGGAAATTTTGTTCTTTTTTTGTCAGCGGCGTCATTCCTTGGCGGATGATTCCGCTGAAGGCGCCGGGCACTCCAAAAATCAGTCAAAAAGAAAGAGGCGAAACCGCCTTTTTTTGTTCCGCCCCTTTACAAATCATTCGTTTTGTGAAACAATGAGAGCAACCCGATGATCGGTTGAAATAAGGAAAGGCGGCGTTTCAGTGGCCATGACACTCACTCCCCGGTACCCTGTTTTTCTTCACGGCGGCGATTATAACCCCGACCAGTGGCTGGACAGACCGGATATTCTGGAAAAAGATATTGAACTGATGCATGAGGCACACGTCAACTGCGTGTCCGTGGGAATTTTCTCCTGGGCACGGCTGGAGCCGGAAGAGGGCGTGTATGACTTTGCGTGGCTGGACGAAGTCATCGACCGCCTGTGGAAGGGCGGCATCCATGTGTGCCTGGCGACGCCCTCCGGCGCCCGCCCGGCGTGGATGGCCCAGAAGTACCCGGAGGTGCTCCGGGTGGATGAAAACCTGCATCGCCCCCGCTTTGGCGAGAGGCACAACCACTGCCTGACCAGCCCTGTGTACCGGGAAAAGGTGCGGCAGATGAACACCCGGCTGGCCCAGCATTATCATGACCACCCGGCGGTGATTCTCTGGCACCTGAGCAACGAATACTCCGGCGACTGCCGCTGCCCCCTGTGCCAGGACGCCTGGCGGGCATGGCTGAAGGAAAAGTACGGCGATCTGGAGAGTCTCAACAGCCGCTGGTGGACCTCCTTCTGGAGCCAGCGGTATACCGACTGGTCTCAGGTGGAAGCGCCGGGGCCCATGGGCGAAAAGAGCAACACCTCCATGTGGGTGGACTGGCGCAGGTTCTGCACCCACCAGTGCCGCACCTTCATCCGCAATGAAAAGGAAGCCGTGCAGGCGGTGGACCCGACGCTGAAAACCACGGCGAACCTGATGTACCGCTTCTGGGATTACGATTATTTCTCCCTGGCGGAAGAAATCGACGTGGTGTCCTGGGATGCTTATCCCGGCTGGCACAGCGGTGACGACACCCACACCGGCGCAGACTTCGCCATGCAGCACGACCTGATGCGGAGCCTGAAAAAGCAGCCCTTCCTGCTGATGGAATCCACGCCTTCCAAGGTGAACTGGAAGCCGGTGAACAAACTCAAGCGCCCTGGAATGCACCTGCTGTCCTCCCTGCAGGCAGTGGCCCACGGCAGCCAGAGCGTGATGTACTTCCAGTGGCGCAAGGGCCGGGGCGCAGCGGAGATGTTCCACGGCGCCGTGGTGGATCATGACGGACGCAGCGATGTTCGGGTGTTCCAGGATGTGCGTCAGGTGGGTCTGGCGTTGGAAAAACTGGCCCCTGTGTATGATTCCCCCCGGGAAGACGCCCAAGTGTGCATCATCTTCGACTGGAACAACTGGTGGGCCATCGATTATGCCCAGACCGGGCATAACAAGAAAATGAAATACAACGAGACGGTGCTGATGCACTACCGCCAGATGTGGGAGCGGGGAATCGCCGTGGACTTCCAGGATATGCGGGGGGTGACCGATCTGTCCGGCTACAAGCTGGTGATCTGCCCGATGCTGTTTATGTTCCGGGAAGGGTTTGAGCAAAAACTCCGCACCTTTGTGGAACAGGGCGGCACGCTGGTGATGACCTATGATTCCGGCGTGGTGGACGGCGACGATCTGGCCTTCCTGGGCGGACGCCCCGGCGGACTGATGGACGTGCTGGGTATGAGAGGTGCCGAACTGGACGCCCTCTTCCCCGATGACCGGCAAGCCATGGTGATGAATAATGGCCGCCGCTTCCCGGTGACGGAACTGTGCGAAATTCCCGAGCATCTGGGCGCCGAGGTGCTGGCAACCTACGGTCACGACTTTTATGCCGGGATGCCCTGCCTGACCCGGAACCGTTTCGGCAAGGGCACGGCGTATTATCTGGCGGCCAAGGTCAATGCAGACGGACTGGACGCCATGTATCAGGAAGTGCTTAACCATCTGTCCCTTGACCGGGCGCTGGACGCTGCTCTGCCCAGGGGCGTCACAGCTTCCCGCCGGGGAGACACGGTGTTCCTGCAGAATTACAATCCCCAGCCCGTCAGGATGCGCCTGACAAAGGATTATACCGACCTCCTCACCGGCAGTGTCCAGCCCCGCAAGCTGATCCTGCCCGGTTTCGGGGTGATGGTATTGACGGAAATGACGAAAGATCAGGAGGAATGACGATGAATTATGCAACATTCGCCTCAACCTGGATTCAGGCGGTTCAACCCATTCTGGATGATGCCGTCTCCAGCAAACTGTGCGCCGGCATCAATGTGCTGATCCGTCAGGGCGGCAAGGAAGTCGCCTATATGCAGGCAGGTTACAGCGACATCGAAGAAAAAAAGCCCCTTCGCAGGGACAGCATTTTCCGTATGTGGTCCATGACCAAGCCCATCACTGCTACGGCGGCGATGATTCTGGTGCAGCGTGGTCAGCTGGATCTGATGGATCCGGTGGAAAAGTTCCTGCCGGGCTTCAAAGATGGCAAGGTGGAAACGCCCGATGGCGAAGTGCCTGTGTATCGCGCTGTGCGGGTGATGGATCTGCTGGGCATGACGGCAGGTGTGCAGTATCCGCTGTTCGGAATAGGCAAGGCAGGACTGGGCGCCGGTGAGATCGTTGGTATGGCAGAAGGCGCCATCCGTGCAGGCGGCGGCATTCCCACCGTGGAACTGATGAACCGGCTGGGGCAGTATCCCCTGGCATTCCAGCCCGGCACACAGTTTTCCTACAGCATGTGCGCCGATGTGCTGGCTGCGGTGGTGGAAGTGGTCTCCGGCAAGCGATACAGCGATTTCCTTCAGGAAGAACTGTTCCGCCCGCTGGGCATGAAGGACACGGATTTCTGGGTGCCCCAGGAAAAGCAGGATCGCTTTGTGACGCCCTATTCCTGGCAGGAAGGGGAACTGACTCCCTGGTCCGGGCTTCTTTTCGGCGTGGGTGAATACAGCCGCAGACCCGACTTCGAAGCCGGCGGCGCAGGTCTTACCTCCACGGTGGAGGATTACGCCCGCTTTACCCAGATGCTGCTTGGGGGTGGCGAGCTTGACGGCGTGCGGATTCTGACGCCGGCAACGGTGAAGTTCCTCACAACGCCCCAGCTGACGGAAAAACCCTTAAAAACGCTGTTCCACAATCTGGAAGGATATTCCTACGGCAAACTGATGCGCGTGTGCGTGGATCCCGGTCAGGTGGCAGGCATTACCTCTCTGGGCGAATATGGCTGGGACGGCGCGATGGGAACATATTTTGCCAATTTCCCGATGGAGGACATGACGATGGTGTGCTGCCAGAATGTGATCGGCGGGGACGGCGGTCATGTGATGCGGCGGATCCGCAATGCGGTGGCGTCCGTTGCCAGCAAGAAGGAGTGAAAAGCCATGATGAATATCATTTTGGATACGGACATCGGCCCGGACTGCGATGATGTGGCAGCGCTGGCGATGCTCAACCTGTACGCAAGGGATGGTCTGTGCCGGATTCTGGGCATTGGTCACTGCACTTCCAGCCCCTACGGCGCAGGCTGCATCGACGCCATCTGCCGCTATTACGGTCACGACGACGTGCCCATTGGCACCTTCAAGGGCGAAGGGTTTCTGGTGGGCGAAGCTTTCTCCCGCTACAACCGGCATCTGATGGAAACCATGCCCAACCGCTACCGGGATCATCAGCCGGAAGATGCCGTGACGCTGTACCGCCGCCTGCTCAGTCAGGCAGAGGACGGCAGTGTGGAGTTTATCTCCATCGGTCCTTTGAACAATTTGGCGAACCTGCTGAATTCCCCGGCGGATGAAGTTTCGCCCCTGAACGGCGTGGAACTGGTCAGGCGCAAGGTGCGCCGCCTGACGGCGATGGCCGGGGTCTTCCCCAGCCAGGTAGCGGAGGAAAACGAAGTGGCCTTTGCCTGGCTGAACAAGCCTGCGGTGGAGGAGCCAGAATTCAATGTGAATTGCGACCTGCGGGCGGCCCAGCGAGTGGCCAATGACTGGCCCACGGAAAAGGTGTATCTGGGCTGGGAAGCCGGCATGGTGGACACCTGCGCTCCCCTGCAGCAGACAGCGGAGGAGGGGAATCCCGTCAGGGTGGCGTACAGGCTTTACACCGGCGCAGGCCGCCTGAGCTGGGATCTGCTGACGGTGGAATATGCCGTTCATCCTCAAAGCGACTTGCTCCGGACTTCCGGGAAGGGTTTTGTGACCTTTGATGACCGTAGTCGGACGATTTGGACGCCGGATCCCCAGGGGGATTCCTGTTTCCTTGAATGGAACAAGCCTGCCGCTGAAATCGCAGATTACATCAACACCCTGCTTGCCCGCTCCCGGTGACCAGGGGGCGTTGCCCCCTGGACCCCCTGTTGGGGGCGTTGCCCCCAACACCCCCGCCAAAGGGCCATTGGCCCTTGACCCATTACCCCGAAGCCAAAGGCTTCGGGGGATGTTTTATTTTGGAGTAGTACTCTTTATCTATCTTGTCTTTTGTGTAAGAACCAGGGGGCTTTCCGGTCGCCCCCTGGACCCCTTCGGCTTGACCCCTACCAACAATCTTGAGCAAGCAACAAAGGAAAAACCTTTCCTTCTATTTACAAGTTAATATCCCTTCATCCGTAGGGGCACCGAAGGTTTCCAAAGGGCGATCGGAAAGCCCTTTGGTCGCCCGTGAGGGCGAAACCCCATCTTGCAAACAATGGCTTGCTTTAAAGGAGAAACGCTGTAAAGGCACGACCAAAAGGCTCCCTTGTGCAAAGGGAGCTGGCAAAAATCTTTCATTTTTGATTGAGGGATCGTCCTGTTCCGGCAAGGAACCGAAACACGCCTCATCCCCGCCCCAGCACGACAGTTCCGGCGTGCGGCGCTCCGTCGCCGCACACGGACTCCATCGGAGCGACCCCGAAACGGGCCGCCCCCGCGAGGCGTTTGAGGGTCAGTCAACTCAATAACCCTCACAAGACCGGGGGAAAGGGGGGAGTCCAGAGGGGGTGTCTCCGGGTGGGATGAATTGAGACACCCCCTCTGGCTCTCTTTGGTTCTTTCTCAGGCCTGAGAAAGAACGCCCAACAAGCGCTACCCCTTGCAAGAATTCATGCCCGCTGCAGCGCAGGCTCCCCCACCGCCTGACGGCGGAGTCCCCTCCCGGAGGGGGCTTTTCTTCATGCCGGTTCACAACTTTTCCGTAAAGACAAGGTTTTTGTGCAAGGTGGGGTTTCGCCCTCACGGGCGACCAAAGGGCTTTCCGATCGCCCTTTGGAAACCTTCGGATGCAAGTAGTCTTATTTGGCCCTTGCGGGGGTGTCGGGGGCAGGGCCCCGACCGGGGGTGCAGGGGCGGAGCCCCTGCCAACGCCCCGCAAGCAAAAAAAGAAGAAGCTATACGACTTCTTCTCAATGGAATCCGGCAGCGACCTATCCTCCCGGGCCGTGTCCAGCCAAGTACTTTCGGCACTGAAGGGCTTAACTTCTGTGTTCGGGATGGGAACAGGTGGGACCCCTTCGTCATTGCCACCGGAAATGGTAGCTATTTGATTGGCGGCTCAATCAGCCGACGCAGTGCATTGTAGCACTTTTTGTCCGGGCTGTCAACCTTGCATCAATAGTTTTCTGCCTTAATTTCAAAGTAGCTCTGGGGATGAGCGCACACGGGGCAGACTTCGGGGGCCTGCTTGCCGATGACGATGTGGCCGCAGTTGCCGCATTCCCAGATCATGTCGCCCTCGCGGGAGAACACCAGGCCGCCTTCCACATTGGCCAGCAGCTTGCGATAGCGCTCTTCGTGGGCCTTTTCAATGGCAGCGACGCCTTCAAACTGGGCGGCGATGTCATCAAAGCCTTCTTCCCGGGCTTCCTGGGCCATGCGGGCGTACATGTCGGTCCATTCCATGTTTTCGCCCTCGGCAGCCTGGCGCAGGTTTTCAGCGGTATCCTTGATGCCGCCCTGCAGCAGCTTAAACCACAGCTTGGCGTGTTCCTTTTCGTTGTTGGCGGTGTCCTCAAACAGCTTGGCAATCTGCACATAGCCGTCCTTGCGGGCACGGGAGGCAAAGTAGGTGTACTTGTTGCGGGCCATGGATTCGCCGGCGAAGGCTTCCATCAGATTGAGTTCCGTGCGGGTGCCTTTGAGTTCCTTCATGTTAATAATCCTCCGTTTCAATGTGCCATGGAATTTTTTTCGGGGAAAGGCGCGGGAGTTGCCCGCCGTCTGATGGTATTATAACACAAAAAAAGGAAAATGAAACATCGCGGCCCACGGAAAATGAAAAAAAGGAAAGGAATGGAAGAAAAACCAGCGGTTTATGATGCGGATTGGTTGACTGCTCCGGGGGCATCGTGGTATAATTCATGATGTATCCCTGTGCGCCTGTGCCGGGGAAAATGGACAAGTTCAGGAGTATCATGAACAGGAAAAACATTCTGCTGATTATCGCCGTGCTGGTGGTGGCTGTGCTGCTGCTGTGCGTGGCCTGCTTCACCCGCCCCACGGCGGAGGAATCCCAGGTGGTCATCACCGTCGCCGGGAAAGAGTATGCCCGGGTGCCCCTGTCCCAGCCGGGGCAGGTGACTATCACCCAGGAGGACGGCAGCGTCAACGTGGTGGAAATCACCGAAAAGGGCGCTGTGATGGCCTATTCCACCTGCGGCAATCAGCTGTGCGTGGACATGGGTGAAGTGACCGTGGACAACTGGGAATGGCGGCCCAATCAGCAATTTATCATCTGCCTGCCCAATCAGGTCAGTGTGGAACTGGTGGTGAGTCAAGAGCCGTGAGAAAAAACATCCTTCGCCTGCTGGCGCTGGCGGCGTCCGCTGTGATGCTGCTGACGGGCTGCAGTGCGCCAAACGGAGAAAAAGCGCCGGAAGAAACGCCCCGGCAGCAGGCCGCTGTGACGGCGGCCCCGGAAGGTCAGGCCCAAAAGACCTCCGGCGTGGGATTCTACTTTGACACCGTGGTCACCGTCACCCTCTACGGGGCGGATGAAGAGCTGCTGCCCGAAATCTGGACGCTGTGCGAGAAATACGAAAACCTGCTGAGCAAAACGGTCATCGGCAGCGACGTATACCGCATCAACCACGCTAAGGGCGAGCCGGTCACGGTGGACCCGGAAACCTGGAACCTGCTCAAGCGGGCCAAAGAGATCAACGAAAAGACCGGCGGCGCCTTCTGCGTGACCATTGCGCCTCTGAGCGCCCAGTGGGATTTCACCCATGGCACCAACATGATGCCCACGGACGAAGAGCGCCTGGCCGCCCTGCCCCTGGTGGATGACAGCAAACTCATCCTGGGGGAAAACAACACCGTGACTCTCCCGCAAGGGATGCAGATCGACCTGGGCGGCATCGCCAAGGGGTACATTGCCGATCAGGGGGCTGCGCTGGCTGCGGGCCGGATTCACGGCGGCACCCTCAACTTCGGCGGCAATGTGTACGCCCTGGGGTATAAGCCCGACGGCACTGCTTTCAACATGGGCCTGCAGGACCCGGAGAAATCATCAGGCAGTGCACTGGCGGTGCTGACGAAAACGGACATCTCCATGGTGACCAGCGGCATTTATGAGCGCTGCTTCTTCGTGGAAGATGTGCGGTATCATCACATTCTGGACCCCAAGACGGGTCTGCCCGCTGACAGCGACCTGTCCTCTGTCACCATCCTGTCCCCCTCTTCCATGGATGCGGACGCTTATGCCACCGCCTGCGTGGTGCTGGGGTCTGAAAAGAGCCTGGAACTGCTCAACGGCCTGGGCATGGATGCGGTGATGATTACCCGCAGCGGAGAATTGCTCTTCACTGATGGGTTTGAAGAAGAATATTCCTTCCGGATGCTGTAAACGAAACCAACCTGAACACAGGTGATTATGCAAGGAGGCAGTTTCATCATGGAAAACAACACTCCCGCCAAGAAGTCTCTTCCGGCATTCCTGATCCTGGGCATCATTGCCCTGGTGGCCGCCCTGGTGCTGGCCCTGACCAATGCAGTGACCAAAGGCCCCATCCAGGAGATCGCCATGGCGGCCCTGCGGGAATCCTTCGGCACGGTGATGCCCGCTGACGCCTACGAAGAAATCCCCGTGGGCGAAGAATACGGCGTGCGCAGCCTGTATGCCGCCAAGAACGGCGACGAAGTCATCGGCTGGTGCGTCACGGCGGCCGGCAAGGGCTACGGCGGCGATGTGGCCGTCACCCTGGGTGTGGGCCCCGATGGTCTGGTGACCGGCTGCGCTGTGGGTGATACCAGCTTTGCGGAAACCCCCGGCTTCGGCACCCGAGCCAAGGATGCGTCCTTCCAGGACCAGTTCGTGGGCATGGACGCCGTCAACGGCGGCTCCTTTGAAGCCCTGTCCGGCGCTACGGTGACCTCCAATGCCGTGCTGGACGCCGTCAACAAGGCCCTGCACTGCGTGACCAAGGTGGCTCTGGAAAAGGAGCCTGCTGTGTCTCCCCTGGTGGCCTTCGGCGCTCCTGCTGAAAAGCCTGCCGCTCCCTCTGCGCCCATGACGGGCGACGTCCGCAAGGGCACTGCCGGCGGCTTCCAGAGCGATGTGACGGTGGAGGTTTCCCTGGATGAAACCGGCGCTGTGACCGCCCTGAACATTGATTCTTCCAACGAGACCCCCGGCTTCGGCACCCGCTGCGCTGAAGACGCTGCCTTTATGGATCAGTTTGTCGGCAAGACCGGCCCCTTCGCCATCGGCGAGGGCATCGATGCTCTGTCCGGCGCCACTGTGACCTCTGAAGCCGTGGTGAAGGCCATCAACGCTGCGCTGGCGGCTCCTGCCTCTGCGCCTGCTGCCTTCACCGGCACCGCTGGCGGCTTCCAGAGCGACGTGACCGTCACCATCACCGTGGAAAATGGCGCCATTGCCTCCATGGTGATCGATTCCGCCAATGAAACGCCCGGCTTCGGCACCCGCTGCGCTGAAGATGCTGCCTTTATCCAGCAGTTTATCGGCAAGTCCGGCACGGTGGCCATCGGTGATGGCGTCGACGCCCTGTCCGGCGCTACCGTGACCTCTGAAGCCGTGGTGAAGGCTGTCAACGCCGCCCTGAAGGAAGCCGCTGCCGCTCCTGGGGAAGAAGTGCTGACTCCCATTGCCTCCAGTGATGCTGCGGAAGTGGCCACCAAGGAAAACGGCGCTGCCGTGGTGACGCCTGCGGAAGGCTCCACCGGCGAAGTTTCTCTGGTGCTGACGGTGAAGGACGGCAAGGTGACTGGCGCTGAATTTGTGGCTGCCCCCGCCGAAGAGACCCCTGCTGCCTCTGACAACGGCGAAATCACCGGCACGGCGCAGGGCTATCAGAGCGAAGTGAAGGTGACTGTCACCCTGAACGCTGACAACACCATCGCCACCATTTCCGTCGATTCCTCCAATGAGACCGAGTACTTCGGCACCCGCTGCGGCGAGGATGAAGATTTCCAGAATCAGTTCATCGGCAAGGCCGCTCCCTTCGTGGCTGGCGAGAACGTGGACGTGCTGACCCGTGCCACCATCACTTCCAACGCCGTGATCGAAGCGCTGAACAACGCGCTGACCGCCCCCGCCGAAGAAACCCCCGCTGCTTCTGACAACGGCGAAATCACCGGCACGGCGCAGGGCTATCAGAGCGAGGTGAAGGTGACCGTCACCCTGAACGCTGACAACACCATCGCCACCATTTCCGTCGATTCCTCCAATGAGACTGAATACTTCGGCACCCGCTGCGGCGAGGATGAAGATTTCCAGAATCAGTTCATCGGCAAGGCCGCTCCCTTCGTGGCTGGCGAGAACGTGGACGTGCTGAGCCGTGCCACCATCACTTCCACCGCCGTGATTGAAGCGCTGAACAACGCGCTGGCTGCCCCCGCCGAAGAAACCCCCGCTGCTTCTGACAACGGCGAAATCACCGGCACGGCGCAGGGCTATCAGAGCGAGGTGAAGGTGACTGTCACCCTGAACGCTGACAACACCATCGCCACCATTTCCGTCGATTCCTCCAACGAGACCGAATATTTCGGCACCCGCTGCGGCGAGGACGAAGCCTTCCAGAATCAGTTCATCGGCAAGGCTGCTCCCTTCGTGGCTGGCGAGAACGTGGACGTGCTGACCCGTGCGACCATCACTTCCAACGCCGTGATCGAAGCGCTGAACAATATGCTGGCTGCCCCCGCCGAAGAAACCCCCGCCGCTTCTGACAACGGCGAAATCACTGGCACGGCACAGGGCTATCAGAGCGAGGTGAAGGTGACTGTCACCCTGAACGCTGACAACACCATCGCCACCATTTCCATTGATTCCTCCAATGAAACTGAATACTTCGGCACCCGCTGCGGCGAGGATGAAGCCTTCCAGAATCAGTTCATCGGCAAGTCCGCTCCCTTCGTGGCTGGCGAGAACGTGGACGTGCTGAGCCGTGCCACCATCACTTCCAACGCCGTGATCGAAGCGCTGAACAATATGCTGGCTGCTCCCGCCGAAGAAGCCCCTGCTGCTTCTGACAACGGCGAAATCACCGGCACGGCGCAGGGCTATCAGAGCGAAGTGAAGGTGACTGTCACCCTGAACGCTGACAACACCATCGCCACCATCTCCATTGATTCCTCCAATGAGACCGAGTACTTCGGCACCCGCTGCGGCGAGGACGAAGATTTCCAGAATCAGTTCATCGGCAAGGCTGCTCCCTTCGTGGCTGGCGAGAACGTGGACGTGCTGACACGTGCGACCATCACTTCCACCGCTGTGATTGAAGCGCTGAACAATATGCTGGCTGCTCCTGCCGAAGAAACCCCCGCCGCTTCTGACAACGGTGAAATCACCGGCACGGCGCAGGGCTATCAGAGCGAAGTGAAGGTGACTGTCACCCTGAACGCTGACAACACCATCGCCACCATTTCCATTGATTCCTCCAATGAGACTGAATACTTCGGCACCCGCTGCGGCGAGGACGAAGATTTCCAGAATCAGTTCATCGGCAAGGCCGCTCCCTTCGTGGCTGGCGAGAACGTGGACGTGCTGAGCCGTGCGACCATCACTTCCAACGCCGTGATCGAAGCGCTGAACAATATGCTGCAGTAATCAGCAGCGAAACATCCCCTGTTCCCTTTCGGAGCAGGGGAATTTTTTGTTCCTTCATATATTACATCCTTGTAAAGAAATGCGCCGCAGCGCCTTTTGGGGCAGGAGTTTCCATAAGAGGTGGCGAAATGATAATCTGGTATGGTGGCATTATGCCCAAATATCAACGAAAACCCGGGAAATATTGGAATTTTCAGGAAAAGTTCTTGACAATGTAATATTTCCGTCATAAAATATGGGTGAACGAATCTTCTGATGCGAAAGCATTTTGAATGTATATGAGGTGAACCTTGATGAAACATGGTTGGATGCGGATTCTGGTGACTTTGCTGGCCCTGACGCTGCTGATCGGTCTGATCCCCGGCGCTTTTGCTGAGGGCGAGGAAGACAAGTACGGCAAGGTGATCGCTGATCAGGTGAAACTGCGCAAGCAGCCCAGCACTTCCTCTGCCTACTGGTTCAAGCTGGACACGGACTTCGTGGTCGATATCCTCGGCACGCAGCGGGACAGCTCCGGAATCCTGTGGTACAAGGTCAATTCCGAGCATCCCAAGAACAACGGCCGCACCTACATCGGCTATATCCACGGGGATTTCTTTACCCCCCTGACGGCTGAAGAAGTGACCCAGTGGGAGACCCATCACACCCTGGGGCAGCCTGAGGCCACCCAGGCTCCTGCGGCGACCCAGGCGCCTTCCGCTACGCAGGCTCCCTCTGCCACCCAGGCGCCTTCCACCGGCGATCTGGTCAATGCCAAGGGCGAAGTGACGGCTGACGGCACCAACTTCCGTGAAGAGCCTTCCACCGACGGCGCGCAGATCACCAAGCTCAACGCCGGCACGGAGGTGGAACTGCTGTCCATCCCTGAAAGCATCAGCACCTCCCACTGGTATAAGGTCCGCTATGACGGCGAAACCGGCTACATCCAGTCTCCCTTCATCCGGGTGCTGTCCTCCGGCTCCACCGGCGGTAACAGCGGCTCTTCCACCGGCGGCAACACTGGTTCCTCCGGCGATGTGGTGGCTCTGGGCTATGTGAAACTGGTCAAGTCCTCCGCCAACCTGCGCAACGGCCCCCACGGCGAGATCGTCGCCCAGTGGGAAAAGACCGGCGAAATCCTGCCCTTTATCGCCACTCCTGTGAGCAAGAATGGCTACACCTGGTACAACATTTCTTATCAGAATGGCTCCTACTGGGTGCGTGACGACGTGATTCAGGTGGTCACTGCCACTGGCGACAACGTGGTTTCCACCCCCAAGCCCACCACCGGCACTTCCTCCAACGGCTATGTGCTGACCACTGCCGACGGCGTCAACCTGCGCCTGAAGCCCTTTGGCGAATCCATCCTGCAGGTGGATCGAGGCACGGTGGTGCGCTGTGTGGGCAAGACTGTCAAGCAGGGCGATTACACCTGGTATTATGTGGAATACGACGGCGTGCGGGGCTATCTCCGTGGCGACTGCGTGACCCCCTGCACCTCTGACGGCTCCACCGCCGGCGCTCAGCCCCCTTCCTCCGATGACGACACCACCCCGACCACGCCCACTGTCCTGGGTTATGTGACCATGGTCAAGAGCGGCGTCAACCTGCGCAAGACCGTGGCAGGCTCCTCTCAGGAGCAGCTGGACCTGGGCACTGTGGTGCCGGTGATTGGCCAGACGGTCAAATCCGGCAAGTACACCTGGTATCCTGTCAAGGCGCCCAGTGGCAAGACGGGCTATGTCCGCGGCGACTGCGTGGTGTTCACCACCGAAGCCGGCGTGCCCACCACTGCCCCCCAGGGCACCCAGGCGCCCCAGGCGACGCAAAGTCCCCAGGTGTCTGTGTCCACCTTCGGCTATATCAAGCTGACCAAGGGCGGCGTCAACCTGCGCAAGACCATTGCCGGCGACTCCCTCGAGCAGCTGGCCCAGGGCACGGTGCTGCCCATGACCGGCAAGGCGCAGATCAAGAATAACGTCACCTGGTATCCTGTTGATTACAACGGCCAGAAGGGCTACATCCGTGGCGATTGCGCCTTCAAACTCTCCCAGACCCAGCAGGACAGCTATCTGGCTGGCCTGGGCGTGCCCGATGAAGAGCCTACCCCGGAACAGAAGGATTCCACTTACCTGAAGACCGTCCTGGACGGCGTCCACCTGCGTGAAGCCGCCTCCAAGGATGCCACGTCCATGTTCAACGTGCCCAAGGGCACCGTGCTGGCCTACAACGCCAGCACCACCTCCGGCGGCAGCACCTGGTATCGCGTGGTGTATTCCAACACCGAAGTGTGGGTGGCGGGCTACTGCATCAGCGTGATGACGGAGGCTGAATACGAGCAGTGGCTGTCCACCAATCCCAGCAGCACGCCTCAGCCCTATGTGGCCATCGGCTATGTGAAGACCACCGCTGATGACGTCAACCTGCGCGAAGAAGCCAACGGTAGCGTCAAGGGCCGTGTGGAAACCAAGGGTACTGTGTTGCCCTACATTTCCAACCCTGTCACCATCCGCAACGTGCGCTGGTATCAGGTGCAGCTCAAGGACGGCACCCGCGGCTACCTCAACGGCGGCTATGTGAAGGAATGCACCAGCGACGGCTCCGACATCGTGGTGGACGAGCCTTCTGATTCCACCGGCAACGAGGCCACCTACACCACCCTGCGCCTGGGTTCCTCCGGCGATGCGGTGGAAAAGCTGGTGGAAGAGCTGCGTAATCAGGGCTATTACAACGGCGCTGTGACCCGCTTCTACACCTCTGCGGTGGAAGACTCCGTGCGTGCCTATCAGAAGGCCAAGGGCCTGTCTGCTGACGGCATTGCCGGCCCCGTGACCCAGCACTCCCTGTTCGGCACCGTGCCGGAAGGCTCCGGCACCGGCGACCTGACCATGACCCTGTATCCCGCTGAAAAGATCGACTGGTTCACCGGTGGCATTCAGCAGCTGTGGGCCAAGGGTGATAACTATAAGGTCTACGACGTGAAGACCGGTATCGTCTGGTGGGCACACCGCTGGTCCGGCTACTATCACGCTGACATTGAGACGCTGACGGCGGCTGATACGGCCCGCCTGTGCAAGATGTACGGCGTGAGCAGTGCTGATCAGATCAACTACACCGATCACTGGCACCGCCGGCCCTCTCTGGTGACCATCGGCACGCACACCTATGCCTGCTCGCTGGACGGCGTGCCCCATAACCCCGACGGCGATACCATTGCCAATAACGCCATGACCGGTCAGATCTGTATGCACTTCACCAACTCCAAGGGCCATGAATCCAAGAAGGTCAGCGAAAGCCATCAGGAGGCTATCGAGTACGCCTGGAAGAACGCCCCCAACGGACATAAGTAATGGCAGGGGCCCCGCCCCTGGTCAGGGACTTCGTCCCCGACACCCCTGTGTGGGGCTCCGCCCCACACCCTACCAGAGGGCTTTGCCCTCTGGACTCCCAATCGGGGGCGCTGCCCCTGGACCCCGGCAGGGGCTCCGCCCCTGCACCCTGGTCGGGGGCGCTGCCCCCAACACCCCCGCAAGGGCCATTGGCCCTTGACCCATTTCCCCAAGCCCTGACGGGCTTGGGGGATTGTTTTTATATAGGTTTTTCCTTTGGAAGAGATTTTTTGTGCGAGGTGAGGTTTCGCCCTCACGGGCGACCAAAGGGCTTTCCGATCGCCCTTTGGAAACCTTCGGATGCAAGTAGTCTTATTTGGCCCTTGACCCATCACCCCAAGCCCTGACGGGCTTGGGGGAATGTTTGTATGGGGGATTATCCTTTGTTTATTGCTCGGACAACTCTCATCGGAGGGGACTCCGAAGGGGTCCAGGGGGCGATCGGAAAGCCCCCTGGTTGCTGTGGGGAAAACGTGCAACAGGTATCGGATTAGAAACGGATAATCCTTTATCCAAGGAGAGGGTTTCGCCCTCATGGGCGACCAAAGGGCTTTCCGATCGCCCTTTGGAAACCTTCGGGCTCCCTCCGGATGAAGGGGTATTACCCTGTTTGTGGAGGGAACGGTTTTCATCGATTCGGGAAAGTCTACTTACAAGGATGCAGACCGAAGGGGTCCAGGGGAAACGAACTGCCCAGTGGGCAGTCGCCGAAGGCGAGTTTCCGGAGCGAAGCGTAGGCGGACGACCGGAAAGCCCCTTGGTTGCCCCACAAAAGACTTGAATCAGGAAGCAATACCAAAAACAAAACATCCCCCAAGCCCTTGGGCTTGGGGTGATGGGTCAAGGGCCAATGGCCCTTGCGGGGTGCAGGGGCGGCGCCCCTGCTGGGGTGTGGGGCAAAGCCCCACAAAAGGGGTGTTGGGGGCGGCGCCCCCAACTGGGTTCCCAAAGGGCGAAACCCTTTGGCTGGGGTGTGGGGCAGAGCCCCACAAAAGGGGTCCAGGGGCAGGGCCCCTGGTGGTTACACCAGGCGGATACCGGCTTCCCGCTGCTCATCGTTGTAGCGGGTGAGCAGGCCGTGGAGGCGATCATAGGGGTTAAGCAGCTTGGAGAGGGAGCGGTCGTGGTTCAGGGTGGCAATGATATAGGAGATATACTTGCTCATGTCCGCCTGAACAAACCAGGGGGCCGCCTTCAGTTCAGGCGTGCAGTAGGTCAGGTTGGTGGAGATCACCCGGTCGATCAGGCCGTCTTCATAGGCCTTGTGGAACAGGTCCAGACCGTTGGTGAACAGGGCGAAGGTCGCCGCGGCAAAGATGCGGTTGGCCTTGCGTTTTTTCAGTTCGCGGGCCACGTCGATAATGGACTCGCCGGAGGAGAGGATATCATCAGCAACGAAAACATCCTTGCCTTCCATGGAGTTGCCCATGTATTCGTGGGCGACGATGGGGTTGCGGCCATTGACGATGCGGGTGTAGTCACGGCGCTTGTAGAACATACCCATGTCCAGACCCAGCACGGAGGCATAGAAGATATTGCGGTCCATGGCGCCTTCGTCGGGAGAGACAATCATCAGATGATCCTTGTCGATCTGCAGATTCTTGTCCCGCTTGAGCAGGGCCTTGAAAATCTGATAAGAGGGCATGACGTTCTCAAAGCCGCCTTCGGGCACGGCGTTCTGCACCCGGGGGTCATGAGCGTCAAAGGTGATGACGTTGCTCACGCCCATGCGGTAGAGTTCCTGCAGCGCCATGGCGCAGTCCAGGGACTCACGGGAGGAGCGGCGATGCTGACGGCCGCCGTAGAGCATGGGCATAATCACCGTGATGCGCTTGGCCTTGCCGCCCACAGCAGCAATGGTGCGCTTGAGGTCCATGAAATGATCATCGGGGCTCATGGGGACCTTCTGGCCGTACATATCGTAGGTGCAGTTGTAGGCGCCCACGTCGCAGAGAATGTACAGGTCGAGGCCACGCACGCTGTCCTTGATCAGGCCCTTGCCTTCGCCGTTGCCAAAGCGGGGGCACACCGTCTTGATCAGGAAATCATCACGCACCAGGCCGGGGGTGGTGCTCATGTCGCCAGGCAGGGTCTGTTCGGTGCACTTGCGCCACTTCAGCAGCCACTGATTCACCTTTTCGCCCAGCTCTTCCGTGCCGCGCATGGCGATCAGGCCCAGGGGGCCCACCGGCATGGTCAGCATGGCTGTTTCATTCCAGGTACTCACAAAATCCGTCACCGCAACCTACCTCGTTTCAAAACGTTTATGTGCGCTGGCAAATTCCAACGGATACATTATAGCGTAAAATGCTGTTTCTGAAAAGACCGTTTTTCGAAAAAAACAAACAAAGTGCCGCAGGATTCGCCATTGCCCCCTGCATCTGATTGACAAACGCCCCCGGGGCGGGTAAGATAGAGGGGATTGAAGTGCTTGAAAAGGGGGAAAGGCGATGAAATCAGCACGCTGGCGCATCACGCCGGGGACTGTCATGCTGCTTTTGGCAGGCAGCGCCATACAGGCCTTCGGGCTGGCGAACATCCACGCCTTTTCCCAGGTGACGGAGGGCGGCGTGCTGGGCGCCACACTGCTTTTGCAGCACTGGCTGAACATCTCCCCGGCAGTAACGTCTTTTGTGCTCAACGCCCTGTGCTATGTGCTGGGCTGGCGGACGCTGGGGATGCGCTTTGTGGTGTGCTCGGTGATTGCCAGCGGCGGCTTCAGCCTGTTTTATGCGCTGATTGAGCCTTTTGCGCCGCTGATTCCCTGGCTGATTTCCTCGCCGGTGATCGCCGCTGTATCCGGCGCAGTGTTTGTGGGTGTGGGCGCAGGACTGTCCGTGCGGGCAGGCGGCGCCGCCAGCGGCGATGACGCCCTGGCCATGTCCCTGAGCCGCCGCACCGGCGTGCCCATCGAGCGATTCTACCTCATCACAGACCTGACAGTGCTGGCACTGTCTGTGACATACATCCCCGTGAGCAGGATTGTCTGGTCACTTCTCACAGTGATCCTCTCCGGGCAGATCATCGGCTGGATCCAGAAGATCAACGTAAAGGAGACGCAAGATGAAACTGATCGCTCCTGATGATTATTTGCAGTTCCGCTGCATTGCCGGCGATTGCCGCCACAGCTGCTGCATCGGCTGGGAAATCGACATTGACGACGAAACCCGGGAAAGGTACCGCACCCTGGGCGGCCCTGTGGGGGAGAAAATGACCACCGCTGTGGCGGATACGGCTGACGGCGCCCACTTCGTGCTGGGAGAGGGAGAGCGGTGCCCGTTCCTGAATCAGGACGGGCTGTGCGACATCATCCTGCAGGAGGGCGAAGGCGCCCTGTGCCAGATCTGCCGGGATCACCCCCGCTTCCGCAATGCCTTTTCTGACGCCACGGAAATCGGCCTGGGCCTGTGCTGCGAGGCGGCGGCGAGGCAGACTCTCACACGGGAAGCGCCGCTCAACCTGTGCGTGCTGGAAGACGACGGCGCTGCGGAAGAATGCTGGGACGATGAGTTGCTGGTGCGACAGTTGCGGGAGCAGGCGTTTGCGCTGGCGCAATTCAGAGAAATGCCCCTGTCCCAGCGGATGGAATGCCTCCATGAATGCTTCGGGCCGGCGGATCGTTCCCTGACGGAATGGGCGGCGCTGCTGATGACGCTGGAAAGGCTGGACGACGCCTGGGGCGATTGGCTCCGAAAGGTGTCTGACACCAGTCTGCCCCTGGACAGCCGCTGGGATGTGCCCCTGGAGCAGCTTTTGTGTGCGCTGATTTACCGCCATCTGCCGGGAGCGCTGGACGATGAAAAGCTGCTGGAGCGTGCCCGGATGTGCCTGATGCTGACGCAGCTGGTGCAGGCCATGTTTGCCGCATCCCCTGTTCAGGACATGGACACGCTGGTGGACATCGTGCGGATGATGTCCTCGGAGATTGAATATTCTGATGAAAACATTTTCGCCATCCTTTCCTCCATGGACAGTTGGTGCTATAATGAATCAGACGCCTGAACTTCAGGCGCACAACGCAGAAAAGAGGCGATCAGGATGACGGAGCGTCATCTGGTGGTGGTATCGGTGGACGCCATGGTGTATGAGGACGTGGCGCTGCTTTCCAAATTGCAGACCATGCAGCCCCTGTGGCACAAAACCGCCCGGGTGGACAGGGTGCAGTCCATCTATCCCACCATCACCTATCCCTGCCATACCACCATGATCACCGGCGTTTACCCGGACAAGCATGGCATTGTGAACAACACCACCCCTGCTCCGGGGCAGAAAAGCGCGCCGTGGCAGTTCTTCCGCAGCGCCGCCAGGGGGAGCAACCTCTTTGAGGCCGCCAAGGCCCACGGGCTGACCACCGCTTCCGTGTTCTGGCCGCTGACGGGCAAGGACGCCGCCATTGATTATCTCATCGATGAATACTGGCCGCAACAGGGCGAAAGTTCCGAGCAGTGCTTCCGGGATTCCGGCTCCAGCGAGGAAGTGATCGAGAAGATCATCCGCCCCAACCTGAAACTGCTGGAAAACCGCCACCGGCAGCATCCCTTCTGCGACGCCTTCATGATGCAGTGCGCCGCCGATATGCTCCTGCACTTCAAGCCCAACCTGCTCATGGTGCATCCCGCCAACATCGACGCCTATCGCCATCAGACGGGGACCTTTTCGCCCCAGGTGACCCACGGCGTGCATGAAATCAGCCTGTGGCGGCGCAGCTGTTCAAGGCCGCCGATGACGCCGGCATCCTGGACAGCACGGACTTTTTCATCGTCAGCGATCATGGTCAGGTGAACATCACGAGGGAATCGGCCCTCAATGTGCTTTTGCGGGACAATGGGCTGATCAAAACGGACGAAGAAGGCAACCTGATGGATTACACCGCCTATGCCATTCCGGCGGCGCATCGGCGCTGGTTTATCTGAAGGATCCGAAAAAAGGAAGTGCCCTGAGAAAAACCGAATCGGTGCTGAAAAAGGCCATGGAACAGGGCATCTGCGGCATTGACATGGTGCTGACGGAACAGGAGTGCCGGGAGAAATACCGCCTGGGCGGGGAATTCTCCTTTGCGGTGGAAGGCGACGGCCACACCCTGTTTGTGAACGCCTGTCAGGGGCCGCTCCTGCGGCCGGTGGAAGGCGCCTTCGGCAGCCCCTTCAAGGGGAATCACGGTCATCTGCCCCGGAAGGGCCCCCAGCCCACGCTGATTGCCTTTGGCCCCCATGTGCGCCCCGGCGCCGTGGTCCCCATGGCCCGCCTGGTGGATGAAGCCCCCCACCTTCGCCCGGGTGCTGGGCTTTGACCTGCCCGGCTGCGACGGCCGGGTGCTGGAAGATCTGCTGATGGAGGAGTAATCCGCCCTTTTCCCCGGCTGTAATGCCTTTTGTGTTGCAGGAAAGGGAAAATTGTGGTATGATTATGTGTACCGCTTCCCTGGGGGAATTCCCCCGGGAGAAGTGCAACAAACGGAAGGAAGTATCATCATGAACGTCATCACCACCC
This sequence comes from Clostridiales bacterium, assembly GCA_015056085.1. Lineage (GTDB taxonomy): Bacteria > Bacillota > Clostridia > Christensenellales > Aristaeellaceae > UBA11524. The sequence continues at coordinate 21,731 of SVHA01000019.1, forward strand.
TCGAACTGAAGGATCGTCTTGCACAGCTGCAGGGCCAGACCGTGCGCCTGCAGGGCTGGATCCGCAATCATCGCAAGCAGAAGAGCATGGGCTTCATCGACTTTTTCGACGGCACCTGCTTTAAGAATCCGCAGGTGGTGTATGACGCCAATATTGCGGACTTTGAGGCTATTCAGGCGCTGCGCGTGGGCTCTGCCATCACCGTGACCGGCACCGTGGTTCCCTCCTACAAGGACCCCACCACCCCCGAAGTGCAGGCCGCCAGCATCGTGCTGGAAGGTGACTGCCCTGAGGATTACCCCCTGCAGCCCAAGCGCCACTCCATTGAGTTCCTGCGGGAAATCGGCTATCTGCGCCCCCGCACCCGGCTGTTCCAGGCGGTGTTCCGCGTGCGCAGCGTGGCCAGCATGGCCATCCACACCTATTTCCAGGACCGGGGCTATGTGTATGTCCACACGCCTCTGATTACCGCCAATGACGCCGAGGGCGCCGGCAACACCTTCACCGTCACCACCCTGACCCCCGACCAGCAGAAGGCCGGCGAGACCGATTTCTTCGGCAAGCCTGCTTCCCTGGCGGTCACCGGTCAGCTGGAAGGCGAAACCTTCGCCATGGCCTTCTCCAAGATTTACACCTTCGGCCCCACTTTCCGTGCGGAAAACTCCAACACCAAGACCCACGCCGCTGAATTCTGGATGATCGAGCCGGAAATCGCCTTCTGCGACCTGGATCAGCTGATGGATGTGGAAGAGGACTTCCTCAAAAATATCGTCAGCACCGTGCTGGAAAAGTGCCCCGACGAACTGGCCTTCCTGGACACCTTCGCTGCCGGCGGCAAGGGCACGTCCGGTCTGGTGGAAAAACTGCAGGCGCTGGCAGACAGCAAGTGCGCCCGCATCACCCATGACGAGGCCATCACCATCCTGAAGAATTCCGGCAAGGACTGGCAGTTCAAGCCCGAATACGGTCAGGATACCGCCAAGGAGCATGAAAAGTACCTCACCGAGGAATACTTCCATGGCCCGGTGTTTGTCTACAACTGGCCCAAGGACATCAAGGCCTTCTATATGTACCAGAATGACGACGACAAGACCGTTGCCGCTGTGGACCTGCTGGTGCCCGGCTCCGGCGAACTGATGGGCGGCTCCCAGCGTGAAACCCGGCTGGACAAGCTGACCGAGCGCATGGAGCAGCTGGGCATTTCCGCCGAGTCCCTGGACTGGTATGTCAACCTTCGCAAGTTCGGCGGCTGCACCCACGCCGGTTTCGGCATGGGCTTTGAGCGCCTGCTGATGTACCTCACGGGCGTGGACAACATCCGTGACGTCATCCCCTACGCCAGAACGCCCATGAACTGCGAATTCTGATTATGTCTCTTGAGGCGCATGCAGGATTTTCCGTCCCGTATGCGTCTTTTTATTGGAAAGACCCATTTCCCCCTAAAAGGAGGCGCTCCATGAAAACGGCAGGAGCAATTTTCAGGTGGATACTGCTGGCGGTGATGTCGCTGGTGCTGGCAGGCGCCTTTTATCTGCTGGTGATTCTCGGTCAGCCCCAGGATACGCCCAGCGATGCCGTGCAAGTGGCGGAACATCAGCCGCTGGTGCAGCCTCTGCCTGCCCTGCAAACCACGGATGAAACCGCCCTGGCGGCGGATTTCCCCGCCCCGGTGATGCTCCTTGGTACGCAGGACGCCGTCATCCTGTCCGGCGTGCGCTATGACGCCGCCTTTGAGGACGGCTTTGGCCGCCTGGCGACGCTGGAATACCGCCTGCCGGATGGCACGGCGGTCACTGTCACCAGCATTTATCCCGCAAGGGCGATGGCGCTGGCGGATAAGTCCGGTTTCACCCTGACGGCGGACATGGACGGCGTGCTGGCGGGTTACCGGGCCATGCGCCTGGAATCAGAAGATTTCATCCGCCTGTGCGCCCAGGGTGCAGAAGCCGTCTATGTGCTGACCGTTCCCAAAGGAGCAGACGCCCGGCTGGCTGACCTGACCAAAGACCTCTACCTGAAGGAAACCGCCGAATAAATCCCCCGCAAAAGGCAAAGGAGGGATCTCCGTGAACGCACCCCTCTTGGGCGCAGTGCTCCTGCAGGCTGTGACGGCAGCGTGGACGCTCCGGGTGTTCTGCGGGCTGAAAAGGAAGTCGGATATCTGGCGGTACTACACCTACCTGCAAAACGCCTTTTCCCTGCTGGTCAGCCTGATTTTCGTCCCGGCGGCCCTGTTGGCCCTGCTGGGCGTGATGGACGTGCCCTCCTGGGTGCGGGGGCTGCGATACGTCTCCGCCACGGGGCTGTGCCTGGCCTCGGCGGTGTATTTTCTCCTGCTCCGCCCCGGCAAGCATCCGCAAAACGCCATCTCGGACGACGATTTCCGCAGCGGCGTCCATGGCCGCAGCGCCGACCGCCTCCTGCACATCATCGCCCCGGCTGCCTCCGTGGCGAGTTTCCTGCTGCTGGAGCGGGACATCCATCTGACAGATTCCCTGTGGACGGGTCTGGCGGCGCTTCCGTCCCTTGCGTACCTCCTGATGTACGGCCTCCTGACGGCCCTGCACTTGTGGAAGCCGCCCTACGCTTTTTCTACCCCCGGAAGCAAGCCCAACCCCCTCCTGGACGGGCTGACCGTGGCCTTCTTCCCTGCGGCGTACTTCGTGATTTCCTTCCTGCTGTGGAATCTGCGATAATTTCCGCAAAAAAAGAGAGCGCATCATCTGCGCTCCCTGAGCCGGTGTGGCGTCACCCGGCTCTTTTTGATTTACTTCATGCCGTCCTGCACGATGCCCAGGGCTTCGGCAAACCGCTGGAAGTGCACGATTTCCCGCTGCCGCAGATACCGCAGCACGTCCTTCACGTCGGGGTCATCCGCCTGACGGAGCAGGTTTTCATAGGTGGCACGGGCCTTCTGCTCTGCGGCCAGGTCTTCGTGGAGATCCGCCACAGGGTCGCCCTTCACCGCCAGCACCGCCGCAGTGAAGGGGAAGCCGGCCGCCGCCTGGGGATACACGCCGTCCCGGTGGTCGGTGAAATAAGCGTCAAACCCAGCGGTTTTGATCTGGTCCTGGGTCAGGTTGCGGGTGAGCTGGTATACCATGCTTCCAATAATTTCCAAATGCCCGAGTTCATTAGGTCACCGATGATGGAAATAAACAAAAGCACAAAAAAGAGGGCCGGGATTGATTCCCGACCCTTTTTTCATTGCTTGTCATTCCTATGCAAATATGTGATTTTGTCCTTCACCCACGC
>SVHA01000006.1 GCA_015056085.1 Clostridiales bacterium
ATTTCCGGTGGCAATGACGAAGGGGTCCCACCTGTTCCCATCCCGAACACAGAAGTTAAGCCCTTCAGTGCCGAAAGTACTTGGCTGGACACGGCCCGGGAGGATAGGTCGCTGCCGGATTCCATATTCCTCAGTAGCTCAATGGCAGAGCACTCGGCTGTTAACCGAGTTGTTGTAGGTTCGAGCCCTACCTGGGGAGCGCAAAGCAGGTCGCTGATTGCGGCCTGTTTTTTTGCATGTTTTTTGCAGTTGCCTTCGCTGATTGCGGAACAATACCCATCATTTGCGGAATGATACATCCGGTTCTTCGAAACAATGCCAATCTGCGGGGCGCAGGCAAATCAGCAGAAATAGAAAAACCCGCACCGTTCAGTGCGGGCGAAGTCATCACCTCAGCAGTTTGGTATACACGGGGTCGTGGTTTTTGGGCGTGTAGGAAAAATCAGCAACATAGCCACGTTTCAGGTAGAAAGAGGCGGCGGTGGTCGTGGTCAGAATCGCCTTATAGACCTGGTGATTCATAAGATAGTCCTCTGCTCATTGGAGCAGAGCCGTTCAGCAGCCCTGTTTCCGGAAGGCAGTGCTGACCCAAAACTCCCGGATAAATCCGAGCTTTTCCTCAAAAAACCAGTGGCTCAACGTATCGCGTTTCAGTTGGATGAAACCAATGACCTGACCTTGTCCGGACAGGCTTAGTGCCGTGATGTTGCCGTTGTCTGCGGCCTTTTCCCGGAACAGGCCGTCCCAATCCCGGATGCAAATTCCAAGTTCGCCAAAGTAGATTTTGAATGCGTTTTGAAACTGAGGGCCATAGGGGTCGTGATTCTGATGTTGTGCATTTTCCGTTGCCTCCATTCTGTTGCGGAGATTTATTTTCTGTGCAACCTCCAGTGGCACATACGATTGATTATCATCCATATCCCTTCCTTTCCATCGCAATTTTCACCTTTGTAGCATCATGAGGGGGTCATGCAACCGACGCAGTGACGGCAGGGATGCTGCTTTTTGGCAAAGAAAAAGACAGCGCCCCTGCGCTGCCTTTTCAACATAAGCCTTATTCCTCCACAGTCAGGAATTCATCCATCACGAAGCCGTGGATTTCATCACATTCGATCTCGTACCAGCCGTCGTCCAGGCCAAAGACCTGCACCTGGGTGCCGGTGTACCATTCAGCGACCTTGAAACTCTCGCCGTCGGGGGCGTTGCGGATGTTGATGGTGGTGCTGCCAGTGGCCTCGCCGTTATAGGAAAGGACGCCGATGCCCTGGGTTTCGGCGCTGTACCACTTCAGGCAACTGGTCAGCACATAGCCCTCGGCGCCGTTGTAGAGGATGCGGCACCACTCTTTGCCGTATTCCAGCACGGGTACCACATGGCCCGCCATGCAGGATTTGACCATCTTGCCGCTTTCCGACGCCTTCGCCCGCAGGGTGCATTTGCCGGTGCGGGGAGCGTGAATCACCGCAATGCGCCGATCTTCTTCAGCGGTGGTGTTGAAGGTCACCTCGGCGGTGGGGACGTCCGTTTCTTCCTCGTTCAGCAGGATGGTGCTGGTGGAAACGCCCAAGCGGATGACCTCCACGGCGGCGCCTTCATACTGGAAGACGACCGGGGCGGGCGTGGGCGCGGTTGAATTCTTTCCGCCCGTGCCGGAGGAACTGCTTCCGCCGGAGGGTGCGGTGGTATTCGAGGGATAGGAGGCACTGTCCCAGACGATCTCCGCCTTGCCCTCGGCATGGACATTCGTTGTGCCGGGAATCCAGGTGTAGGTGACGCCGGCGGGGGCGGAGGCGTTGATGACTTCGTGAAGGCGCTCAGGGTTTTTCAGCAGCGCTTCGTTTACAAATGTGCAGGTGCCGTCGTCGATGCTCAGCATCACTGAGCAAGAAACAAGGTCGTCGTTGTTATACATCTTCATCCAGCCGCTGCAGATGGAACCGTTTTGATAATACCGCAGTTCCAACCAGCCGCTGTCTGAATCGACCTTTCCGGAGCGGATGTAGAGCCCGCCGGGCACGGTATGGGTGGGCGTGCTGATGACGCCGCCGTTTTCGTCATAAACGATATCATAGAGCTGGATGGTCTGGCCGGTCTTGCTGCCGCAGCCTTCATTCCATTCCTGTTCCGTGATGGCATAAGAAGTCAGCGGCAGGCACATCAGAAGGGCCAGCAGCATCAGGCATAATCCGGCTTTCATCAGGGAGGCATTCTTCATAGGCGTCTCCTTGCTTCACGGGGGTGAAAAAGTCAACACAGTTTCTTAACATTTACATTATATGGGATGACAAAAAGGCTTGTCAATCATTCCTCCGGGCGGGGAAGGTATTTTACATATATGACGAAGGGGGAAGAAAGCCCCTCCTTATTTTTCTTTTTATATTGACAAAACCGCCCTTGTGTGCCATGATGAGAGAGGTATTTTCCATGGATCACAAGCGATGCTTTAACAGGAGGCATACCATGTATCAGGCGTTTACTGGCGGCAGCATTTCTCCCCGCGGATGGATGGAACGGCAGCTGAAACTGCAGGCCAACGGGCAGGCAGGCCAGCTGGATCAGTTCTGGCCCGATGTGCGGGACAGCAAGTGGATCGGCGGCACAGCGGAAGGCTGGGAGCGTGTCCCTTATTGGCTGGACGGCTTTATTCCCTTGGCCTATTTGCTGCGGAATGAGGGCATGATTGCCCGTGCGGAAAAGTATGTGCAGGGCATCATCGCCCAGCAGCAGCCCGACGGCTGGATCTGCCCCTGCAAGGATGAGGAGCGGGCAACTTATGACATCTGGGCGCTGCTGCTGATCGGCAAGGTGCTGGCGCTATACTGCGAATGCACCGGCTCCAAGCAGGTGGAAGAAGCCCTCTACCGGGCCATGAAGAACGCGCATCACGAGTTTTCCACCGGTCATGTGAAACTCTCCGGCTGGAGTGCTTTCCGCTGGTATGAAGGCCTTGTGGGCCTGAAGTACCTCAAGGATCGCTATCCGGAAGCGTGGATTGACGAACTGGCCCGTATCTGGCAGGAACAGGGCACGGACATGCCTTCCCTGATGCCCCAGTGGATCCGCCCCATGAACGTGTGGCGGCTGGAAACCCACATCGTCAACATCTGCATGAGCATCAAGTATGAAGCGCTGGCCTGCTCCGTGCTGGGCGGTGAATACACCAATCAGGCAGAGGTGCTGTGGAAACATCTGGAAAAGTACAATGGCACGGCTGCCGGCGTTTTCACCGGCGATGAATGTCTTGCCGGCACGGAGAATAATCAGGGCACGGAGCTGTGCGCCGTGGTGGAACTGATGTATTCATGCGAAAGGTTGCTGGAACTCACCGGCGATCCCATCTGGGCCGAGCGCCTGGAAAAGATCGCCTTCAACGCCCTGCCCGCCACGATTTCTGACGATATGTGGACGCACCAGTATGTGCAGCAGGCGAATCAGATCTGCTGCACGGTGTTCCCGAACAAGCCTATGTGGCGCACCAACAACGGTGAATCCGGCGTGTTCGGCCTGGAGCCGGGCTTTGGCTGCTGCACCGCCAATCATGGTCAGGGCTGGCCCAAGCTGATGCTCAATGCCTTCCTTCGCAGCGAAGATGGCATTTATTGCCCCGTGATGCTGCCTGCTTGCCTGAACACCGAAATCAATGGCGTGAAGGTGCAGGTGGAAATGGTGACGGACTATCCCTTCCGCCACAGCTGCCGCTATATCGTCCGCACGGATGCGCCTGTGGACTTTGAACTGAAGATTCGCGTTCCTGCCTGGGCCGATCAAGTGAAGGTGGACGGCGTGAAGATCGGCAAGGCGGATTGCATCAGCCTGGGCGCCACCTGGAGTGGCGAAATCGTCACGGAAGTGGAACTGTCCGGCAAGCCCCATCTGGTCAAGCGCCCCCGGGACATGGCTGCGGTGGAATACGGCCCGCTGGTGTTCTCCCTGCCTATTGAGGCGGAATACAAGATGCGGGAGTATGTCCGGGACAATGTGGAGCGCAAGGCGCCCTACTGCGACTGGGACATCACGCCCAAGTCTGACTGGAACTACGGCTTTGCCAGCGCCCGCTTCACGGTGGAACAGCACGACGTGCCGGAGATTCCCTTCTCCTCCAAGGCGCCGGCTGTGACCCTGAAGGCCTCCATGGCGAAGGTGGACTGGCCCTATGCTGACGGCTACGACACCGTGGCGGATGTGACGCCCGCCTCCCGCAAGGCCATCTCTGCCCCCGAAGAGAAGCAGCTGTATCCCTACGGCTGCGCCAAACTCCGCATGACAGAGATGCCCCGCACCAGGGGGTAACCCCCTGCCAGAGGGCTTTGCCCTCTGGACTCCCAGTTGGGGGCGCTGCCCCTATGTGGGGCTTTGCCCCACACCCCACCAAAGGGCTTTGCCCTTTGGAAACCCAATCGGGGGCGCTGCCCCCGATACCCCCGCAAGGGTCTTCGACCCTTGACCCATCACCCGGAAATCCTGATGGATTTCCGGGGTGTTTTGTTTTGGGGTAGTCTTATGGATTTGGCTTGTCTTTGCTGGGAGAACCAGGGGGCTTTCCGGTCGCCCCCTGGACCCCTTCGGCTTGACCCCTACCGGCAATCTAAAGCAAGCAACAAATGAAAACCGTTCCTCCAACAAGCAGGTTACAACCCTAAACAAGAGATGGGACTCCGAAGGTTTCCAAAGGGCGATCGGAAAGCCCTTTGGTCGCCCGTTAGGGCGAAACTCCACCTCGCATAAAAGAATAGTCCGAAAGGAAAAACCCGCTCAAAAACCCCAAGCCTTTGGGCTGGGGGGTGATGGGTCAAGGGCCAAATAAGACTACTTGCATCCGAAGGTTTCCAAAGGGCGATCGGAAAGCCCTTTGGCGGGGTGTGGGGCAGAGCCCCACCTTGCAAGGGATAGCGTTTGTATGGCGTTCTTTCTCAAGCCCGAGAAAATCCCTTGCGGCATTTCGAAAATGATAGATGTTCTTTCTCAAGCCTGAGAAAGAACCAAAGAGGGCCAGAGGGGGTGTCTCAATTCATCCCACCCGGAGACACCCCCTCTGGACTCCCCCCTTTCCCCCGGTCAATAGGAGTTATTTAATTTAGTTACCCTCAAACGCCTCGCGGGGGCGGCCCGTTTCGGGGTCGCTCCGATGGAGTCCGTGTGCGGCGACGGAGCGCCGCACGCCGGAACTATTGTGGAGGAACGGGTACGAGAACTATTTCGCCTATTTGCCGGGACAACCAGGGGGCTTTCCGATCGCCCCCTGGACCCCTTCGGAGTCCCCTCCGTTGTTGCTTGTCCGAACAATAAACAAAGGAGAATCCTACATACAAATAATCCCCCAAGCCCGTCAGGGCTTGGGGTGATGGGTCAAGGGTCGAAGACCCTTGCGGGGGTGTCGGGGGCAGGGCCCCCGACCGGGGTGCAGGGGCGGAGCCCCTGCCAGGGTGTGGGGCAAAGCCCCACAAAGGGGATTCCAAAGGGCAAAGCCCTTTGGTGCGGGGCAGCGTCCCCGGCTCACACCCCGTTCCCGGCAAGGCCTTTCTCGAATTCAGGGGGGAGGGGGGCAGTGAAGGTCATGCGCTCACAGGTGGAGGGGTGGGTGAAGGTCAGCGACCAGGCATGGAGCATCAGCCGGGGGACTTTGGCGCCCCGGGGGCTGCCGTAGATGGGATCGCCGCACACGGGATGCCCGATGTGCTTCATGTGCACACGAATCTGATGCGTCCTGCCGGTGAGAATATGCACATCCAGCAGGGATACGCCCCGGCCTTCCCTGAGCACCTTCCAGTCCGTGATGGCTTCCCGGCCGGATTCATCCACCGCCATCTTCTTGCGGTCTTTCCTGCTGCGGTCAATAGGGGCATTCACCCGCCCGGAGGGCTCCTTCATCAGCCCATCCACCAGCGCCATGTAGTGCTTCTCCATGGTGCGCTCGGACAACTGGCGGGACAGATGCAGCTGGGCGGCGTCGTTTTTCGCCACCAGCAACAGGCCGGAGGTATCCTTGTCCAGCCGGTGAACTATGCCGGGGCGCATTTCGCCGCCGATGCCCGCCAGATGATCCAGATGATACAGCAGCGCATTGACCAGCGTGCCATCCTCATTGCCGGCGGCGGGATGTACCACCATGCCGCAGGGCTTGACCACCACCGCCAGGTCTCTGTCCTCATAGAGAATGGTGAGGGGGATGTTTTCCGGCTGGGGCAGGGCGGGCCTGGGCGCAGGCACAGTGAGAGAGATCTCCTGACCCGGTTTGGCCTTGGCGCCGGCCTTGGTTTCCGGCTTGCCGCCAAGCGTCACCTGGCCCTGAGCCATCAGCGTGGCAATGCGGGAGCGGGTCAGCCCGGAGGCTTCCGCCAGCAGCACATCCACCCGCCGGCCATCGCCGCTGATGCGTACTTCTGTCGGCTGATTTTCCTCTGCCGTTTCGTCCAGCACATCCTCCGGCAGCCATTTTTCTTCCGTCATGCTTTTTCTCTCCAATCATCAGGGAAGGCAATGAGCGTCAGGGCGATCAGACCGCAGCCCACGCACAGCGCCGAATCCGCCACGTTGAACACCGCAAAGCGCACAAACAGCACCTCGAACATATCCACCACATAGCCCCGCAGCAGGCGGTCGATCAGATTGCCCACAGCGCCGCCCAGCACCAGCATGGCGCCTACTTTCGACACCGGCCCCAGCCGATGCTTCCGCATGATCAGCCAGCCGCCGGCCACCAGCAACACGGACAGCGCCGCCAGCAGCCACGGCTGCCCGCTGAGCATACTGAAGGCCATGCCGGTGTTTTGCGCATAACGGAGCTGAAAGATACCGGGAAGCAGCACAATGGGCTCGGACACTGACTGCATCAGGAGCTTCGACAGCTGATCCACCGCCACCACCAGGGCGGCGATCCACCAATATTTCTTCACGGTTGATTCCTCTGATTCTTTTGATTTCGTCCGGGGCGGCCTTATTCCAGATTGCGCTGGACGATTTCCACCACATCCGCCAGAAATCCGCCGATCACCGGCAGATTGCGCTGTGCCAGCCCCTGCAACATGGCAACCAGCAGTGCGCCCAGCACCGTAAACCCGATTGCCATCCCCAGCCCCCGCATGATGCCGCCCAGCAGCTGCATCAGGCAAAACCTGCGCCGGGATTCCACATACGCAATGTACTCCGGCAGCCGCAGCCTTTCCAGCCGCTCAAGGGCCTCCCTCAATTGGTTCGCCATGGCAGTGGTCCATTCCTTCATATTGAGCCTCCGAATGGAAGGTTGGCGGAAAGAAGACGCATTTGCCAACACCCCGCCCGGATTATTGTGCCGAAGGGGTGGGGGAATATGTGGTCAGGCCAATGAAAAAGCACCTGCATCAGCAAGTGCTTTTTTTCGAGCGGAAATCATTTGCGATGTTTCTTCACCGCTCCCACAATCTCCCTGGCATATATCGGCACGAGATACGCCGCCATCACCGGGATGGCGAGCCACATATACCAGTAGGGGTGGGGGATCAGGCGGTAAAAGAAGTCCAACACCGGGTTTTCCGGGCGGAGGGAGTACATAAAGTTCACCTGAATCACGTTGCCGGAGGGGCCCAGGAGGTTGTTGACCATGCAATGCTGGTTCAGCAAAAGGTTGATGAAATGAATCAGCGTGAAGGCCGCCAGGGTGATGCCGATGGACGTCCAGATGTATTTGATTTCCTTGCGGGCCAGTTTCAGGGTGAAAAGCAGCACCGGGATGGCGAATTCAAAGGTATGAGGAAAGTAATAGAAAGCGAAAGTCCAGCTGAGAATCTCATATTCTGCCTGGGCGGTGTTGACCACCAGCGCCAGGATGGCCCCCAGAGACCACAGAATGGACAGGTTGCACAGGACGTTATTGCGGGTGAAGACGCACAGGGGCAGAATCAGCGCCGTGAGGGAACACAGGTGAAGGGGCAGATATTCGAGAGGCGAGCTCCATGAGACCAGGTTGAAGATGATGGCCGAAATGCCGGAAAAGGATAAAACGCCCAGCACCGCCGTCTGTGTCCGGATGGATTTATTTTTCAGCAGAAAATACAATCCCGCCGTGATGCCGCAGGACAGCACAAGGGACAGAATATGCGTGAATGACATAAATCCCCACTGCATGATTTTTCCTCCCGTATGTGAACGTTCTTTGTTCCCGTTTCATCATCGTCAACGGGATGCGCGATGTTATTGTATCATAGATAGGCGGGATTTGCAAATGGGGGGATGTAAAGGGGGAGGCGTGAAACAATGCCCGGTAATCGATGATTGAAGGGGAGCTCGCCCAAGTTCTGTTGTATTTCAGCGCACAAAAACAGCCACTTAACGAGGCGCATTGACCACTGACGGAAAAGTTTATGACAAAACGAAGTATCTGGTATATAATGATGCCAGGAACCGAGGTAAAAGGAGGTGAGACAATGAAGATCAAACTGGAATCTGCTCAACTGCCGGAAAACGAAATCATCATCCGGGGAGATGTGACAAGCGATGAAGTTGTCTCTGTGCTGCATTTGCTTAGAAAGAAGACCAGCGGAAAGATTCTCCTCTACAAAGAGGAAGAACAATACATCGTGGACGCCAACGAGATTGTCTTTGCCGAGGTCTACGGCAGTCGGTTGTTGGCCTATACCAAATCGGATGTGTACGAGGCAAAGGGTAAACTGTATGAACTGAAGGAGCAGTTGTGCGGTTATGCCTTTGTGCAGGTGAACAAAAGCACCATCGTCAACATCGACTGCGTCAAGTCCATCCAGGCGGAATTCAGCGGGAACTACCGCATCAAGTTGAAAGAACGTAAGGAAGGGCTGACGCTTTCCCGCAAATATTTCAAAGACTTCAAAGATCGGATTTAGGAGGTAAAACAATGAAAAAGACGTATGTGCTGGGCGCCATCACAGGCATGGGCTTCGGGTTTCCGGTCACGCTGCTCTGTATGAGCCTGTTTGGCGGCTATAATGTCATTGTGCAGGAGTTTCTGGTTTGGATGGTGGCGTCTGCGCTTTATGGTCTGCTTTCCGTGATCTTGTTTGATCGGAAAAATGACCTTCCGCAGATGGCGGTGCTGGGTCTCCATTTTGTGGGAGTGACAGCCATCACCATAGCAGCGGCCCTTCTCAACGGCTATGTATCCAGTTTTGCTGATGTTCTTCCCATTCTGATCCCCACGCTGGTGATCTATGTTGTGATCACGGGCGTCTGCGCCTTCCTTAACAAGAAGACTGAAAAACAGATCAACAAGGCGCTGGATGAAAAATAAAAAGCAGTTTTCCTGCATCACTTTGGTATGAGGGAAAAAGTAAAAAATAAAAATCCTGAACGCTTGTGCGTTCAGGATTTTTTGGCGGAGAAGGAGGGATTTGAACCCTCGCACCGGTTACCCCAGTCTACTCCCTTAGCAGGGGAGCCCCTTCGGCCTCTTGGGTACTTCTCCGTGTCAAGCGTATGCGACTGAAAACTGGCGGAGAGAGAGGGATTCGAACCCCCGGTGCCTTTCGACATCACTGGTTTTCAAGACCAGCGCCATCAACCGCTCGGCCATCTCTCCTTGTGGAACCAGCTCGCTTATTATATCACGGCTGGTGTTTTCCGTCAAGACCTATTTTCAGTCGCATACGCAGGAAGGGCGTTACATTCCCAGCACGACGCCCATCACGGCGCCTGCGAGGATAAACACCACCGGGTGAAGTTTCTTCAGCTTAGGTATCATCACCGCCGCGGACAAAACCACAAACAGTGCCACGGCCTTCCAGTCCAGGGCGGCGAAGGCCACCTGTCCGTCCACGAACAGGGCGATTTTCACCACCGTCAGGCCTGCCACGGCAATCAGCCCCGTGACGGCGGGCCGGATGACGGAAAAGGCGTTTTCCACATAGCGGTTTTTCTGGAATTTGTCCAGCACGCCGGCGATCAGGCACACCACGATCAGGCTGGGCAGCACCAGGGACAGGGTGGCGGTCAGGGCGCCTGCCACACCGCTGGCGGAATAGCCCACATAGGTCGCCATGTTCACGCCGATGGGCCCCGGGGTGGATTCGCCCACGGCGATCATATTCGCCAGTTCTTCGGCGGAGAACCAGCCGTAGGTCTGCTGCATCTGGGAAAGGAACGGCAGCGTAGCCAGACCGCCGCCCAGGGCGAACAGGCCGGTTTTGAAGAATTCCAGGCAGATGGTCAACAATTCACCCATGGCTCTTCACCTTCCTTCCCAGGAACAGGCTGCCCACGATGCACAGCGCCACCACGATCACCGGGGAAGCGCCCAGCAGGGACAGTGCCAGCGCACCCACGGCGGGAATGAGCTGCCACTTGTGCTTGATGTTGCTCTTGCACAGTTTCACCACGCTGGAGAGAATCAGCGCGCACACGGCCACACGGATGCCGGCGAAGGCCTGCTGCACCCAGAGGATGTCCATGAAGTTTTCCAGCACGGCGGCGATGACCGTGATGATGATGATGCTGGGGGAAATCACGCCCAGGGTGCCGGCGATAGCGCCGGGGACTTTGCGCATCCTGTAGCCCACCAGTGTGGCGGTGTTGACGGCAATGACGCCGGGGGTGCACTGCCCGATGGCGAAGTAGTTCAGCAGGTCATCGTTGGTGACCCATTTTTTGTTGTCCACCAGTTCCCGCTGAAGCATGGGCAGCATGGCATAGCCGCCGCCGAAAGTCAGCCCGCCGATGACGAAAAAGGAACGATACAGTTCCCAGAGGATTTTCATGGTTTATTACTCCTCGCTTTGTGAGATTCAGGAAAAATCAGCCGAATCAGCCCATCAGATGCAGCAGCGCCGCATGGGCCAGCAGCATCACCGGCAGGGAGGCGGTGTACATTTTCTGGCGGGTCTTGTGGCGGAACAGGTACATGGCGATCAAGGCGCCAAATGCGCCGCCCACGGCGGAAACGCCCAGCAGCACCTTGTTGGGGATGCGCCACTGGTCGTGCTGCGCCCGGAATTTATCCGCGCCGAAAAGGCAAAAGGCGATCACGCTCATGATGATGAAATACACGGCCATGGTAAGCCCTCCCTTTGGTGATTTCTACCTGTCTATTGTAGTCGGGAAAGCCCCTGCGGTCAAGAGGCAGGGGCTGCATGGCGGAAAAAGCCGGGCTTTCCGGGAAAGAATGGCAGCGGTTGCTGCGTATCTTGCACAGATTTACAATTCATGGTATAATATTATGTCACTGTGTATCGTGGCCCTGATGCGGTCAGGGCAAGTGCAACAGAAATCGCCAGCCATGGCGCAGGAGGTGAATCCGGCACACGCCGGAATTTCATGCCCACAAAGGATAGAATGTTGATCACCGGCGGACGCACGCTGGAAGGCTCCGTCCGGGTTTGCGGAGGCAAAAACACTGCTGTGGCGGTGATTCCTGCCACGCTTTTGTGCGATGAGCCCTGCACGATTGAAAATCTGCCCGATATTTCCGACGTCCGGGCGCTGGTGGATATCCTGCGCTCCCTGGGGGCGAAGGTGGACTATGTTCCCGGCGCCTTCATGACGGTGGATCCCCGTCCGGCAGAGGTGTGCAAGGTCGGCTATGCTGATTCCCAGCGCCTGCGTGCCAGCTATTATCTGCTGGGCGCCCTGTTGGGACGCCGCGGCGAGGCACAGGTGTATCATCCCGGCGGATGCGAGATCGGCTCCCGGCCCATCGATCAGCACCTGAAGGGCTTTGCAGCCCTGGGCGCTGAAACGGAGACCACCGGCGGTCGCATTACCGTGAAGGCGGAAAACCTCGTGGGCGGCGATGTGTTCTTCGACATGGTCACCGTCGGCGGCACCATCAATGTGATGCTGGCCGCTGCCAAGGCCAAGGGCACCACCATTATTTACAATGCGGCCAAGGAGCCCCATGTGGTTGATCTGGCAAACTTCCTCAACTCCATGGGCGCCAAGGTGAAAGGCGCCGGTACGGACACCATCCGCATCCGGGGTCAGGAATACCTGCACACGTCCACCTATGCCGTCATTCCCGATCAGATTGAAACCGGCACGCTGATGATCGCCGCGGCGGCCACCGGCGGCGACGTGGTCATCAACGGCTGCATCCCCACCCACATGGAGGCGCTGTCCGCCAAGCTGCTGGAGATGGGCGCCAAGGTGTCCGACAGCGACGACGCCATCCGGGTGCGCTCTTTGGGCGTGCACCGTGCCATCAACATCAAAACCCAGGTGTATCCCGGCTTCCCCACGGATCTTCAGCAGCCCATGAGCGCCCTGCTGACCACGGCCCGGGGCACGTCCATCGTGCAGGAGACCATTTTTGAGCATCGCTTCAAGCATCTGGATGAAATGACCCGCATGGGCGCCAAGGTGCGTGTGGAAGGCCGCACGGCGAGCATCACCGGCGTGCCGGAACTCTTCGGCGCCCCCGTGACCTGCACGGACCTGCGTGCCGGTGCAGCGCTGGTGGTGGCCGGGCTGATGGCCCACGGCACCACGGAGATTTATCACCCCGAATACATTGACCGCGGCTATGAGCAGATCGAGCAGAAACTTCGCAGCCTGGGTGCAGACATCCGCCGTGAAACCGCTGACTGATTTGCTGTGACTTCCCCGGGGGAGGTGGTCTGATACGGGCAATCCCTTTGCAGTGCTGGGTCTGAGCGCATTGGCTGATGCGGATGAAGTCCGTGCGGCCTACCGCAACCTGGTCAAAACCTGTCACCCCGATAAATTCCTGGACGCGGATGAACGCAAAGCCGCCCAGGAAAAGATGATCGCTCTCAACCGGGCCTACGAGGAAGCGCTGCGCCTGGCGTCCCATCGCCGGGGCACGAATTACAACGCCGGCCTGTGCCTGGTGGACGCCTTGTCCATGGCGGACAAGATGCTCCGCCAGCAGCACCCTCAAAGTGCCATGCATCACCTGATGCGCACCTCCGAGCGGGACGCCGCCTGGTATGCAAAACAGGGTGAAGTGTACATGGCGATGCAGCAGTATGAATCGGCGCACAACGCCTTCCGAGAAGCCATCCGCCGCAATCCCAACAACAATGATTATCGTCAGGGCGCGCTGGACGCCGCCCTCGCCATGAAAAAAGAGGCGACCTTCTCCGGCCGCCTCAGGAAAATGTTCCACAAAAAGTGACCAGGGGGTGCAACCTCCTGGACTCCTTGGTGAGGGCTTTGCCCCCAGCAGGGGCTCCGCCCCTGCACCCCGTTCGGGGGCGCTGCCCCCGACACCCCCGCAAGGGCCATTGGCCCTTGACCCATTACCCCAAGCCCAAGGGCTTGGGGGATTGTTCATATGTGGGATTTTCCTTACATGATGTTTTGTTATGCGAGGTAGGGTTTCGCCCTCACGGGCGACCAAAGGGCTTTCCGATCGGTCCGCCTCCGCTTCGCTCCGGAAACTCGCCTTCGGCGACTGCCCACTGGGCAGTTCGTTTCCTTTGGAAACCTTCGGATGCAAGTAGTTTTAGCATTGCACAAACAAAAGCCCCCTCCGGAAGGGGGCACCGCCGTCAGGCGGTGGGGGAGCCTGCGGTGCAGCGGGTATGATTTCTTGCAAGGGGTAGCGCTTGTTGGATGTTCTTTCTCAAGCCTGAGAAAGAACCAAAGAGGGCCAGAGGGGGTGTCTCAATTCATCCCACCCGGAGACACCCCCTCTGGACTCCCCCCCTTTCCCCCGGTCTTGTGAGGGTTATTGAGTTGACTGACCCACAAACGCCTCGCGGGGGCGGCCCGCTTCGGGAGCGCTCCGATGGAGTCCGTGTGCGGCGACGGAGCGCCGCACGCCGGAACTGTCGTACCGGGGCGGGGATGAGGCGTGTTTCGGTTCCTTGCCGGAACAGGCAATCCCTCAGTCAAAAATCAGAGATTTTTGTCAGCTCCCTTTACACAAGGGTGCCTTTTTGAGCCACTGCTAAATTGTTCTTTACGGCAAGGCTTTTCTTGCAAGGTGAGGTTTCGCCCTCACGAGCGACCAAAGGGCTTTCCGATCGCCCTTTGGAAACCTTCGGGTACCCTCGGATGAAAGGGGTATTAGTCTGATGGTTGAAGAAACGGTTTCCTTTCCTCCGGTTAGGTCAACTCCAAACGGTGCGAGCCGAAGGGGTCCAGGGGGCGATCGGAAAGCCCCCTGGTTGCCCCGGCAAAGACAAGAGAGATGTACAAATGCCCTCAACAAAAAATCCCCCAAGCCCGTCAGGGCTTGGGGTGATGGGTCAAGGGCCAATGGCCCTTGCGGGGTCCAGGGGCAGCGCCCCTGGTGGGTTTCCAAAGGGCAAAGCCCTTTGGTGCGGGGCAAAGCCCCGCAAAAGGAGTCCAGGGGCGAAGCCCCTGGTCACCCTTCGGTGCGAATAACGCTCTGTACCTGGCAGACGGCTTTCGGCATGGCGGCGAGCGCCGCCTGCACGGACATTTCCGGGGCGGAATGGGTAATCAGCACAAGGGTCAGGCGGCCATCCACCGGGGCGTCCCGCTGCACCATGGTGGCAATGGACACATTCTCCCGGGCAAGGCAGCCGGCGATTTTTTCCAGCGTGCCGGGGGCGTCCACGGCACTCATGCGCACAAAGAAGCGGGTGTTCCAGTTGCGGGTGAACTGCAGGGACACATCCGGCTCGGCGAGGAAGGCAGAATCCGGGAAGAAATGCTCCGTCGCATTGCCAGCCCGCATGATGTCTCCCACAATAGCGCTGGCGGTGGGCAGATCGCCCGCACCGCGGCCCTGCAGCATCATTTCCTTGCAGGCGTGACCGCTGAGGTATACGGCGTTGAAGGAATCATGCACCCGGGACAGGGGATGTTCCTTGGGCAGGAAAGTGGGATGCACCCGCACTTCCACCGTGTCGCCCTCCCGCTTGGCCACGGCCAGCAGTTTCATCACATAGCCCAGTTCCTTGCCCCAGGCGATATCCTCCTGGGTCACGCCGGTGATGCCTTCACGATACACCTGCTTGAAGGGCACGCGGGTATGGAATGCCAGGGACGCCATGATCGACAGCTTGTAGGCGGCGTCCATGCCCTCCACGTCGCTGGAGGGATCCGGCTCGGCCAGGCCCAGTTTCTGGGCGTCTGCCAGCACGGCGGCGTAATCCTCACCCTGCTCGTACATCCGGGAGAGAATATAGTTCGTAGTGCCGTTGATGATGCCCATGATGCTGCTGATGCGGTTGCTCTGCATGGGGCCGGACAGCACGTCGATCACCGGGATGGCGCCGCATACGCTGGCCTCATAATACAGTCCTGCACGGCCATGGCGGGCGGCCTCGTGGAGGCGGTGCCAGTTCAGCGCCAACGCCATCTTGTTGGCGGTGACGACGGTCTTGCCGCTCTTGAGCGCCCGGAGCATATATTCCGTGGCGGGCTGTTCGCCGCCCATGAATTCCGCCACCAGGGTGATTTCCGGGTCGCAGAGCACATCTTCAGGGCAGGTGGTCAGAAGGGATTGGGGCACAGAGCAGGTGCGTGCCTTGTTCACATTGCGCACCAGCACCTTCTTCACCCGGATTTTCAGGTTCGCCCGCTGGGCCAATTCCTTCTCAAAGCCTTCCAGCAGTTTCCACACGCCGCCGCCCACATTGCCGCAGCCCAGAAAGCCGATCACCAGTTCCTTCATCCTCTGTCACTCCCTCTGCGATGCATCCGGATTACTTTTCCTGATTGCGCTGATACAGAATCCGCAGGCCCTTGAGGGTCAGCAGGCCGTCCAGCACGTCGATGGCCTTGGATTCCTCCGCCACCATCACTGCCATGCCGCCGGTGGCGACCACCTTGGCGTCTTTGCCCAGTTCCTGCTTGATTTTTCTCACGATATTGGTCACCAGACCCACATAGCCGTAGAACATACCCGACTGCAGGTTGGTGAGCGTAGAGCGACCGATGATCCTCTCCGGCTTGGTCAGTTCAAACCGGGGAAGTTTCGCCGTGCCGGAGACCAGCGCCTCGGAGGCCAGCTTGATGCCGGGGCAGATGCAGCCGCCCAGGAACACGCCGCCTTCGTCAATCACGCCGAAGGTGGTGGCGGTGCCGAAATCAATGAAAATCGTGGGTGCGCCGTATTCCTCATAGGCCGCCACAGCGTTGGCGATACGGTCGCTGCCCAGTTCCCGGGGATTCTCATAGCGGATGTTGATGCCGGTTTTGATGCCCGGGCCGATAAAGGTGGGCGTTTTTCCGAAATAGTTCTGGCACATATGCTCGATGGTGAAGTTGATCGTGGGCACCACGGAAGAAATGATGATGCCTTCCACCGCATCACGGGTAAGGCCCACGTGGTTGAACAGGCTCGTGAGCGTCATGCCGTATTCGTCAGAGGTGCTGTACTTGTTGGTCGACATACGCCAGTAGTGCTTCATCTCCGGGCCGTCAAACAGGGCCGTTTTGATGTTGGTGTTGCCGATGTCCATGGTGAGAATCATGCTTGTCTTCCTCCGTTATTTGCGGATTTTTTGAAGCGCCGCTGTGATGGGCGGGCAAAGGATGGCAGCCACGGCTGCTTCAGCAGGGCCAGCGCCGCCTGCGGTGACGCCGATGAGGGTGAGCACCGTGGAGTTGTCAATGCCGCAGAGGGTATAAAACAGCAGCATCAGGCCCAGATACAGGACGGTGTTGGTCAGGGATCCTGCCGCCGCCGCCACCGCCATCGATGCCCGGGGGAAACGCTTGTGCATCAGCACATACACGCCCCACACGGTCAGCGGGATCATCAGCCGGGGCAGGAAGGTCATCACGGCGCACAGGAAAGGATTGGCGCCCATGAGGGTAGCCACCAGCGCCGAGGGCCTCAACAATGCCGAGAGGAAACTGGTGCAGCCGAACACAAAGCCCAGCACCAGTCCCCGCTTCCAACCCATGAGCATCGTGCCCACGGCCACCGGCACACATAAGATGGTCACATTGCAAAAACCCAGCGGAATCAGCCCCAGCGGCGTCTGTCCCAGCAAAAAGATGACAGCGCTCAACAGGGACAGCACCACCAGGTCCATCAGTTTCCTGTTTGTTCTCATGTCTTCGCCTCCGTTCAGGTTCCGCCAGGCGGATACCCTACGATTTGCTTTTCCCCCCGCACAAAGGTGCAGCCCGTATCGGTCAAAGGAGCCTCTCTCTTTGCCGGGGCACAGGGGATTCTTTATTATACACCCACAGGGGCTGATTTGTAAAGAAAAGGCGCCCTTCTGCCCGCTGGCTGGTCATTTTTGTGTGGAAAAGGGCGCTGCGCCGGCGGATGATGCGAAAAGCCGGGGCGAATCATCCCCTCCTGTGCGCCCTTGGCCCCGGCGAGAACACAAAAAGTGCAGAAAAATTGGTTTTGTAAGGAATTATTTACATCCCCGGGGGTTTTCATTTGTAAATAAAGTGTGTATAATAAAGTGACACCCTTTCAGGAAAGGAGACCTTGCCGTGGATGCTTTCAACACCATGAAACTGACCCCCCTGCAGGATACGGGAAATGAGGCGCAGGATATCCTGATGTATGTGTATCATGCGCTGCAGGCCAAGGGGTACGACCCCATCACCCAGATTGTGGGGTACATCATCTCCGGCGATCCCACCTACATCACCAGCTACAATCAGGCCCGCAGCATGATTTGCCGGCTGGAACGTGATGAGATCCTGGAGGAACTGGTGCGCTATTATCTCAGCGGCCACGCCGATGGCGGCAACGCCTGACGCCGCTGTTTGCCTCGCTAAACAAACATCATCCGAATGTTCGCCCGATGGGTGCGCATTCGGATTTTTTGTTTTTTTCAGCCATCCGGCGTGAAATATCGCCTGCCGCTGATCTCTTCAGCGTGAATCAGCAGCACTGCGCCGCCTGATTCAACCGAAATGATGGCCGCCACCCTGCCGGTGATGATCACCGTGTCCAGCCAGCCGCAGCCGGGGCGTTCCACTTCCAGGCACACGGCATAGTTGGTCTCCACCGCCTCCGCCAGCCGGCCTTCCCCTCGACTGCCCACATGGAAGATCACCTCCCGCCCGGCGACTTCCATCTGGTACTCCATGGGCACGCACCAGGGCTGGCCGTCTGCCTCCGTCACCGCCATGCGGCACACGGTTTGCTCCCTGAGCACATCGAACACCTGAATGAAGTTCAGCGACTGCCACGCCCTTGCCGCCATGGGGACACCTCCTGTCCTGTGGTTTCATGGTATGCGGGGGCGTTGCGGGTGTGTTCCTTGCAAGGGATAGCGCTTGTTGGGTGTTCTTTCTTGGGTCTGAGAAAACCCTTGCGGCATTTCGGTAATGATTAGCGTTCTTTCTCAAGCCTGGGAAAACCCTTGCGGCATTTCGGTAATGATAAGCGTTCTTTTTCGAGCCTGAGAAACCATTGCGGCATTTCGGTAATGATTAGTGTTCTTTCTCAAGCCTGAGAAAACTTTTGCGGCATTTCGGTAATGATTAGTGTTCTTTCTCAGGCCTGAGAAAGAACCAAAGAGGGCCAGAGGGGGTGTCTCAATTCATCCCACCCGGAGACACCCCCTCTGGACTCCCCCCTTTCCCCCTGTCTTGTGTTGGTTATTGAGTTGACTGCCCCACAAGCGCCTCGCAGGGGCGGCCCGTTTCAGGGTCGCTCCGATGGAGTCCGTGTGCGGCGACGGAGCGCCGCACGCCGGAACTGTTGTGGAGTGTCTTGGTTGATACCTGTTTCACGACCTTGCCGTCACAACCAGGGGGCTTTCCGATCGCCCCCTGGACCCCTTCGGCTTGACCCCTACCGGCAATCTTGAGCAAGCAACAAAAGAAAAACCGTTCCTCCAACAAGCAGGTTACAACCCTAAACAAGAGATGGGACTCCGAAGGTTTCCAAAGGGCGATCGGAAAGCCCTTTGGTCGCCCGTGAGGGCGAAACCTCACTTTGCATAAAAGCATAGCCTGAAAGGAAAATCCATCTACAAAAAATCCCCCAAGCCCTTGGGCTTGGGGTAATGGGTCAAGGGCCAATGGCCCTTGCGGGAGTCCAGAGGGCAGAGCCCTCTGGTGGGGCGTGGGGCAAAGCCCCACATAAGGGGGGCGTGGGGCGAAGCCCCTGGTCAAAGCCCTTCCCGGGTATAGTTCAGCAGTCCGCCGCAGAGGATGCAGCCCCGCTGGCGGTCGGTGAGGGGCATCAGGACGGTGTAATCCTCCTGGCGGGTGAGGTTGCGCAGGATGAACGCTTCGCTGCCGCATTCCACCAGCGGGCGCAGGGCGGGCAGAATCAGTTCATCACCGGGGGCGATGCGGTCGTAATCCGCCTC
The DNA here is from genome assembly GCA_015056085.1 of Clostridiales bacterium. Classification (GTDB taxonomy): domain Bacteria; phylum Bacillota; class Clostridia; order Christensenellales; family Aristaeellaceae; genus UBA11524. The sequence goes on from SVHA01000006.1 coordinate 19,173, forward strand.
ATCGGCAAAGGTCAGGGGCAGAATGCCGTTGTTGATGAGATTCGCCTGATGAATCCGGGCGAAACTCTTGGCGACCACCGCCCGCACGCCCAGATACAGCGGCACCAGGGCGGCGTGTTCCCGGCTGGAGCCCTGACCATAATTGGCGCCGGCCACCAGAATGCCGCCGCCGGCTGCCTTCGCCCGGGCAGGGAAGGTGGCGTCCACCGGTGTGAGACAGAAATCGGCAAGGTAGGGCACGTTTGAGCGGAAGGGCAGGAGCTTGGCGTCGGAGGGCGCAATGTGGTCGGTGGTGATGTTGTCCTCCATTTTCAGCAGCACCTGGCCGGAAACATCATCCGGAAGCGTCCTGCCCATGGGGAAGGGCTTGATGTTGGGGCCCCGCACCACATCCACCGTATTTTCCTGACCGGCGGCGACAGGGGGAATCACCAGATTGTCGTTGATTTCAAAGGTTTCCGGCTGGGGGATGTCCAGATCGATGTTCAGGCTGCGGGGATCCGTCAGCACGCCGGTGAGGGCGGTGATGGCGGCGGTTTCGCAGGAAACCAGATAGATGCCGGCGCTGCGGGTGCCGCTGCGGCCGTAGAAATTGCGGTTGTTGGTGCGCACGGACACGGCGCCGGACTTGGGCGACTGCCCCATGCCGATGCAGGGTCCGCAGGCGGATTCCAGAATGCGGGCGCCGGCGCCCAGCATATCCGCCAGGGCACCGTTGCGGGCCAGCATGGTCAGCACCTGCTTGGAGCCGGGGCCAATCACCAGACTCACATCCGGGTGAACGGTCTTGCCCTTCAAAATCCGGGCGACACGCATCATGTCCGTGTAGGAGGAATTGGTGCAGGAGCCGATGAACACCTGATCTACCTTGATGGGCCCGCATTCTTCCACGGTGACCACCTCATCAGGCATATGCGGGCGGGCCACCAGCGGCACGAGGGCGGAAAGATCAATGTGGATGACTTCGTCGTAGACGGCGTCTGCATCGGCGCACAGGGGGGTGAAATCCCTCTCCCGCTGCTGGGCACGGAGGAAATCCCGGGTGATTTCATCCGCCGGGAAAATGGAAGTGGTGGCGCCCAGCTCGGCGCCCATATTGGCGATGGTGGCTCTTTCGGGCACGGACAGGGTCTTGACGCCCTCGCCGATGTATTCCATCACCTTGCCCATGCCGCCCTTCACCGTCAGGCGGCGCAGCACTTCCAGAATGACGTCCTTGGCGGCCACGCCGTAGGGCAGGCGGCCGGTCAGCTCCACACCCACCACCTTGGGGCAGGAGAGGTAATACGCTCCGCCGCCCATGGCCACGGCCACGTCCAGTCCGCCGGCGCCGATGGCCAGCATACCCAGACCGCCGCAGGTGGGCGTGTGGCTGTCAGAGCCCAGCAGGGTCATGCCGGGCACGCCGAAGCGCTCCAGATGCACCTGATGGCAGATGCCGTTGCCGGGCTTGGAGCAATAGATGCCATGCTTTTTCGCCACCGACTGAATAAACTGATGGTCGTCGGCGTTTTCAAAGCCGGTTTGCAGGGTGTTGTGGTCAATGTATGCTACGGATTTCTTCGTCCGCACCCGGTCAATGCCCATGGCTTCAAACTGCAGATAAGCCATGGTGCCGGTGGAATCCTGGGTGAGGGTCTGATCAATGCGGATGGAAATCTCCGTGCCGGGCGTCAATTCGCCGGACAGAAGATGGTCGGACAGGATTTTCTGTGTCAGGTTCATCAGCGGTCTCCTTCGGAAAATTGTATACAGGATGCAATTATTGGTCAACTCACAGCATCATCATACAGCCCCGGAGGAAAGCGCGTCAACTGTTTTTGACGGAAAGAACAAAGGAAAAGCAGCAAGGGAGAAAAGTTCGCTTCCTTTCGGCCTCTCCCTTGATGCATCAAGTTTTTTGCTATGGTGAGGATTTGCCCGCAACTTGTTCCCTGCGGCCCCAAAAGAAAAATCCAAGCCGCATGACTTGGATTTACACTTACAACTCACTTCTCCGGGCAAGCGCCGGGGTCTTCCGCATCGCCGGCACGGTCGATCACGTCCTGCAGGGTGATGCCGGAGAGATATTCCCGCACCACGGCGTCCAGGCCTTCCCAGATGAACAGGGTCTGGCAGCCTTCCTTGCGGGGGCATTCATTGAGGGGGTTGTCCAGGCAGCTCACCGGCGCCATGGAGCCTTCCACAATCGTCAGAATCTGATAGATCGTCAGGTCGGCGGGGTTCACCAGCAGGCGGTATCCGCCCTGATGGCCGCGGCTGCCGTGCATGATGTCAAAGCGGTTGAGGGCCAGGGCGATCTGCTCTAAGTATTTCTGGGAAAGGTTCTGTCTTTCTGCAATGTCTTTGAGTGACACGGGGCCTCCGTCCTGGTGACGCACCATATCCATCAGCATCCGCAATGCATATCGGCCTCTGGTGGAAATCTTCATTGACAAAACCTCCGTCATTCGATAGTATATAGGTAGTATATTGGTAGTATATCATATCATCTCGAATTTATCAAGGAGGTTTCCATGGCCCGTGAATTATCCCGCTGCGAGAGCATCGAGCGCAGTCTGATCAAGAAGTTCCGAAAGGAACTGTGGCGGCCCTTTATCGCCGCCGTGCGCCGGTATGAGATGGTGCAGGCGGGGGATAAGATCGCCGTGTGCATCTCCGGCGGCAAGGATTCGATGCTTCTGGCGAAACTCATGCAGGAACTTCAGCGCCACAGCGACGTTCCTTTCGAACTGGAATTTCTCGTGATGGATCCCGGCTATCATCCCGTCAACCGCGCCCGGCTGGAGAATAACGCCGAAATTCTGGAACTGCCGGTGAAGATTTTTCATTCTGATGTGTTCGAAGTGGCGGAAAAGGCCTATCGCAACCCCTGCTATCTGTGCGCCCGGATGCGCCGGGGCTTTCTGTATGACAGGGCGCAGGAACTGGGCTGCAACAAAATCGCCCTGGGGCACCATTTCAACGACGTCATCGAAACCACTGTCATGGGGATGTTCTACGGCGCCCAACTACAGGGCATGATGCCCAAACTCCACAGCCGCAATTTCCCCGGCATGGAACTGATCCGCCCGATGTATCTCATTCATGAGGACGACATCCTCCACTGGTGCCGCTACAATGACCTGTCCTTCCTGCAGTGCGCCTGCCGGTTCACTGAAAAGCGGGATGAAAGCATGGACGGCGTGGGGGAATCCAAGCGCCAGGAGATCAAACTCCTTCTCCGCACGCTGAAAAAGGACAATCCCGACATCGAAAAGAGCATTTTCCGGGCCATTCATGCCGTCAGCGTGGATACCATGCCCGGCGTCAAGTGGCACGGCGAGGCCCACTCCTTCCTGGAATACTACGATCGCCTCGCGCCGGACGGGGAGTGAGCAGGGGGAGCCCCTGCCGGGATGCGGGGCAACGCACCCCTTGCCCGCTGACTGAGGGAGCCTGCAGTGACGGGAAATCTGTACAGCGGATTCTATCAGCAAATCGGAAAAAACGCTTGCGTTTTTGCTTTTCTGCGCTATAATGAAACCATGTCAGCCCGGCCTTTGGGGCCTAAATATATGAGCAGGGGGCAAAGAGTATGTTCATAGCAACACAAGTCATTGCTGATTATCTGGATGCCGAAGACATCAAATATAGTGTAAATGAGTCCGAAAGGGCTTCTTCCGTGGGTGTGAGGTTTCAATGCGATAACCTGCCCTCCATCGGGGTGATCTTTTTCTCCAACAGCGATGACAACGACGTGTCTGCCCGCGCATTTAGTCTGGTTCATGTACCCGAGGACAAGGTGAGTTCCATGCCGGCAACCCTGAACGAGCTGAACAAGAGTTTCCGCTTTGCCAAATTTGTTCTGGACGAAGACAACGATGTGAACTTGGAGTTTGATATTCCCCTGAAAACCCCTAATGTGGGCGAAGTGGCTTACGAGATTCTGCAATACATGGTGCAGATCGGCGATCATGCTTATCCCCTTTTGATGAAGGCTCTCCAGAGCTGAGATCCCCTCGGCGAGCCCATGCCAGAAGCACAAGCATTGATACAGGAGGCAGATGACGATGGCATACAACGTAATCAATGAGATTGTCAAAGTATTCGACGCAGAAAACGTGAACTATCAGACCTATGATGAGGGCGGAATCTCCTGCGTGGCAGCCATTTGCGAGGGCAAGAACGCCCGTGAAATTGTTGTCCACTTTACGGTCACCAATGACGAAGAAGCCGTTTATGTCCTGAGCCTCGGCTTTGCAACCGTGCCGGACGATAAGGTGCCTTCCGTGCTGGCGACCCTCTCCAAGTTGAACAATCAATACCGCTATGTTCGCTTCATTCTCGATGACAGCAACGACGTCGCTGTGAACTATGATATTCCCCTGAGCACGGCCGATGTGGGCGAAGTGGCCTGCGAGTTGCTGTATCGCATGGCGCAGACAATTGATGCGGCGTATCCCGAACTGATGGAGGCCATCGAGGGCTGAAACAAGAAAAGCCCTCTGGTTGTTGAGGACAAAATCGCCAAACAGGTATCGGATTACATACGGTACAGACTTTTTCCAATGCCCGCAGGCTCCCCACCGCCTTGCGCTGGAGCCCCCTCCTGGAGGGGGCTTTTGTTTGTGCCATGCTAAGACTACTTGCATCCTTGTTAGTTGACTTAGCCCCGGTAAAAAATTGAAGCACGCTTCGTACCCGCTCCTCTACAACAGTTCCGGCGTGCGGCGCTCCGTCGCCGCACACGGACTCCATCGGAGCGCCCCCGAAACGGGCCGCCCCCGCGAGGCGTTTGAGGGTAACTCAACTCAATAACCCTCACAAGACCGGGGGAAAGGGGGGAGTCCAGAGGGGGTGTCTCCGGGTGGGATGAATTGAGACACCCCCTCTGGCCCTCTTTGGTTCTTTCTCAGGCCTGAGAAAGAACACCCAACAAACAATATCCCTTGCAAGAGGTCATACCCGCTGCAGCGCAGGCTCCCCACCGCCTGACGGCGGAGCCCCCTCCAGGAGGGGGCTTTTGTTTGTGCCATGCTAAGACTACTTGCATCCGAAGGTTTCCAAAGGAAACGAACTGCCCAGTGGGCAGTCGCCGAAGGCGAGTTTCCGGAGCGAAGCGGAGGCGGACCGATCGGAAAGCCCTTTGGTCGCCCGTGAGGGCGAAACCTCACCTTGCATAAAAACATAGCCTGAAAGAAAAAACCACACATAAACAATCCCCCAAGCCCGTCAGGGCTTGGGGTGATGGGTCAAGGGTCGAAGACCCTTGCGGGGGTGTCGGGGGCAGGGCCCCCGACCGGAGTGCAGAGGCAGAGCCTCTGCCAACGCCCCTCCTACCCTCTCCAGCCATGAATGGCGCCCCGGACGGACACCAGCAGGGGAATGGCCCCCACCATCCCCGGAATACCGGCGGCCATGCCGCCAGCCATCACCGCCAGCAGCACCACAATGGGGTGCAGATGCGTGGCGCCGGAAAGCAGCCGGGGCGAAAGCAGCAGGCTTTCCACCTGCTGCACGGCCACCAGCGCCGCCAGCGTCCACAGGGCGGGAGACAGCCCTGCCTGCAGCGCCAGCAGCACCGCAGGCACACCCACCAGCACCGGGCCCACATAGGGCACCAGTTCCATCACGCCCATCATCAGCCCCAAAAGCAGCCAGCCCGGCGTGCCGCACAGCGCCAGCGCCCCGGCGGTCATCACCCCCACGGACAGGCTCAGCAGCAGCTGCCCCCGCACATACCCGGCGCTTTCCCGGCGCATTTCCCGGGCGGCCCGCACTGCCTGCATCCGATAGCGTACCGGCACTGCCATCAGCATCAGCGCGCTGATCTTCCGCCGGTCCCGAAGGAGATAATAGGACACAAGGGGCGCCAGAAGCACCTTGGTGGCGCCGCTGGCCATGCGGCGGATGGTCTCGGCGGCGGCGGACACCAGTTGGCCCAGATATCCGCTGACGGCGGAGAACGCCTTGCCCCTTAGATCGCTCAGGTCAAGGCCCCGCTCCGTCAGCCAGTGGGTGACGTCCGTCGCTCTTGCCTGTACCCAGGCGATCATCTCCGGCATGGCGCTGCTGATCTGCTCCGCCTGGCGCATCAGCGGGGGAATCACCCCCAGCAGCACCGTGAGCAGGATCAGCGCCAGCAAAAGCAAGGCGCCCAGCGCAGATATTTTGGGCGAAAACCGCTTTTCCAGCCATCGGGAGATGGGCAGGCAGGCCAGAAAAATCACCAGCGCCGCCGCCATCAGCCGGCACAGCGCCAGCACGATGTTCCACGAAAAAATCAGCCCTGCGGCAAGGGCTGCAAATGCAATCAGCCGCCTGCGGCGCAGTGGCCAGGGACGAACCTCTCCCCCATGCGTCACAGGCGGCCCTCCTTTTGGTTACATGGTGCGCAGCCAGCGCTTCATCGCACAGGCGCCCCGGTGCACATCCCGGCGGATGCTCCGTCCCGCAGGGGTCATCATCATGCCCATGCCCACGGCAAAGCCTACCATGGTGCCCATCATCAACTTGAACATTCCCTCACCTCCTTCAGGGCTGATTTTCCAGTGCGTAGCCGCAGGGGATGATCACTTGCCCCGAAAGGGGATCCACTGCCCAGCGGCGGGCCAGATACCGCCCGCCCAGCATCACTTCCCCCAGGGACAGGGCGACTTCCAGCGCCGTGACCTGCCCGGTGACGATGTGAATGCGGCTGTCGGTGATCCAGCCCAGCATCAGCCCGGCGGAATCCCGCACCCCGGCAGGGCAAAAGGCGGCCTGCCGCTTGCATTTTGCGGTATAGCGCCGGGGCGGGCTGCGCAGCACCACGCAGATTTCCCCGGGCAGGGCCACATCTCCGGCGGGAATCCACCGAGCGGGCATCACGCCCCGGCGCAGCACCATGCCCTGCAGCCTGTCGGCGTCCGGCGTGAGCAGCACCTGCTCGATGTTTCCCAGGCGCCTGCCTTCATACACCGCCGGCAGCCCCACAAGGCTGCGCAGGCTGATTTCCTCGGGGGTATCAAAGGTCATCGGCGTCCTGCACGGGCATGTCGTGCTCGTCCCAGGGCACGCCCGTCCAGGAGCCCAGCACGTCCGTGTCTGTCTTGCGCTGCTGCTCCTGCAGGATGGCGTCCACCAGTTTTTCGGGGCGGCGGGGTTTGCGGGGGACGGATTGATGCGCCATGGCAATTCCCTCCTTGCTGTGTTGGGTGATGAAGTTTCCGCTGCTATTGTGCCGCTGATGAAACAGGGCTATGAAGGAAATAAACGGGATTTTTGCAGGGGTTGCAATTTTTCCCAATCCGTCATAGAATGGAGGCAGGTCAAAGGAGGGTTTGCCTGTGAATGAATGGCTGATTCGACTGTTCGTGCGCCCGGGCAGCGCGCCGGAAAGCGTGTTACGCAGCAGGTACGGCGTGCTCAGCGGCGTGGCGGGCATTGTGATCAACGTGCTGCTGACGGCGGCAAAGTGCGTGCTGGCGGCCATCACCGGCTCCGTGGCCATTGCCGGCGATGCGCTGAACAATCTGTCCGACGCCGGCAGCTCCGTGATGTCCCTGGTGGGCTTCAAGATTGCCTCCCGTCCGGCGGATGAAGATCATCCCTACGGCCATGGGCGGGTGGAATACCTGTGCGCCATGGGCGTGGCGGTGCTGATTCTGCTCATGGGCGCCGATGTAGCCAAATCCTCCGTGGAAAAGATTATCAACCCGCAGATTCCCGCCTTTTCCTGGACGGTGGTGGCGGTGCTGGTGATTTCCATCGGCATGAAGCTGTGGCTGGCGCTGTTCAACCGGGCCATCGGCAAGAAGATCGACTCCGGCGCCGTGGACGCCGTGGTGACGGACAGCCTGGGCGATATGGCCATCACCGCCGTGTCGGCGCTGTCATTGATCCTGTCCCATTTCCTGCAGGTGTCTCTGGATGGCTGGATGGGTCTGGTGGTGTCCGGATTTGTGCTGTGGGCAGGGGTGAGCGTGTTCCGCAATACCCTCACGCCCCTGCTGGGGCAGAGCCCCGACCCGGCGGACGTGCAGAGCATCGTGGACAAAATTCTCGCTCATCCGCCCATCACCGGCGTGCATGACCTGATCATCCACGATTACGGCCCCAACAAGCGCTTCGTCATCGCCCATGCGGAAATCCCCTCCGACATTGACGTGATGCTGGCCCATGATGTCATCGACGACACGGAGCGGGAGATTCAGCAGGAAACGGGCTATATGTGCACCCTGCACATGGACCCGCTGGTGGTGGATGACGAAAAGACGGCAGTCACCCGCAGCAGCATCCGGGAAATCATCAAGGCTATCGACGAGCGGCTGTCCATTCATGACTTCCGCATGGTGTCCGGCCCCCAGCACACGAACCTGATTTTTGATCTGGTGATTCCCTACGCCATCAAAATGCCGCCCGCCGATATTGTGTCCCGGGTGAAGGAGGACATCCGCCGCCTGGACGAAACCTACTTCGCCGTGATCACCGTGGACAGAAGTTATCACTCCCCAGCTTGACGCAAAAACGCCCCGCACCAAAAAGGTGCGGGGTTTGCTGTTGAGGAAGGAAAGGTGCTTGCGCTTGCTGCCTATTCGTCAGAAATCGCTACCTTACACGGAGCCATGGCCGTCAGGGCTGTTTACAGCCCTGACTGTGACGGAGTGCAAAACTCGAAAAATGCCTCCAGCATTTTTTTCGACTGCGCCTTAGCGCATAAACCAAGTGCTGATATAGCCGGTCTCGCCGTCAACATCCACCTTGCACCAGTCGGTGCCGTGTTCGATCACCGTCACCTTGGTGCCCACAGGCACGGTGCGGATGATGCTGCCCTTGAGGCTGGGCTGATTGCGGAAGTTGACAATGCTGCCGCCGTTGTAGTTCACCAGCGTCATGGTGAAGGGCTTGATGGAGGCGTTTTCATTGGTAATTTTGAGGAAGGAGGCCATCATGTAGCCGATGGTGCCGTCTTCCGTCTGCACCTTGTGCCAGTCCTTGCCGCTCTTGACGATGGTCACCTTCGTGCCATTGCGGAACTGGCCCAGCACCTTGGCGTCCAGAGAGGGCTCGGCGCGGAAGTTGAGCACCTGGGTGTCACGGGGGTTGTTCACCACGGCCACCTTGCCCTGAGCGGCAGAGGGCTGCTCCTGAGCGAAGTTCAGGTATTCCGTGGCCATAAAGCCTTCCTGACCGTTCACCTTCACCCGGCTCCACTGGTGGCCCTTCTGTATCACGATCACTTCCGTGCCGGGCTTGAAAGAGGTGATGATCTCAGCGGAGAGGCTGGGGGCGTTACGGAGATTCAGGCCGATACCGGTGTTGGTGCGCACCTGCGCTTCCCGGTCCTCGCCGTCCCAGGTGAGGTACTTGGTCATCATGTAGCCGGACTTGCCGTTGACCTGCACCTTGCACCAGTCCTTGCCGTCTTCCACCACTTCCACCAGCGTGCCGGTGGGGAACTGGCCCAGCACCTTCGCCGTCAGAGAGGCTTCCTGGCGCAGGTTCAGCCGACCGCCCTTCACCAGTGCGCTGTCAGCAGCGTCAGCCATGGCGGCGCCTGCAAAGAGCATTGCAGCAGCGGCGGTCATGCCCGCCATGCGGCGCAGGGCGATGCGGGTTTTTTCGGGAGTGTTCTTCATGGGGGTCTTCATTTGGGGTTTCCTCCTTTGGTGTTTTGCTGTGGGCGGTTTCTCGCCGCCTGCAATCATCCAACGCCGGAAATACGGGCGATATTGCTGGGAGAAATTGCCATCCGCCGCTCGAAACGGCTGATTTTCCTGATGCTGGAAACATCGTGGCGGCAATGCCAATCAGCCCATGAAAGCCCCAGGGAAGAATTTCCAGAGAGAATTTCCGCTTTTTTTACAAAACCCATGCCCTGTCGGGCTGTACACGGAAGCGTTTTTGCGGTACAATAACAGTGGCGTATTTTACGCACCTGTTTCCAACCTATTCTTCTGAAGGAAAAGGAGTCCTGAGTATGTTCAAGCGAGCGCTGTGTCTGGTTCTGTCCCTGATGATGATCCTGCTGGTGACGGCAGTGAAGGCGGAGGATTCCGCGTCTGCCCTGACCCTGGCAGAACTCAAGACCTGGGCCGAAAACTACAAGACCCGTGCCATGGAGGTTGAGCCCATCAACGATCCTGCGGCGCCGGAATCCAACACCGAGGACGGCTATATGTTCCTCTATGAGTTCGCCACCCTGTACATGGATCGGCCTGAAATGACCGCCGACAGCCAGGTGCAGTGCGTCGTGCTGTATTCCGGGCTGGAAAACGGTCCCCGGGAGACCCGGGTGGACATGACCGCCCAGGAGATTCTCGACGCCTACTACACCGAAAACCCCGACCTGGTGGGCAACCGGGACGGCGCCGTGGTGTATCAGCTGAACCTCATGCCCCAGACCGCCCAGGCGGGCGTGGCGCATCGTGACGGCCAGCGCCTGCAGACCATCGAGTACACCGTGTATGAGCAGCTGGCCACCGGCGGCGACGGCTATTCCAACGCCGGCGTCATCTACACCCTCAACGCCAACAACGTCACCGCCATCCGTGTGTATGGCCTGGGCGACCGCTGCGGTAGCGAGGACGTGGACCGGGCCATGGCGGAACTGGAAGCCCTGAGCCAGGAAATGACCTACTCTCAGGTGCAGATCAGTTTTGTGGGCACGGACCTGGACAAGTTCCAGCCCGACGACCTGGCCTTCTCCGGCCTGGATTTTGCCGACCTGGCCCCCGACAGCGCCATCCAGGTGCTGGGTTTGCCGCTGGAAGACCAGTGGATGGAGGACGGCCAGCAGTATCTGCGGCTGATGTCCTTCCCCACCTGCGAGATCGTCTTCTCCTATGACGCCAATCAGGAGAATCCCCAGGTGGAATCCCTGCTGATTGACATGGCCACCATGGAAGGCCCCCGTTCCCTGCGGGTGGGCGATACCTTCGCCAGCGTGCTTAACCGTTTCCGCCATTCCGAAGGCCAGCATGACGGCGTGGACACCGAGGTGCTTTACGGCACGGAGGAATCCGGCGAGTTCGGCGTGGCCACCTATGGCATGGACGGCACCACCCTGCGATACGGCCTGAAACTGGGCGACAAAAAGGTGGTCATGAACCTGTATTTCACCATGAACACCCTGGCGGAAATTTTCCTGTACGCGGCTGAATAAGAAAGTGCCGCCTTACGGATTGAACGGCAGAGGAGGACCCCATGAAAGAACTGAAACGGATTGACCTGACCTGCCCGGTGGAGGTGCGGGGCTGCGCCATGGCGGAAGAAGCCTATGACGCCTGTACCCTGACGATGTTCAACCTCAGCGCAGAACAGGTCAGCAGCGTGGAAGTGACCCTGACGCTCACCAAAGAAGACGGAGAAGAATCCATTATCATCAATCACCGGGGACACGCCCTCAACGGCGCCCCGGGGAAACTTTTCACCATGGACATCCCGCTGGAAGGCAACGCCTTTGACGAATCGGCGCAGATCACCCTGGAAAAGGTGTGGTATGACAACAACTCCGTGTGGCGGCGCTCCAAGCAGCCCCTGACGGAGTATGAATCCAACGAAATGCCCCTGTCCAACAGCCTGACCAACCTGCGCATGGTGGTGGGCGAGGACGCCGTGGGCTATCCCCGGGAGGATGAAAACCTGTGGGTGTGCGTCTGCGGCCGCCCCAATGAACTGGAGCGGGACCGCTGCGTGCGCTGCACCCGTCATCATCAGGATGTGTTCACCCGCTGCACCCGTCAAATGGTGGAGACCCTTATCGCCCGCCGCAAGGAGGAGCTGGAAGCTCAGGGGCGTGCCGCCCGGGAGGAAGCCTCCCGCAAGCAGCTGGCCCGGGAAGCGGCTTATCAGCTGCGCCGCAAGCGCCGTCGCCGCATCGCCGCCACGCTGATCACCCTGATTGTGCTGGCCGGCGCTGCTGCCGCCACGGTGCTGTATGTGCTGCCGGAAATGCACTACCGTCAGGCCCTGGCGCTGATGGATTCCGCCGAGTATGGCAAGGCTTCCGAGACCTTTGCCCTCCTGAAGGGCTACAAGGACAGCCCTGAAAAAATCAGCGAATGCACCTATCTGGAAGGCAAAGCGCTGCTGGATGAAGCCGCCGACCTGTCCGCCGCCCGGGAAGCCTTTGTTTCCCTGGGGGATTATCAGGACGCTGCGGAACTGGTCAAGGAATGCGATTACCTCACGGCGCTGGATCTGTTTCAGCAGGACAGCCGGGAGGACGCCGCCGAGATGTTCACTAATCTGGACGGCTACAAGGACAGCCACAATTATCTGCTGAAAATCGACTACCTCAACGCCTCCGACCTGATGGCATCGGGCGATCTGGCCCTTGCCCGGGAAGCCTTCGGCGACCTTGGCGAATACGAGGATTCTCAGGACAAGGTGAAGGAATGCTGGTATCTGGAAGCCACGGCGGCTATGAGCAATCAGCAGCCGGACAAGGCGCTGGCAGCCTTGCGCTACATTCCCGGATATCAGGACGCCGACGAGATGACCCTCCAGGCGCACTATATGACTGGCATCGCCCTGCGGGACGCCGGAAAACCGGCGGAAGCGGCAGAGGCCTTCCTGCTGGCCGGGGATTACGAGGATGCTCCCCAGCAGGCGCTGGATTGCTTCTACGGCCCGGCCCAGCAGGCGCTGGACAAGCGTGACTACGTGCTGGCGGCGGAACTGTTCGGGCGGATTTCCGGCTATCTGGATGCCGACGAAAAACGCCAGCAGGCCATTTATCTGGACGCCGAAAAGGCCGTCAAGGACACGGAATACACCCGTGCCCAGACGCTGCTTGCCCAATTGCCAGAAGACTATGAAGATGTGGCTGACCTGAAGAAGGAGTGCATCTATCAGCCGGCGGAAAACGCCTACGACGAAGGCAGGTATGAAGAAGCGCTGGCGCTGTTCTTGCAGGTGGAGGGCTACTCCAACGCCGACGCCCGCATCAAGCGCTGCCGCTACAAGATTGCCGAAGCCCACTACAGCGCCAAGGAATGGGAAAAGGCCATCCCCCTGTACGAAATGCTGGGGAACTATTCTTCCAGCGAATCGCACCTCAAGACCAGCCGTTACAACCAGATGAAACTGGACATGGAACTGGCCACCATGGAAGGTTACGACAAGGTGATCGTTGCCGCCACCGTGCTGGACGGCTACAAGGACAGCGAGGATTATCTGGAAAAGGCGCAATATGCCAAGGCAAAACTGCTGCTGGCCGCCGGAGACATCTCTGGCGCCCGGGAACTGTTTGCCTCCCTGGGCAAGTATTCCGACGCAGCGACCCAGGTCAAGGCCTGCGATTACGCCGCCGCTGAAAAGGCCCTGGCGGAAGACCGGCTGGAAGACGCCGCCGGGATGTTCCTGGCCCTGGGGAACTACGAAGACGCTGCCCAACGGGCGGCGGGCGTGTATTACCTCATGGGTGTGCGGCTGGCGGACGAAGGCAAGAAACTGGAAGCCGCCCGGCAGTTTGAAAAGGCGGGAACATACGAAGGCGCATCGGAGCACGCCATGTCCATCTATGATGAATACTATGCTGAAACGGCAGTAGCGGCCCAGGACGCCTACGATAACGGCTATTACGAGATGTGCATCACCCTGCTGTCCGAACTGGACCGCACGGCGGTGCCCGCCAAGTATGCCTACGTCAATGACCTCTACGACGACGCCTGCTTTGCCGAGGCGGAGAGGCTCTATGACGCCGGGCTGCCTTTCGAGGCGCTGCCGTACTACCGGCTCATTCCCACCTATCCCAAGGTGGACGTCCGGCTGGAGCGGGACTGCTATATGTTCCTGGGCGCATGGCGGGACCTGCAGGACAACCTGTATCTCTTCAGGGAAGACGGCACCTGCTCCCTGGCGGGTCAGGAGGCCTTCTTCAACATTGCGGACGACCATCTCCTCACCGGCGAAACGGCGGATGCCCTGCAGGTGACCCACCGCTTCTCCGGCGTGACCAAGCGCAACATCTGGCTCTACGATCAGCGCACCGGCGAGGAAATCACCGTGTATCTGACCAAGGACAACAACTACAGGCAGGAATGACCCCTGCATCAGGGAGGACGAGGACCGTGGCATTCATGCGATTCCCCGGCGGAAAGAAACGGGCGCTGACCCTTTCCTACGACGACGGCGTGATTCAGGACAAGCGTCTGGTGGCGATTCTGGACAAGTATGGCCTGAAGGGCACCTTCAACATCAACACCGGGCTGTTTGCCGATCCCAACGAGGTCTTCCCGCCGGAAACGGTGCATCGCCGCCTGACCCGGCAGGAGTGCATCGACCTCTACGACACCACCCGGCATGAGGTGGCGGTGCACGGCGTGCATCATCCCTTCCTCACGGAAATGTCCCAGCCCTGCGTGGCCGCAGAAGTGCTGGAAGACCGCAAGACGCTGGAAGAGATGTTCCCGGTGACAGTGCGGGGCATGGCGTATCCCTTCGGCACCTACAACGACGAGGTGCTCGCCGCCCTGAAAACCTGCGGCATCGCCTACGCCCGCACGGTGGAAAGCACCCACGGCTTCGGCCTGCCCAGCCAGTGGCTGACGCTGCACCCCACCTGCCATCACAACGATGAAAAACTGATGGAACTGGCGGATGCCTTCCTCAACTGCGAACTGATCATCCACCCGCTGATGTTCTACCTCTGGGGCCACAGTTACGAGTTTGACAACGACAACAACTGGGACGTCATCGAGACCTTTGCCCGGAAAATGGGCGGCAGGGAGGACGTCTGGTACGCCACCAACATGGAGATTTTCAACTATGTCACGGCCTACGACAGGCTGATTTTCTCCGTGGACGGCCTTCGGGTGGAAAACCCCACCGCCATCGACCTGTACATGGAGCACAACGGCATCGTGTGCGTCCCTGCCGGGCAGACGGTGGAACTGAAGTAAACACTCCCCAAAAGGCGATCAGGTGCAGCGGCTTTTCGCTGCACTTGCGCTTTTGGCGCCAGGCTTGTCACGACCCGGAAAGGGGAAGGCAAATCAGACTTTGACAGGGAGAAAGACACATGAAAGTATTGTTGATCAATGGAAGTCCGAACAAAAACGGCTGTACCAACAGAGCCCTGGAAGAAATCAGGATGCAGCTTGCAAAGCAGAACGTGGAAAGTGAGATCATCTGGCTGGGTAAGGAGTCCATGCAGGATTGCATTGCCTGCGGAAGGTGCAGGTTTCTCGGAAAGTGCGTCTTTGACGACAAGGTGAATGAAGTCAGCGCCCTGCTGGATGCCACCGACGGCATTGTCGTAGGCTCTCCTGTGTATTACGGCGGCCCTACCGGCCTCGTTTGCTCCTTCATGGACAGATTGTGCTATTCCGCAGGCAGGAAGTTGGATGGCATGGCTGCAGCCTGCGTGGTGTCCTGTCGCCGGGGCGGCGCAACCTCTGCCTATGAGCGCCTGAATATGTACTTCGGCATGAACAACGCCATTATTCCGGCGTCCCAGTATTGGAATCAGGTGCATGGCTTCACGGCGGAAGACGTGGAGAAAGACGCTGAAGGCCTGCAGACCATGCGCACGCTTGCTGACAATCTTGCATGGGTGATCAAAAGCCGTAAAGCCGGCGAAGAAGCGGGGCTCAGCAAACCCTCCCGTGAGCGCCGCATCAGAACACACTTTATCAGATAAACAAACGCAAAACGGAGCGTATCTGCGTGATACGCTCCGTTGTTTTTTGCGGATCCCGTTTACGTTTCCGCATTTTCCCGGCGATTGATCTTCGCAAACAGTTTCCCCAGCAGCCTGGCGCCGGGCTTTTCAATCAGATAGGTGATGGCCACGGCCAGCAGCACGGACAGCCCAAAGCACAGGGCTGTATACTGCCACTGCCACAGGCGCTCTCCGGCCCGGTGGGGCTCCGGGGTGACGGAGGCAGGGATCCCCAGCCGCTTGAGGTGCACGGCGAGGTTTTGATGCACCAGATAGTAGTTCATGCTGATGGTGGCCAGCCATTTCATCAGCCGGTTGCCCATCAGGAAGCGCAGGGGAAGCAGGGTAAAGGGCAGCGCCAGCATCACGATGGCGGTGAGGCCGCCGAAGAAGGTGCGGCGCATCATCTGCCCGGCCTGAATGTCCGGGTAGGTGGGCGAAGCGGCCTGGGCTTTGAGCAGCACCACCAGGCCCCATCCCGCCAGGAACAGCAGGGCGGTGGCGAGGGTCTGCCACACCAGGGGACGGCGCACGTTCTTCCACAGGAGGGTCAGACGCACATACACCATCGCTGCCATGATGCCCAGGGCGTACACGTCCAGGAAGTTTGCCAACTGATTGACCACCATGGAGTAATCGTTCATCGTCCACAGGCACAGCCCACGGAACATCCAGCTGATGGCCATCATCACGCCCACGGTGCCGGCGGTGTTCTTCATGGCGCAGCGGGCAATCAGCGGGAAGAGCAGATACGCCTGCATCTCAATGGCCAGCGTCCAGCTGGCGACGCCGATGGGGGTGGATACATAGGTCGCCAAAGAGAAGGTCTGAGTGAAGGTGAAATGGGCAAGGAGGTCGGTGACCATGTCCTGCGTGGAGTGATACATCCCATAGGGAAGCGCCACCACAAAGAGCATCAGCAGGGTGATGAAGTAGTAACTGGGCACAATACGCATGATGCGCCGCTGATAAAACCGCTTCACATCCGGCATGGGCTCGCCCATGAACATGGTGCGGGCATAGGGCAGGAACAGCAGAAAGCCGCTGAGCAATATGGTGCCGTCCACCGGCACATAACCGGCCCGCACCAGAAAATCCAGCGAAACGCTGCCCACAGAGGGCGTCAGCCAACTCTGCTGCCAGATGTGATACCAGCTGACAATAAACACCAGCAGCACCCGCAGGCCGTTGAGTTCCGGAATCTGCCGGGGCGAAGGTGAACACCTCCAGCGGGCGTCATAATACCCTTTGAGTCGCGCGATCATCATGTTCCTCCTTGGGAAAGGCTTGTGGCTTCTTTGCTACTTCAATTATACCACATCCGGGTTGATTTTCCCTGCTTGCATGAAATTCGCCGTGAATTTCAGAAAAATCAGAGAGAAAATGCCGTAAACCCCTTGCAAATCCTTGCTTTGTCTGCTATAATTCGTAATTGGCACATCCTTGCGCTGCACTGTGATGCATCGCCAAAAGTCCAAGAGGAGGTGAAAGAGATGAATAGGTATGAACTGACCTACATCATCGATACTGCACTGGAAGAGACTGCCCGTAAGGAACTGATTGAGAAAGTCTCTGCCCTGATTGCTGCTAACGGTGGTGAGGTGGAAAAGGTTGATGAGACCTGGGGCAAGCGTCGTCTGGCCTACGCCATCAACTACAAGACCGAAGGCTGGTACGTTCTGGTGACCTTCAAGGCCCCCGCTGAACTGCCCCGCGAGCTTGAGCGTAACCTCGAGATCTACGAAAGCGTGATCCGCTATCTGGTGATCAAGCTGGAAGAGAAGCGCTCCAACGTCAAGCCCCGCGCTGCGCGCCCTGTGGCTGCCGTGGAAGCTGCTCCCGCTGTGGAAGCCGCTGTCGAAGCGACTGACGCTGAGTAATCCGTGAGGACAAAAGAATGAACAAGATCATCCTGATTGGCAATCTGACCCGTGATCCTGAGCTGAGGACCACGCCCAACGGCATCACTGTGTGCGATTTCACCATTGCGGTGAATGACCGCCGCCGTCAGGCCGCAAATCAGCAGGACACCGCCCAGTTCTTCCGCATTTCCGCCTGGCGTCAGCTGGGTGAAAACTGCGCCCGCTATCTGGCAAAGGGTCGCCGCGTGTTTGTGTCCGGCCCCCTGACCGCCCGCACTTACCAGGCCAACGATGGTACGACCCGAGTTTCCCTCGAGGTCACTGCTGAGGACGTCGAATTCCTCACCAGCCGCGCTGAAGATCAGGCCGGTGGCTATGCCCCCGCCAACACCGCTCCCGCCCCCATGGCGCAGAGCAGCGGCTTCACGGCTGTCGAAACCGACGAACTCCCCTTCTGATTGAAACGCTACAAGCCCGAAAGGAGGCTATCCCATGTCTGAAGAACGCACTGAGCGTCGGCCCCGCCCCCGCGGAGGCCGTCGTCCCCGCCGGAAGGTTTGCTCCTTCTGCGTGGATAAGATCGAGTACATCGATTACAAGGATATCAACCGTCTGCGTCGCTACATGAACGAGCGCGGCAAGATCCTGCCCCGTCGTATGAGCGGCAACTGCGCCAAGCATCAGCGTCAGCTGAGTGAAGCCATCAAGCGCGCCCGTGCCATCGCGCTGCTGCCCTTCACCGTTGATTGATCTTGCGTCAATTGGGTTGAAACACTTCCCCCTCCGGAGCAATCCGGAGGGGTTTTTTGTGGGGCTTTGCCCCTGCACCCTTTTGCGGGGCTTTGCCCCGCACCCCACCAGGGGCTCTGCCCCTGGACCCCGGTTGGGGGCCCTGCCCCCGACACCCCTTTCTGCGGGGCTTTGCCCCGCACCCCAGCAGGGGCTCTGCCCCTGCACCCCGCAAGGGCCATTGGCCCTTGACCCATCACCCGGAAATCCTGACGGATTTCCGGGGTGTTCTTTTTTTGAGGTAGTTTTGGACATTTGGCTTGTTTTCACCGGGGCAACCAGGGGGCTTTCCGATCGGTCCGCCTCCGCTTCGCTTCGGAAACTCGCCTTCGGCGACTGCCCACTGGGCAGTTCGTTTCCCCTGGACCCCTTCGGTCTGCATCCTTGTAAGTAGACTTTGCCGGAACAAAAAAACCGTTTCTCCTACAAACATACTAATACCCCTTCATCCGGAGGGAGCCCGAAGGTTTCCAAAGGGCGATCGGAAAGCCCTTTGGTCGCCCGTGAGGGCGAAACCCCACCTCGCACAAAGACTTGTTTTGGAGAAAAATCGTGCGACGGCACAAACAAAAGCCCCCTCCGGGAGGGGGCTCCGCCGTCAGGCGGTGGGGGAGCCTGCGCTGCTGCGGGTATGACCTCTTGCAAGGGATAGCGCTTGATAGGCGTTCTTTCTCAGGCCTGAGAAAGAACCAAAGAGGGCCAGAGGGGGTGTCTCAATTCATCCCACCCGGAGACACCCCCTCTGGACTCCCCCCTTTCCCCCTGTCTTGTGAGAGTTATTGGGTTGACTGCCCCACAAACGCCTCGCGGGGGCGGCCCGTTTCGGGGTCGCTCCGATGGAGTCCGTGTGCGGCGACGGAGCGCCGCACGCCGGAACTGTTGTAGAGGAGCGGGTACGAAGCGTGCTTCGGTTTGTTGCAGGAGCGAAGTCAACTTTCAAGAGATGGGACTCCGATGATAGTTGACCGAGCAATAAACAAAGGCTAATCCCCCATACAAACAATCCCCCAAGCCCTTCAAGGCTTGGGGTGATGGGTTAAGGGCCAAATAAGACTACTTGCATCCGAAGGTTTCCAAAGGGCGATCGGAAAGCCCTTTGGTCGCCCGTGAGGGCGAAACCCTCACCTCGCACAAAAGCACAGTATGAAAGGAAAAGCCTACATACAAAACATCCCCCAAGCCCTTGGGCTTGGGGTGATAGGTCAAGGGCCAATGGCCCTTGCGGGGTGTAGGGGCAGCGCCCCCGACTGGGGTGCGGGGCAAAGCCCCGCAAAAGGGTCCAGGGGGCATAGCCCCCTGGTGGGTTCCCCAAGGGCAAAGCCCTTGGGTCAGTGCAGATACGTCCACAAAATCGCCGTACAGGCGCCGGAGGTGTTCAGGATGTACTCCAGCTGCCAGCGGTGGCCATCGCCGGTGCTGGCGATGTAGCGGATGATCTTCGTGCCGTCTTCCTGGAGATAAATCTTGCCCTTGTCGTCGTCATCTTCATACAGGCCGCGGTTGCCAGAAGCGCTGGCGACCTGGCCCATATCCTTGAACTTGCTTACGATGTCGCTTTCCATGGAGCCGATGCCGGTGCCGCGGGGGCCGCTGAAATAACTGCTGGTGAAGCACAGATCGCCCAGCACCCAGCCGGCGGAATTGTGGATCATGGTGACATAGCCCCAGGGATAGTAATACCGCATACATTCGTGCTGCAGCAGGGATGAAGTCACTGCCTCACTGCGCTCACCTTCGCCGTGCTGGAGGAAAAATTCCTCCCGGGTGGTGGCGGTCAGTTTCATGCCGCCGATGGCGTCAGCCATCTCAAAGGGCGCCTCCGGCCAGGGCTCAGCCATGATTTTGTAGGTGATTTCCTTGGTGTTGGAGGGCTTGCCGTAGCCGTTGACGGAAACCGCCCGGAGGGTGATCTTGCGGGCGGGCAGCTTGATGGGAGTGCCATCAAAAATGGGGCTGTCAGAATCCGGCGCAGAGCCATCAATGGTGTAGTAAATCACAATGTCCTGAGCCACGGGGTCTGTCAGGGTGGATTTATAGCCGGGATTCTTTTCCAGTTCCTCATCGGTGAGTTTGCCCGGCGTCAGGCGCACGGTCTGGGACTTCTGATAGGTGTTGGGGGCCAGATTGGCCTGGGGCTGCAGGGGCGTGGGCATGAAAATCTGATAGGTGACCTGCAGCGGGTCGCTGACGAGGGTCTCGCTGACAGCCACGGCCCGCAGCACGTGCTCGCCTTCTTCGCCAAGAGGGATGGTGCCCGTGTAGAGCGTGCCGCCCTCGGGCAGAACGGCCTCGGGGTCAAAGGTGTAGTAAATATCGTAGGATTCAGCGCTGGAAAGATTCAGCGACTTTTTCTGATTGTAATAGCCGCCGATGAGGTCTACGGTGGGGATGGAGGGCAGCAGTTCGCTGCGCTGCTGCAGGAAGGTCTCCTGACCGGTTTTTTCGTAGGCGAGTTTGAGCAGCTCGGCTGCTTCCGGGTCCCGGCGCTGGCTCAGGAGAATGCGCACCATGCTGCGATAGGCCTCCGGGGCGCTGGGGGCGATCTCCGTGTAGATTTCGGTGTAGAGCGCTTCGGCTTCTTCCAGGCGGCCGTCGGCTTCATAGGCGCTGCACAGGCTCATCAGGCCGGTGACGTTGATGTTGTCCTTGCCGTCCTTTTCCCGGGCCAGCAGGAAATACTCCACTGCGCCGTCGATGTCGCCGGTGTCCAGACGTTCTTCGCCCACCTGCCACAGAGCGGCAGCCTCGGCGTCCACGCCCATGCGGGCCAGAATCAGCTGACCGCCGGGCGTCTTGTCCAGATACATATACATCCCGAAAGCGCCCAGCAAAAGCAAAATCACCAGCGCAATGGTGACATACGCCCAGTTGACGCCGCTGAAGCGCTTCTTTTTCGCCCGGCGATGGCGCACCCGCTCGCTGCCGGGCAGAAGGCCTTCGGCGGCCAGGCTGTTGTTGACTTCCCTCAGGGAGCGGATTTTCTCCGTGCCCATGCGGTCGCCGTTTTCGTCGTAGATTTCCGGGTCGGCGTACAGGGGGATATTGGTGGAGCTGCTGCGGGCAGAGGCGTCCACATAGGTGCGGCTGGCGCCCCTGCGGGGTACAGGCGCCGGAGCGGGGGACACCGGGCGAGCGGGGGTGCTCCTGGAACCGGTGCGACCCTGGCGGATGTTCTGCACACCGCCGCCGGATCCTTCGTCATGGGTCAGCAGCGTCTGACACTGGGGGCAGAGAATATCCTCTGCCGTGGCGTATGCGCCGCATTTGGGACACAGCATCCCTTCACCCTCCTTTTGTGAATTCCCCTCAGCGGGGGCGGTTGTTGATGGACTGACCGTTGATCATCAGGTCGAAGCTGCAGTGGAGGAATTCCGCTGCCTGTTCGCACATGATGATACGGGAGAGATAAATCTGCAGATATTCCATCACCGAGGAAGTGTCGTCCATCACCAGTTCATGGCGGATGATGCGGTTCTTCCGGTCCACGGTGACGTTGCTTTCCTGAATGGAGAAGTTGACCCGGTCGTGGATGTCGGTGGGGTCGGGCTTGCCGCCCCGGACACGGGTCTTGTGGGCGTCGGACTTATCGCCCAGAGCCAGGGCAGCGGACACAGCGCTGGAAATAAAGCCGCTCTGTTCCTCGTGGTTGCCCACAGCGGTGATGATTTCCATCACGTCATTCATGTCCATGCCCTCTTCCTTGAGGATGGGCATGAGCAGCACGGCGCCCAGCGGGCCGTGGTTGTGGCGGTTGACGGAGTTGCCCACGTCATGCACCCAGCCGGCAATGGCAGCCAGTTCCACCTCCCGGGGGGAATACCCCAGGGATTTCAGGATGCCCGCAGCGGTGCGGCTGACATAACTGACGTGGCGCGGGCCGTGATCGGTGTATCCCAGCGCTTCCAGATAGCGGTTTCCGGCCCGGATGAGCGCCTTGATGCTTTCGCTTTGCTTGATTTCCTGCAAGGTGACCATTCAGGCACCTCCCTGACCATATTTTTCGGGGGAATCAGTCTTCCTCCAGGGGATTGAGGGCGGCATACTCCGCATCCTCGTAGAATTCCCGCTCCGGCGCTTCGCCGCCCAGTTCTTCAATGGCGTTGCGGATCTCGATGAAATCCAGATACCGGCACTTGTCGTCATTGGCGGCCTTGATGAGTTCGGGCAGGGCACGGTCATCGCCCAGCTTGCCCAGATAGGAGGCAAACAGCGCGCGGCGGGTGGGGTTTTCACGGAATAAACGCATGGCAAGGTTGAAAACCTGCTCGTTGCCGGGGAAATTCACCAGCACGTCCAGCATGGCTTCCTGACCGGCATTGTTGGCATGGGGCAGGGCGGACAGCAGGGGCTGCAGCACGGCGCCGCCCATTTCCTTCAGGCTTTCGATGGCGTTGTCGCACATTTCGTCCTTGTCCCTGCGCTTGAGCTGCCAGTCGATGTAAATCATCTTGGGCAGGGTGGATTCCATCTCCCGCAGAAGGCCGATGGCGGTCATCTTCGCTTCTTCGGGGACGGTGCCCTCCTCGTCTTTCAGCAGGGCCACCAGACGCTTTTCGCAGGGCTTGCCCACATTCACGATCTGCTCCAGAAGCATATCCGGCACGGGGATTTCCTTTACGCAGTACTGGATGAGCCAGTCTACCAGATCCTTGGGGTCCTCAAACTGAGTGAAGTAGGCGCCGGGAGTCACGCCGTCCAGCCATTTGGCGGGCGTGTTGAGGAAGGTCATGTACACCCGGGGCATATCCTCCTCCATGGCGTCGAAGTTGCGGTATTCCGCTTGATGGTCCTTCATCCACTGGGAGGTAAATTCAGCGAAATGGGCGTCAAAATTCACACACTTCATGGTTAACCCTCTTTCTGTGTTTCCTGTGATTCCATTGGTGGGGGATAAGCGTCGTCAGTGCCTTCAGCATCCCGCACAAGGGCAAAGATGCAGCGCCATGTGCGGCGGGATATGTCCTGCTTTGTCATGTCATCCGGGGCCATCTGCCCCGTCATCATCAGGAAGGCCAGTTCCATGGCGTAAACCCATTCCTGGGGGTGGCGCATGGCGGCGTCCTCCCGCTGGGAGTGGGTGAGCCCCTGCCACCGCTCACGGGCGAAGAGGACGGCGTCGCTATTCTGATTGAGGCGGTTGATCCGCCCCAGATACCGCCGGAGGAACAGCGACCAGAACTTCATGGGCTCCGTCAGACGGCGGGCGCAGTCCACCGTCAGCACCCGGCCCTGGGACATCACCCGCACGGGATCGGGGTCGTTCAGCCGCCGCAGGTGATCGATCAGTTTCGTCTTGACGTTAGGGTGAGCGGAGGGGAGCATCAGCACCTGCCGGATGTACCGGCGGGTTTCCTCACCGCCACGGCAGATAAGGCCTGCAGCGGCGATCTCCTGCATGGGCGGCAATCCCCGGCAGAAGGCCCAGTCCAGCGCCCGGCGGGTTTCGCTTTCAGGCGACAGGAAGCCTTCCGGCTCGTCCTGGCTCACGGCCAGGCGCATCAGGTGGGGGCGATGCACCTCAAAGGCGGCCTTCCGCAGTTCGGGGCCGAAGCCCGGCGCCGTTTCCGGGCGCTCCCGGTGCCAGTTGCACAGCGTCAGCGCCTCGGTGTCCATGGGGTCCACCCGCAAAAGCCGCTGGGCGGCCTGCAGGGCGGTTTCCCGCTTGCCCAGATGCCACGCCGCCTCCGCCAGCTGCCGCAAAAGCACGGCACGGTAGGGCGTGCGGGCAAGACGCCTGGTCAGGAAGGCTTCTGCCTCCTTCCATGCGCCGAAAAGCCTGAGAGTGTCCACGCAGGATTGCACCTGGGGGATGGTTTCGCAGTCTTTCTCGCAGCGGATGATCCCTGCCATGGCGGCCCGGGGGTATCCGGCGGCAAACATCAGCCGATAGAGCAGCATCTGTGCGGGAATGTCCGCCGGCTGGAATTTCACCGCCCGCAGGGAATACAGCAGCGCCTTTTTCATATCCCGGTGGGACAGATAATGGAGCGCCAGCCGGTGATAGACCTTGGGGGCCATGTCCGGCAGGTGCAGGCAGCGCCGAAAGCGCTTTTTCGCCAGAGCAGTTTCGCCGCTTTCCAGGGCATGAAAGGCCCGGTGGAGCAGTTTCTCGCCCCGCATGGGCAGGGGCATTCCCTCCTGGGGGGCAGGCAGGGAGACGGCTCCTTCATAGAGGGCGTTCATGCAGCGGCCCAGTTCCAGCCAGGCGTCCTCCGGGGCGTCTTCCCGGCCCAGCAGCTGGCAGAGCACCTCGGTGGCCTGCTCGTAGCACGAGGCGGCCTGCAGCTGCTGCGCCAGACGCAGCCAATCCGCCGGACGATCCTCCTGCCGGGCCAGATGCCTCGTCAGTTCGATGGCGTCTGCGGGGCTGCGGCGGGCATTTTTCAGCGCACTGCGCCTGATGGCTTCCGGTGACCGGTTAAAGGGCACCACCTGACCCATGCGCTTGCTGCTCATGCCTTCCCCCTGATAAAAGTGTTACGGACGGGACGCCCGCTGGTACAGATCCTTGAGTTCTTCGGTAGTAAACTGATACTGGGAGTGGCAGAAATGGCAGCCCAGTTCTGCGCCCAGGTCTTCCTCGATGAGGTTGGTCAGTTCCTTGCGGCCCAGGGAAATGAGCGCCTTTTCCATGCGCTGACGGGAGCAGGTGCAGCGGTATGCAAGTGGCGTGCGCTCCAGCACCACGGGCTTCATGCCACGGAACCAGTCCTCCAGCAGCTGCTCCTTCTCTGCAAAGGTCATCTCCCTGCTGATGTCGGCAAACATGGGGCTGCGAAGTTCCAGCTGGTCGATGGTGGATTCTTCGCACCCGGGCATGGGCTGAATCAGCAGACCGCCGGCCTTAAGCACCGCATCGCCGCTGACCAGCACGCCCAGCGCCACCAGGGAGGGCGTCTGCTCGGAGGAGGTGAAATAGTTGGCAAAGTCGATGGCCAGTTCGCCGCTGACCAGTTCGCACTGACCCACATAGGGCTCCCTCATGCCCAGATCCTTCACCACGCTCAGGCGGCCTTCGCTGCCCACGGCGGCGCCCACGTTGAGTTTGCCGTCTTCCCTAAGAGGCAGTTCTACCTGAGGATTATCCGCATACACCTTCAGGTCGCCGTGGTTGGCCACAGCCACCAGCGTGCCCATGGGGCCGCCGCCCTTGACCGTCACCGTCACGGATTCGTCCTCGCCCTTCATCATCACGCCCAGCATGGAGGTGGCCGTCATCAGGCGGCCCATGGCGGCGGTGCACACAGGCGTGGCGTTGTGGATGTCCGCAGCCTTCTGGCACATGGCGGTGGTTTCGCACATCATCACCCGCACCTGTCCGTCCATCAGGGACAGGCGGATCATCTCGTCGCCTTCCCGGCGCTCAATGGGGGCGATGTTCTCGTTGACTTGCGTATTCATCTTCATTTCTCCTTATGCCTGGTTGATGTCTTCGTCCTGTGCCCGCTTGAGGGCGGCAAAGTGCCACCGCTGCTCCTTGTCCCGGGGGGCGTCGAGGCTGCTGTTGCCAAAGACGGATATGTTTTCAAATCCTGCCTGACGCAGCAGTTTCGTCAGGGAAGGAATGGTGTGGGCCTTCTGCTTCTGCTCCTCGTCAATGCGGCGATAAGTGCCGTCCTTCTGCTTCACAAAGAAGCACAGGTGCATTTCCACTGTAGCAGAGGATTCGTGATACTGATTCTGCCACATATAGGTGATGTTCTCGCTGTCCTCGCAGATGAGGCGGTCGCCCAGGGTGTTTTGCAGCTTGTAGGGCGTAGACACATCAAAGAACAGTGCGCCGCCGGGGCGAAGGGCATTGAAGGCCGAGCGGAAGAACGCCAGCACATCCTCCTCCGTCAGCAGGTAGTTCACGCCGTCGCAGGTGGCCAGCACCGCATCCATGGGGCGGTGGAGGTGCAATTGCCGCATATCCTGCCGCACATAGGGGATGCCCATGCCGTTGCTGCGGGCCTTCTGGGCGGCAATCCAGAGCATTTCCTGGCTCAAATCCACGCCCGTCATCTGGAAACCCTTTCGGCACAGCGGCAGCGTCAGGCTGCCCGTTCCGCAGGCGCATTCGCAGACCTTGCCGCCCCTGATGCCATAGGCGGCCATCATGGCGGCGTAGAAATCCGCCCATTTTTCATAGTTGACGTCCTGCATCAGGTCGTCGTAAATCTCAGCAAACCCTGTGTACATTCTTGATTCTGCCTTTTCTTGTGTTGATTTGTCCGGGGGTGCGTCACGGCGTATGGTGCGGGGGATTCCGGCGCACCCTGGCGCCGATGCGGCCCGCTTCCTGGGCCGTCAGCCCCGCCCAGCCGGATTCTTTCAGCCGGGGCAGGAGCATCAGTGCCTCCGCCGCTTCATACTTGCGCTTATCCTTTGGCGGCAGCGCCCATGCTTTCCATGATTTCATTCAGGGTGCCTCCTGCTTTTTTCGTGCAGGATGCCCCTGAAAACGCCGGGTTATGCGCCGATTTCGCTGTCATCCTCGTCGTCTTCGTCGTCATCATCATCCGTCTGGGTACGCAGGCCGCGGTTGATCACGGCGCCGGGAATCTTGCTGTTGATGAACCTGTCGAACACGCCGTTTGTAACGCTGGCGGTGACAAATCGGCTCAGGCCAAAGCCGCAAATGGCATAATACAGGCACAGACCCAGCACCGCATAGAGCATATTCCAGTAGGTCGCCACCAACAGGGCGATCAGCAGCGGCACGCAGTGGAGCAGCCGCATTCCGGCGCTCACCGGCAGGCGGCCCAGCGCCAGCAGGAGACCGTTTTTGATCAGGTCCTTCATCTTCAGCTTGTAGGAGACCATCAGCGGATACAGATACGTCACCGTCAGGCTCCACACAAGGCCCAGCATCAGCACCAGTGCGCCGGGGGCGATCATGAAGGGGGATTGCGCTGCCAGAGAACTGTAATACGTCCAGCCGCTGAAAACCACAAAGGGCAGCACCGCCGTGATAAGGGACACCACCAGACCCTGCTTCCAGTTGGCTTTGACGGCATCCTTGAAGTCAGCCCAGGCAAAGGCGTGCTCGTCCCTGGCCCAGTTGCGGGTGACATAGGCCACGCCGGCGGTGAAGGGCCCGGTGATGGCGATGCAGGGGATCAGCAGCAGCGACACCGAGTGGGCGAAGGAATAAATCAGCTCCGAGGGGGACGCCGTCAGTTCTTCGGGCGTGCCCAGGCTGGTGGTCAGGCTGGTGAAACTCATGGCCAGCACGATGATGGCCGGCAGCCACACTAACGCATACATCATGTTCAGCCGCACCAGCCCGGAAAAGCGTATGCGCAGCATTTCAAAGAACAGCTGCCATCTTGTTTCCGGCAAGTCATCGGGGGTATAATCAGCCTTGCCGCTCTTGCCGTAGAAAAAGGAATTCATCCATTTCCGGAGCATAAGGGTTTTTCCTCCTGTGATCGTGCTTGGATGGGCACACCCCATCAGTTTATTATACCATATCACCGGGAAAATGCAACGAAAAAAAGCCGGAAGGCGGCGCCTGTGAAGAAGCGGCATAGATAAAGAAGGGATGATTCTGTTGAGGCGGGGCGAAACGGCGAATTTTCCTCCGTCTCCGGGGCCAAAAGCCTTGACAATGTTGCGTTTGGGGATATACAATAAATCGTCTGGGGGTTTCCCTCAGTCGTTGTTTGAGTTGTCCTTCCCCGCTTCAAACGGGGAGTTGACCACAGGAGGTATGAATGCTCCCTTCCACTGATTCTCAGGCCTTCCGGGACCTGCTCCATCAGCAGGTGGAGAAGCGCCGCACCTTTGCCATCATTTCCCATCCCGACGCAGGTAAGACGACCCTGACCGAAAAGCTGCTGCTTTACGGCGGAGCCATCCGCTCTGCCGGCAGCGTCAAGGCCCGCAAGACGGACAAGCACGCCACCTCCGACTGGATGGAGATTGAAAAGCAGCGCGGCATTTCCGTCACGTCCTCTGCCATGCAGTTTGAGTTTGACGGCTTCCGCATCAATATTCTGGACACCCCCGGCCATCAGGACTTCTCCGAGGACACCTATCGTGTGCTGGTGGCGGCGGATGCTGCCGTCATGCTCATTGACGCCGCCAAGGGCGTGGAAGCCCAGACCATCAAGCTGTTCAAGGTCTGCCGGATGCGCAACATCCCCATCTTTACCTTCGTGAACAAGATGGACCGTGCCGCCAAGGATCCCTTTGCCCTGATGGAAGAACTGGAACAGGTGCTGGGCATCCGTTCCTGCCCCATCAACTGGCCCATCGGCGTGGACGGCGACTTCCAGGGCGTGTATCACCGGGATACCAGGCTGATTGAACTCTACACCGGCGGCAACCATGGCCAGAGCCGGGTGGAAAAGACGGTCATCGCCAAGGACGATCCGGCGTTGGAACATATCCTCGCCAAGCACTACCGGGACCGCCTGGACGAAGAAGTCGAACTGCTGGATGAAGCCGGCGACGCCTTTGATCTGGACGCCGTGCGCCGGGGCGAACTGACGCCCATGTTCTTCGGCTCTGCCG
Source organism: Clostridiales bacterium (assembly GCA_015056085.1). Taxonomy (GTDB): domain Bacteria; phylum Bacillota; class Clostridia; order Christensenellales; family Aristaeellaceae; genus UBA11524. Next base: position 47,955 of record SVHA01000006.1, read on the forward strand.
TGACCAACTTCGGCGTGGAGCCCTTCCTGGAGCGCTTCCTGCAGTATACGCCGCCGCCTCTGTCCCGCCTGAGCGATCAGGGCGACATAGGCCCGGAAGAGCCTTATTTCTCCGGCTTTATCTTCAAGATTCAGGCCAACATGAATCCCGCCCACCGGGACCGCCTGGCCTTTATGCGCATCGTGTCCGGCGCCTTTGAAAAGGGCATGGACGTGTGGCATTCCGGCTCGGGCAAGCAGGTCAACCTCAAGCAGCCCCAGCAGTTCATGGCGGACGAACGGGAAGCGGTGGAGGAAGCCTGGGCCGGCGACATCATCGGCCTGTTCGACCCCGGCATCTATCAGCTGGGCGACACCCTGTCCACCGGCCCCAAACTGCACTATGAAAACATCCCCGTGTTCGCCCCTGAATTCTTCAACCGGGTGCGTCCGCTGGATTCCATGAAGCGCAAGCAGTTCCAGAAGGGCATCACCCAGCTGGCGGAAGAAGGCGCCATCCAGACCTTCATCCGCACGGAAACCGGCCGGGAGGAATTCATGGTCGGCGTGGTGGGCGTCTTGCAGTTCGAAGTGCTGGAACACCGCCTCAAGACGGAGTATCAGGTGGATATCGTCATGGAAGGGATGCCCTTCCGCTTCGTGCGCTGGGTGGTCAACACCCCCAAGCCTGTGGAGAACCTGAAACTGACCTCCTCTTCCGGCCGGGCCAAGGACAGCCGGGGCCGGGATGTGCTGCTGTTTGAAAACGAGTGGTCCATCCGCCTGGCCGGCGAGAACAATCCTGGGCTGGAACTGTCCGACACCGCCAGCCGCTGATCTCCCCACACAGACATCAAGGAGATGGAAACATGATTCGAGAAGACATCCGCAATATTGCCATTATCGCCCACGTGGATCACGGCAAGACCACCTTGGTGGACCAGCTGCTCAAGCAGGGCGGCATCTACCATGAAAACCAGCAGACCGTGGACCGTGTGATGGACTCCGGCGACATTGAGCGGGAACGCGGCATCACCATTCTGGCTAAGAACACGGCGGTTCACTACAACAACCACAAGATCAACATTGTCGACACCCCCGGCCATGCCGATTTCGGCGGCGAGGTGGAGCGTGTGCTGAAGATGGTGGACGGCGTGCTGCTGCTGGTGGACTCCTTTGAAGGCCCCATGCCCCAGACCCGCTTCGTGCTGAAAAAGGCGCTGGAACTCAAACTGAAGGTGCTCATCGTCATCAACAAGATTGACCGTCCCGACGCCCGCTGCGAAGAGGTGGTCAACGAGATTCTGGACCTGCTGATTGACCTGGACGCCGACGAGGACACGCTGGATAACCCCATCCTGTATGTGTCTGCCCGCCGGGGCATCGCCACCACCGACCTGAACGTGCCCGGCACCGACCTGCGTCCCCTCTATGACGCCATCCTCAAGTACATTCCCGCCCCCGAAGGCGATCCTGAAGGCCCTGCCCAGGTGCTGGTTTCCACCATCGACTATTCCGAGTATGTGGGCCGCATCGGCGTGGGCCGTGTGGTGCGGGGCACCTTCCGGGAAGGCATGAACGTGGTGTACACCAATCTGGAAACGGGCAAGACCTCGCCCCAGTGGCGGCTGTCGGGCCTGTTCCAGTATGACGGCCTCAAGCGTGTGCCCGCCAAGGAAGTGGGCATGGGAGACATCGTGGCCCTGTGCGGCGCCGAGGACATTTCCATCGGCGACACTGTGTGCGTGCCCACCTGCGTGGAGGGTCTGCCCTTTGTGAAGATTTCCGAGCCCACCGTGACCATGACCTTCCAGGTCAACGATTCCCCCTTCGCCGGCCGGGAAGGCGACTATGTCACCAGCCGCCATCTGAGGGCCCGCCTGATGCGGGAACTGCAAACGGACGTCTCCCTGCGGGTGAACGACACCGAATCCACCGACGCCTTTGAGGTGTGCGGACGTGGCGAACTGCATCTGTCCATCCTGATTGAGAATATGCGCCGTCAGGGCTATGAATTTGCCGTGTCGAAGCCCCAGGTTATCTACAAGGAAATCGACGGCGTGAAGTGCGAGCCCATCGAGCGCCTGGTGGTGGATACTCCCCAAGCCAGCGCCGGTGCGGTGATTGAAAAGATCGGCCGCCGCAGGGGCGTGCTGGAGCATATGTCCGGCATGGACCGTGTGCGCCTGGAATTCCTGGTACCCTCCCGTGGCCTGTTCGGCTATCGCAGCGAATTCATGACCGACACCCGTGGCGAAGGCATCATGTCCAGCGTGTTTGAGCGCTATGAGCCCGTCAAGGGCGACATCCCCCACCGCAACGCCGGTGCGCTGATCTGCTTTGAATCCGGCACGTCCACCTCTTACGGCCTGTTCTATGCCCAGGAGCGCGGCACGCTGTTCATCGGCGCCGGTCAGGAAGTGTATCAGGGCATGATCTGCGGTCAGAATGCTCATCCCATGGACCTGCCGGTCAACGTGTGCAAGCAAAAGCACGTCACCAATATGCGCAACGCCTCCGCTTCCGAAGACACCATGCGCCTGATTTCCGTGCATCCCCTGTCTCTGGAGGAGTGCCTGGAATTCATTGATGATGACGAGCTGCTGGAAATCACCCCCAAGACCCTGCGGATGCGCAAGAAGATCCTCGATCACAACCTGCGTGCCCGGGCCAACCGTCCGTCCAATCAGCAATGATATTTCCCGGCGCTGCCATCCCTGACAGGGGAGGGTGGGCCGGGCTTTTGTCAAAAAGGAGGTACATCTGATGAACTGGCAAATCGCTGTGATGATCGTTTTCACCCTGGCTACTGCCTTTGATCTGACCCTGACGGTGCTCAGGATGCGTTCCTGTGCCCGGCCCATCCCGGAAAACGTGAAGGACATCTACGACGAAGAAACCTATACCCGCTGGCGGGCTTACACTGCTGAAAAGAGCCGCCTGTCGGTGGTATCTTCCCTTGTGCAGTTTGTGGTGATGGTGGTGCTGCTGCTCAGCGGTGCTTATGCCGCCTTTGCCCGGCTGTTCCCTGCTGACCCCATCCTGCAGCTGACGGCTGTGCTGCTTCTGCAGGCCGTGGCGGAAACCGTGGCCAGCCTGCCGCTGAACTACATCGACACCATGCGGATTGAAGAGAAGTACGGCTTCAACCGCAGCACGAAGAAGACCTTCTACATCGATCAGGTGCGGGGCTTCATCATGAACTTCGCCCTCAGCGCTGTGCTGATGTATATGTTCCTGCTGGCCCATACCGCCCTGGGCGACGGCGTGCTGATTCTCTTCACCGCCGGTATGCTGGCCTTCTCCCTGCTGATCACCTTCCTGTATCCCTTCTTCAGCCGCCTGGGCAACAAGTTCACCCCTCTGGAAGAAGGCGAACTGCGTACCCGCCTGACGGAGATGCTCACCTCCCACGGCTACCGCATCCGGGATATCAAGGTGATGGACGCCTCCCGGCGCACCACCCGCAGCAATGCCTACTTCACCGGCTTTGGCGCCACCAAGACCATCGTGCTGTATGACACGCTGCTTTCCAGCATGACCACCGATGAAATCTGCGCCGTGTTCGCCCACGAACTGGGCCACGGCCTGTATCGCCACACCCTCAAGCGCCAGATTCTCTCCACGCTGCAAATGCTGCTCATCGGTGCGCTGATCTGGCTGAGCGTGTCCGTGCCGGCAGTGTACACCGCCTTCGGGTTTGACGGGGTGAACTACGGCTTTGCCTACATCCTGCTGGGTACCTGCCTGCTGCCCCTGTTCCAGCCCCTGTTCAGCGTGCTGTTCAACTATGTCTCCCGCCTGCATGAGTATCAGGCGGACCGTCAGGCCGTTAAGGAAGGCTGCGGCGAGGCGCTGGCTTCCGGCCTGAAGGTGCTGGCCCGGGAGAATTTCTCCCACCTGTCTCCCCATCCGCTGCTGGTGGCGCTGGAGTATTCCCATCCGCCCATGCACCTGCGCCTGAAGGCCATTGAGGACGCCCAGGCTCAGCAGACGGCGGAATAAAGCCCATTTCCCTGCGGAAGAAGGTATCGCTATGATTGCAGAAATCCTCTGTATCGGCACGGAATTGCTGATGGGCCAGGTGCTCAACACCAACGCCCAGTTTCTCTCCCGGCGCCTCAGCGCCCTGGGCGTGAGCCAGTACCATCAGACGGTGGTGGGGGATAACCCTCATCGACTGGAAGAAGCCTATCGCCTCGCCCTGTCCCGGGCGGATGTGGTCATCACCTCCGGCGGCCTGGGCCCCACGGTGGATGACATCACCAAGCGCATTGCTGCGGGCATCGCCGGCAAGGAACTGGTGCTCTTCCCCGAAGCCGAAGAGATGGTGCGCACCCGGTTTCAGCAACTGCACCGGGAACTGACGCCCAACAACCTCTCTCAGGCCATGTTCACGCCGGATTCCACCCTGCTGCTCAACCCCAACGGCACCGCCCCTGGCGCCATTGTGCCCATGGGCGAAGGCAAGGTGGTCATCCATCTGCCCGGCCCGCCGGCGGAACTGCAGCCCATGTTTATTTCCCAGGTGGAGCCCTGGCTGTCCCGCCAGTCCGGCAAGGTGCTGGTGAGCCGGTATATCTCCATCTTCGGCATGGGCGAGGCGGAGGTGGACCAGCGCCTGTCCGATCTGGAACAGGTCTTTAACCCCTCCCTGTCCCCCTATTGCTCTTTGGCGGAAGTGCAGCTTCGGGCCACTGCCTGCGCTGATACCCCGGAAGAAGCCGAGAACCTGCTGGCGCCGCTGGTGGAGGAAGTCCGCCGCCGTCTGGGGGATGTGGTCTATGCCGTGAGCGATGACGACGGCATGACGCTGGCTGCTGCCGCTGTGGGCGCCCTGAAGGAAAAGGGCTGGACCGTCGCCACGGCGGAAAGCCTCACCGGCGGCATGATTTCCGCTGCCATGGTGGATATTTCCGGCGCTTCCTCGGTGGTCAGGGGCGGATTTGTCACCTATCAGACCGATACCAAGACGCTGCTGGTGGATGTGCCCGCTAAAACCATCGAAGACTGCAATGTGGTCAGCGCCGAAGTGGCTCTGGCCATGGCCAAGGGCGCCCGAAGCAAACTGGACACCGACATTGCCGTGAGCGCCACGGGCCTTGCCGGCCCCGACGGCGGCACGCCGGAGCGCCCCGTGGGCACGGTATATGTGGGCATTGCCACAAGGGACAATGCCTTCGCCCTGCACCTGCCCCTGTCCGGCAACCGGGCCCGCATCCGTACCGTGGCCATGAAGCACGCCCTCAACGCCCTGCGGCTCACCGCTCTGGGCAAGGAAGTGCCCAAGGTCGCCGGCGGCTGATCATTTCCAAAATGAAGGTGCCCTCCCTGCTTTTTTGCGGGGAGGGTGTTTTCGTGCTTTCAGACAGATAAAAAGAAATAATCGGTAATCGTTTCGGCGGATTCCTTCATGCCGTGAGCCACCCACCAGCGGACGGTTTCCACAAAGGTGGCGGCGATGTGATCCCGCCAGAAATCATCGGGCAGGCGGTCGCTTTTTCTGCCGGAGAAGCGGGCCAGCTGACTGTCCGCCAGATGGGCAAAGTTGCTCTTGAAGCAGCGGAAAAACAGGTCGTTGTTCTGCCCGGACAGCAGGCGCAGGATGTTGTGGTCGTTCTTTTGCAGGTGGCGGAACAGGTGCAGGAACACGCAGGGCGGCGCATCGCAGTTAAAAATGTGGCGATGGTCTGGGTGCTGACCATCCATGGCGTCAGCGATGTGGCAGAAAAGCTCGTCGGACAATGCCTTCAGCAGATCATCCTTGGTTTCAAAGTGGGCATAGAAGGTAGCCCTGCCCACATCCGCCTTATCGATGATCTCGCTGACGGTGATGCGGTCAAAGTCCTTCTTCGAAAGCAGGTCGGTGAAGGCCTCAAAGATGGCCTCCCGCGTCCGGCGCTGGCGTCTGTCCATGGCGTCCTCCATACAAATCGGCGGATTTGTTCCGTATCGTACACGGCGGGGCGTTTGCCTGTTGAAAAAGGCAGCCGTTGCCTGTATGATATGGAACAGAGAGTTCGGTACAGAACTGATTGTACCGCAAAACGCTGTTTCTGACAAGGGGAGGTCACCATGAAAACGGATAGAAACATTCTCGCCGCCTTTGTGCTGAATCTGGCCTTTGCCGTCTTTGAGATGTTCGGCGGGCTGTTGACCGGCAGCGTGGCCGTGCTGTCGGACGCTCTGCATGATTTGGGGGATTCGATGAGCATCGGCGTTTCCTGGGCGCTGGAAAAGAAGAGCAAGCGCCCACCGGATGAATCCCACACCTACGGCTACGCCCGGTATTCCGTGCTGGGCAGCATCCTCACCACGTTGATTCTGCTGGTGGGCTCGGCGGTGGTCATCCTCCACGCCGTCAGCAGAATCATCCACCCTGCCGAAGTGCACACCACCGGCATGATGATCTTTGCGCTGGTGGGCATCAGCGTGAACTTCGTGGCGGCATGGTGCACCCGCAAGGGCGATTCCCTCAACCAGAAGGCCGTCAACCTGCACATGATGGAGGACGTGCTGGGCTGGGCGGCGGTGCTGGTGGGCGCCGTGGTGATGCACTTCACCGGCTTTGGGCTGATTGACCCGCTGATGTCCATCGCTGTGGCGGTGTTCATCCTGATTCATGCTGCCAGTGGGCTGAAAGCCGCCCTTGATCTGTTCCTGATGAAAACGCCGGAGGGTATGCCTGCTGACCACGTCCGGGAACACCTGATGGCTCTGGACGCCGTGGAGGATGTGCATCACCTCCACCTGTGGAGCATGGACGGCGTGCACGGGTATGCCACGCTCCACGCTGTCATCAGCGGGGACGCCGCTGATGTAAAAAAGCGCATCCGGGAAGAGATGCACCATCTGGGTGTGCACCATGTGACGGTGGAGGTGGAATCCCCCGGAGAAATCTGCCCGGAGCGGGAATGTCAGCCGCTGTGCACAGATGCGGGGCACCATCACCATCATCACCACCACCATCATCATCACGGATAACAAAAAAGTCACCCTTGCGAGGCAAAGGTGACTTTTTGTGTGCCGCATTTTTGAGCGCTTATTTCATCAAAGCTGCTGCAAGTGCGTCCATGGCCCGCTCGCTGTCCTCGTTGACCACCGAGCGGATGGTGACCGTTTCTTCCAGAAGGGTCAGGTTCTTGCTGCTTTCCAGCATCTTGGTCATGGCACGCAGGGCGGAGGGCGCCCAGGTGCCGTTTTCCATCAGCGCCACGGTGCGATTCTGATAATTCCGCTCCGTGAGGTGTTCCACAAAGGTGCGCATGAAGGGGAAAACGTCGCCGTTGTAGGAGGACGCCGCCAGCACCAGTTTGCCGTAGCGGAAGGCGTCTTCCACGGCTTCGGCCATGTCGCAGCGGGCCAGATCGTTCACCACCACCTTGGGGCAGCCCAGGGCGGTGAGTTTCTCCGCCAGCAGGTTGGCGGCCTTCAAGGTGTTGCCGTAGATGGAGGCGCAGGCGATCATCACGCCTTCATCTTCCACGCCGTAGGAGGACCAGATCTGGTACTTTTCCAGATAGTAGCCGAGGTTTTCGGAAAGCACCGGGCCGTGGAGAGGGCAGATGGTGCGGATGTTCAGGGGAGCGGCCTTCTTCAGCAGGCTCTGTACCTGCACGCCGAACTTGCCCACAATGCCGAAATAGTACCGGCGGGCTTCGCAGGCCCAGTCCTCTTCCACATCCAGGGCGCCGAACTTGCCAAAGGCGTCAGCGGAGAACAGCACGCCGTCTGCTTCATCCCAGGTGAGCATCACTTCCGGCCAGTGCACCATGGGTGCTGTGACGAAGGTGAGGGTCCTCTCGCCCAGGGAGAGGGTGCTGCCTTCAGCGGCGATAATGCGTCGGTCGGCGTAGTCCGTGCCGAAAAATTGCTGCATCATGGCAAAGGCCTTCTGGGTGGCCACCACCTGCGCCTGGGGATACGCCTCCATGAAGCGGGCGATGTTGGCGGAGTGGTCGGGCTCCATGTGCTGCACGACGAGGTAATCAGCGGTGCGGCCATTCAGGGCTTCACGCACTTTTGCCAGCCACTCATCGCCGAAGCGGGCGTCCACCGTGTCCATCACGGCGGCCTTTTCGTCCAGGATGACGTAGGAATTATAAGCCATGCCGTTGGGCACGATGTACTGACCTTCGAACAGGTCGATGTCATGATCGTTCACGCCCACATAGCGGATTTTCTCGGGAAGCTGCATCGTTCAATCTCCTTTTCATCTGCATGACCGGCCAGGCCGATCCCGTATATTATACTGAATCTATCCGCCGGGGGCAAGTCCTGCGGGCCAATTTCTTATGCCTGTTTATGGCGCCAGATCCAGCATACCGATGTTGTCGCCCACGTCGGTGTAGGTTTGCGGCACCTGTCCCACGATGATGCTCTCCGCCACCGCCACCTGAATCACCGCTTCCACCTCTTTGGCGCCGGAGGGAATCACCAGCTGCACATGGGCGGTGAGGGTGAGGGAAATCTTGTGGCGGGTCTGGTTGATGCCGGCGGATTCAAACTCCGTGGTGAATCCGGCAATCACCGCCCCCACCGGGAGAATGGCTACGCTGATTTTCGGCCCGGCGCCCGCCAGCATCGACACCCCCAGGGCACTGCCCAGGGGCACTTTGACCGTGCGGGATTCCAGGGAGGACAGTTTTTCCTGGGCGGTGAGGCTTGCCCGTGAGGACAACTGATTAAGCATGGGCGTGTTGGCCTGAATCAGCCGCACCTGGCCTGAATCATCGGCGGTGACAGCCATCAGGTCGCTGTAGGTGACGCCGGAGAGGACGATTTCTTCCGCCGCTTCATTGAGGACCTGCACCGCCATGGCTCTCGCCTGGGCCTGGGCCAGAGACAGCACCACGCCCGTCAGGTTGCGCTCCAGTTGATAGCCTGCCCATGCCACTGCCAGCACCGCTGAGAGAGTGATCGATCGCACAAGATGCTTCTTCCATCCGGGTTTTGTTCCCTGCCATGCACACATTTTCCCCGCTCCTTCGTTATGTAATCGGGGCGGAAGTGTTGTGCCCTCCGCCGCAATATGATATAATATCAAGATGTAAAGGTATGCCCTTGACCGGGAGGAGTGAATCCATGGCTGATCCGAGAGAGCCCCGGCGGTTCTTCCCCGCTCCTGGGGAGCAGCCCCCCATGAATGACATGGGAATGGAAGAACAATGGCTGGATGATCTGGAAGAATATCCGGAAGAAGGACAGGAGCGCCCTGCGCCCCGGTCTGTTTTCCGTCCCAATGTGAAAAAGCCCAACTTTATTCTCTGCGTGCTGGTGAACGTCATCAGAATCCTGTCCGTGCTGGTGCTGCTGGCGGGTCTGGCGGTGGTAGGCGCCGTGGCGGGCATCGCCAAGGGCTATGTGGAAACCGCCCCCAACCTGGACCTGGCCGCTTTGGACGATCAGGCGCAGACATCCTTTATTTATGACAGCAACGGCAATCTCATCACCGAATACAAGGGCAGCGAAAACCGTGTCATGGTGTCCATCGCTGCCATGCCGTCCTATCTGCAGCAGGCCTTTGTGGCCGTGGAGGACGCCCGCTTCTATACCCACACGGGCGTGGACCTCAAGCGCATCATCGGCGCTTTTGTGTCCAACATGACCTCCTCCTCCGTGCAGGGCGGTTCCACCATCACCCAGCAGCTGATTAAAAACACCCTCCTGTCCTCGGAGCAAAGCTACAAGCGCAAAATTCAGGAGGCGTATCTCTCCCTGCAGCTGGAAGCCCGCTACACCAAGGAGCAGATCCTGGAAAGTTACCTCAATACCATCTATCTGGGCGAAAACTACTACGGTGTGCAGACGGCTGCGGAAGGCTACTTCGGCAAGCAGCTTTCCGAACTGACCCTCCGGGAGTGCGCCATGCTGGCCGGCGCCTGCAATGCGCCCTATTATTACAATCCCCGGCGCAACTTCTACACCCGCTCCAAGGAGGGTGTGGACTACGTTGCCATCACCAATGACCGCACCGACTATGTGCTCCGGTGTATGTATGAAAACCAGTTTATCACCTACGAACAGTATCAGGAGGCGCTCAATCCTGCCACCGCCACGGTGCTGGAAAAGGATCCCAACGCCGACGCCGGCATCTATGAATATCCCCACTATGTGGAATACGCCGTGACGGAAGTGGTGGACATCCTGCTGGAACTCAATCAGCTGGAAGACACCTCCGCCAACCGCTATGCCATGGAAAACAAACTCCGCACCGGCGGCTATCATGTGCAGCTGGCTATCGACACCACCATCCAGGAAACGGTGGAGGACACGCTGGAAAACTGGACGAAGTATCCGTCCCTCCGTGACCCGGACGACAAGGTGTACCGTTCCCGCAATCCCGACGGAACATACGACGAGGTGGTTCAGCCGCAGGCAGCCGCCGTGGTGCTGGATTATCACACTGGCGAAATCAAGGCCATCGTGGGCAGCCGCACGCCTCCCACCGCCATGAAGACCCTCAACCGGGCCGTGGACATGAATATGCCCGTGGGCTCTTCCATCAAGCCCATTGCCGTGTATGCCCCCGCCATTGAACTGGGCGCATCCCCTGCCAGTATCGTGTTCAATATGCCCCTGCCCATCGCTGGCTGGCGAGGCTCCGACGGGCGGGATTCCTGGCCCCGCAACTATTCCGGCTCCAGTTATGAAGGCCCGGAAACCCTGCGCTTTGCCATGACCAAGAGCCACAACACTGCCGCCGCCCAGGCGCTGATGACGCTGGTGGGCGTGGAAAACGCCTCCACCTTCCTGCAGATGCTGGGCGTGGACCCGGATCACATTGATGAAACGCCTTTCGGCCTGTCTCTGGGCTCCAGCGGCATCACGCCCCTGGAAATGTCCGTGGCCTTTGGCGTGATGGCCAACGGTGGCGTGTATCAGGAGCCCATCTCCGTGCTGGGCATCTCTGACAGCGAAGGCCGTGTGGTGTGGGACGGTCACATGAATCAGGAACGCCGCCGGGTGTTCTCTGAATCCACCGCCTGGCTGATTGTGGATATGCTCAAGGACGCCGTGTCCTCCGGCACGGGCACCAGCGCCAAAATCAGCGGCCAGACCGTCGCCGGCAAGACCGGCACCAACTCCGACCAGAAGGGCGTGTTTTTCTCCGGCATGACGGGGTATTATTCCTCCGCCGTGTGGGTGGGCCATGACAATTACAAGGCTCTGGCCAGCAAGAGCACCGGCTCCAGTGCCGCCGCACCCCTGTGGCAGGCGTACATGAAGCGGATTCATTCCGGCCTGCCCAACAAGGATATTCTTGACGGCAATCCCAGCCAGTACGGCCTGATTGCCGTGACCACCTGCGCCGTTTCCGGGCAACTGGCCACCGACGCCTGCCGTCAGGACGCCATGGGCTACGGCACCGTGACGGACTACTGGGCGGCGGACAAGGCCCCCACCGTTTCCTGCCAGATGCACACCACCCAGAGCGTCTGCCTGGAAAGCGGGCAGGCTGCCGGGCCTTACTGCCCCATGACCATGGTGCAGGGCGTCATCCGGATTCCCCAGGGGCATCCGCTGTACCGCTTCCTGGGTACGGAATATGAAAGCGTGCTGACGGAGTATCTGGGCAATTATGTCGTCTCCGGAAACGGCGGCACCTGCAGCCTGCACACGGCCTATTCTTCAACAGGCTCCAACCCCGTGGTGCAGAATACCCTCATCCCCGACGCCCAGATGCTGCTTTCCCAGGCGCAGAACACCCTGTGGACGCTGGATCCCTCCTCCGCCCACTATATGCACCTGCAAAGCGCCATTTCCAACCTGGAATACATCATTTCCCTGCCTGCGCCCACCACCAGCGAGGTGGCCTCCGCCATGGGTCAGCTCACCCAGGCCATGGCCGGCGTATGGTAACGTCCGGGCAGGACTTCGCCTGCGTTCTCTCTGCCCTGAGCGCCCTGCGACTGCCCCTGCAGCAGGGGGAATACGACCTGCATCAGAAGGTGATGGCCGCCCTTGACGGCGCCGGCATCCCCTATCAGCATGAGTACCCGCTGGCGCCCCGCTGCCGCATCGACCTGATCTGCGGCCGGGAGAAAAACATCGGCGTGGAAATCAAGCGGGGCAAAGTGGATACGCAGCGCCTTCGCAAACAATTAGAGCGCTATGCCGCCTGCCCGGAGGTATCCGCCCTGATTGTGGTGACGGAAAAGACCGTCCCCCTGCCCGATACCCTCCTGGGAAAGCCCCTTGGGCGGATTTGCCTCAACCGCCTGTGGGGGATTGCCCTATGAAAGGAACTGTATGACCGATTACACCCCTGAAGAGAAGGACCTGCTGCCGGCGTATCTTTTGCCGCAGCCCACGCCCCGGCGCGTCTACGGCACCCTGTCGTGGAATCGCCGCCGCAAGTGCTGGGTGGTGAAGGCCGAGCCCTCCGTGACGGAGATGTGCAAGCGGCTCTTCCCCGGCAGCGGCGGCGCTAAAAGGGGCGAGGCCCGTTTTGCCAACCATCGCCGGCTGGTGGGGGAAATGTGCTGGCTGATGATGCGCTTTCCCCTGGAAGTGGCCCCCCGGGACAAAGCCCTGTGGGATGAAGCCGTATCCATGGCACGCCGGGAGGTCATCCGCCGGGAACAGGCAGCCTCTCTGCCCCGGCAGATGACGCCCCCTGAGGGAACCTTCACAGGGGAACTGATGTCCTTCCAGCAGGAGGGCCTTGCCTGGCTGATGGCCAGGGACAGGGGCCTGCTGGCGGATGAAATGGGTCTGGGCAAAACGGTGCAGGCGCTGGCATGGCTGGCAAGCCGCCGGGCGTTCCCGGCGCTGGTGGTGCCTCCGGCCCACCTGACCCGCAACTGGCAGGAGGAAGCCGCCCGCTTCCTGCGCCTGAACGGAAAGCCGCCCCGCATCCATATCATCAGGGGGCTGAAGCCCTACGATCTGCCGGAAGCGGACATTTATATCATGCACTACCTGCTTTTGCGGGGTTGGAAGGACGCTCTGCCCTCCCTGCCCTTTCAGGCAGTGATCTTCGATGAAATCCAGGAACTGCGCCACGGCGGAACGGAGAAATACTCCGCTGCCAGCCTGCTTTCGGAAAGCTGTCAGCAGGTCATCGGCCTGTCCGGAACGCCGATTTACAACCGGGGCGGCGAAATCTGGAACGTCATTAACATTCTGGACTTTCACTTTCTGGGCGACTGGGAGAGTTTCTCCCGGGAGTGGTGCTACGGTTACGGCAGCGCTGTGGTCATCAAGCCGGACCTGCTGGGGGATTACCTCCGGCGGGAAGGCCTGATGCTCCGCCGCACCAAGCAGGAAGTGCTCCACGAACTGCCGCCCAAGCGCCGTCTGGTACAGGAACTGGACTGGAACGACAAGGTGTACGCCGCCCTGATGGCGCCCATCCTGCCGGATGTGATACGCTGGAAGCAGGACGGCACTCTGACCGCCTCCCAGCGGGCGATGCTGGAGCAGTCCATCTCCCTCCATGCAAGGCAGGCCACCGGCGTGGCTAAGGCGCCCTATGTGTGCCAGTTCGTCCGGGCGCTGCTGGACGGCGGGGAAAAGGTGCTGCTCTTTGCCCATCATCATCAGGTGATGGACGCCTTCAAAAAGGAACTGAAGGCCTTCTCGCCGGGATTCATCACCGGCCGGGAGACGTCGCAGGCCAAATCCCACGCAGCAGAGCGATTCATGATCGGCAAGACAGACCTGCTGTGCGTGTCGCTGAGGGCCGCCAGCGGCCTCAACCTCCAAAGGGCCACCTGCGTGGTGTTCGGCGAACTGGACTGGTCTCCTGCGGTGCACTCCCAGGCGGAAGACCGGGCCCACCGCATCGGCCAGGAGGATTCCCTTCTGTGCTACTATCTGGTGTCCCCGCAAGGCTCGGACGCCGTGATGCAGGAAGCGCTGGGGCTGAAAGTCAGCCAGTTTGTGGCGCTGATGGGCGATACGCCCCTGTCCCCCGATGAGGCGGAAGAAAACGCCCGCTGCGCCCGCCGTCATGTGGAACAGCTGGCCCAGCGCCTGTGCCCGGATGCATCCGCCTGATATGCGAAAGGAGTTCTCCCTGATGCGACTGATCGGCTGTCATCTTTCTTCCAGCAAGGGTTATCTTGCCATGGGCCGGGAAGCCGTGTCCATCGGCGCCAACACCTGCCAGTATTTCACCCGCAATCCCCGGGGCGGCAGCGCCAAAGCGCTGGACGAAAAAGACGTGGCGACCTATCTGACCTATGCGGAGGAAAACGGCATGGGACAGCTGCTGGCCCATGCCCCCTATACCCTCAACGGCTGCAGCGCCGACCCCTCCGTGCGGGATTTCGCAAGACGCACCATGCTGGATGATCTTCAGCGGCTGGAACATCTGCCCGGCGGGCTGTATAACTTCCACCCCGGCAGCCATGTGGGGCAGGGCGTTGAAGCTGGTATCGCCATGATCTGCGAAATGCTGCAAAGCGTGATGTGGGAGGATATGCACACCACCGTCCTGCTGGAAACCATGGCGGGCAAGGGCAGCGAGGTGGGCGGAACCTTTGAGGAACTGCGGGAGATCATCGACCGCACACCCCTGTCTCACCATCTGGGCGTGTGTCTGGATACCTGCCACGTCCATGACGCCGGGTATGACATCGTGAATGACCTGGACGGCGTGCTGACCCGCTTTGACAAGGTGGTAGGCCTTGACCGCCTCAAGGCCATCCACCTCAATGATTCCAAGAACGTCTGCGGTGCCCGCAAGGACCGCCACGAAAAGATCGGCGAGGGGCACATCGGGCTGGAAGCGCTGATGCGGGTGGTCAATCACCCGGTTTTGGTGCACCTGCCCTTCGAACTGGAAACGCCCAACGACTTGGAGGGCTATGCACGGGAAATTGCCCTGATCAAAAGCAGGTATCAGGACTAAAGAAGGAGCATCTTCATGATAGAAGTGTCCGCCGGAATCATCCGGCGCAAGGATGGCCGCCTGCTGGTGTGCCAGCGGGGGGAAGGGCAGCACAACGCCCACCTGTGGGAATTCCCCGGCGGCAAGCAGGAAGCGGGGGAAACGCCTGCCTCCTGCCTTTGCCGGGAACTGATGGAGGAACTTGCCCTGCCGGTGGAGAATATTTCCAGATATGCCCAAAGAGTGTACGGGGATATCCGCCTCACCTTCCTCGCGGGAGAAACGGACGCCGAGCCTGTTCCCACAGAGCATGAAGATGTGCGCTTCGTCACCCGGGAAGAACTGCTCACCCTGCCTTTCTGCCCGGCGGATGCGCCCATCGCCCGGCGGCTGGCGCTGAAAGGGGAGAGGCTCACCTGCTTCATCTGGGATTTTGACGGCACGCTGATGGACACCTATCCCCACATGGTGCTCTCCATGAAGCGGGCGCTGGAAGATCAAGGGCTGTTCATGGGGGAAAAGGAACTGCTGGACCTGATGAAGGTCAGCGTGCCCTACTGCCGGGACGTGCTGTCTGAACAGCACGGACTGGATCGGTTTGCGCTGCAGATTGGCTACTGGGAGCACGGAAAAAAGCTGGATCGTTCGCAGGTGCAGCCTATCCCCGGCATCCCGGAGACCCTGCGGGAACTTCGCCGCCGGGGCGGACGCCACTTCGTCTACACCCACCGGGACAAGGGCACCTTTGATTATCTGCGTCAGGCGGGGCTGATCGACGAATTTGAGGACATCATCACCGGCGACGACGGATTCCGCCGCAAGCCGGAGCCGGACGCTCTGCTGCATCTGATCGAAAAGCACCAACTGATTCCCGGCGAATGTGTGATGATCGGCGACAGGCCCCTCGACACTGCCTGCGGACGCAATGCGGGAATGCTCTCCTGTATGCTGGACACCGAGGGCCGCTTCAGCGATGACTCGGCGGAATACTACACCCATGACGCCCGGCTGATGCCGGATTTGTTCCTCCCCCTCAGCGGGGAAGGCTGAAACACCAATGGAGGTTTCATGTATGCGTAAATTCCTTTCCCTGCTGCTGGCGATGCTCCTGGCTCTTTCCCTGACCCCTGCTTTTGCGGAGGAAACGGGGGAAAGCGCCCCTGCTGACGCCGCCGCTGTGCCGGAAGCGACCGCCACCCCTGCGCCGCAGGTCTACCCCCTGTCGCTGGAAACGCCCGCCGGCGTCATCCGCCCCGGCAAGGCCACGCTGCTGACCTTCTCCGTGCCGGAATACGGCATGGTGGAGCTGCTGGTGGTCAACAATAACGGGGAAACGGTCTCCGTGGTCAGCGATACCTTCCTGGCCAATCCCGGTGTGAACAGCATCTGGTGGAACGGCACCTTCAACGGCGTTTTTGCCCCGGAAGGCGCCTTCACCCTGCTGCTTCGCACGGCCCAGGGCGAAGTATCCGTGCCGGTCACCATCGGCGCAGTCGCCCCCTATATGACCAATCTCCTTTCCAGCGTGGACAGTACCGCCCACACCATGACGGTGGATTTCTACTGCAGCGTCAGCGGCCTTGTGAGCGTGGGCGTGTGGGTGGATGACATCTGGACGCTGGTGGATTCCCTGCAGGTGGAAGCGGGCGATGTGCAGTATGTGTGGGATATGACCACCGCCAACCCCAACACCCGTGCCCTGACCCTGACCCTCACCGGCGCTGACGGCTCCGCCTCCACCGAGGAACACATTCCCGTGCTGCCCGAGGATTTCCGTTTCCTGCAGGCAGAGGAAGAAACCACAGTTTCCCCCGACCCTGCCCAGCCGGAAGAAACCCATGAGCCGCTGGAAGCCCCGGAATCCATTGTTGTCGAGCCCACCGCCGCCCCTGAAAAGGAAGAAGTGTTCACCCCCGCCCACGGCAGCCCTTATGAAGGCATGGATACCACGCTCAACTACTGGACGCTGCCCATGGACATCACCGACGAAGCCGCCGTGTGGGAAGTGCTTTCCCAGCCCATGACGGTCATCGACGGCGACTCCAAAACCCAGGCGTATCTCTTTGCCGAGCCCGATCTGGACTCCGGCAAGGTGGCCATGGTCACCAGAGGCAGCCAGGGCCTGCACGTGCTGGAAACGCTGGACAACGGCTGGTCGCTGGTGGAGTGCTACTCCTCCTCCTTCCATGACAATCCCGTCAAGGCGTGGAATATGCTGGTGCAGGGCTATGTGAAGACCAATACCCTGAAAACCATCACCCCCAACATGACTTACGGCTGTGTGGTGGACAAGCTGACCCAGCGCCTGTATGTTTTCCAGGATGGCAAACTCCTGTCCACCCTGCTGGTGTCCACCGGCATTGCCAACGAGCGCCAGCCCTACAACGAGACCCGCTCCGGCGAGTTTGTGTTCGCCAGCCCCACCGGCGGCTTCTGGAGCGACAATATGTACTGCCCCCGGGCCATCCGCTTCAATGACGGCGACCTGCTTCATGAAGTGCCCTATGTGTCCCGAGGCTCCAGCAAAATCTATTCCGTCACCGAGCCCTTCCTGGGGGAAAAGGCCAGCCATGGCTGCATTCGTGTGCAGCGCAAGAAGACCCCCGAGGGCATCAACATGGAATGGCTGTGGGAAAACCGCAAGATGGGCATCAAGATCATCGTGTGGGAAGACTGGCAGGGCCGCCAGCTGGAAATTCCCTCGGACGACACGCTGCTTTACTATAACCCCGACGGCGGCGAGAGTTATCACAGCCAGATCACCTGCTATGCCTACGACGCCAATCAGTCGGAAATGACGCCCTTCACCTTCGGAGAACTGGATACGGAGCCCTATGCCTCGCTGGAAAGGTGTCAGTTCTGCGCCGTGACCAAGCGCCGCAGCGAACTGGAAGCCTTCAACGCCCTGTACGCCCCCGGCGGCGATCATGACCCGGTGATGACCCAGGCAAGGCAGAAGTTCCTGGACAGCCTGGATGAATCCCTGGCCCAGCGCATCATCGACGGCGTCCGCCCCGGCGACATTGAGTAACCCATCGGGAAGGAGGAATCTCCCCTGAACATTGTGGACTATATCATCATCGGCGTCATTGGCGTCAGCGTGCTGTTCGGCTTTTACAGGGGCTTTGTCAGTTCCCTGCTCAATGCCGGCAGCGGCCTTGTCTCCTTTGGCCTGTCCTTTGTGCTGTATCCCAAACTGGCAGCGGTGATTCAGGGCAACGAGGAACTCGTCCGCACCCTGATGCACTACACCGACGCCTCCAGCCGCATCGGCAACCTGAGTTTGGCCACCACCAACGTGGTGCAGATGGGGCAGGAGAAAATCAACGAAGTGCTCACCAGCGTCAGCCTCCCTGAGCCGCTGAACACCATGCTGCAGGTGAATCTGGAAAGCCAGGTCTTTACCGGCACCAGCCTCACCACCGTCAATGATTATGTCAGCCAGACCATCCTGCAGGCCAGCATCAATATCCTGTGCTTTGTGGCGTGTTTCATCCTGACGTTCATCGCCCTGTCCCTGCTGGGCAGCGCCATCCGGGCGGTCTTCCGCCTGCCGGTGCTCAAGCAGCTGGACTGGCTCGCTGGCGGCGTTTTCGGCCTGCTGCGGGGCTTGCTCCTGTGTCTGGTGGTGTTCACCCTGGTTCCCCTTTTGACCACCATGCTGCCTCTGGATTTCATCATGGAGGAAATCAATCAGAGCCAACTGGCGCCCATCTTCACCAGCGGCAACCTGATCATGGCCATCATGAACGGAAAACTGTAATCAGGTGCAATCAAAAATCGCTCCCGCAAATGGCGGGTGTCCGTAAAACAGTTTTTGAGGGCAGCCAATAAGCTGCCCTCAATTTTCTTGCAATATGGCAAGATAGATGTTATAATAAAGTCAGAACGACAAATCAGAATTCGGAGAGGTGTCAACATGGCAACAGAGTATTATAAACCTTGCAGAGAATTAGATATTTGCAATGAGTTGATTGAAAAATTCTTTAACACACAGCAATATGACAAATGCTTCGAGGGGCATTTAGTTCTCGCAGAACAAGGGTATCCCCTTGCCGAGTGCCAGGTCGGTTATTTTTACTATGATGGCTTGGGGGTAGAAAAAGACTTAGCGAAGGCGCTATATTGGACACGCCGTGCAGCAGAACATGGAGATAGGGATGGACAATGTAATTTGGCGTGGTTCTATGAAGATGCCATAGGTGTTGAGCAAGATTTGGAAACTGCTAAGCATTGGTATAGAATGGCGGCAATGCAAGACCACGATTTGGCTATCGAAAAATGTAAAGAACTCGGTATTGATTTGTAACAACAAATTCCAGTTTATCGAGCCGACTAAGGGCGCACTTCTATACACCGTTCGGTGTTGTTGTGCGGTGTGCGGCTCCAAAGCCTCCCTTGTGTAAAGGGAGGTGGCACGGCGTAGCCGTGACGGAGGGATTGTCATGCAGTCAAAGCATAATAAGCAGTTGGTTCCGTTGGCAAAGCATCTGCGAAAAGAAATGACCAAAGAAGAACGGCACCTGTGGTATGATTTTCTTCGTGGATACCCTGTCCGCTTTTCCAGGCAGAAAGTGTTAGGAAAATATATCGCTGACTTTTATAGCGCGGAAGCAAGGCTAGTCATTGAACTGGATGGTTCCCAGCACTACGAAAATAAGAGCATGGTAAAAGATGCTGAACGAACAGCCTTTCTGGAAGATTATGGGCTGACTGTTATCCGAATTCCCAATAATGAAGTCAGCAGGAACTTTCGTGGGGTCTGTGAGTATATCGATGCTGCGGTAAAACAATCCCTCAGTCAGCTTCGCTGACAGCTCCCTTTACACAAGGGAGCCTTTCTCAGAAGCCTGTTACATGAGAGCAAGATTCTACCATGGGTCTAAATTTGACCATGGCAATCTTGTTGGGGCGTGCCTGCCCCAAACCCCGCATATGAAAAATGGAGCGTATCACACAATTGGTACGCTCCATTAACTGTTTTACGGACACCTGCCCAAAGCGGGAGAGATTTTTTGTGCACGAAAAAGCATCCTGCGTTTTGCAGGATGCTTGGAAGATTTACAACACAATTTCATCTCTGTGCTCAATTAAGTACTGACACATGAAATCCAATTCTTCCAGCGTCAGAACACTGGCGGGATTAGGCTGCGAATCGTCTTCATGTGAATTGATTGGATAGGGGTACGGTTCTTTCAATGGATTATATCCCATTTTGGCACACAATGTTTCAAAATCCATGATGCTGTTTCCTCCATCACCCTTGCAACCGGCGGAAGCGAAAAACATTGAAGAGAATACATCAGCACTTTTCGGCGACGTCCATGACCAACTTCAGTGTGCCCATGATGCCGTCCATGTGCGTCCTTTCGTAGCCGTGGGAGGCGAACACACCCTGTCCGCACAAGGCAAAGCGGATTTCCATGCCGGCGCGCAGAGCAGCGCCGCAGTCGGAGCCATAGCCGGGATAGATGTCCACGGCGTAGTCGATGCCCATCTTCTTGCAGCGGGCGATCAGTTCGTTGGTGAAACTCCAGTCGTAGGGGCCGCCGCTGTCCTTGGCGCAGATGGACACCTGCTTTTCCGTGCAGGTCAGGTCTGCACCCACGCAGCCCATGTCCACCGCCAGCATATCTTCCACATCCGTCAGGTCCTTCAGGGCAGAAGCGCCGTGGCCCACTTCTTCATACACCGTGAAGACGATGTACACCTTGCGGCCTAGCACGAGGCGGCCCTGCGCCACTTCCCGGGCCAGCGTCAGCAGAATGGCAGAAGACGCCTTGTCGTCCAGATGGCGGCTCTTGATGTACCCGCTGGCGGTGACGGTGGTGCGGGCGTCAAAACTGATGAAATCGCCCACGCAGATGCCCAGTTTTTCCACATCGCTGCGGCTGGACACGTCCTCGTCCAGAATGATTTCCAGGAAGTCGTCATTGCGGGCGGAAGAGGACTGATCGCCCCAGACGTGGCGGCTGGCCTTGCTGGAATACACCGTGCCGGTGACGGCCTTGCCGTCCCTGGTGTGGACGGTGATGTTCTCGTTTTCGATGGTGTTGTCATCAAAGCCGCCCACCTTGCTGTAACGCAGGTGTCCGTTGGGCTTGATGGCCCTGACCACTGCGCCCAGGGTATCCACATGGGCGCTGATCAGCAGGGGATGGCCTTCGCCACCCAGGCAGCAGATGACCGTGCCCTTGCGGGTCATGGTGGGGGCAAAGCCCAGCGCCGTCAGTTCCCTGATGAGATACTCCGCCGCCAGATGGGTCATGCCTGTAGGGCTGGGAATGGCAGTGAGGGCGGTGAGCTGGGAGAGCAAATAATTCTGCATGGCAGTTCAGTCCTTTCGGGAAATGGGGAGGCGATCAGCCCAGCAGTTCCTCACTGGCCTTGCGCAGTTCGGCGTTGAGGGCTTCAGCAGCGGGCTGGCTTTCGGCGTTGGAGTTGATGTAGAGCTTGATCTTGGGTTCGGTGCCGGAGGGACGCACGCACACCCAGTTGCCGCCTTCCAGTTCAAAGTACAGCACATCGGAGGTGGGCAGGCCCGTGGGGGCAGACGCGCCGTTTTCCGTGCGCACGCCGGTGAGGTAATCCCGCACGGCCAGCACCTTCAGCCCGGCCAGAGAGGCGGGATGGTTGCTGCGCAGGTTCTTCATGATCTCCTTCATCTTGCCAAGGCCTTCCTTGCCGGGCAGGGTGACGGACACCACCTTTTCCACATAGTAGCCGTATTCAGCGAAGATCTGCTGCACATAGTCATAGAGGGTGATGCCCTGAGCCTGACAGGCGCAGGCCACTTCCGCAATGAGCATGGAGGCGTTGACGCCGTCCTTGTCACGCACGAAGGTGGAGGACAGGTATCCGTAACTCTCTTCAAAGCCGAAGAGGAAGGTGTGGCTGCCCGTATCCTGGAACTGCTGAATCTTTTCGCCGATAAACTTGAAGCCCGTGAGGGTTTCGAACATCTCCACGCCGAAGGAAGCCGCAATGCGGTTGGCCAGGCTGGTGGACACGATGGACTTGACGGCAGCGCCGTTTTCCGGCAGCAGGCCCTGCTTCTTGCGGGCGGAGAGGATATAATGCAGCAGCACGCAGCCGATCTGATTGCCGGTGAGCAACTGCCACTCACCGTCGGCCTTCTTCACGGCCACGCCGAGGCGGTCGCAGTCGGGGTCGGTGGCGAAAATCACGCTGGCGCCCACTTCACCCGCCAGTTTGAAGGCCAGGGTGAAAGTGTCGGGCTCTTCGGGGTTGGGCACCTTGACGGTGGAGAAAGCGGGATCGGGCAGTTCCTGCTCCTTGACTACGGACACGTTGCTGATGCCCACTTCCTTGAGGATGCGGCGCACAGGCACGTTGCCGGAGCCATGGACAGGCGTGTACACGATGGACAGCTTGCCGCCTTCCTTTTCCAGCATTTCGGGCTGGATGCACAGCGTCTTGACCCGGGCGATGTAATCGTCGTCCACTTCCTTGTCGCCGATGATGCGCAGCAGTCCCTTGTCAAGGGCTTCCTGCTCGTCCATCAGCGTGCAGTCGGTATAAGCGGTGGCACGGATGATCTCCGTGATGCCCTGGGCGGCTTCCGGACCCACCTGGGCGCCGTCTTCGCCATAGACCTTATAGCCATTGTACTGGGGCGGATTGTGGCTGGCGGTGATGACCACGCCGGCGATGGCATTCAGGTGCCGCACGGCAAAGGACAGAACCGGCACGGGGCGCAGGGCGTCAAACAGGTAGGCGGGCACACCTTCCTGGCACAAAACCAGCGCCGTATCATGGGCGAATTCCTTGGAGAAGCGGCGGCTGTCGTAGGCAATCACCACGCCGCGGCTGGCCTGCTCGGGATTCCTGAGCAGATACTGCGCCAGACCCTTGGTGGCCCTGCGGACGTTGTAGCGGTTCATGCGGTTCATGCCCGCCCCCAGCACGCCGCGCATACCGGCGGTGCCGAAGGACAGTTCCGTATAGAAGCGGTCTTCGATTTCCTTGGGGTCATCGGCAATGGCCTTCAAGTCGGCCACGGTGTCTTCATCCTGAGCAAAATCCCGCAGCCACTGTTCATAGGCAGCCTGAATGTTCATGGTGAATGTCCTCCCTTAACAAAACGATCAGTTGGGGTACTCCCTGTGTCAATTATAAAGCCCTTTCCTCTTTTTGGCAAGGGAAAACAGGCAGAAAATCATCATCAGCGACTCGTAAGCATACACATCAGGCAGATTTGTTCCTTCCCGGGAAAGGAGGCTGCCTGTGAAAGGGTGCATCCGCCGCAAATGGCTGATTTCTGTGCTGATTTGTCTGCTGTGCGCCGCCGTGGCTGTGTGGGCCGTGCAGATGACGCCGCCGGCGTCGCCCCTGCCGGGAACATCTGACAGACGGCTGATTCGCCTGTGGGCGGTGTCGGCCCCCGGAGGCGGCATGGCCTGGCTGAAGGAGCGCCTCGCTGCGTGGGGGAAAACCCATCCCGATGTTAGCGTGTATCTGCGGCGGATTTCGCCTCAGGAGGCCAATCAGCCGGAAAATGTGTGGCCCGACGCCGTGCTGTGGATGCCCGGGGATTTTTCGTCGCCGGAGGCCTTCACGCCCCTAAAGACAGATGCGCCCATGCTGCCTTCGCTGATGCGCTGCGGGCAAAGCCGCATGGAGCAATATGCCCTGTCTCTGTGCTGGGAAGGTTGGGCCGTGGCGGTGCATGGGGAGTATCTGGATACGCCCGCCGCCACCCGGGAGCCCGCCGCACTGCTGGGGCGGCCTGCCGCCACGGAAGCACCGCCGCAGACAACACCATCCTTCCCGGAAAAGGCCCGGGCGGCAGAGGCGCCCCTGCTATGGGCCTCCGGCGGGGGACTGTTCACCCTGCGGCAGATGATTCCCGACCCGCCTTCCATGCCGGATGCTTCCGGGCTGACCCAGGAACAGGTGTATCAGCGCTTCCGCAATCAGCAGTGCGCCTCGGCGCTGCTCACTACCGGGCAGATCACCGCCCTGCAGAGCATTTCGGTGCCCCTGATGACGCTCACGCCCCATGAGGTGGTGACGGAGCGGGTATGGCTTGCCAGCCTGTGCAGAGACGCCTGCCCGGAGGCGGCGGAACTGCTGTCCTTTCTGGCGTCGGCGGCTTCCCAGCAGACCCTTTCCCAGCAGGGATTGTTCACCGCAAGGGATGACCTCAAACTGTACGCCTCCGGGATGCACGCTGCGGTGGAATCAGCCGCCGGGAATGCTCTGACGGCGCCCAATGCTTTCCTGCCTGCTGAACAGGTGCAATCCGCCGCCTGGCAGGCATATCAGGGCGACGTCCCCCTGGAAGAGGCGCTGCTGCCCATGCTGTGATGGAATATTTCGGCCTTCAAAGGGAATGCTGACGGTGTATCCATCTTTCATAAGGTATCTTTATGGCAAGGAGTGAACTGCATCATGGAAAAAGCCACCGCCCTCAACACCCGTGCCGGCTGGCAGGAGGAAGAAACCGCCCGCCTGCTCTCCGCCGTCCGGGCCGCCAATGCCTCCGGCGCACCGCTTCGCAGCGTGTTTGAATCCCTGTCCGGCGACCTGGGCCGCAAGCCCAACAGCATCCGCAACTACTATTACACCTGCCTGCGCCGCCGCCCCGAGGGAGCCACCCTGCCGGTGACGCCCTTTGAGACCTTTACCCCGGAGGAGACCCATCACTTGCTGCGGCAGGTGCTGATGGCAAGGGGGCAGGGGAGGTCGGTGCGCTCCTGCGTCATGGCCATGGCCCAGGGCAGCCACAGCCGGATGCTCAGGTATCAAAACAAGTATCGGGCGCTGCTCAGGACCCGCCCGGAGTTGATCGAAAGCGTGCGGCAGGAACTGGCAAGGGAGGGGCTTCCCTGTCCGCCGCCCCGGCTGGAAACGGCAGACCCTGCCTTCTGCGACCCGGAGGACACCGCCGCTGCCCGGCTGATGGCCCAGCCCTGCGTGGCAGCCATGCTGGAGGGCATCAAGGAACTGATTCGCCGGGCGGCCCGGGCGGAGGACGCCTCGACCATCCAGTGCGCCCTGGACCGGCTGAAGGTGCAGCACGACCTGCAGCGCCTCAGTTGGGAGAAGGACTACCTCGCCCTGGCGGACTGCCTGGAGAAACTGACCACCGTCCTGAAGGAGTTTTTCGCCCTGGAGCGGGCGTCGCAATTGCCCCAGATGGACCTGTTCCAGGAATCCATATTGACCCTGCTGCCCCAGGCGGAACAACTGCTGGAAGAGAGCCGGAATCTGAATTGAAGCAAAACAAAAACGCCGCTGAATTCTTCAGCGGCGATTTGTTTTCACTTTTCCCTTTTCAGCCAGGCAAGGGCGTTTTCCAGGTCTGCCTGATTGGGATGCCCCCTGAAAAGTAAGAACTTTCCGCCCCGGCAGCGGCCGTGGCCTTCCCGGCAGGCAAGCCCCTTGCTTTCGAGGATGTTCCGGGCTTGCTCAGCGGCGTGAGCGTCGGATTTCCCCCGGCCAAACCAGGTCAGGAAAGTGTCGAAGGTGACGTCCTGCTGGAGTTGGCCCGGGTCGAGGGCTTCCAGCCATTCCGCCAGCGCAGCGTGGATTTTGTCGCCATACACGCCAGAGCAAACCACAATGCGGCTGTATTTTTGCAGGTCGACAGACTGCTGATGCTGAAGAATCAGCAGATCAGCCCCGCTTTTTTCCGCCAGGTGTCGGGCGACCTTGCAGGTGTTTCCTTTCTCCTTGGGACAAACGATCAGCGTCATCGGCGCAGTCTCCCTTGAAACTTCGATGCGTCAGTCATCGCACTCGAAAATGCACTTTGCGGCAAACAGCGGCTCGTACCGCTCCTTCCAGGTGTGATGCACCTCGCAGGCGTCGTAGGCCTTCAGGGCGTCGGGCGCCATGGTGATGAGAATCAGCAGGTCGTAGCGGTTGGGGCGGTCCACCACGTTGGGCTTGACCTCCACGCCCGTCACGCCGGGCACCGTCAGCACACCCTGAAACAGTTCTTCCGCCTCCCGGCGCAGCTGCTGCTTGTCCGTTGCCTTTTCGTTCCACTTCACCAGAATATGATGCTTCATTGTTCCTCTTCCTCCATGTTGATTTCCACCAGCGGGCCTTCCAGCGCATCCTGCACCAGAATTTCCATAAAGCGCATCACGTTTGCGTCGTTGCCGTTGTTCACCAGCACGCACAGCCAGGCTTCCCCGGGACGGGCCACCAGTTTTTCCATGCCCGGCAGCGCACTGCAGGGGATGCCCAGCAGATGCTCCTCGCCGTAGGATTCGCCGGTAGTGTTCACATACTGCATCCAGCCCCGCTGAAGGTCCTCTTCAGCGTTTTGCAGCAATGCCAGCAGCGATTCTTCCTCTTCCAGCGCCCGGAACACGCCGCCGGGGGCGAACCGCCGGAATTCCTCGTCGCTGAGCAGATACACATCGCCTTCCCCGGCCAGGAAGTAGGTGGTCAGTTCCATTTCGCCCTGCTGCTCATCCAGCGAGCCCAGATAGCAGGACATGGACTCCATGTCCGTCATGTCCTCGGCGTTCACCCGCTGCATATAGGCGTCAAGGCCGATGGGGTCGCCGTAGGTGTACAGGCACAGCTGGATGGTTTTGTTTTCCGGCAGGCGATAGCGGGTGGTGCTGTAATACAGGCTCCATCCCACCACGGCAGCCACCACCACAAGGGCGTACTTCCACCAGCAGTATGCCAGATGATTGCGGATTCTTTTCCGGGTGATGGGCGTCTTCATGCGTGCACCTTCCTGTCTTTGCCGTTTGATGCATCCTACCTCAACTGTGTGAAGTGCGGATGAACCGCCGGCTGCTTCTTATTGTAAATCAAAATGCCGCCGATGTCCAGTCTGGAAACAATCACCATGAAAATCGCTGAAAAAAGAAGAATTTCCGCCGATTTTCAGGAGGAAAGATTGTTATTCTCTTGACAATATAGGCGCGGCAGGTGTATGATATAGTCAAATACTGCGGCCCGTTCAAACAGGCGCAGATAAAAAAAGGAGTGCTGTATCATGGCTGAGTATACCATCCCCGAGAAGGCTCGCATTGCTGTCCTGACTGGCGCCAAGAAGATTGAAATCATGGAACTGCCCGTGCCCGAAATCGGCGACGACGAAGTGCTGGTGAAGGTGGAGCAGACCGGTATCTGCGGCACCGACGTGCATGAGTACAAGGGCGATCCCTTCGGCTACATCCCCGTGCAGCTGGGCCATGAAGGCACCGGCACCGTGGTGAAGCTGGGCAAGAACGTCAAGACCGACTTCTACGGCAAGCCCCTGAACGTGGGCGACAAGATCGTGACCGGCCTCAAGCCCTGCGGCACCTGCGATACCTGCAAGTTCGACCCCGAAAACATCCACCTGTGCCCCGGCGGCGAAATCTTCGGCCTGATGCCCGGCGAAGCTGCCTATCGTAACTTCAACGGCTGGTTTGGCGAGTACATCAAGGTCAACGCTGGCGGCGTCATCTTCAACGTGTCCGACATGGATGTGGATCTCCGCACCCTGATCGAGCCCGCTGCCGTTATCGTCCACGCTGTGGAGCAGGCCAAGAAGATCTTCAACTTCAAGCAGGGCTCCTATGTGCTGGTGCAGGGCTGCGGCCCCATCGGCCTGCTGCTGCTGACCATGGTCCGCACCATGGGCGTGCGCAACATCATCGCTGTTGACGGCGACGAGAAGCGTCTGGAAATGGCCAAGAAGCTGGGCGCTGCCTACACCGTGAACTTCCTGACCGAAGACGCTCAGGCCAAGGTCATGGAAATCTCCGGCACCGGCGCCGAAATGGCCTTCCAGTGCACCGGTTCTCCCAAGGCTGCCAGCACCATCTGGAAGTATGTCCGCCGTGGCGGCGCCATGTGCGAACTGGGCTTCTTCGTGGATAACGGCCCCACCACCTACAACCCCCATCAGGATATCTGCAACAAGGAAATCCGCGTGATCGGCTCCTGGACCTATCAGTCCAAGGACTGGATCCAGGCCTGCGAAGTCCTGAAGGAAGCCCAGAAGGACGGCCTGCCCGTGGCTGAACTGCTGACCCATAAGTATGCCCTGGCTGACATCAACGAAGCCATGGAAATGAACATCAGCATGCAGGGCCTGAAGATCGTCGTCAAGGGCGAATAATTCAACCTGTCCTCTCTTTCGCCTCCCCGGCATTGCGCCGGGGAGGCTTTTTGTGGGGCTTTGTCAGGAATACCGTAGGCAAAAGCAACCCGGAAGCGGACAACCGGGCGGCAAACGGATGCGACGGGGAATGATGAAACGGCATCCATGCAGAGGACGGCGCCTCAACGCTGTCCTTTTTGTGTATTTATTGGGTGCGCTGCGGTTTTAGCCGAAAAAAGCATTGTATGTGGAAATGATTGGGAGTAGAATGCAAGTAACGAAACCGCTCGGGAGTGCAGGGCGGACTGCATTACAAGCGAAAGAAGGAGTTATCGTGGCTGGACAGAAGATACATTTCAAGACGGGCATTGGTGTGAGAGTCTTCTATGTTATTTTCATGCTTGTGCTGGTGTTTGGTATCGCTCATGGCGAAGAAGTGCCCCAGTATACTGCCGAGACCGATACGACCTTTTTTCTGAGAATGGAGCCTGCCACTGAGGCGTATCACATCATGAAGGTTCCCGAAGGCAGCAAGGTCAAAGTGATCACCTGGGGAGACGAATGGAGCAAAATACTGTACAGCAATCAGGTGGGATATGGAAAAACCGAGTGGCTGTACTGCTTCCGTTCCCTGGACGCCATGAAATACCCTCATCCGGAGCAGGCAACACCTGTTGACGGGTATTGGACTTTCAACCAGGATGTTTTTCTTGCCGCAGGTGATTTCAAAGGGCTGACGGCAAAAACGGGACAGGTCGCCTGCGTCGGGCAGACCGATCACGAAACTTATACGCTGCCCGTCTGGCGTGACAGCCTGACGCTCACCCAGTCCCAAGGAACATATTCACCGTTTGTTGCCTGGTCGGATGCACAGCCCGGAGATGTGATTGGCGGATTCACGACATTCTATGGCGATCAGCAGGGCAAAGGCCGGGCGGAAGAGAGGGAACACAACATTCTGCTTGGAAGCGAGCGGATTCACCTGACGGTCGTTGAACCGGATGCCATTTTCTCCTTTAACGACCTCTGCGCTCCGTATAAAAAGCGAAACGGCTATCAACTGGCGCCCAACATCAGCCAGGATGGAACAGGCTACGGCGGCGGCATTTGTCAATTGACGACCACGCTCTATAATGCCATTCTGACCCTGCCTATGCAGATCGAGGAATGGGAGATTCACCGATACTCCGGCATTGCCTATGCACCGCAGTTCTTCGACGCCGCCGTGGGATCATACAGCGATTTGCGCTTCCGGAACACGCTCCCATATCCCATTCAGCTCCAGGTGTTCACACAGGATGGAATGCTGACGGTATTCCTGGTTCGTGCAGAGGTGGGGGGATGAGCATCGTGAGGATAGCATTCAGGAGTGCTTTCCACCCACAACAAAAAACCTTCCAGAATGTTCTGGAAGGTTTTTTCAGTGGAGCATAGCGGATTTGACACCCCTGCTCACACCAGATTGCTACTTTTCAGGTGATGCTTCAGGCGCAGCAGCCAGGGCATCATCAGCAGCGCCAGCACGGCGCCGGTGAGGCCCTGCACCAGGTTGGGCAACACGGCGCTCAAAGCGGCGGCAGGGCCATAGAGCAGGCTCTCGGCGACGAAATACCCCAGCACCATCACGGCGGCGGCCAGCAGGAACGCCGGCAGGCGGTGCTTTTTCATGGGGAAGAAACACGCAACCGCTGCCATGGCGGCTTTAATCAGCGCCGTGGGCAGGGCATAGACGAGATATCCGCCCAGAAGATCCGCCAGAGCGGAACCAATGGCGGCGGCTGCAATGCCGGAGGGTCCCAACAGGGTCACGGCGGCAAAGATTGCCGCATCCCCCAGGTGGACATATCCGCCGGTGGCGCTCACGGGCACTTTGGGGAAGCTGGTCAGGGCCATCACCAGAGCCGCCATGGCGGCGCAGCGCGTCAGGGCCAGCGCAGGATGCTTGTTCATCTGCGGCTTCCTTTCCGCATCAGCTCAGGCGGGAGATGGCGTCATCCATGCGGCGCAGGGTCTCTTCCCGGCCCAGCAGCCAGGCGATCTCAATGGCACCGCCGGGAGTGGAAGCCTGGCCGGATATGGCAATGCGCAGGGGCCAGAGGGCGGTGGCATTCTTCATGCCGGCCTCGGCGATGGCGGCCATCAGCACATCGTGGATGCAGACCTCCGTCCATTCGGGGATGTTTGCAATCACCGGGCGCAGCATTTCCAGGGCGGCCTTGCTGACTTCCGGGTTGGTCTTGCTCTTCTTGTTGGTGAACAGGTCGATTTCATAGGCGGGCAGTTCACCCAGGAAGCGCACCATGTCAGGCACACGGTTGAAGACTTCCGTTCGGGTCTGCATCAGCTGCGCCAGACGAGCGTAGTCGATGTTCTTGCCGGCAAGCACCTTGTCAAACCAGGGAGTGACCAGTTCCAGATACTTTTCAGCGGGCAGCTGGCGGATGTACTCGGTGTTGAACCAGGTCAGTTTGTCCACATCGAAGATGCCGGGGGATTTAGACAGCCGCTCGATGGAGAAGGCTTCCACCAGTTCGTCCATGGTGAAGAATTCACGGTCGTCGCCGGGATTCCAGCCCACCAGCACTAGATAGTTGATCAGCGCCTCGGTGAGATAGCCCTTTTCGATGTAATCGGAATAATAGGCGTCGCCGTCACGCTTGGAAAGTTTGTGGGTGGCGTCACGCATGACAGTGGTCAGGTGGACGTACTCCGGCACATCCCAGCCGAAGGCCTCGTAGAGCAGGTTGTACTTGGGCGTGGAGGAGAGGTATTCCAGGCCGCGCATGACGTGGGTGATGCCCATCAGGTGGTCGTCAATGACATTGGCGAAGTTGTAGGTGGGCATACCGTCCTGCTTGATGAGCACCATGTCGTCCAGGGTGTCATTGGGGAAGGTCATGTCCCCGAACACCACGTCATGATAGCTGGTTTCGCCCTCGGTGGGGGCATTCTGGCGGATGACGTAGGGCACGCCGGCATCCAGTTTCTGCTGGATTTCTTCCTTGGTCAGGTGCAGGCAGTGCTTATCATACTTGAACACCTCGCCCTTGGCTTCGCAGGCGGCACGGCGCTCGTCCAGTTCTTCCTTGGTGCAGAAGCAGTAGTAGGCGTGGCCGGATTCCACCAGCTGCTTGGCGTAGGGCAGGTAGAGGTCCTTGCGCTCAGACTGGATGTAGGGGCCGCAGGGGCCGCCCACGTCGGGACCTTCGTCCCAGTTCATGCCGCAGCCCTTGAGGGTGTCGTAGATGACCTCGGTGGCGCCTTCCACGAAGCGCTCCTGGTCGGTGTCCTCAATGCGGAGGATGAACTTGCCGCCCATCTTCTTGGCGTAGAGGTAGTTATACAAGGCCGTGCGCAGGCCACCCAGGTGCATAAAGCCCGTGGGGGACGGCGCAAATCGGGTGCGAACTTCTTTGTTCATGGGAAATCTCCTTTACTTGCTTTGAGCGCATCTTACCCCTTCACCTGCTTGGCGAAGGTGTCCCTGAGACCCACCACCCGGTTGAACACGGGCTTGTCGGGGGTGGAGTCGGGGTCTTTGCAGAAGTAGCCGGTGCGGAGGAACTGGTAGGTGGTGCCGGTTTCGGCTTCCTTGACGAAGGCCTCGGCGTAACCACTCACCACTTCCAGGCTGTTGGGATTCAGGCGGCTGATGAAGTCCTTCTTGGCGGGGGCGGCAGCCTCGGCGCCTTCCGTTTCCTCGTCTTCCACCATGTCGCCTTCTTCCACCAGCAAGGGCTCGTACAGGCGGGCTTCAAAGGGCACGCAGTCATCAGCGGAGACCCAGTGCAGCACCTTGCCCTTGATCTTGCGGTTGGCGCCTTCGGTGCCGGAAGCGGAGTCCATGTCCACGGTGCAGTGGACTTCCACGATGTTGCCGTTTTCGTCCTTGACGCAGTCGTCGCAGCGCACGATGTAGGCGCCCTTGAGACGCACTTCAAAGCCGGGATACATCCGCTGGAACTTCTTGGCAGGCACTTCCATGAAGTCATCCTGCTCGATGTAGATCTCCCGGCCGAAGGACACGGTGTGGGTGCCCATTTCCGGGTGATCGGGATGATTTTCCACCTCGATGTGCTTCACTTCGCCTTCGGGCCAGTTGGTCAGCACGACCTTCAGCGGGCGCAGGACGGCCATGGCACGGGCGCAGGTGGCGCCCAGGTCGTCACGCACGCAGCTTTCCAGCAGGGCGTAATCCACGGTGGAATCCGCCTTGCTCATGCCGATGCGGCTGATGAAGTCACGCACGGCGGCAGCGGTGTAACCACGGCGGCGCAGGGCGGACAGCGTGGGCATCCGGGGGTCATCCCAGCCGGAGACGTAGCCGCCTTCCACCAGCTGACGCAGGTAGCGCTTGGACATCACCGTCTGCGTGATGTTCAGGCGGGCGAACTCAATCTGCCGGGGCTTGGCGGGCAGCATATGGGCGCTCTTTTCCACCACCCACTCATACAGGGGGCGATGGATCTCAAACTCCAGGGAGCACATGGAGTGGCTGATGCCCTCCAGGGCGTCGGAGATGGGATGGGCAAAGTCGTACATGGGGTAGATGCACCACTGGTTGCCGGTGCGCCAGTGCTCCTTGTACAGGATGCGGTACATGGCGGGGTCACGCATGACGATGTTGGGGGAGGCCATGTCGATCTTGGCACGCAGGAGGTACTTGCCCTCGGGGAACTCGCCGGCACGCATCCGGCGGAACAGGTCGAGGGACTCTTCCACCGGGCGGTCACGCCAGGGGCTGTTCTTGCCGGGCTGGGTGAGGGTGCCACGATACTGGCGCATTTCCTCCTGGGTCAGCTCGTCCACATAGGCCAGATCACGCTTGATCCAGTCTTCAGCGATCTCGTAGAGCTTCTCGTAGTAGTCGGACGCAAAGTACAGTCCGCCTGTCCAGTGGAAGCCCAGCCAGTGGATGTCACGTTTGATGGCCTCCACGTACTCGTTGTCTTCCTTGGCGGGGTTGGTGTCATCAAAGCGCAGGTTGCACTTGCCGCCGTACTTTTCGGCGGTCAGGAAGTCCATGATCAGCGCCTTGCAGTGACCGATGTGCATATAGCCATTGGGCTCAGGAGGGAAGCGGGTGTGGACCTGGGTGTAGCGACCCTCGGAGAGATCCTGCTCGATCATGTCCCAGATAAAATTGCTGCGGCTCGTCGTATCTTCCATGGAAAACAAATCCTCCTTGTTTCCGGTGAAATCAGCATTTACAATTCTTAATTATACTTCCAAATGGCTGTAAATGCAAGGGGACAGGGGCCGATTGTGGCCTCTTCACGAAGAATTTCCTTGCCCCACAGAAAATTGCGGCGAATGGGGCTGCTTTTTGCCGCAAAAGGGCGGATTTTTCCCGCTTTCCAGGGGCAAAAAAGGCGCTGAAAAATTCCTTTTCCTAAATGCACATATATATTGTAGAAAAAGACTTTCTTTTTTGGGCGGAAAGTGATATAATGGATAAGGTGGGGAGTGTGTGCTCTCCTGTAGGAATTTGACCCTTTTGCGTCCCTTTGCGACGATGTATTTAGCATTTGAGGTGTGTTATGGCAGACGAGATGAATCTCAATCTGGAAACGGCCACCCAGGTCACCAGCGACTACGGCGAGGAGCAGATTCAGGTCCTGGAGGGCCTGGAAGCCGTACGCAAGCGCCCGGGTATGTATATCGGCTCCACGGATGTCAGGGGCCTGCACCATCTGGTGTATGAGATCGTGGATAACTCCGTGGACGAGGCGCTGGCGGGCTACTGCAAGCGCATTGACGTGACGCTGCACAAGGATGGCTCTGTGTCCGTCAAGGACGACGGCCGTGGTATGCCTGTGGGCATCCACCCCAAGATGGGCCGTCCTGCGGTGGAAGTCTGCCTGACGGTGCTGCACGCCGGCGGCAAGTTCGGCGGCGGAGGCTACAAGATGTCCGGCGGCCTGCACGGCGTGGGCGCTTCCGTGGTTAACGCCCTGTCCAGCCACCTGACGGTGACGGTGTATCAGGACGGCAAGATTCACCAGCAGGAATACGCCCGGGGCAAGGCCCTGGCGGATTTGAAGGTCATCGGCGAGACGGAGCGCACCGGCACCACCGTGACCTTCCTGCCCGACGTCATCAGCGACGACAACTTGGACGGTATCTTCGAGCGGGGCGTGACCTTCGATTACGGCGTGCTCAAGACCCGTTTGCGGGAAATGGCCTACCTGAACAAGGGTATCCGCATCGTGTATACCGACGAGCGCGGCGAAGACGTCGTTTGTGAGGAATTCTACTTCGAAGGCGGCCTGCGGGAGTTTGTCAAGCACCTCAACCGCAACAAGGAAGTGCTTTTCGCAGAGCCCATCTATGCCGAAGGCATCCGGGACAACGTGCTGGTGGAAGTGGCCATGCAGTACAACGACAGCTACTCCGAGAACGTCTACACCTTCGTCAACAACATTGCCACGCCCGACGGCGGCACGCACCTGATCGGCTTCAACACCGCCATCACCAGCGCCATCAACGATTATGGCCGCCGCCACAAGATTCTCCGGGACACCGACACCAACCTCAAGGGCGAGGACGTCAGGGAAAGCCTGACGGCCATCGTGTCGGTGAAGATGGAGGACCCCCAGTTTGAAAGCCAGACCAAGTCGAAGCTGGGCAGCGGCCACGTCCGCGGCATCGTCAACGACCTGGTCAAGGAAGAACTGTCCACCTATCTGGAAGAAACGCCCGCTGTGGCCAAGATGATTCTGGATCGCTGCCTGAGCGCCCAGCGTGCCCGGGAAGCCGCCCGCAAGGCCCGTGAACTGACCCGCCGCAAGACGGTTCTGGAATCCGCTGCCCTGCCCGGCAAACTGGCGGACTGCTCCGAGCGGGACCCCAGCAAGTGCGAAATCTTCATCGTCGAGGGCGACAGCGCCGGCGGCAGCGCCAAGGAAGGCCGTGACCGCCACTTCCAGGCCATCCTCCCCCTGCGCGGCAAGATTCTCAATGTGGAAAAGACCCGCCTGGAAAGAGCCCTGGGCAACCAGGAAATCCGGGCGATGATCACCGCCTTCGGCTGTGGCATCGGCGATGAATTCGACGAGAGCAAGCTGCGCTATCACCGCATCGTGTGCATGACCGACGCCGACGTGGACGGCGCTCACATCCGTATTCTGCTCCTGACCTTCTTCTACCGCTATATGCGTCCGCTGCTGGAAAAGGGCTATGTCTACGCCGCCATGCCGCCCCTGTACAAGGTGACCAAGGGCAAGACGGAGCGCTATGTGTACGATGATGACGAGCTGCAGCGGCTGCTGGATGAAATCGGCAGGGATCCCAAGCCGGAAATTCAGCGCTACAAAGGTCTGGGCGAAATGAGCAAGGACCAGTTGTGGACCACCACCATGGATCCTTCCACCCGCACCATGATGCAGATCACCCCCGAAGACGCCATGGCTGCGGACGAGATCTTCTCCATGCTCATGGGCGATCAGGTGGAGCCCCGCAAGCAGTTCATTCAGGAAAACAGCGACCTGGTCAAAGACCTGGACATCTGATAGATAACGGAGCGATAAGATGATTCAAGATAAGCTGATTCCCGTCAATCTGGAAGAGGAAATGAAGCGGTCCTTCATCTCCTATGCCATGGCGGTCATCATCGACCGCGCCCTGCCGGATGTGCGCGACGGCCTCAAGCCCGTGCATCGCCGCATCCTCTACGACATGGCAGAACTGGGCATGACGCCGGACAAGCCCTACCGCAAGTCCGCCCGTCTGGTGGGCGACGTGCTGGGTAAGTTCCATCCCCACGGCGACTCCTCCGTGTATGACGCCATGGTGCGCCTGGCCCAGCCCTTCAACATCCGCTATATGCTGGTGGACGGTCAGGGTAACTTCGGCTCTGTGGACGGTGACGGCGCTGCCGCCATGCGTTACACCGAAGCCCGCATGACCAAGCTGGCGCCCTATCTGCTCCAGGACATCGAGAAGAACACCGTGGATATGTATCCCAACTTCGATGAGACCCTGGAACAGCCCTCCGTCCTGCCCTCCCGCTTCCCCAACCTGCTGGTGAACGGCTCCAGCGGCATCGCTGTGGGCATGGCGACCAACATCCCGCCCCACAACCTGCGGGAAGTCATCGACGGCGTCATCTGCATGATCGATAACCCCGACGCCACCATTGATGACCTGATGGAGCACATCAAGGGCCCCGACTTCCCTACGGGTGGCATGATTCTGGGTCGCCGGGGCATTAGGGAAGCGTATTACACCGGCCATGGCCGCATCGAAGTGCGGGCCAAGACCAACATCGAGCCCATGGGCAACAACCGCCACCGCATCGTGGTGACGGAAATTCCCTACATGGTCAACAAGGCCCGGCTGGTGGAAAAGATCGCCGAACTGTGCCACGAAAAGCGCATCGAGGGCATTGCGGACATCCGTGATGAATCCGACCGCAGCGGTATGCGCATCGTCATCGAGCTGAAGAAGGACGTGTATCCCCAGGTGGTGCTCAACTACCTGTACAAGCACACCTCCCTGCAGGAAACCTTCGGCGCCAATATGCTCTCCCTGGTCAACGGCAAGCCCCGGGTGCTGAGCCTGCGGGATATGCTGTATTACTACATCGAGCATCAGAAGGACGTCGTCACCCGCCGCACCCGCTACGAACTGGACAAAGCCCAGGCCCGTGCCCACATCCTGGAAGGCCTGCTGAGGGCGCTGGACTTCATTGATGAAATCGTGGCGCTGATTCGTGCCAGCAAGGATTCCGCCACCGCCAAGGTCTCCCTGATGGAGCGCTTTGACTTCACCGAGCGGCAGGCACAGGCCATTCTGGATATGCGTCTGGCCCGCCTGACCGGTCTGGAGCGGGACAAGCTGCAGGCTGAATTCGACGCCCTGATGGCGGAAATCGCCCGCCTGACGGCCATCCTGGCGGATGAAAAACTGCTCATGGGCGTCATCAAGGAAGAAATCACGGTGATCAGGGACAAGTTCGGCGATGACCGCCGGACGGAACTGACCACCATCGAAGGCGAAATTGACGTGGAAGACCTGATCCAGGAAGAGGACATGGTCGTTACCCTGACCCATCAGGGCTATGTCAAGCGCATCGCCAAGAGCGTCTACCGTGCCCAGAACAGGGGCGGCAGGGGCGTGACGGGCATGACCACCAAGGAAGAGGACTTCGCCGTGCAGATGCGTGTGGTGTCCACCCATGATGAGATCATGTTCTTCACCAACAGGGGCAGGGTGTACCGCCTCAAGTGCTATCAGATTCCTGAAGCAGGCCGTCAGGCCCGCGGCACGGCGATTGTCAACCTGCTGCAGCTGGCCGGCGATGAAAAGGTGTCCCGCATGGTGCCTGTTCCCGGCGCCACCGGCGACAACAACCTGGTCATGGCGACCCGTGAGGGCATGATCAAGAAGACGCCCTTCGGCGAATTCCAGAACCTGCGTAAGAACGGCCTGATCGCCATCGTCCTCAAGGAAGGCGATGAACTCATCGGCGTGGAGCTTTCCGGCGGCGAGGATGAACTGCTGCTGGGCACCCGCAAGGGTATGTGCATCCGCTTCAGTGAGAGGCACATCCGCCCCATGGGCCGCAGCTCCATGGGCGTGAAGTCCATGCGCCTGGCCCCCGACGACTGCGTGATCGATATGTGCCCCCTCAATGCCGGCAGCGAAGTGCTGGCGGTGACGGAACTGGGCTACGGCAAGCGCACCTCTCCCGATGAATACCGTGAGCAGGGCCGCAACGGCAAGGGCATCCGTGCCATGAACCTCACTGACAAGACCGGCGACATGGCGGCGCTGCTGATGGTGGAGCCTGACGAGGATCTGCTGCTGATTACCGACGACGGCACCATCATCCGTACGCCCATGGACACCATCCGCTTCTGCGGCAGAAACACCCAGGGTGTGCGTGTGATGAAGCTGCAGGAGGGCAGCCGTGTGATCGGCGTGGCCCGTGCCGACAGGGACGAAGAGGTGGAAGACACCGCTGTGGACCCTGAGAGCGTCACGGAAGTCACCCCGGATGGGTTGGAATAATCCGCAACTGAATGAATCCCCCTGAAAAGGAATCGTGGAGGGCTGCTGAAAGGCGGCCCTCCTTTTGCGTGCAAAGGCACACAAAAAGCCGTGCATCCACAGGGATGCACGGCGCAATGTCCGGTCCATCAGAAAGAGGCGAATCAGCCGTTGTCGTCGATGCCGTCAAGGTCGATTTCTTCTTCCTCTTCCTCGTCTTCCTCGTCTTCCTCGTCATATTCGGGGAAAACGGGTTTTTTGCAGCCCGGGCAGAGCATATTGTCGTCAAACTCGCTCAGGGCGAATTCGATTTCATAGCCGCATTCGGGGCAGGTGTAGACGATCACTTCATCATCGTCGTCTTCATCCTCGTCCTCGTCGTAGTCCTCGTCCTCGTCGCAGTCACAGTCATCGTGGCCGCAGGAGCACTCATCCTCTTCCTCGTCAAAGAGGGTCTCTTCCAGGTCGCACAGGTCATCGTCGATGGACTCCACATAGTCCGACAGTTCCGCCTGGGCGTCTTCCAGCATTTCCACTTCCTCTGCCAGTTCCTTGAGGATGCCCAGCATTTCCACGATCAGGCGATTGGCGTCCTTTTCCATATTGAGTTTCATGCCGTCGGCAAGACCGGTGAGATAACTAACCTTGTCAGTGAGCTTGCTCATGTGAAAATACCTCCGCAAATTGATGATTGAAGGGGTTTTTCCGGGGTTTCACCTGGGGTATAGACAAAGCTGCCCGGAGGACGCAGGAAACATCCGCCGGGCAGACCATGTACCGTTTTTCAGGTGCATTGCCCGAGGTTACGGGCAGGGAAATCAGGCACGCTCCATGTACTCGCCGGTGCGGGTATCGATGCGGATCATGTCGCCGGTGTTGATGAACAGCGGCACCTGCAGGGAGTAGCCGGTTTCCAGGGTAGCGGGCTTGTAGGTGTTGGAAGCGGTGTCGCCCTTGAAGCCAGGCTCGGTGTCGGTGACTTCCAGGGTCACGAAGTTGGGGGCTTCCACGGAGAAGGGGCTGCCCTTGAAGAAGCGCATGGTGACGTTGGTGCCTTCCTTCACGAAGGGGATGGCGTCTTCCACCTTGTCGGCAGACAGGGGAATCTGGTCGTAGGTTTCCACGTCCATGAAGTAGTACAGGTCGCCGTCATTGTAGACGTACTGCATTTCCTTGGTCTCGATGATGGCGCGGGGCATCTTGTCGGTGGGGTTGAAAGAGCGTTCCACCACAGCGCCGGTCATGACGTTCTTGATCTTGGTGCGCACAAAGGCAGCGCCCTTGCCGGGCTTGACGTGCTGGAAGTCCACGATGTTCCAAACGCCGCCGTCCCATTCCACAGTAATGCCCTTTTTGAAATCGCCAGCAGTAATCATTGTTCATTCCTCCATGTATTTGTTTGACTTAGTATAGCGTATATGAAAACCACAAGGGTGGTTTACAGGGTGATGAGGTGCCGGGGCGCAGTGGTGAGCGCTTCGGCGCCATTTTCGGTGATCAGGCAGGTGTTTTCGATGCGCACGCCGCCCACGCCGGGCAGATACACACCGGGTTCCACCGTCACCACCATGCCGGGCACGAGAACTTCGTGGCAGCTGAAGGAAAGACGGGGATTTTCGTGAATGTCGATGCCCACGCCGTGACCCAGTCCGTGACCGAACCTGCCGGCATAGCCCTGCTGGTCGATGTAATCACGGGCGATCTTGTCGATGTCGGAGCAGATCTTACCAGGCGCCAAAGCGTCCTGGGCGGTCTGCTGGGCGTAGAGCACGGTGTCATACACACGGCGCATGGTATCGCTGGGGGTGCCCAGCGCCACAGTGCGGGTCATGTCGGAGCAGTAGCCGCCGAACTTGGCGCCGTAGTCCATGGTGATCATGTCGCCCTTTTGCAGCTTGCGGGCGCCGGGGATGGCGTGGCACAGGCTGCCGTTTTCGCCGGAGGCAATGATGGTATCAAAGGAGATGCCGTCAGCGCCCAGCTTGAGCATGGTGAAGTCCAGTTCCACCTGCAGTTCCTTTTCCGTCATGCCTTCCCGGATTTTTCCGCAGATGACGTCAAAGGCGGCGGAGGTGATGGCAGCAGCCTTGCGCATGATGGCGGCTTCCGCCTCGGTCTTGACGGCCCGCAGCTCTTGCGGCGCGCCGCCCAGAGAGGTCCATTCCACCGTCGCGTCCACAGCGCCCTGCAGGGCTGCGAACTGCCGCACGGTCAGGGTGTCATCCTCATAACGCAGGGAGGTGATGCCTTCCTCCTGGCACAGCCGGGCCAGCCACTGATTGTGGCCCATGCCCTTGTCCACCATCACCACTTCAAAGTCCGGCGCTTGCCTTTCAGCCTGCTCGGTATAACGGAAGTCGGTGATGATGACACGGCGGCGCCCGGAAATGAACACCACACCCTCGCCGGAATAGCCCTGTGTGAGATAGAACATATTCGACGGGTTATGCACCGCCACGCCGCTGTGGGCGTCCAGGTGCAGGTGTTGTACCAGCTTTTCCGAAGCGGTCACAGAGGTCACTGCCTTTCCTGAGATGGTAAATCCTATGCTTGCAGAGATACCCATAGGCTATTGTACCACAAAATCGCCGGGAAGGGAAGGACTTTTTGGGCAAGAACAGGGGAAATCCAGCCGCCAGGGAAGAGAAATTTATGAAAAAGGCGGATGATTTTCCCTTTCTGAGAAAAAGTGAACGGGACAGCCTCCGGGTCGATTGACAAAAAACAATCAAGGGAAGTATAATGGACAGGTACATTTTTCTGCCTTTGGCAGAGAGGAGCGTTTTTTGACATGAGAAAATTCCTGCGGATCCTGGCTCTGATGGCGGCAGTGGTGCTGCTGCCCGTGTCCTCCCTGGCGCAGATCACGGTGACTTCCTCCGAGGAAGTTGGCCGCGGCGTGACGCTGCTGACCGCCACCGGCAACCTGATGCTGGCCACCGAGTCCGGCTATGTGCTGTGCGATGAAAACGCCAATATCATCAGCGATTACTACGGCGCCATGAAAGCTCAAAACAGCGGCGTCAACGGCCTGGGATCTTACTTCCTGGCGGTGAACGAGAACGGCCTGAACACCACCGGCATCCTGGACCGCAACGCACAGGTGCTTGTGCCCCTGATGTACGGCGATGTGGAATGGATCAACGCCGACTGGCAGTACGGCGTCGTGCTGGAGGAAACCACCGACATCAGCGGCGACTACCGCAACAGCGAAGGCACCCAGTTCAACGTTGTGACGGCTGATTACTACTACCGCGGCCAAAAGGCCTATTCCTTCAGCCGGGAAGAGTTCATGCGCCATGACACCCACACCGCCCGGGGCGCCTACCTGTGCATCCGCTATATGGATGATAACGGCGTCTGGCTTTCTTCCAAGGGCGAAGTCCTCACCCCCGATGTGGAGAAGTATGGCTTCTTTACCAGCCAGGAATACTATGAAGAATACAAGGGCCCGGTGTATCATGTGCCCACCGGCATGGAAGCCTTCACCGCTTCCTGCACCCTGACGCCTGAAGAAGTGCAGGCTTCCGTGTTCTACAAGAGCAACGGCCAGTTTGTGGACCTGCAGGGCAATCTGGTGTCCGATCAGGTTCCCGACGAAAAGCGGTATGATTCCGCCCGTGCCCACAACGGCTACTTCTACGTGAGCAAGGACCGCAAGCGTGGCCTGACCGACTATCAGGGCAACGAAATTCTTCCTCCTGTGTATGACGCCATTTCTGCCTATGATGAAAGTTACTTCTTCGATGGCTACAACGCTGTCATCCGGGATGGCGAACTGTCCTATGTGGATCTGCAGGGCAACACCGTGCAGACCCTCACCGGCGTGACGGTGAACGAAAGCGACTGCAAGGGCTTCTACTACGCCGCCAATTTCATCGTCATCAAGAGCATGGGCGGCTACAGCATCTTCACCCCCACCAAGGGTCTGCTGCCCGAGACGTATCAGGACTTCTCCACACCCTATCCCGGCATGGAGCTGATGAGCGTCAAGCAGGGTGACGTGTGGGGCGTGATCGACGTGGACGGCAATGTGGTCATCCCCTTCGAGCATCGCTACTATCTGGATCTGTCTTCCACCCAGAACATCGCCATCGGTCAGAATCAGGATCGTGAGTACATCATGTATCACCTGGCTGATACGGACGCTGCCCCTGCGGAAGTACCTGCTGAAACTCCTGCTGAAGAGCCCGCCGAGACTCCCGCTGAGACTCCTGCCGAAGTGCCTGCGGAAGAGCCCGCGGAAACCCCCGCCGAAGAGCCTGCTCAGCCCGATGCCTGGGACTGCACCTGCGGCAACACGGGCAACACCGGCAAGTTCTGCCCTGAATGCGGCGCCGGCCGTCCCGAGAAGCCCGCTGCCTGCACCAATTGCGGCTACACGCCCGGCGAGGGCGAAACGCCCAAGTTCTGCCCCGAGTGCGGCACCAAGTTCTGATATCCTGCCATTTTCCGGCCGGCGCTTGTTTTTTCAGGCGCCGGCTGGTTTTGTTTTGCCGGAGGGCGCACGCCTTTCTGTCCTTGCTTTTTCAGTTAGAGTATGCTAATATAGGAGGCGATGATAACGCCTCCCGGAGAGAAGGTGAGAAGCGACAATGATGAACATTCATGAATCCGCAGAGGATTACCTCGAGGCGATCCTCATGCTGGGGCAGGAAAAGGGCTACGTCCGCTCGGTGGATATTGCCCTCCGGCTGGGGGTAACCAAGCCCTCCGTCAGTTTTGCCATGAAGAAATTGCGGGAAAACGGCTACATCCTCATGGATGAGGAAAACCTGATCACCCTCACTCCTCAGGGGGATGACATCGCCCGAAAGATTCTGGACAGGCATACCACCATTGCCAGTTTCCTGGAAATGCTGGGCGTGGATAAGGCTGTGGCCAAAGAGGACGCCTGCAAGATGGAGCATGACCTGTCGGATCAGACCTATCTGGC
Source organism: Clostridiales bacterium (assembly GCA_015056085.1). Taxonomy (GTDB): domain Bacteria; phylum Bacillota; class Clostridia; order Christensenellales; family Aristaeellaceae; genus UBA11524. The sequence goes on from SVHA01000006.1 coordinate 90,785, forward strand.
CATGCGCCGCTTCCTCAGGGAAATTCCCAAAGATTAAATCATCAATCGACACATAAGGAGAGAAATCACCATGGCGAAACTTTACTACCGCTACGGCGCAATGGGCTCCAGCAAGACGGCCAATGCCATCATGGTACAGTACAACTATATGGAACGGGGCCAGAAGGTGCTGATGGTGAAGCCTGCCATGGAAAACCGCGACGGCGCCCGCACGGTGAAATCCCGCAGCGGCCTGCAGACCGAGTGCATTTTCATTGAAGAACTGGCGGACATGGACGTGAAGCAGTACGACTGCGTCATCATTGATGAAGCCCAGTTCCTCACCAAAGATCAGGTGCGGCTGCTGGTGAAAATCGTGGATGAAATGAACGTCCCGGTGATCGCCTACGGCCTGCGCACCGACTTCCAGAACAACTTCTTTGAGGGCAGTAAGTGGCTGATGGCCTGGGCTGACACCATCGAGGAAATCAAGACCATCTGCTGGTGCGGCAAGAAGGCCATCTGCAACGCCCGTGTGGTGGACGGCAAGGTTGTCACCGAGGGTGATCAGATTCTTCTGGGCGGCTCCAGCCAGTATGTGTCCCTGTGCCGCAAGCATTTTATCGCCGGCAAACTCGGCGAGTAATCAGGGGCTTTGCCCCTGGTCAGGGACTTCGTCCCCGACACCCCCGCCAAAGGGCTTTGCCCTTTGGAATCCCACCAGGGGCGCTGCCCCTGGACCCCGCAAGGGCCATTGGCCCTTGACCCATCACCCGGAAATCCTGAAGGATTTCCGGGGTGGTTTTGTTTTGGGTAGTCTTATGGATTGGGCTTCTCTTTGCCGGAACAACCAGGGGGCTTTCCGATCGCCCCCTGGACCCCTTCGGATGCAAGTAGTCTTAATAGCCCCTTGACCCTTCACCCGGGAAATCCCAAAGGATTTCCGGGGTGGTTTTGTTTTGGGTAGTCTTATGGATTTGGCTTGTCTTTACCGAGGCAACCAGGGGGCTTTCCGGTCGCCCCCCTGGACCCCTTCGGTCTGCATCCTTGTGAGTTGACTTTGCTCCGGCAACAAACCGAAGCACGCTTCGTACCCGCTACTCCACAACAGTTCCGGCGTGCGGCGCTCCGTCGCCGCACACGGACTCCATCGGGGCGACTCCGAAACGGGCCGCCCCTGCGAGGCGTTTGAGGGTCAGTCAACCCAATAACCCTCACAAGACAGTGGGAAAGGGGGGAGTCCAGAGGGGGTGTCTCCGGGTGGGATGAATTGAGACACCCCCTCTGGCCCTCTTTGGTTCTTTCTCAGGCCTGAGAAAGAACGCCTAACAAGCGCTATCCCTTGCAAAAATTCATACCCGCTGCAGCGCAGGCTCCCCCACCGCCTGACGGCGGAGCCCCCTCCCGGAGGGGGCTTTTCTTTGTGCCGTTGCACAAGTTATCCTTAATGGCAAGATTTTGTATGAAAAGTGGGGTTTCGCCCTCGCGGCCGACCAAAGGGCTTTCCGATCGCCCTTTGGAAACCTTCGGCCCCCCTACGGATGAAGGGGTATTACCCTGTTTGTTGAGGGAACGGTTTTCATCGATTCGGGGAAGTCTACTTACAAGGATGCAGCCCGAAGGGTCCAGGGGAAACGAACTGCCCAGTGGGCAGTCGCCGAAGGCGAGTTTCCGGAGCGAAGCGGAGGCGGACCGATCGGAAAGCCCCCTGGTTGCTCCGGGAAAAACAAGCCTGATATATAAGACTCCTCCAAAAAAGAACACCCCGGAAATCCTTCAGGATTTCCGGGTAATGGGTCAAGGGGCGATGCCCCTTGCGGGGTGCAGGGGCAGAGCCCCTGCTGGGGTGCGGGGCAAAGCCCCGCTGAAGGGTCAAGGGCCAATGGCCCTTGCGGGGGTGTCGGGGGCAGAGCCCCCGATTGGGGTGCGGGGCAAAGCCCCGCAAAAGGAGTCCAGAGGGCAGCGCCCTCTGGTGGGTTTCCAAAGGGCGAAGCCCTTTGGTCACTCCACGGACCACTGATGCACATTGATCAGCGTGCCGAAAACATCAGGCGTGGCGCCCTTGAGGCGGTTGCTCACAGCGCCGAGGGACGAAATGACATAGGCGGACATCATCGGCACTTCCTCCACCACCTTGCGGTTGACCGTCAGGTACGCCTGCCGGATGGCGTCCATGTCGGTGGTGGACTGGGTGGAGTTCAAAAGGGCGGTGACGTCCTCATCCGCAAAGCGGGTCCAGCCGTCAGCGGACAGAAGCCACACCATGTCCGTGTAGGGATCCACCGGGGAATAGGTGTATTCCACGCTCATCAGGTCAAAATCGCCTTCGCCGGCAATGGCCATCAGCGTGGGCAAGTCCACCTTGCGGATTTCCAGCGTCAGACCCACATCGGCGGCCAGGGCGGCGGTCAGTTCAGCGGCGGAAACAAAGGTGGCGTCGCCGGAATTGACATACCAGGTCAGGGTGGTGTCGGCGCCGTCAGCGGCAGCTTCCCGCACCAGCTGGGCGGCCTTGTCGGGGTCGTAGGCGGTCACACCCAGTTCAGCGCTGTAGAAGGGCGAGGCGCTGCACAGGAAGGCGTCGATGATTTCACCGTTGCCGCCCACCAGTTCCTGCAGAATCAGTTCCCGGGGCAGGGACAGGAGCATCGCCTGACGGATGCGCTTGTCGGGCACCTTGCCCAGATTGAAGAACACCGACTGATTGGTGATGGGCTTGCCGGGCACGGCGGTCACGTTGGTCAGGGAGCGCACGGCTTCGTAGTCCTCCAGCATGATGGAGCCGGTGGTCTGCTGGATCAGGTCGATTTCGCCGCTGCGCAGGCCCGCCAGCAGCTGGGCGGGAGTGGTGACATTCATGTTGAAATACTTGATCTTGGGCGCACCGAGGAAATAGTTCTCATTGGCGGTGAAGCGCACATAGTGATTCAGGTCCACATCGGTGATAAAATAGGGGCCGGACACCACGGTGGGGTGATTGAACCAGTCGTGGCTGGGCAGTTCCGCCCGGGGGATGTCGCCCAGAATATGCTCCGGCAGCACGAAAACATACCTGCCGAACAGGTTCTGGAAAGTAGTCAGGGCCGTGGGCCACTTGGTGGTGACGGTGACGGTCTTTTCGTCCACAATCTTGACGCCGTCCAGTTCCGTGGCGCCGGAGGGCGCTTTGCCGCTGTCGTCCGTGCCCACGATCAGATACTGGCTGAGGATGGCATGACCGGCTTCGGGGCTGGTGAGCAGCAGGAAGGTGAACTGCACGTCCTTCGAGGTGACCGGCGTGCCGTCCGACCAGGCAGCGTTATCCTGCAGGCGGATGGTGAAGGTCAGGTTGTCCTCGGTGGTGATCTCTTTGGCCAGCTGGGGGACGAATTCCAGGTCGGCATTCATCTCCATCAGCGGCAGAAACTCCAGGGACAGGGCGTGCTTGACAGTTTCCGTGGCGTCAATCAGCAGAGGATTGACGCTGCTGAAGGTGGACGTGACGGCCATGTTGACGGATGCATCTTCCGCCTGGGCGGGGGGCACGGCAGCCATGCACCCGGTGAGCGCCAGGCAGAGGGCCAGAGCGAGGATTCGACGGGCTCTTTTCATTGTGTTGCCTCCTGATTCGGGGACTTTTGGGGGATAAAGAGACAGGTTTTCATTCTTCATCATACCCGAAAAACCGGGGAGTGAATCTGCTTGGTTTGATGGTATCACAGGGGGGAATTCTTTGTCAAGGCGCCCGTGAAAAACAGGAAAGGCACCCGGCAGCGTCGAAATAGAAAAAGATTGTATATTTCCATTTTTGGCTTTGTCTTACCTGCTGATGTGAAAGAGGTTCCTGCGAATGAAAATGACGGCCCAGCAGCGCAGCGACATGATGCTCCATGCCCCTGTGCAGAAAATCATCCCCCGTCTGGCGGTGCCGACGATCTGTTCCATGCTGATCACATCCATTTATAACATGGCGGACACCTTCTTTGTCAGCCAACTGAGCACGGCGGCGTCCGGCGCTGTGGGCGTGACCTTTTCCGCCATGGCCATGATTCAGGCCATCGCCTTCACCTTTGCCCAGGGCAGCGGCGCCAATATCAGCCGGGCGTTGGGTGCAGGCAATCAAAAAGAAGCAAAGCAGTACAGCGCCGTGGGTTTCTTCTGCGCCCTTTTTGTGGGCCTTGTCATCACCGTGCTGGGCAACCTCTTTATCGATCCGCTGGTGATGTTTCTGGGCGCCACGGAGACCATCGCCCCCTATGCCCGGGATTACGCCTCCTACATTTTCTTTGCCGCCCCCTTTATGATGGGCTCCTTCGTGCTGAACAACCAGCTGCGCTTTCAGGGTCTGGCGACCTATGGGATGCTGGGCATCACCGCCGGCGGTGTGCTCAACATCATTCTGGACCCCATCCTGATTTTCGGCTGCGGCATGGAAACCGCCGGTGCGGCTCTGGCGACGGCCATCTCCCAGGTGGTCAGCTTCACCATTCTTCTTTTGCAGTGCAATTTCCGCAAGGACACCATCACCGTGTCCCTCCGCAACTTCCGCCCCACCCGCCGGGTGGTGGGCAGGATTCTCTATACGGGTATGCCCTCTCTGGGCAGGCAGGGCATCGCCAGCGTCAGCACGGTGCTGCTCAATACCGCCGCCGGTCTCCATGGCGGAGACGCTGCCATTGCCGCCATGAGTATCGTCAGCCGGTTTGTGATGTTCATCAACTCCACCGTTATCGGCTTCGGGCAGGGATTCCAGCCGGTGTGCGGCTTCAACTACGGCGCCAAACAGGTTGACCGGGTGCGGGAGGCCTTCTGGTACTGCGTGAAGGTGTCCACGGTGATTCTGCTGGTGCTGGGCGGCGTCGCCTTTCTGCTGGCAGAGCCCATCGTGACCCTGTTCCGCCGGGAGGATGCAGACGTCATCCGCATCGGCTCGGTGGCGCTGCAGATGCACCTGTGTACCCTGCCCACCTGGGGCTTTATCGTCATGAGCAATATGCTCAGCCAATCCATCGGCTTTGGTTTCAGGGCGACGATTCTCTCCATTGCCAGGCAGGGCCTGTTCCTGATTCCCGCCCTGCTGATCATGCCGCCTTTGATGGGTCTGACAGGTATTCAGATGGCCCAGCCGGTGGCAGACGTGTGTGCGCTGATTCTCTCCATCCTTATCATGCGGACGATTCTGCGCCAGCTTCATTCCCCTCAGAAGGCTAAGTAATTCGCCCACCATATCTGATTTTTCACTTACCTGATCGAAAGGAGCCGTTATGCCGCAGCCGCTGTTGCAGGTCAAAGACCTGGAAATTACCTTCACAAGCCGGGACCGCCGCAGCACCCGTGTGGCGCAGGGCGTCAGCTTTCAGGTCAGCAAAGGGGAAATTCTGTGCCTGGTGGGGGAATCCGGCTGCGGAAAGAGCGTATCCGCCCTGTCGGTGCTGGGGCTTTTGCCGCCTCAGGGCAGCGTGACCGGAGGAGAAATCCTGCTGGATGGTCAGGATTTGACCCGCATGACGGAGAAGGAACTGGATGCCATCCGCACGGGGCGCATCGGTGTGATCTTTCAGGAAATCATGGATTCCCTCAACCCGGTGTTCACCATCGGCAGGCAGCTGACCGAGGGCATCCGCTGCCATCTGCATCTGAACAAGGAAGACGCCCGCAACCGTGCCATCGAACTGCTGAAAAAGACGGGTCTGCCGGATGCCCGGGCCGTGATGAAGAAATATCCCCACCAGCTTTCCGGCGGACAGCGCCAGCGGGTGATGATCGCCATGGCCCTTTCCTGCGGGCCGGATTTGCTCATCGCCGACGAGCCCACCACGGCGCTGGACGTGACCATTCAGCTGCAAATCATGCAGCTGCTGAAAAAACTGCGGAACGAAGACGGCATGGCGATTCTGCTCATCACCCATGACATCGGTGTGGTGGCGGAAATGGCCGACCGGGTGGCGGTGATGTACGCCGGGCAGTGCGTGGAGGAAGGCTCCGCCGAAGAAGTGCTGACGCAGCCCGCCCACCCCTACACCCAGGCTCTTTTGCAGGCCGTGCCGGACCTGCACACTGACTGTTCCGAGCCGCTTGCCACCATCAAGGGCACGGTGCCGGACAAGTACGACGACCTGCCCGGATGCCGCTTTGCGCCCCGGTGCCCCCATCAGGAAAACTGTCCCCGCACGGGAGAATACAAGACGCTTGGCGAAAACCGGTTCGTCCGCTGCGACCTTGCACAGGGAGGGAAGAGCCATGACTGACGCCGTTTTGTCCCTCCAAAAGGTCAGCAAGCGCTACCCCCTGCCCGGTTCCTCGCCCCTTTCGCCCCGGTATCTGTGGGCCGCCAGAGAGGTCTCCCTGGACGTGCAAAAAGGCGAGACGCTGGGCATTGTGGGCGAATCCGGCTGCGGAAAATCCACCCTGGCCAGGATCATCATGGGTCTTGAACAGCCCGACAGCGGCGACGTGTACTTTCACGGTCAGCGTTTGACCCATCAAAGCGAAAAAATCCTGCGCCCCCTGCGCAGGAAGTATCAGATGGTGTTTCAGGACAGCACCGCCAGTCTCAATCCCCGCCGGCGGGTGGAGGATCTCATTGGTGCGCCCATGCTGGCCCACCGCCTCACCGACCGCAAGCACCTTGCGGAAGAAGTCGCCCGGCTGTTGTCGCTGGTGGGTCTGCCCCCGGAGGCCGCCCAGCGGTTCCCCCACGAGTTTTCCGGCGGACAGCGCCAGCGCATCTGTCTGGCGAGGGCATTGGCCCTCCAGCCGGAACTGCTGATTCTGGATGAGCCTGTGTCGGCGCTGGATGTGTCTGTGCAGGCGCAGATTTTGAATCTCCTGAAGCAACTGCAGCAGTCCCTACACCTCACCAGCGTGTTCATCGGGCACAATCTGGCCACGGTCAGGTATGTTTCCACCCGCATTGCGGTGATGTACATGGGGCAAATCGTGGAATACGCCCCCACGCAGGAGTTGTTTGATCATCCTGCCCACCCCTACACAAGGGCGCTGATGGACGCTGCGCCCCTGGCGGACATTTCCCTGCGGGACAGGCCCCGCATGGTGCTGGAAGGCGAAGCCTCCGCCCAGTGCAGTCAGGAAGGCTGCCCTTTCCGCAGCCGCTGTCCCAAGGCAGGGGACAGGTGCGCTTCCGGCACTCACCCCCTGCGGGAGATTTCCCCCGGGCATTTCACCGCCTGCTGGCAGGAGGTGGACGTCTGATGCTGCGATACATTCTCAAGAAAATTCTGCTGGCGCTGCCAGTGCTGCTGGGCATCACCCTGCTGGATTACGCCCTGATGTGCGCTGCCGGCAGCCCCATCGAAATGATGACGGGCCCCCGCATGACCGAGGAAGCCATCGCCCTCAAAGCGCAAACGTGGGGGCTGGATCAGCCCCTGTGGAAGCAGTATCTGGGCTGGATGGGCGAACTGCTGCAGGGGAATCTCGGCTACAGCTACAAGAGTTATCAGCCGGTGAGCGCTATTATTGGCGACGCCATCGGCCCCACGCTGCTTTTGATGGGCGCATCCATGGTGGTGGGTCTGCTGATTGCCATCCCTGCGGGCATTTACAGCGCCGTGCACCGCTACAAAAAGCGGGATTACGCCGTGGTGACGGGCTCGTTCCTGGCATCCAGCATCCCCAGTTTCTTTCTGGCGATGCTGCTGGTGTATGTGTTCACGGTGGTGCTGGGCTGGCTGCCGTCCTCCGGCATGACAACACCCGGCACCGGCGGTGACTGGCTGGACGTCCTGCGCCACATGGTGATGCCGGTGATGGTGCTCGCCGTGTTTGTGGCGGGCAGCAACATCCGCTACATCCGTGCCGCCGTGCTGGAAATTCTGGAAAAGGACTATCTGCGCACCGCCAAGGCCAAGGGCATCGGGCGCCGCCGGGTGATTCTCTCCCACGGGATGCGAAATGCGCTTTTACCCATTGTCACCGTCATCGGGATGCAGATTCCCATGCTGCTGGGCGGCTCGGTGGTGGTGGAGCAGGTGTTTTCCTGGCCCGGGCTGGGGCTGATCACCATGAACGCTATCACATCCCGGGATTATCCGGTCATCATGGGCGTGTGCCTGCTCTCTGCGGTGCTGGTGCTGGTCTCCAATCTGATCACCGACATTGTGTATGCGCTGGTGGATCCCACCATTGAGTACGGAAAGGGGAAACGCTGATGAAAAACACCATGCTTTCCCGCACCGTGCGACGTTTTTGCCGCCATCGTCTGGCGGTGGCCTCGCTGGTCATTTTCACGCTGATTGTCCTCGCCGCCGTGCTGGCGCCGGTGATTGCGCCTTATTCCCCCACCAAGCCTTCCGGGGGATTCTCCAAGCCGCCCAATGCGGAGCATCTGCTGGGCACGGATAAAATCGGCCGCGACGTGCTGACCCGCCTGCTCTACGCTACCCGGATTTCCCTTCTGGTGGGGCTGATGGCCACACTGATTTCCACTGCCATCGGCGTGGTGCTGGGCCTTGTCAGCGGCTACTTCGGCGGCTGGCTGGACAGGCTGATCATGTCCATCACGGACATGGTGATGTCCTTCCCCTACATTCTGCTGGTGCTGGTGGCGGCGGCCATCTTTGAGCCGGGGATGTGGACCATCATCCTGATTCTGGGCTTTGTGGACTGGCCCGGCGTATGCCGTCTGGTGAGGGGCAATGTGCTGTCCCTGAGGGAAACGAACTTCATCAAGTCCGATGTCACCGCCGGAATGTCCCGGGGGTACATCCTTTTCAGGGAAATCCTGCCCCACACCCTTTCCCCTGTGCTGGTGAATGCCACCACGGTGTTTGCCGTGTCCATTCTGGATGAAGCGGCCCTGTCTTTTCTTGGACAAGGCGTGCAGTCCCCCACGCCCTCTCTGGGCAATCTGCTGGGCGGCGCCCAGTCCCTGACCATTCTGACTGAAAAGCCCTGGCTGTGGCTCCCCGCCGGCATTGTGATCATTCTGCTGGTGGTATGCATCAACTTCATCGGCGACGCCCTCCGGGACGCGCTGGACAGGTGACCAGGGGCTCTGCCCCTGGGCCCCGGTCGGGGGCCCTGCCCCCGACACCCCCGCCAAAGGGCTGCGCCCTCTGGACTCCTGCTTGTGGGGCTTTGCCCCACACCCCAGCAGGGGCGCCGCCCCTGCACCCCGCAAGGGCCATTGGCCCTTGACCCATCACCCCAAGCCCAAGGGCTTGGGGGATTGTTTTTATGTAGGTCTTTCCTTTCATATTGTTCTGTTATGTAGGGTGGGGTTTCGCCCTCACGGTCGACCAAAGGGCTTTCCGATCGCCCTTTGGAAACCTTCGGGCTCCCTCCGGATAAGGGGTATTAACCTGTTTGTTGAGAGAACGGTTTTTTTACTTGCGGCAAAGTCAACTTACAAGGATGCAGACCGAAGGGGTCCAGGGGGCGATCGGAAAGCCCCCTGGTACTCCCGGCAAAAACCGAAACAGGCATCAGACAAGCATCTCCACAACAGTTCCGGCGTGCGGCGCTCCGTCGCCGCACACGGACTCCATCGGAGCAGCCCCGAAACGGGCCGCCCCCGCGAGGCGTTTGAGGGTCAGTCAACTCAATAACTCTCACAAGACCGGGGGAAAGGGGGGTGTCCAGAGGGGGTGTCTCCGGGTGGGATGAATTGAGACACCCCCTCTGGCCCTCTTTGGTTCTTTCTCAGGCCTGAGAAAGAACACCCAACAAGCGCTATCCCTTGCAAGAAATCATTCCCATAACGCCCGCAGGCTCCCCCACCGCCTGACGGCGGAGCCCCCTCCCGGAGGGGGCTTTTCGTTTGTGCCGATGCACGCTTTTTCCTTAATGGCATGGCTTTACATGCAAGGTGAGGTTTCGCCCTCACGGGCGACCAAAGGGCTTTCCGATCGCCCTTTGGAAACCTTCGGGTTCCCTCCGGATAATGGGATATTAGCCTGTTTGTTGAAGGAACGGTTTACCTTTCTTCGTTTAGGTCTACTTACAAAAGAGCGGACCGAAGGGGTCCCGGGGAAACCTTCGGATGCAAGTAGTCTTAGCATGGAAAAAAGAAAGGCTCCCTTGTGTAAAGGGAGCTGAAAAAATCTTCGATTTTTGCCTGAGGGATTGTCTTGTTGTGGTAAAGTCTACCTACATCGGAGGGTGCCGAAGGGGTCCAGGGGGCATAGCCCCCTGCTTACTTCGCATTCCTGATACAATCCCTGTTGCGGCGGAAATAGTCCACGCCGCTGACGAGGGTGATGGCGGCGACCCACAGGCCGATCACGGTGCTGAGGATGCCCCAGCCGCCGGAGAACACCGGCTGGCGGAAGATCATCAGCCACAGAATCAGCACAATCTGGCTGACGGTTTTGATCTTGCCCAGAGGACCGGCGGCAATCACCCGGCCCTGGCTCACCGCTACCATGCGCAGGCCATCCACGCTCAGTTCCCGGGCGAGGATCAGGCAAAGCATCCAGTGGGGCAGAAGGCCGGGCAGCGTCAGCATCACCATGGCGGAAAGGGTCAGCAGTTTGTCCGCCACGGGGTCGATAAACTTGCCGAAGTCGGTCACCAGGCCGTTCTTGCGGGCCAGGTGGCCGTCCAGAAAATCAGTGAAGGCAGCCGCACCGAACACCGCCGCCGCCAGAAGATGACAGGCGAGGTTGTCAAAGTGCATCAGCAGCACCAACACAGGAATCAGCGCCACACGGATCAGGGACAGTTTGTTGGGCAGATTCATAACATTTCCCCCATCAGGTCGTAGGTATCCGCCTGGGTCAGACGGACGGAAACAAAGGAGCCGATTTCCGGCACGGATGCGCCTTGCGGCAGGGTGAACAGGATTTCGCCGTCGGTTTCCGGGGCTTCCCGGTGGCTGCGGCCCAGCATGGTGCCGTCTTCGCCAATGGCCGTCACCAGCACCTTTTCCACCTGGCCCACCCGGGCCTGATTCCGCTCGAGGCTGATTTCAGCCTGCAGGGACATCAGTCGGTCCAGGCGCTGCTGCTTGATTTCTTCGGGAATCTGATCGGGCAGCCGGGCCGCCGGGGTGTCTTCCTCCGGCGAATAGGCAAAGGCGCCCAGGCGGTCAAACTGCGCTTCCTTAAGGAACTCCAGCAGTTCTTCGAACTGCTCCTCCGTTTCGCCGGGGAAGCCCACAATGATGGACGTGCGCAGCGTCAGCCCCCGCTGGCGGGCCTGGGTGATGCACCGGCGGATGTCGGCGCTTGTGCCCCGGCGGTGCATCCGCTTGAGCACGGGGTCGCTGATGTGCTGAATGGGCAGGTCCAGATACTTGCACACATTGGGCGTTTGGGCAATCACGTCCAGCAGGCGCTCGTCGGTTTCATCGGGATAGCAGTACAGCACCCGCAGCCATTCCACGCCGGGAATCGCTGCCGCCTTCTGCATCAGTTCCGGCAGGGCGGTGTGCTCCTGCCAGTCGGTGCCGAAGCGGGTGGTGTCCTGGGCCACAAGGATGAACTCCTTCACGCCCTGGGCCGCCAGCGTTTCGATCTCCGTGAGAATGTCCTTTTCCGGGCGGGAACGGTATCCGCCTCGAATCAGCGGAATGGCGCAGAAGGTGCAGCGGTTGGAGCAGCCTTCCCCCGTGCGGATGTAGGCGGTGTAGGGCGGCGTGGTCAGCACACGGTCGTGCTCAAAGAAGGTCAGGTCGTCCTCGCAGGCGCTTTTGCGCAGCTGATTCTTCAGCACGTCCGCTGCCATCTCCGGCAGCTTTTCATACTGATTCACGCCCAGCAGCAGGTCGATTTCGGGAATCTCCTGAAGCAGGTCCTTTTCATACCGCTGGGCCAGGCAGCCCGTGACCACCAGCAGGCGGCACCGGCCTTCTTCCTTATAGCGGGCCATTTCCAGAATGGCCTCGATGGATTCTTCCTTGGCGGGAGCGATAAATCCGCAGGTGTTCACCATCAGAATATCAGCCTCGGCCGCATCGCCGGTGAATTCACAGCCGGCGTCCTTCATCAGACCCAGTGCGATCTCCGAATCCACACGGTTTTTGTTGCAGCCCAGGGAAATCATGCCGACCTTCAATCCGGAAAGGTCAAAGCGAGTTGCCGTCATGGTATGTCTCCTTACAATTGGATGATCATCAGACAGAATCAGTCAAACTTCACCACATATATTGTATCATACTTTGGGGCAAATGAAAAGACGAAAAACCCCGCCGGTGCTGGCACATTCCGCCATCACCGCGGGGCTTGCTTTTCCGGGGCGGATGTGATAGCATATCCATGACCCCGATTTTGTGCTGATGTAAAGCGAGGTAAGTTATGTCCCGCTCCACCCGATTCTCTCCCAAGCGCGTTGCGCTGTGCGGCCTCCTTTTGTCCCTGATGCTGATTCTGGGCTATGTGGAGTCCCTGATTCCCGCCGTTTCCGCCGTTCCCGGCATCAAACTGGGTCTGTCCAACGGCGTGCTGATTTTTGCGATTTATATGCTGGACGTCCCCACCTCCTTTGTGCTGATGGCCCTGAAGGTGGTGCTTTCCGGCGCTCTTTTCGGCAACCCCAATGCCATGCTGTACGCCTTCTCCGGCGGCCTTTTGAGCGTGGTAGCGATGGTGCTTCTCTCCAAGATCAAGGGCCTGCACCCCGTCACCATCAGCATGGTGGGCGGCGTGATGCACAACGTGGGTCAGGTGGGCATGGCGATGATTCAGCTCCAGACCGGTTCGCTGGTGTATTATATGGCGATCCTGATGATCGTGGGCCTCGTCTGCGGCGCCCTCACCGGCGTGTGCGCTACCCACGTCATGAAACACCTCAAGCACTTCAGGTGACCAGGGGGCTTTTGTGGGGCGTTGCCCCACACCCAGACCAAAGGGCTTTGCCCTTTGGAATCCCACCAGGGGCGCCGCCCCTGGACCCCGCAAGGGCCATTGGCCCTTGACCCATCACCCGGAAATCCCGAAGGATTTCCGGGGTATTTTTTGGAGAAGTCTTATAAAATTGGCTTGTCTGTGCCGGAGCAACCAGGGGGCTTTCCGATCGCCCCCTGGACCCCTTCGGTCTGCATCCTTGCAAGTAGACTTTGCCGAAACAATGAAAACCGTTCCTCCAACAAACAGGTTAATATCTCTTCATCCGGAGGGAACCCGAAGGATTCCAAAGGGCGATCGGAAAGCCCTTTGGTCGCCCGTGAGGGCGAAAACCCACCTTGCAGACAGGATCTTGCCGTTGGCAAAAGTTGTGCTTCGGCACAAAGAAAAGCCCCCTCCGGGAGGGGACTCCGCCGTCAGGCGGTGGGGGAGCCTGCGGACATTGCGGGTATGACCTTTTGCAAGGGATAGCGTTTGTATGGTGTTCTTTCTCAGGCCTGAGAAAGAACCAAAGAGGGCCAGAGGGGGTGTCTCAATTCATCCCACCCGGAGACACCCCCTCTGGACTCCCCCCTTTCCCCCGGTCTTGTGAGGGTTATTGGGTTGACTCACCCTCAAACGCCTCGCGGGGGCGGCCCGTTTCGGGCGCGCTCCGATGGAGTCCGTGTGCGGCGACGGAGCGCCGCACGCCGGAACTGTTGTGAAGATTCTTGTCTGATAACTGTTTCACGACTTTTCCTCCGCAACCAGGGGGCTTTCCGATCGCCCCCTGGACCCCTTCGGAGTCCCCTCCGTTATTGCTCGTCCAAACAATAAACAAAGGGAAATCCCCCATACAAACAATCCCCCAAGCCCTTGGGCTTGGGGTGATGGGTCAAGGGCCAATAAGACTACTTGCATCCGAAGGTTTCCAAAGGAAACGAACTGCCCAGTGGGCAGTCGCCGAAGGCGAGTTTCCGGAGCGAAGCGGAGGCGGACCGATCGGAAAGCCCTTTGGTCGCCCGTGAGGGCGAAACTTCACCCTGCAAAAGAAATCAAGTCGAAAAGGAAAATATCTGTCACTTGAATTGTCAAGTCAAGTGCAACAGTTGGTTGAAGAAAACTTCAAATGTACGAGTGTCAAACATAGGTAACACCATGAGAGCCGAACTGCGAAGTCAAGGGAAGGGTGGAGATTTGCGAAGCAAATACGACCCGACCTTGACGAGAACAGAAGAAATAGAATAGAGAGCAGGTGGTTGACCACAAAGTGGGCAACCGCCTTGGCTGCCGATGTTTCACCACAAGACGCCATGATAGAGGGAAAGAATGTGGTTGGGCGACCTCAATCCCAGGCAAGTCATGATGTGGTCATTGGACTGATGTTGGTATCGCGCCAATTGTTTACGGCCATCGGCAAGGGAATACATCCGCATGTGGCGGTAAAAACGCAGTTCATCTGTGCGGTGCTGGCGTTCTACCTTGCCATTGTGGCGCGGGGTTGCGATCTGGATTCTTTTGTACTCTATCCCCATTTCTGCCAGGCCTTCTTCAAACAATGTCCTGTGTTTTGACTTCACCACCAGCAGTGCATTGGTGAATTCTGTTCCATTATCCGTCTGGATGAGTCGGATCGGGAACGGTGCGGTCTTGACCAGTTTTTCAAGAAAGCAGCGGGCACTGTAGGTGCTGTGTTCATCGTACATTTCCCGATATGTCCACCGGCTGCACTCGTCCTTTGCAGTGAACTGGTAATACTTCTTACCATCCGCCACACAGTAGCTCGGTACAAACTTAACATCCAGCTGCAGCTTCTGCCCGGGATATTCCGCACGCTGGTAAGGCTTGTTTTTCCGCACGCTGCGCCGCGTCTTTGCAGGCTTTACCAATCGGGCTGCCGTTCGCTTGAAGCATCCATAGCTCCGCTCATACCCTTTTTTCTGCGCCTTTTCATACCCCAGCAGCAGATCGCCCCGATACTTCCTTGCATACCGTTCCACCAGCTTTTCTTCCGCCCGGCTCTGCTTGCGCGGCATGTGGTGTGGCCTGCGCGAGTGGTCTTTCAGACTTTCGATGCTACCGTCGTATCGCTTCAGCCACTTGTAGATTGTTTTTCGGCTTACATGATACCGGATGGACGCTGCTGTCACTCCATGCGTTCTTGCCCATTTAATTACCCGTTGACGATTGTATGCTTCCTGTGTTATCCTGTCCATGGAGAACCTCCCTGTGTGTGGTGTTTGTAGCAGAACTATCTTACCACAGCTTGGTTCTCTTTTTTCGTTCCGGTGTTACCTATGTATTGTACCTCAACAAACAGTTGGTTGAAGAAAACTTCAAAGGGAGATTTCCAGCCAAGGCATTTGCGGGGACGGAGATTGATCTTGTTGATGAAGGCAGCAAAGAAGGCCGGATCGAAGGATTCAAGGTCGGTTGACTTGG
>SVHA01000020.1 GCA_015056085.1 Clostridiales bacterium
GGCGACAACATCGACATGGAGATCACCCTGATCACCCCCATCGCTGCTGAGCAGGGCCTGCGCTTCGCTATCCGCGAAGGCGGCCGCACTGTCGGCTCCGGCGTCGTCGCCAAGGTTATCGAATAATCCATTCGATCGGAAGGCTAACGCTCAACATCAGGGACGCACTTCTTTGCGAGGTGCGTCCTTTTTTGTGTCTGTTTCCATCAGCGCAGTCTGCCCGGCGGCGCCCCGGTAGAGCAGGATCGGCCCATAGGGCGGCTGGGTGGGCACGCAGTAGCAGGCGTCCATCAGGCCGTCGCAACAGTAGAGGTGCTGACCGTCCCCTGTCAGGTGATGAATCAGCCCAAAGCCGCTCACCGTGGCGTCGGGGGATGATTTTCCCGCCGGAAAGTGGTACAGCGCCTCCCCGGCGGCGGCCCAGCAACCGCCGAAGCCGTCGGGCGTCAGCGCCCCCGGCAGTCCGGGCAGTTCCGCCACGGGCTGATACCGCTGTGCCCGCAGCACCCATCGGCACAGCAGGCAGGACGGCACCTCGTGCCCCACCAGGCACAGGATGTACACGCCCCGCCCGCCCGGGCAGACTTGCTGGCAGATGCCCGGCACGGCCACGCTGCCGGCGGGATGCAGTTCAGGCAGAGAAAACAGCAGCAGCTTGCCTTCTGCGCCGCCGCACACAGCCAGCCCATCCGCCAAGGGGCACATCCCGGTGGGATACACCCCGGCGTGGGCGCTGATGAGCCGATGGCCGTCAAAATTCCACAGGGTCAGGGCGTCCGTTTCACCGCTGAGGGTCAGCAGGTGATGCCGCAGCATCATCAGCATGGTGAGGCCCCGGTCACAGGCGATCACCCGCTGGCCGGTCCACAGCAGATGATGGGTATCATCGACGGTGATCAGCCGCTTGCCCAATGAGGCCACATGGGTCACGGGGCGCAGGGGGCAGGGAAGGGGCGTGAAGTCCTTTTCCAGGGCGAAAAGTCCGGCGTCGCAGCCCAGCACCAGCATCCCCCTCACCTCCTGCCCTAACCTATGCGAAATTTCCTTTTGGGGTGCGGGGCGGCAGGAATTCCCCCGGCGGGCGAAGAATAATAACAAGTCCCCTTATGGCGAAAAATGTCGCCGGACGCTGCGGGGATATCTGAATGTGATATAATCAACATGAAAGGATGATTCCTGATGTTTACTTACAAGACCAGCGGAACCTGCTCGACCCAGATTGATCTGGAAATTCAGGACGGCGTGATCACCTACTGCCAGTTCACCCGTGGCTGCCGTGGCAACACCGAGGGCCTGGCCCGCATGGTGATCGGCCAGAAGGCCGAAGAAGTGGCCCGGCGTCTGGAGGGTGTGGAGTGCCGCGGCAATACGTCCTGCCCGGATCAGCTGTCCAAGGCCATCCGCGCCTATCACGATTGACCCCCGTCTGCCGAAAGGAGTATCCCCTTGTCTGATTCCCGGAATAATCTGCCTGAAATCCCCGCAACCTTTGCGGAAATGGACCTGTCTGATGAAATCCTGCGTGCCATTGAGGACATGGGATTCACGGTGCCTTCCACCGTGCAGGCCAAAACTATCCCCCTGATGATGTCCGGCGCGGACATCAACGCCATCGCCCCCACCGGCACCGGCAAGACCTGCGCCTTTGGCATTCCCATGCTGGAGTATGTGCAGCTCAAGGATCACCGGGTGCAGGAGATCGTGCTGGCGCCCACCCGTGAACTGGCGCTTCAAATTGGCGATGAACTGACCAAACTGGCCAAGTACATCAAGGGCGTGCGGATTGCCGTGCTCTACGGCGGACAGCCTATTTCCAAGCAGATCAGCGCCCTGAAGCGTCAGCCCCAGGTGATCGTTGCCACGCCCGGACGCCTGCTGGACCACATGAATCGGGGCAATATCCACCTGGACGCCGTACACACCATGGTGCTGGACGAAGCCGATGAAATGCTGAACATGGGCTTCGTCAAGGATGTGACCCGCATCATTGAGGCCACGCCTTCTGACCGGCAGCTGGTGCTGTTCTCTGCCACCACCAATCAGGACGTGCTGACCATCGCCTGGAAGTTCCAGCACGAGCCCATGGAAATCACCGTGGAGGCCACCAAGGAAGATCGTCCGCAGATTGCCCAGTACGTCATTGCTACCGAGCGGGACAAGAAGATCGATCACCTGCTGTATCTGCTGGATGCGGATGTGTATCAGCGGATGATGATCTTCTGCAACACCAAGTTCATGACGGACAAGCTGACCTCCCGCCTGAAGAAGGAAGGATACAGCGCCGAGTGCATTCACGGCGATGTGAAGCAGAGCCAGCGCAATGTGGTGATGAATGATTTCCGCCGGGGCAAGTTCCCCATTCTGATTGCCACGGACGTTGCTGCCAGAGGCATTGACGTGGATGACGTGGAAGCGGTGATCAATTTTGACCTGCCCAGCGAGAATGAGTATTATCTGCACCGCATTGGACGCACAGGCCGTGCCCACAAGCATGGCGTGAGCTTCTCTCTGGTGACGTTCCAGGAGAGCGTGCGGATGGATGAGATTCTCAAGTACATGATTGCCAGACCGCTGCCCCTCCATTTTGAAGAGGACGTCCTGCGCAACGAAGATGGCACGCCCTTCTTTGAGAACATCTGAGTGCAAGGGCTCTTGTGGGGCTTTGCCCCTGCACCCCACCAAAGGGCTATGCCCTTTGGAATCCCACCAGGGGGCTATGCCCCCTGGACCCCCTGTCGGGGGCGCCGCCCCGACACCCCCGCCAGAGGGCTGCGCCCTCTGGACTCCTGCTTGTGGGGCTCTGCCCCACACCCCGGCAGGGGCGCTGCCCCTGCACCCCGCAAGGGGCATTGCCCCTTGACCCATTACCCCGAAGCCAGAGGCTTCGGGGGATTTTTATTGAGAAGGGTTTACCTTTGTTTATTGCTCGGATAACCCTCATCGGAGGGGACTCCGAAGGGGTCCAGGGGGCGATCGGAAAGCCCCCTGGTTCATCCGGCAAAGGGGCGTTGCAGGTATAAGCATAGAAACGGCACGATTCTTTTGTGCGAGGCGGTGTTTCGCCCTCACGGGCGACCAAAGGGCTTTCCGATCGCCCTTTGGAAACCTTCGGCGCCCCTCCGGATGGAGGGGTATTAGCCTGTTTGCTGGAGGAATGGTTTTTCCTTTGTTGCTTGCTCAAAACAGTAAGTAGGGGTGCGGACCGAAGGGGTCCAGGGGGCGATCGGAAAGCCCCCTGGTTGCCCCAATAAAGACAAGCCAAATTCATAAGACTCCTCCAAAAAAGAACACCCCGGAAATCCTTCAGGATTTCCGGGTGAAGGGTCAAGGGGCGATGCCCCTTGCGGGGGTGTTGGGGGCAGCGCCCCCAACTGGGGTGCGGGGCGGAGCCCCGCAATAGGGGTGTCGGGGGCAGCGCCCCCGACCGGGGTCCAGGGGCGGCGCCCCGCAATAGGGGTGTTGGGGGCAGCGCCCCCAACTGGGGTGCGGGGCAACGCCCCGCTGAAGGGTCAAGGGGCAATGCCCCTTGCGGGGTGCAGGGGCAGAGCCCCTGCTGGGTTTCCAAAGGGCAAAGCCCTTTGGTTACAGTTCTTCGCCGTTTTCAATGGCGGTGAGAAGATCCACCCGGCGCTGATGGCGGCCGCCTTCAAATTCAGCTGTCAGCCAGTGGGTGGCGATCATCTTCGCCAGATCAATCCCCACCACCCGGGCGCCGAGAGTGAGAATGTTGGAGTTGTTGTGGCGCTTGCTCAGTTCGGCAGAATACACATCCGAGCAGCTGCACACCCGGATGCCCCTGACCTTGCTGGCGGCAATGCCGATGCCAATACCGGTGCCGCAAATCAGGATGCCCCGGTCACATTCGCCGCTGGCCACCGCTTTGGCAGCCCGGTATCCATACACGGGATAATCGCAGGAGGCGGTGTCATAGGTGCCGAAATCCTTCCAGGTCAGGCCCATGGCGTCCAGCATCGCCATGATTTCCTTCTTCAGTTCAATACCGCTGTGGTCGCAGGCCAGAGCAATCATCAAAAGCATCCTCCTTGGTGTGATATCACTGGTGTAAGGATTCTCCGCCGATGGGCGTTTATCCTGCCTGAAAACGGAAAGGAAGATTCTGGCGGATTACGTCTTTTTTTTCATTGACCGATATGATATAATGGTTAGTTGAAGAAGTGTCCCTTGCCGCCTGGCGGCACAGGGCTTATGAATCCGGGAGGAAACCTGAGTGGATAACCATTGCACACTGTGCCGCATCGGCCTTGAGAATGTCACTGTCCAGCGGGGCGGACAAACGCTGCTGCAGGATGTTTCCATGCATATTCACTGCGGCCAGCTCACTGTGCTGATTGGCCAGAACGGCGCCGGCAAGACGACGCTCATCCGGGCGCTGCTGGGCGAACTGCCTTACAGCGGCTCCATCCGCCATGTGGATGACCATGGGCGCAATCTGCCCCACCTGCGCACGGGGTATGTGCCCCAGCATCTGCACTTTGACCGGGAAATGCCCCTGACGGTGCAGGATTTTCTGGCGGCATCCTTCAGCAAGCGCCCGGTGTGGACAGGCGTGAGCCGCAAAACCCGCAAGCAGGTGCTGGAAGCGTTGGAGGCGGTGGACGCTGCATCTCTGGCGGAAAGGCAGCTGGGCCGCTGCTCCGGCGGCGAACTGCAGCGGGTGCTGCTGGCGCTGGCCATGCATCCGGCGCCTGATCTGCTGGTGCTGGACGAGCCTGTGTCCGGCGTGGATCAAAAGGGCATGGCGATGTTCCTGGAAACGGTGCTGCGCCTGCGCACCACAAGGCACATGGCCATCCTGTTGGTGAGCCACGATTTGGGCATGGTGCGCCAGTATGCGGATCATGTGGTGCTGCTGGACAAGTCCGTGCTGTGCCAGGGCCGCCCGGAGGATGTGTTCACCTCCAAAGAGTTTGAAAACGTGTTTGGCGCCGTGCCCGCCCTGCAAAGGGACACGATGCTGTGGATGCCCGGCAGGGTCGAGTAAGGAGGCGGCGGCATGGAAGGGATTTATCAAATCATGGACGCCCTGCTGCCTCTGGAGGCGCTGGAATTCGGGTTTATGAAAAACGCCTTTCTGGCGATTCTGCTGTTGACGCCGCTGCTGGGCCTGCTGGGCACCATGGCGGTGAATCAGCAGATGGCGTTCTTCTCTGACGCTCTGGGTCACAGCGCCCTGACGGGCATCGGCCTGGGCATCGTGCTGGGCGTGAGCAACGACCTGGTGAGTATGCTGGTGTTCGGCGTGGTGTGGGCGCTGATGATCTGCCGCATCAAGCAGACGGGCGCATCGGCGACGGATACCATCATCAGCGTGTTTTCCTCCACCAGCGTGGCGGCGGGTCTGCTGATTCTGTCCCGCGGCGGCGGGTTTGCCAGGTATTCCTCCCTGCTGGTGGGCGACGTGCTCACCGTGACGCCCGATGACCTGCTGGTGCTGCTGATCGCCCTCATTGTGGGCGTGGCGCTGTGGGTGGTGATGTACAATCACCTGCTGCTGGCGGGCGTGAATGCGTCCCTGGCCCGCAGCCGGGGCATTCACATCAGGGCGGTGGAATGCCTGTTTGTGGTGATGGTGGCCGTGGCGGTCATGCTGGCCATCCGCTGGGTGGGCGTGATGCTCATCAATGCGCTGCTGATCCTGCCGGCGGCGGCAGGGCGCAATCTGGCCCGCACCAGCCGCAGCCATGCGCTGTGGAGCGTCGGGATCGCCCTTGTGTCGGGCATTGCGGGCCTGCTGGCGTCTTACTATTGGGAAACGGCTGCCGGTGCAGCCATCGTGCTGTTTGCGGCGGGGGCGTACTTCCTGTCCCTGCTGGCAAGAACGCTGATTCGCAAGTAATCAACCAAATGCTGATGAAAAGGAGGCAAGGGGTATGCAGAAGATCCTGCTGATGATGGCGTCCGGGTCCTATCGCATGGCGGATGCGGCGCTTCAAAGTGCCAAGACCATGGCGGCATTCCCCGACCGGCTGACCTTCGGGCTGTGCCTGGAGGAAGAGCCCAGCGACGAAGAGCTCCGGCGCATGGCACAGCTGGGTGATGTGCAGTTCCTCTGCCCCTCTTATGACGCCTGGCAGGCCATGCGGAGAATGTGGCACGGCGAAGGCTATGTGCTCATGGGCGGCGCCGGGATGGTGTTTGAACGCAACTGGGATGTGCGCCTGTTGCACATCCTGCGGAAACTCAGGCGGCGGGAAGGGGACAAGGCGGCGCTGACGGGCTGTCTGCCCCTGGAAGGCGACCCGGTCAATGCGGTGAGCGCCATCGGCGTGGAAAGTTTTGATCAGGATGGACTGATGCACCTGCAGCAGGGTGCTACGCTGCGCTATGCCGCCAGACCCCGCACCAGCGCCTTTGTGCACCCTGAATTCTGCTTTGCCCCGGCCCAGTTCTATCTGGACGAACCTTTGGGCAGGGAGCCGCTGTTTCTGCGGGCCTTCCGCTGCCAGTGGCATCTGTACACCCTCCATCAGCCGGTGATTCACCTCAAGTGGGAGGAAGGTCTTCCTCCCTGCGATATGCGGGGGTATGACGGCGGACGGGAAGGCGGCCTCAGGCAGTTCGAGCAACGCTTTGGTATCCGCTTTGACAAGCAGCAGCTTTCCTCCATGGTGCGTCAGGGCGTGTTCCATCAGGAACATTCAGAGAAACTCCGTGTGCCCCTGAAGGAAAAGGGGCGGCAGATCTGGCGGGCGGTTTCCCACAGGGGCAAGGAAATCACCCCCCTGTGCGTCACGATGCAGGTGAAACTGCCCCTGCCTCCGGCCAATCTGCCGGAGGAATACATGAGCTGGTTTGAGCATCTGGCCCATATCAGGAGCATGGCGCTGCTGTGTTACGCCGACGGCGAGCATATCAGGCGCATTGCCCGGGTGCACCCCAACGTGCTGGAATACAAGCCCCGGTATGCCCTGCCGGTGCAGGCGGAACTGTCCGCTGTGGACGGGCTGAAGTTCATCAAACTCTCCAAGCCCTTCATGCTGCGCACCTCCCGGGAGAAGTTCTTCACCCACAGCCATTATGTGTGGATGGACTTCGGCTGTCTGCGCTATCCGGTGTATGAAAACACCTGGCTGGACTGGAAGGACCTGTGCACGGACAAAATCGTGCTGGGCTGCGTGGCGGGCGTGCCGGATCTGTCGATGTTCACGGTGCCGGAATCCCGCCTGATGGACCTGTGCCGGGAAATCGGCGAGCGCAGCGCCCGCAAACTGCGGCTGGACGGCCATCTGCCGGAGGAAAGCGACCTGTGGGAAGAGATGATTCAGGACTGGCCCCAGTGGTTTGATGTCCGGGAGATTCATCATCCCCGGCAGCTGCTGACCCAACTGCTGCACCAGAAGTAATTCACGGAAGGAATGTCCCTATGCGGATTGATTCGATACTCGCAAACGGCAGCGTGCATCTCTCCTGCGAGGTGTTTCCGCCCAAGAAGTTCGACGGCATTTTTCAGGCGAAGGAAGCCGCCCAGGAGATAGCGGCGCTCAAACCGGCTTTCATGTCCGTGACCTATGGGGCGTCCGGCTCTGCGCCGGGGCACACGCTGGAAGTGGCGGAGGCGGTCGGGCAAAGCGGCGTGACGCCCCTGTGCCACCTGACCTGCGTGCAGTCGGGCAGGGAGCAGGTGCTTAAGGTGCTGAATGAAATGCAGGCACGGGGCATGAAAAACGTGCTGGCCCTGCGGGGCGACCTGCCCCCAAACGGCGAGCCCTGCCGGGATTTCGCCTATGCCCGTGATCTGGTGGAATTTATCCACCAGCAGGGGGATTTCTGCGTGGGCGCCGCCTGTTATCCCGAAGGGCACCCGGAAAGCGGCGGGCGGATGAAGGACATCGAATATCTCAAAGCCAAGGTGGACGCCGGCGTGTCCTTCCTCATCACCCAGATGTTCTTTGATAACGGCACGCTGTACAATTTCCTCTACAGGGCGCTGCGGGTGGGTATCGATGTGCCGGTGTGCGCCGGCATCATGCCCATCTGCGATGTGCGGCAGGTGGAAAGGGTCACGAAACTGTCCGGCAGTATCATGCCGCCCCGGTTTGCGGCCATTGCCGACCGCTTCGCCCATGACCCGCAGGCCATGACCCAGGCGGGCATCGCCTATGCCACCGAGCAGATCATCGATCTGGTGGCAAACGGCGTGAATCACATTCACCTCTACACCATGAACAAGCCCTGGATTGCCAGGGAAATCTGCTCGAATCTCTCCAGCATCATCGGGTGAGGAGAATTTGCCCGGGGGAACGGTTTACAATTTTCCCGCAAGCAGGTATAATATACACTGTATGCGTCCGCCCCCTTGGCGGCGCGAAGAAGTGTTTTTTGGGCTCCGGCACATCCGCCGGTTTGAGAAAAAGGGGATTACGATGGGCAAGACGATTGCGATCACCAATCAGAAAGGCGGCGTGGGCAAAACCACTACCGCTGTCAACCTCACGGCGCTGGTGGCGGACATGGATCAAAAAGTGCTGGTGATTGACCTGGACCCTCAGGGCAACACCACCAGCGGCCTGGGCATGAAGTGCGGCGACAAGAGCATCTATGAAGTGCTTCTGGGCCGGATCACCATGCGGCAGGCCATGCAGCAAACGCCTTGGAAGAACCTGACCTGCGTGGGCAGCGACATCCGTCTGGCGGGCGCTGAACTGGAACTGGCTGACCTGGAGCAGCGGGAATACCGCCTGCGTACGGCTATCCGCACCGTGGCCCAGGAGTTTGATTTCATCTTCATCGACTGCCCGCCCTCTCTGGGTCTGCTGACGGTGAATGCGCTGGCAGCAGCGGAGAGGGTGCTGATTCCCATCCAGTGCGAGTATTACGCCCTGGAAGGCGTCACCAGCCTGATGAACACCATCAACCGCGTCAGGGCGTCGGTCAATCCCCGGCTGGATGTGGAAGGCGTGCTGCTGACCATGCTGGACGGGCGCACCAATCTGGGCCTGCAGGTGGTGGCACAAGTGAAGAAGCACTTCAAAAAGCAGGTATATGCCACCACCATCCCGCGTTCGGTGCGTCTGGGCGAAGCCCCCAGCCACGGCGAGCCCATCCATATCTATGACAACCGCAGCGCCGGAGCCGTGGCCTATCGGGCGCTGGCGGCAGAGTTCCTTGCAAAAAACGGCGTGAACATCAGCAAATGAGTGAATCGGGGAGGGGCGCAGGGTGATCTGCGCTCATCTCCTGAGGAAAAAAGGGGAATGTTGTATGGCTAAGAAGAATCGTGGATTGGGCCGGGGCCTGGATGCGCTGCTGCCCGAGGTGGAACTGACAGCAAGTGGTGCCCAGGAGATTGCCATCGGGGATCTGGATCCCAACCCGGATCAGCCCCGCCGGCACTTCCAGGAGGAAGCCATCAACCAATTGGCCCAGTCCATTGCGGATCAGGGCGTGCTGCAGCCGATTCTTGTCACGCCCCAACCCGGCGGACGTTACCGCATTGTGGCGGGCGAGCGCCGCTGGCGGGCTTCCCGGCAGGCAGGGCTGACCACTGTCCCCTGCGTGATCAGGGACATGGACGTCATTCAGCAGATGGAGGTTGCGCTGATTGAAAACCTGCAGCGTGAAGACCTCAACCCCATGGAAGTGGCAGCGGGCATCCGCAGCCTGATGCAGCAGTGCGGCTACACCCAGGAAGCGGTGGCCAATCGCCTGTGCAAGAGCCGCCCTGCGGTGGCCAATCTTCTGCGCCTGCTGACCCTGCCGGAAGAAGTGGCGGACATGGTGCGCCAGGGGGTGCTTTCTGCCGGCCATGCCCGTGTGCTGGCAGGTCTGGAAGACGAGCAGGTGCAGGTGGCGCTGGCTCGTCAGACCATTCAGGCGGGCTGGAACGTGCGCCAGCTGGAAGCGGCGGCGGCAGCCCTCAAGGGCGGCAGCGTGCCCGCCCTGAAGCCTTCCACCCTCAAAAAGCCCCTCCCGGCAGAACTGGGCGAGTTTGAATCCTGCCTCAGGGAGACGCTGGGCGTCCGGGCGACGCTCACGGGCAACCTCAAAAAGGGCAAGATCGTCCTGCAGTATTATTCCCGGGAAGAACTGGAGCATCTCCACGAGATGATCATGCAGCTGCGGGGAGAATAACCCGGCCGGAAAGGAATTTCACCACGGATGAACACGGACATGATTTTCTGCCCGCTTTTTTCCGGCTCCAGCGGCAATGCGCTGTTTGTGCAGTACGGCAGCACACGGCTGCTGATTGATGCGGGGAAATCCGGCAGAATGCTGGAGGAAGCGCTGAATATGGTGGGGGTGGACCCTGCCACGCTGGACGCCATTCTCATCACCCACGAGCACGTGGATCACATCGCCGGCGCCGGCGTGATGTGCCGCAAGTATCACATCCCTGTTTATGCCAACGACGCCACCTGGAGCGCCATGGCGGGCAAGTTCGGCAAGGTGCCGGACGGGATGCGCCATATCTTTGAAACCGGCAACGACTTTTATCTGGGGGATTTCGGCATTCAACCCTTTGCCATCCCCCATGATGCGGCATCCCCTGTGGGATACCGCCTGTGGGGCGGCAACGTGAGCATTTCCACCGCCACGGATCTGGGCTACTTCCCCAGGGAAGTGCGGGACGCCGTGGCCGGCAGTTCGCTGGTGCTTTTGGAGAGCAATCACGACCCCGACCTGCTCAGGATGAACCCCCATTATTCCGAAAAACTCAAGCACCGCATTCTGGGTACCCGTGGGCACCTGAGCAACGACGCCTGTGCCCAGGCGCTTCTGCAGCTGGTGAACACCGGCGTCAGGAATGTGATTCTGGGCCACCTCAGCGGCGAAAACAATACGCCGGAACTGGCCCTTGAAACCAACGAGCGGCTGATGGAGCAGGAAGGCGTGCGCCTGGGGAAAGACCTGCACCTGGAAGTCGCCCTGCGGGACCGGGTGGGCAGCGTGTACACGCTGGAACAAAAGCCTGTGGCGTGGGACGCTTAAATCAACCATGAGGTGATACGATGATACTCCTGTCGCTGCAAGGCGTACAGAAAAGTTTTGGCACCAATGAGGTGCTCAGGGACGCTTCCCTTGTGCTGCAGGACGGTCAGCGCATGGGTCTGGTGGGCGTCAACGGCTGCGGAAAGTCCACGCTGATGAAGATTATCGCCGGGCTGGAAACGTCAGATGGCGGCACCATCACCATGCAGAAGGGGCTGAAACTGGGCTATCTGGCCCAGCACGGCGATGTGGACTTGCATCGCACCGTGCTGGAAGAGATGGAGTCCGTCTTTGAGCCGGTGGTGCAGATGGAACAGGAAATGCGCCGCCTGGAAGTGGAAATGTCCCAGTGCGGCGACGATGAAACGATGCTGCGCCGCCTGGGCAGCCAGTACGATCAGCTGACCCGGGAGTTTGAGCGCCGCAACGGCTACGGCTGGAAAAGCCAGGTACAGGGCGTGCTGGCGGGCCTGGGATTCAGGAAGGATCAGCAGAGTCTGCAGACGGGTCTGCTCTCCGGCGGCGAGCGCACCAGACTGTGCCTGGGCCGGATGCTGCTGTCCGAGCCGGACCTGCTCCTGCTGGACGAGCCCACCAACCACCTGGATTTGAAGTCCATCGCCTGGCTGGAAGAATATTTGACGGCCTACAAGGGCGCCGTGCTGCTGGTGAGCCATGACCGCTATTTTATGGATCACGTCTGCGACAGGATGTGCGAGTTGCTTTTGGGCGCCACGGAGTGCTACGACGGCAACTACACCCGCTACATGGAGCAGCGCACCGAGCGGTTTGAAATCCGTATGCGGGCGTATGAACTGCAGCAGAAGGAAATCGCCCGGCAGGAAGCCATCATTGCCAGGTACAGGCAGTTCAACCGGGAAAAGTCCATCAAGGCGGCAGAAAGCCGGGAAAAACGGCTGGAAAAGGTGGAACGGCTGGAAAAGCCCAAGGACGAAAGCGCCATCCGCTTCCGCTTCGATGTGCGCAGGCGCACCGGCGAAGATGTGCTGATGGTGGAGGAAATGTCCAAGGGCTTTGACGGCCGGGAACTGTTCGCTCATGTGAAGATGCACCTGCGGGCGGGCGACCGGGTGGCCCTCATCGGCGACAACGGCGTGGGCAAATCCACTTTGATCAAGTGCCTGATGGGCATTCAGCAGGCAGACTGCGGCACCGTGCGCTGGGGCGCCGGTGTGGATATCGGCTATTACGATCAGCATCAGGCATTTCTGCACGACCACAAGACGGTGCTGGACGAAGTGTGGGATGACTTCCGGCGGATGGATCAGACGGAGATCCGCAGTGCGCTGGGGCTGTTCCTGTTTACCGGCGATGACGTATTGATGCCTGTTTCGACCCTCTCCGGCGGCGAAAAGGGGCGCGTTGCGCTGACGAAACTGATGCTTCGCAAGGATAACCTGCTGCTGCTGGACGAGCCCACCAACCATCTGGACATGGATTCCCGTGAGGTGCTGGAAGATGCGCTGGAGAATTTCCCCGGTACCATCCTGGCCATCAGCCATGACCGCTATTTCATCAACCGCTTCGCCACCAAGGTGTGCGTGCTGGAAAAGGATGGGCTGAAGGAATACCTGGGCAACTACGACGACTACTTCGAGAAGATCAACCGCCAGCAGGAACCTGACGGCGACACCGCCGGCATGACCCGCACGGCGCTGGAAAAGGAAAAGCGCCGCTCCCGGGAAGAGGAGAGGCGCATCCGGGAACGCAAGCAGGCGCTCAAACAGGCGGAGGAAGCCGTAGCGAAGGCGGAGGAGGAAGCGGCGGCGCTGGAAGCCCGCCTGGCGGATCCTGCCACCTATCAGGATGCGGAACTGGCCGCCCGCCTGGCCAGGGAATACCAGCTCAAAAAGGACGAGGTGGACGAACTGTATCTCGTTTGGGAAGAACTGGAAGGGCAGGAAGAATAACACATCCTGCAAATAAATCGGCACAGCTGGCGCAAAGCCCTGCTGTGCTGATTTTTTTGTTTGACGATAAAAGGGAAAAGAAAGGCTGAAAAAACACGAATATTGTCAGGGGCAGGGGAGGGATCGTCCGGCAAAAATCGGCTACTGCCGGAAAATGGGGCGAATCAGCCGGGAATTCATCGAAACCATGGAAGAATATCCACCAGAAAAGACAAGTCAAAAACACGGTGTGAAAATTCAGCGAAATGCACAGAAATACATGATACTCCCGGCACGGTGGGAATAAATTATGGCGCAAAGCGTTGATAATCAAGGGTTGTAGCGTATTCATCTGAATAATCCGCCGGAAGAAAGGTCGGGAAAGGGAAAATAACATAAAATTAGGACACGCCGATGAGCGTGTATAAAGGTGAAAAGCGGGAAATGCAGGTTTATCGGGGGTTGCGGGAATCGGCGGCGAAAAAACTTTCAAAAAAAGTTGAAAAAATGTTGAAAAACCCCTTGCAAATTTTCTACGTATCGTATATAATACGACTGTTGTCTGTTTAGGGATGAAGTGGTAAGTTGCCGCCAGGCCAGGCGGGTAATTATCACGGACCAGCCCGCACAATCGGGCGACGGACTCGAAGCGCGGCCGAAGCACACCTGCAGTGCCGGCGGTGACGGCGCAAAGAGAACGAAATAGGAGGTAAACCAATGGCCAGCCAAAAGATCCGTATCAAGCTCAAGTCCTACGAGCACAACCTGATCGATCAGTCCGCCATGCGGATTGTCGAGACTGCGAAGCGCACGGGTGCCCGTGTGTCGGGCCCGATTCCGCTGCCCACTGAGCGCGAAGTCGTGACCATCCTGCGTGCTGTGCACAAGTACAAGGACAGCCGCGAGCAGTTCGAGCGTCGCACCCACAAGCGACTCATCGACATCGTCAACCCCAACCCCAAGACTGTGGACGCCATGATGAAGCTCGAACTTCCTGCTGGTGTCGAAATCGAAATGAAGCTGTAAGGCAGGAGGAACGAAACAATGAAGAAAGCGATCGTGGGCAAAAAGATCGGCATGACGCAGATCTTCACCGAAGATGGCCGTCTTGTTCCGGTTACCGTGATTGAAGCGGGCCCCTGCACTGTCGTGCAGACCAAGAACATCGAGTCCGACGGCTACTGCGCCGTTCAGGTGGGCTTCGGTGATCTGACCGAGAACCGTGCAAAGAAGCTGCTCAACAAGCCCGAACAGGGCCACTTCGCCAAGGCTGGCGTTGCTGCCAAGCGTGTGCTGCGTGAGTTCCGCTTCGACGACTGCACCCCCTACAACGTGGGCGATGAGCTCAAGGTTGATCAGTTCGCCCAGGGCGACAAGATCGACGTGACCGGCACCAGCAAGGGCCACGGCTACACTGGCGCCATCCAGCGCTGGAACCAGCACACCGGCCCCATGGCTCATGGTTCCAAGTACCACCGTGGCGTGGGCTCCCTCTCCGCCAACTCCGATCCCTCCCGTGTGTTCAAGAACAAGCACATGGCTGGCCACTACGGCGTGGATCGTGTGACGGTTCAGAACCTGGAAGTCGTCTCTGTGGATGCGGAGCGCAACCTGCTGCTGGTGAAGGGCG
Organism: Clostridiales bacterium; assembly: GCA_015056085.1. Classification (GTDB taxonomy): domain Bacteria; phylum Bacillota; class Clostridia; order Christensenellales; family Aristaeellaceae; genus UBA11524. Next base: position 14,491 of record SVHA01000020.1, read on the forward strand.
CCGTCCCCGGCCCCAACAACGGCCTGCTGGTCATCCGCGACACTGTCAAGTGATCGGTGCGAGGAGGATATTAAACAATGCCTAAGACTGCTCTTTATAATATGGAAGGCGCGGCCATTGGCGAGATCGAGCTGAGCGAGGAGATCTTTGCTTCCTCCATCAACGAAGCCGCCATGCACCTGGTCGTCCGTTCCTACCTGGCTGCCCAGCGTCAGGGTACGCAGAGTGCCAAGACCCGCAGCGAAGTCCGTGGCGGTGGCCGCAAGATCTACCGCCAGAAGGGCACCGGTAATGCCCGCCACCATGGCAACCGCGCTCCCCAGTTCAAGCACGGCGGCGTGGTGTTTGCTCCCAAGCCCCGCGATTACGTCATCGCGGTGCCCAAGAAGGTCCGCCGCCTGGCTTTCAAGTCTGCTCTGACTTCCAAGCTCAACGCCGGCGAGATCCTCGTGGTGGATGAAATCACCCTGACCGAAGGCAAGACCAAGCTGATGGCCAAGGTTCTCAAGAACCTGAATGCCGAGCGCAAGGCTCTGGTGGTCCTGCCCGAGCGTGACGAGAACGTGGTCCGCGCCACTGCCAACCTGGCTGAGGCTGCCACCACCTACGTCAACACCCTGAACGTCTACGATATTCTGAACGCCCACAAGGTCATCCTGACCAAGGCTGCCGTTCAGTCCATCGAGGAGGTGTACGCATAATGAAGGATATGCACGATATCATCCTGCGCCCGGTCCTGACCGAGAAGGCCTACGAAGGTATCGCCGACAAGCGTTACATCTTCGAAGTGGCCATCCACGCCACCAAGACCGAGATCAAGCAGGCCATCGAAGCCGTTTTCGCTGAAGACGGTGTGAAGGTCGAGAAGGTCAACACCCTGCGCACCATGGGCAAGATCAAGCGCCAGGGCCGTACCGCCGGTCGCACCCCCGAAATCAAGAAGGCCTATGTCACGCTGAAGAAGGACTCCAAGCCCATCAAGTTCTTCGAAGGCATGGGCGAGTAAAGCAGGGAGGACAAGAAACATGGCTATTCGTTACTACAAGCCGACTTCGCCCGCCCGGCGCTTTATGTCGGTTCTTAACTACGATGAACTGACCAAGAAGGCTCCCGAGAAGAGCCTGGTCGAGGTTCTCAAGAAGAATGCCGGCCGTAACAAGCAGGGCAAGATCACCGTCCGTCATCAGGGCGGCGGCAACAAGGTCAAGTATCGTATCATCGATTTCAAGCGCAACAAGATGGACATTCCCGCCAAGGTTGCCGCGATCGAGTACGATCCCAACCGCAGCGCCTTCATCGCTCTGCTGAACTACGCAGACGGCGAGAAGCGCTACATCCTGGCTCCTCTGGGCCTGAAGGTTGGCGACACCGTCATCTCCTCTGAGACTGCCGACATCAAGCCCGGCAACGCTCTGAGCCTGGTGAGCATCCCCGTGGGTACGCTGATCCACAACCTGGAGCTCAAGCCCGGCCGCGGCGGCCAGCTGGTCCGTTCCGCCGGCATGAGCGCTCAGCTCATGGCTAAGGAAAACGGCTACGCCACCGTGCGTCTGCCCTCCGGCGAAATGCGCAAGCTGCCCCTGAACGCCAAGGCCACCATCGGCACCGTGGGCAACTCCGATCACGAGAATGTCCGCCTGGGCAAGGCCGGCCGTGTGCGTCACATGGGCATCCGTCCCACCGTCCGCGGTGTGGTCATGAATCCCTGCGACCATCCTCATGGCGGCGGCGAGGGCAAGAGCCCCGTTGGTATGCCTGCTCCTGTGACTCCGTGGGGCAAGCCCGCTCTGGGCCTGAAGACCCGCAAGCACAAGAAGTACTCCAACAAGATGATCATCAAGCGCGCTGGCAAGTAATCGCGCATCCTATAGGAAGGAGGCAGCCAATCAATGAGTCGTTCTGTTAAGAAGGGCCCCTATGTTGAGGGCGCGCTGATGAAGCGCATTACCGAAATGAACAATGCCGGCAAGAAGAATGTTGTGAAGACCTGGTCCCGTTCTTCCACCATCTTCCCGGATTTCGTTGGTCACACCATCGCTGTGCATGACGGCCGCAAGCATGTGCCGGTCTATGTCACGGAGGATATGGTCGGCCACAAGCTGGGTGAGTTCGCACCCACCCGCACCTACCGTGGTCATGCCGGTGATAAGTCCACCGGTCGCCGCTAAGAGAGAGGAGTGAAACAATATGGCAACCCGTTCCAAGGAAAAGACGGCTGCCCGCAAACTCAATGCGGATCGCCGCCCCAAGGCCCATGCCAAGTATGTTCGCATCTCCTCCCGTAAGGTGAAGATCGTCATCGATCTGATCCGCGGCAAGAATGTGGACGAGGCTCTGGCCATCCTGACCTACACCCCCAAGGCCGCTTCTCCTGTGGTCTACAAGCTCCTGAACAGCGCCATCGCAAACGCTGTGAACAACCAGGAACTGGACCGCAAGGATCTGTACGTCGCTGAAGTGTTCGCCAACCCCGGCCCCACGCTGAAGCGCTATGTTGCCCGCAGCCGCGGCAGCGCATCCCCCATGCTCAAGCGCACCAGCCACATCACTGTTGTGCTTGACCAGAAGAAGTAAGGCGAAGGAGGTTTATCCATGGGTCAGAAAGTCAATCCCCACGGCGCTCGCGTCGGCGTGATCTTCGATTGGAGCACCCGTTGGTATGCTGGCAAGAAGGACTTTGCCAACAATCTGGTGGAAGATTACAAGCTGCGCAAGATGCTCAAGGAAAAGTATTATGCTGCTGGCATCAGCCGCATTGACATCGAGCGTACCGCTCAGACCGTTACGGTCAACATCATGACCAGCAAGCCTGGCATGATCATCGGCCCCAAGGGTGCCACCATCGAGGCACTGAAGAAGGAGATCACCACCTTCCTGGGCCGCACTGCCCAGATCAATGTTCTGGAAATCAAGCAGCCTGACGCTGACGCTCAGCTGGTGGCCGAGAACATCGCCCAGCAGCTGGAGAAGCGCATCGGCTTCCGTCGTGCCCTGAAGCAGGCCCAGCAGCGCGCCATGAAGCTGCCCGGCGTCAAGGGCATCAAGACCGCTGTGTCTGGCCGCCTGGGTGGCGCCGATATTGCCCGTACCGAGCAGTATCATGACGGCTCCATCCCGCTGCAGACCCTGCGTGCCAACATCGACTATGGCTTCGCGGAGGCCAAGACCACCTATGGTCGTCTGGGCGTGAAGGTTTGGATCTACAAGGGTCAGATCCTGCCCAAGGCCAAGAAGGCTCCCGCTGCGAAGGAGGTTAAGTAACCCATGCTGATGCCCAAGAGAGTCAAGCGCCGCAAGGTTTTCCGCGGCCGCATGAAGGGTGCTGCTCATCGCGGCAACTTCCTGGCCTACGGCGATTACGGCCTGCAGGCCACCGAGCCCTGCTGGGTGACTTCCCAGCAGATCGAAGCTGCTCGTATCGCCCTGACCCGTTACACCAAGCGTGGCGGTCAGGTGTGGATCAAGATTTTCCCCGATAAGCCCGTGACCGAGAAGCCCGCTGAGACCCGCATGGGTTCCGGCAAGGGTTCTCCCGAGTACTGGGTGGCGGTTGTGAAGCCCGGCCGCGTGCTGTTTGAAGTCGCCGGCGTGCCGGAAGAGGCTGCACGTGAGGCTCTGCGCCTGGCTTCTCACAAGCTGCCCCTGAAGACCAAGTTCATCAAGCGCGTCGAAGAAGCCGCGAAGGAAGCGGAGGGTGAAGAATAATGAAGGCGAATGAATTCTCCGCGATGAGCGTCGATCAGCTGACCGCCAAGGTCGCTGAACTGAAGAAGGAACTGTTCAACCTTCGTTTCCAGCTTGCCACCGGCCAGCTGCAGAACACCATGCAGATCAACGCGGTCAAGCGTGACATCGCTCGCGCCAAGACCGTGCTGCGCCAGAAGGAACAGGCTTAATTGAGATTGGAAGGAGGCAGCTGCTTCAATGTCTGAAATGAACAACACGCAGGAGCGTGGTCTTCGCAAGACTCGTATCGGCGTCGTCGTGTCCGACAAGATGGACAAGACCGTCGTGATTCAGATCAAGACCCGCGTCCGTCATCCCCTGTATGGCAAGATCATGAACCAGACCAGCAAGCTGAAGGTTCATGACGAGAACAATGAGTGCGGTGTGGGTGATACCATCCGCGTGATGGAGACCCGTCCGCTGTCCAAGGACAAGCGCTGGCGCCTGGTCGAAATCATCGAGAAGGCCAAGTAAGCCGTACGTCTGTTAAGGAGGAAAAACCCTATGATTCAGCCGCAAACCCGGCTTAAGGTTGCCGATAACTCCGGCGCCAAGGAAATCATGTGCATCCGTGTGCTGGGCGGTTCTTTCCGGCGTGATGGCTCCATCGGTGATATCATCGTGGCCAGCGTCAAGACCGCTACTCCCGGCGGCACCGTCAAGAAGGGCGACGTCGTCAAGGCGGTTATCGTCCGTATGCGCAAGAATAAGCGCCGTCCTGACGGCTCTTACATCAAGTTTGATGACAACGCAGCCGTTATCATCAACGACAACAAGATGCCCAAGGGCACCCGTATCTTTGGACCTGTGGCCCGTGAGCTGCGCGAGAAGGACTTCATGAAGATCGTCTCCCTGGCTCCCGAAGTTCTGTAAGGAGGTAAAGACAAGATGCATGTGAAGTCTAACGATCAGGTCGTTGTCATCTCCGGCAAGGACAAGGGCAAGAAGGGCAAGATCACTGCTGCCTTCCCCAAGGCTGGCCGCGTCACCGTTGAAGGCGTCAACGTGGTCACCAAGCACCAGAAGGCCCGCAATGCCATGCAGCCCGGCGGCATCATCAAGAAGGAACTGCCCATCGATGCGTCCAACGTGATGCTGGTGTGCCCCAAGTGCGGCAAGCCCGCCCGCGTGGCCCACAAGGTGACCACCGTCACCACCGATGCCGGCAAGCAGACCCGCAAGATGGTCCGCGTTTGCAAGAAGTGCAACGCTGAAATTGACTGAGAAGGAGGAAAAGTCTGATGGCTACCCGTATGAAGGAAAAGTACCTGGCCGAAGCTGTTCCTGCTCTTCAGCAGAAATTCGGCTACAAGAACGTCATGGAAATCCCGAAGCTCGAGAAGATCGTGATCAACATGGGCCTGGGCGAGTGCAAGGACAACGCCAAGAGCCTGGAGATCGCCGTCAACGAGCTGACCGCCATCGCCGGCCAGAAGCCCATGGTCACCAAGGCTAAGAAGTCCATCGCGAACTTCAAGCTCCGTGAAGGCCAGAACGTCGGTGCCAAGGTCACCCTGCGCGGCCAGCGCATGGAAGAATTCATGGATAAGCTGGTCAATGTTGCTCTGCCCCGCGTCCGCGACTTCCGCGGCGTGTCCGACAAGGCCTTCGACGGCCGCGGCAACTATGCCCTGGGCATCCGTGAGCAGCTGCTGTTCCCCGAAATCGAGTACGACAAGATCGAAAAGATCCGCGGCATGGAAATGATCTTCGTTACCACCGCTAAGACCGATGAGGAGTGCAAGGAACTGCTTCGCCTGCTGGGCATGCCCTTCGTGCAGGCGTAATGAAGGAGGAGAACATCAATGGCTAAGACGAGTATGAAGCTCAAGCAGGCGAGGACGCCCAAGTTCTCCACCCGCGCTTACACCCGCTGCCGTCTGTGCGGCCGTCCCCACTCTGTCCTGCGCAAGTACGGCGTGTGCCGTATC
>SVHA01000026.1 GCA_015056085.1 Clostridiales bacterium
ACCTGCTCACCATTCTATTTCTTCTGTTCTCGTCAAGGTCGGGTCGTATTTGCTTCGCAAATCTCCACCCTTCCCTTGACTTCGCAGTTCGGCTCTCAAGGTGTTACCTATGTTTGACACTCGTACACTCGCCTAGGAGGAAATTCCCCCGCCTCCCTTGCGGATTTCCCCGGGATGTGGTATACTCCTATGTGCCCATGGAGTGGTATCGAAGCGGTCATAACGGGGCGCACTCGAAATGCGTTTGCCCGAGAGGGCACGTGGGTTCGAATCCCACCCACTCCGCCAGATAGAAAAGTCGCATCAGCGGCTTTTTTTGTTTTGTTGCTGTGCATGAGTGGCACTGCTGGCGATGTGGTCATCAACGGCGGCGATTTCATCACTGATTGCACATTGATTTCCAAGTCTGGCGGCACTCTCGCCATCAAGGGCGGCACCTTCTCTGCTGACCCCAGCACCTACCTCGCTGACGGCTACAAGGCAACTGAGGCCGACGGCAAGTGGGTTGTGTCCAAGTAAATCTCTCTTTCCCTTTCCCCCGCTTCGCCAGCGGGGGGGTGCGCCCATTTTGCTCCATCCCCGAAAAAATCGACAAAAACACCCCCGGCCATGGGCAATCACACGGCCGGGGGATTTTTCATGCTGTGCGGCGCTCGATGGTCATGCGGTCGGCCAGCATGGCGATGAACTCCCCATTGGTGGGCTTATCCTCCCGCAGCACCACCTTGCAGCCGAAGGCCTTGTTGAGGGTGTCGATGCGCCCGCGGCTCCAGGCGACCTCGATGGCGTGGCGGATGGCCCGCTCCACCTTGCTGGCGGAGGTGCCGAAGTGCCGGGCGATGCCGGGATAGAGTTCTTTGGTAATGCGGTTGATGACGTCAGGGTTTTCCACCACCATTTTCACCGCTTCCCTAAGGAAGTTGTAGCCCTTGATGTGGGCGGGAATGCCGATGGTCAGGAACAGCCCTGACAGGCGCTCATCTATGGTGGAAAGGGTCCTCGCCGGCGTGCCGGGGGCAACTTCCAGCGGGATGCCATGGCCGGTGATTTCCCGGATGCGGCTGCAGAGGGTGGGCAGTTCAAAGGGCTTGACCATATAGAAGGAAGCGCCCAGAGAAATCGCTCGGGTGATGAAGTCGTCCCTGCCCAGCGCCGACACCACGATCACCTTGGGCATGGGGCTGATGCCCTGGCGGTGCGCCTCCTCCAGGAAGGAATAGCCGTCCATCTGCGGCATGATGATGTCCAGCACGATCACATCCACCGGCGTTTTGCCCAGGCGCTCCAGCGCCTCCAGCCCGTTGGAGCATTCCGCCACCACTGTCATATCCTCCTGTGTGTTCAGATAGTCCCTCACGCCCTGCCGCAACTGGGCGTTGTCATCCACCAGCATCATCCGAATCTGTTCCATATTCCTTCATTCTCCTTTCGGATTCATCAGCATTTGCCTGCTGATTTTTGCCTTTTCCCTTGACTATATGCCGTGTTCCGTGCCACTTATTCCACCTTAGGCAAAACTCGTGAAAAAAAGACAAGCGGGGGCGCTGCTGCGGGGCTTTGCTGATCAAAAGCACACCCGCCGCCTGCCCCGCATAGTCTGAACTGCCCGGGTATCCGGGCACAAAATTGCTATGAAAGGATGGCGTGCGTATGCAGCTTCTTCAGCCTCAGCGCCATTTTTCCTTTGTTGCTTCAACCTGTGCGTCTGCGAAGGCGTCAGCGGACTGTTCTGCCGCGGGGATGAATCAGCCCTGCCAGCAGCCCATGACCATCGACACCCCCATGGCGTGCAATCACTCCCTGCAGTCTGCGGTGAATCAGCAGGCGAATGGGTGCGCATCAAAGAACTGCCCGGGGCAGCAGCCCGGCGCGGTATATCCGGCCTTCCAGGAACTGAATCAGATGTTTGCGCCCCAGGAGGCGCTGGAGCATGGCACTCTTTTCCCGGAACTGGTCAGCCACTACCCCTGTGCGGGAAGGCCGAACAGGCAGGTGCCCGCCTGCCTGAGCCAGGTGTTCTCCCTGTGGGAATTGCGGCTGTATCTCAACACTCATCCCGATGACGCCTCCGCCCTGACGCTGTATCGTCAGCTGTCCGCCCAGACGGCCGAGCCCAACTACGCCACCACCTTTGATCAGGACAGCGGCGCCGGTTCCTGGGCGTGGGTCAGCGGACTGTGGCCCTGGCAGCAGGGCGTGGTCTGTCCCTGACGGACGAGGAAGGAGGAACGCTTATGTTTGTGTATGAAAAGAAGCTCCAATACCCGGTGCGCATCACCCGGCCTGACCCCGCCATGGCCTCGCGAATCATCAGCCAGTATGGCGGCCCGGACGGCGAACTGGCCGCCTCCCTGCGCTATCTGAGCCAGCGCTACTCCATGCCCGACGGCCGTGTGGCGGGATTGCTGACGGACGTCGGTGTGGAAGAACTACCACACTACTGATGGAGACAATCGGAACAAAAAAATTTGTAACTTCTTACACCCGAAGTTTGATGTCAAGTTCCATTGGTTTTGTGTCCCAGTTTGCCCCGGTGTTTAGCGGTGATTTGTG
>SVHA01000002.1 GCA_015056085.1 Clostridiales bacterium
CTTCGATCCGGCCTTCTTTGCTGCCTTCATCAACAAGATCAATCTCCGTCCCCGCAAATGCCTTGGCTGGAAATCTCCCTTTGAAGTTTTCTTCAACCAACTGTTGCACTTGACTTGACAATTCAAGATACAAACAATCCCCCCAAGCCCGTCAGGTTTGGAGGGATGGGTCAAGGCCAAATAAGACTACTTGCATCCGAAGGTTTCCAAAGGAAACGAACTGCCCAGTGGGCAGTCGCCGAAGGCGAGTTTCCGGAGCGAAGCGGAGGCGGACGACCGGAAAGCCCTTTGGTCGCCCGTGAGGGCGAAACTCCACCTTGCACAAAAACATACTTTCAAAGTAAAGACCCACATACAAACAATCCCCCAAGCCTTTGGGCTTGGGGTGATGGGTCAAGGGCTAAATAAGACTACTTGCATCCGAAGGTTTCCAAAGGAAACGAACTGCCCAGTGGGCAGTCGCCGAAGGCGAGTTTCCGGAGCGAAGCGGAGGCGGACGATCGGAAAGCCCCTTGGTCGCCTGTGAGGGCGAAACCCCACCTTGCACAAAAACCTACTTTCAAAGGAAAAACCCATATACAAACAATCCCCCAAGCCTTTGGGCTTGGGGTGATGGGTCAAGGGCCAAATAAGACTACTTGCATCCGAAGGTTTCCAAAGGGCGATCGGAAAGCCCTTTGGTCGCCCGTGAGGGTGAAACCCCACCTTGCATAAAAACCTACTTTCAAAGGAAAATCCCCCATACAAACAATCCCCCAAGCCCGTTAGAGCTTGGGGTGGGCAAGGGCCAAATAAGACTACTTGCATCCGAAGGTTTCCAAAGGGCGACCGGAAAGCCCTTTGGTCGCCCGTGAGGGCGAAACTCCACCTTGCACAAAAACCTACTTTCAAAGGAAAAACCCATATACAAACAATCCCCCAAGCCCGTCAGGTTTGGAGGGATGGGTCAAGGCCAAATAAGACTACTTGCATCCGAAGGTTTCCAAAGGAAACGAACTGCCCAGTGGGCAGTCGCCGAAGGCGAGTTTCCGGAGCGAAGCGGAGGCGGACGATCGGAAAGCCCTTTGGTCGCCCGTGAGGGCGAAACTCCACCTTGCACAAAAACATACTTTCAAAGTAAAGACCCACATACAAACAATCCCCCAAGCCTTTGGGCTTGGGGTGATGGGTCAAGGGGCAATGCCCCTTGCGGGGGTGTCGGGGGCAGGGCCCCCGACCGGGGTGCAGGGGCGGAGCCCCTGCCGGGGCGTGGGGCAAAGCCCCACATAAGGGGTGTCGGGGGCAGGGCCCCCGACCGGGGTGCAGGGGCGGAGCCCCTGCTGGCTTGACACAAGTGCTATAATGAAAAGTGACGAGTTACACTACACACGCTCCGGCAGCGGAGCGACGACATCCATAAGGAGCACACAAACCATGGTGAAAATCAATATCGTGTCTGGCTTTCTGGGCGCAGGCAAAACCACGCTCATCAAAAAACTGCTGGGCGGCAGCGTGAAGCAGGAAAAGATCATCCTGCTGGAAAACGAATACGGCGACGTCAGCGTGGACGGCAGCTTCATGAAGGACGCCGGCATCACCGTGACGGAACTGAGCAGCGGCTGCATCTGCTGCAGCCTCGTGGGCGATTTCCAGAAGGCCATCGACGACCTCATCGCCCAGTATCACCCCGACCGCCTGCTCATCGAGCCCTCCGGCGTGGGCAAGCTGAGCGAAATCGTCTCCGCCGTGGAAAAGGCCAAGGAGCGCAACGACATCGAAATCACTGGCTGCGCCACCGTGGTGGACGCCGGCAAGTGCCGGATGTATATCAAGAACTTCGGCGAGTTCTTCCTCGATCAGGTCAAAACTGCCGACACCGTCATCTTCAGCCGCACGCAGATGCTCTCCGCTGAAAAGGTGGAAGCCGCCCGTCTGCTGATCGATCAGCAGCACCCCGGCGTGCGCATCATCACCACCCCCTGGGATGACCTCTCCGCTGACATGATGATGGAAGTCATCGAGTCTGGCCGCCCCATCGATATGCACGACCATCATGAGCATCATCACCATGATGAACACTGCACCTGCGGCTGCCATGACCACGAGCATCATCACCATGACCATGATCACGAGCATCATCATCATGACCATGAGCATTGCGACTGCCACGAGCATCATCATCATGACCATGAGCATTGTGACTGCCATGAGCATCATCATCATGAGCATGAGCATTGTGACTGCCATGAACATCATCATCATGAGCATGAGCATGGCGAGCACTGCACCTGCGGCTGCCACGATCATGAGCATCATCACCATCATGCGGATGACGTGTTTGTGTCCATTGGCGTGGAGACGGCACGGCGGTACGAGCAGGACGAGATTCAGGCGATGCTGGACCAGCTGGAGGCTGACGAAGCCTACGGTCAGGTGCTGCGTGCCAAGGGTGTGCTGCAGAATAGCGCCGGGGAATGGTTCCAGTTTGACTATGTGCCCGGCGAGGCGCAGTTCCGCCCCGGTCAGGCTGATTACACGGGCCGCCTGTGCTTGATCGGCGCACACATGGACGAAAAGGCCCTGCGGGAGTTGTTTCATCTGTGAGTAACGCAAGCAAGCGGGAGACCTTTGTGCCGGTGTATCTGGTGACCGGCTTTCTGGAAAGCGGCAAGACGTCGCTGATTCACAATATGCTCTCCGACGAGGGATTCTCCCGGGGGCAGCGCACGATGATCCTGTGCTGCGAAGAGGGCATTGAGGAATATGACGAGGCGCTGCTGAAGAAGGGCAACGCCACCGTGGTGATGCTGGAGGATCCGTCGGAACTGGACACCAACCGGCTGATTGAGCTGACCCGTCAGCACAAGCCGGAGCGGGTCATTATGGAATACAACAGTATGTGGACCATTGAACTGCTGGCCCGCACGCCCATGCCCATGTCCTGGCGGATGGTGCAGGTCATCACCATGGCCGACGCCACCACCTTCGACACCTACATGACCAATATGCGCAAGCTGCTCACCGATCCGATGAAGGAAGCGGATTTGGTGCTGGTGAATCGCTGCCGCCCGGAGCATCCCAAGAGCCCGTGGCGCAGGCAGATTCGTGCGCTGAATCCCCGCTGCAACATCATTTTTGAGAATGTGGATGGCTCCACGGAGGATGGCGTGGCGGATGAAGACCTGCCCTACGACATGAAGGCGGCCATCATTGACATTCCCGAAGAGCAAATGGGCACGTTCTACATTGACACCATGGAGCACCCGGAGCGGTATGCCAACAAGACGGTGCGTCTGGTGGGCGAGTACTTCCAGGAGAAGGGCCTGCCGCCGGGGTATGCGCTGTTCGGGCGGCTGGCCATGACCTGCTGTGCGGATGATATTGCCCAGGTGGGCTGGATTTGCCAGCACAAGCGGCTCTACGGCAAGGGTGTGTTTGCCCGACTGACGGCGAAGTGCCAGGTGATGCAGGAGGGCGGGCAGTCGATGCTGATGTTTGAAGAGCTCAGCAGCGAGAAGGCGCCCGCCCCCAAGGAAGAATACATGACCTTCAACTAACTTCCAAAGGGCTTTGCCCTTTGGAAACCCACCAGGGGGCTCTGCCCCCTGGACCCCTTTTGCGGGGCTTTGCCCCGCACCCCAATCGGGGGCGCTGCCCCCGATACCCCCGCAAGGGCCATTGGCCCTTGACCCATCACCCCAAGCCCAAGGGCTTGGGGGATTATTATTGAGGGCATTTATACATCTCTCTTGTCTTGGCCGGGGCAACCAGGGGGCTTTCCGATCGGTCCGCCTCCGCTTCGCTCCGGAAACTCGCCTTTGGCGACTGCCCACTGGGCAGTTCGTTTCCCCTGGACCCCTTCGGTCCGCATCCTTGTTAGTAGACTTTCCCGACTCGATGAAAACCGTTCCCTCAATAAACAGGATAATACCCCTTCATCCGGAGGGAGCCCGAAGGTTTCCAAAGGGCGATCGGAAAGCCCTTTGGTCGCCCGTGCGGGCGAAACCTCACCTTGCACAAAAAATCACTTCCAAAGGAAAAACCTACATAAAAACAATCCCCCAAGCCCGTCAGGGCTTGGGGTGAAGGGTCAAGGGTCGAAGACCCTTGCGGGGTGCAGGGGCGGCGCCCCTGCCGGGGTGTGGGGCAAAGCCCCACATAGGGAGTCCAGAGGGCAGCGCCCTCTGGTGGGTTTCCAAAGGGCAAAGCCCTTTGGCAGGGGTGTCGGGGACAGAGTCCCCGACTGGGGGTCCAGGGCGAAGCCCCTGGTTACCGGTCGTTCTTGGTGCGCTCGAGATACTCTTCGTAGGAGCACCAGTAGTCCGCAATGGTGCCATCATCCTTGATCTCAATAATGCGATCAGCAATGGTGGTCACAAACTGGTGATCCTGGCTGGTGAAGATCACATTGCCGGGGAAATTGATCAGCGCATTGTTGACGGCGGTGATGGATTCCAGATCCAGATGGTTGGTGGGCTGATCCAGCATGAGGAAGTTGGCGCCGGAGAGCATCATGCGGGAGAGCATCACACGCACCTTTTCGCCGCCGGAGAGCACAGACACCTGCTTGTACACATCATCGCCGGAGAAGAGCATCCGGCCCAGGAAGCCGCGCATATAGGTTTCCAGCTGCTCGGGGGAATACTGGGCGAACCAGTCCATCATGGACATATTGCAGCCCTCGAAGAACTTGGTGTTGTCCTTGGGGAAGTAACTGGTGGAAATGGTCACACCCCACTTGAAGGAGCCGCTGTCGGGGGTCAGTTCCTCATTCAGAATGCGGAACAGCGCCGTCTGTGCCTGCTCATTGCTGCCCACGATGGCGATCTTCTGGCCCTTGCCCACAATGAAGTTGACGTCCTTGAGGAGCTGCACGCCGTCCTGAGAATAGCACAGGTCGGTCACCTGCAGGATGTCCTTGCCGGCTTCGCGGTCGGGGGTGAAGCACACCCAGGGATACCGGCGGGAGGAAGCGGGCATCTGCTCAATGGTCAGCTGATCCAGCAGCTTGCGGCGGCTGGTGGCCTGCTTGGCCTTGGACTTATTGGAGGAGAAGCGCTGGATGAAGGCCTGCAGTTCCCGGATCTTGTCCTCACGGCGCTTCTTCTGGTCGTTCATCAGGGCCTGCATCATCTTGGAAGACTCATACCAGAAGTCATAGTTGCCCACGTAGAGTTTGACCTGGTTGAAGTCGATGTCCACGATATGCGTGCAGATGTTGTTGAGGAACCAGCGGTCATGGGATACCACGATCAGTGTGCCGGGGAAGTCCATCAGGAAGTCCTCCAGCCACGCCACAGAGCGGTTGTCCAGGTTGTTGGTGGGCTCGTCCAGCAGCAGGATGTCGGGGTTTCCGAACAGGGCCTGAGCCAGCAGCACCTTCACCTTTTCGCCGCCCTTGAGGTCGCCCATCATGGCGTAGTGCATATCCGCAGGGATGCCCAGGCCGGTCAGCAGGGTCGCGGCGTCGGATTCGGCGTTCCAGCCGTCCATTTCGGCGAATTCGCCTTCCAGTTCAGCGGCCTTTTCGCCGTCGGCGTCGGTGAAATCCTCCTTGGCATAGAGGGCGTCCTTTTCCTGCATGATGTCATACAGGCGCTGATTGCCCATGATGACCGTATCCAGCACGGTGTAGGCGTCGTACTTGAACTGGTCCTGCTTCAGCGTGGACATACGCTGATCGGCAGGGTAACTCACAGAGCCGGTGGTGGGCTCCAACTCGCCGGACAGGATGCGCAGGAAGGTGGATTTGCCTGCGCCGTTGGCGCCGATGATGCCGTAGCAGTTGCCGGGCAGGAACTTCAGGTCCGCGCCGGAAAAGAGCTTCTGGCCGCCGAAAGTCAGGGACACGTTGGATACAGTTACCATGATTTGCTCCTTTATATACAGTCGTTGGATTGCGTGCAACATCCTTTATTGTACCATATCGCCGGGGGAAATGGAAGGGGAAAATCAGCGAAAAAGGCCGGGAAGCCCAGATAAATCCGCCGCCGGATTTTCCTAATGCAGATGATAAAATTTTCGGTTGAAAAAATGCCGGAAAAGACAAATCTGAGCAGGAAAAGCGGGCATGAGCGTCGAAAGGTATCAATACAATCAGCAGAAAGGGTGTGATGCCCGTGGCGCAGCATCATCTTCTGCGGAGGCTGTAACGCCAGCCGACGCGCTTCTGACCCTATTTCGTGAAAGGAGCACGCCTGATATATGAAGCTGTCTATTTACGCAAAGAATATGGTCGTTACCCCCAATATCACCCGCCGCATTGAGAAGAAAACCAACAAAATGAGCCGCTATCTCCTGCCCGACACGGAAATGCAGGTGCGGATGCGCAAGGAAAAGAATGACCGCCGCGTGGTGGAAATCACTGTGCCCATGGGCAACAATGTCATTCTCCGCGCAGAAGCCGCCGAGCAGGATAACCTCTTCCTTGCGATCGATCAAGCCCTGGCCAAAATGGAACGGCAGATTCACCGCCATCGCACCAAACTGGAAAAACGCCTGCGGGACGACGCCTTCAAGACCGCCGAGCCGGAGTATTTCGAAGAGGAAATCAAGGAGGAGGAAAGCCCCAAGGTTGTCCGCCGCAAGACGTTCCCTGTGCGTCCCATGTCTGTGGATGACGCGATTATCCAGATGGAACTGCTGGGACACAGTTTCTTCGCCTTTGTGAATGTGGATACGGAGCGTACCAATATCCTTTATCAGCGTAAAGACGGCGATCTAGGCCTCCTGGAGCCCGAAACATAAGCCAGGGGGCTATGCCCCCTGGACCCTGCCAAAGGGCTTTGCCCTTTGGAATCCCAGGTGGGGGCTTTGCCCCCGCCGCCCCCAGCAGGGGCTCTGCCCCTGCACCCCGCCAAAGGGCTTTGCCCTTTGGAAACCCAATCGGGGGCGCTGCCCCCGATACCCCCGCAAGGGCCATTGGCCCTTGACCCATCACCCCAAGCCCTGACGGGCTTGGGGGATTATTTGTTATGGGGATTATCCTTTGTTTATTGTTGGGACGAGCAACAACGGAGGGGACTCCGAAGGGGTCCAGGGGGCGACCGGAAAGCCCCCCTGGTTGCTCCGGCAAAGGGACGTTGCAGGTATAAGCATAGAAATGGAACAATCTTTTGTGCGAGGTGGAGTTTCGCCCTCACGGGCGACCAAAGGGCTTTCCGATCGCCCTTTGGAAACCTTCGGCGCCCCTCCGGCTGGAGGGGTATTAGAATGTTTGCAGGAGGAACGGTTTTCTTCTGCTATTTGCTCAAAATAGTAGGTAGGGGTGCGGCCGAAGGGGTCCAGGGGGCAATCGGAAAGCCCCCTGGTTGTTGTGGGGGAAACGTGCAACAGGTATCGGATTAGAAACGGATAATCCTTTATCCAAGGTGGGAGTTTCGCCCTCACGGGCGACCAAAGGGCTTTCCGATCGCCCTTTGGAAACCTTCGGATGCAAGTAGTCTTAACAGTGGCACAAAGAAAAGCCCCCTCCGGGAGGGGGCTCCGCCGTCAGGCGGCGGGGGAGCCTGCGGTGCAGCGGGTATGAATTCTTGCAAGGGATAGCGCTTGTTAGGCGTTCTTTCTCAAGCCTGAGAAAGAACCAAAGAGGGCCAGAGGGGGTGTCTCAATTCATCCCACCCGGAGACACCCCCTCTGGACTCCCCCCTTTCCCCCTGTCTTGTGAGAGTTATTGAGTTGACTGACCCTCAAACGCCTAGCGGGGGCGGCCCGTTTCGGGGTCGCTCCGATGGAGTCCGTGTGCGGCGACGGAGCGCCGCACGCCGGAACTGTTGTGCCGGAGCGGGTACGAAATATGTTTCAGTTTATTGCCGGGGCAAAGTCAACTAACAAGGATGCAGACCGAAGGGGTCCAGGGGGCGATCGGAAAGCCCCCTGGTTGCTCCGGTAAAAACAAGCCAGCTGTGCAAGACAACTCCAAAAAAAGAAATCCCCGGAAATCCTTCGGGATTTCCGGGTGATGGGTCAAGGGCCAAATAAGACGACTTGCATCCGAAGGGGTCCAGGGGGCGATCGGAAAGCCCCCTGGTTGCTCCGGCAAAGACAACCTAAATCCATAAGATGACTCCAAAACAAAACACCCCGGAAATCCTTCAGGATTTCCGGGTAATGGGTCAAGGGTCGAAGACCCTTGCGGGGGTGTCGGGGGCAGGGCCCCCGACTGGGGTGCGGGGCAACGCCCCGCAGGGTGACCAGGGGGCACAGCCCCCTGGTCACCGGCGGATGGTGATCACCTGCTTGTCGTGAATGGGCGTCTCCTGCCCCAGCGCATCCACGCCATCCAGATACCGGGTGATGACCACCGTGTCATCATCCAGTGCCTCCGTGACGCAATGGCCATACTTCAACACATCGGAATGCTGCCGCTGGGTCATCAGCGCAGCAATATCCTCCTGCAGCGCCTTGTCTTCCTTTCCCCAGGGGAAAGGCCGGCGGCAGAAGGGATCATGGCAGCCTGTCAGGCCTGCCTCGTCGCCATAATATACCGTGGGGCAGCCGGGCAGGGCGCACAGCAGCGCCACTGCCTTGCGATAACGGCTCGTTGCCAGCGCATACTCATCTTCCGTCAGGAAAAGCTGATGCTGCTCTGCCTTGGGCAGATCTTCCCCGGCCTTGTCCGCCAGGAAGTTCAGCACCCGGGCACGATCGTGACTGCCCAGCAGATTCATCAGCGCGTAGCGGAAGGGTGCAGGGTACACTTCTGCCTGATGATTGATCAGCCGCACCAACTGCAGGGCGGTGGTCTTGCCCGTCAGGAACGAAATAATGGCGTCCCGAAGGGGATAGTTCATCACGCTGTCGAGGGTGTCGCCGCTGCAGTAGCAGCGCATTTCGCCGTAGGCAATCTTGTTGCTGGCGTCTTCCCACACCTCGCCCAGCACCACGGCTTCGGGGTTTTCCTGCTTGGCGCTCTTGCGCAGCTTCCGCAGGAAGTCCATGGTCAGTTCATCGGCCACGTCCAGCCGCCATCCGCAGGCGCCGGCACGAATCCACCGGGGCACAATGCCTTCTTCCGGGCCCAGAATGAACTTCTGGTATGCCGGGTGATCCTTGCGGCATTCGGGCAGGGAATCAATGTCCCACCAGCAGCGGTAATCATTGGGGAAGCGCCGGAAGGTGTACCAGTCGTAATAGGGCGATTCCTTGCTCTGATAGGCGCCGAGGGTGTCGTAGGTGCCGTAGCGGTTGAAGTACCGGCTGTCCTCGCCCGTGTGGGAGAACACGCCGTCCAGCATCACCCGCATCCCGTATTGGGAAGCCTCCTGGCACAGGCGGCGGAATTCCTCCTCCGTGCCCAGAAGGGGATCGATCATGGTGTAATCGCCGGTGTCATAGCGGTGATTGGACCGGGCTTTGAAAATCGGGTTGAGGTAGATGATATCAATGCCCATGTCCCGCAGATAGGGCAGTTTTTCCATAATGCCCGTCAGCGTGCCGCCGAAGAAATCCAACTCCATGTACTCGCCGCCCCGCTTGTCCGTTTCCGGCAGCAGGTCTTCATCCCAGGAAGGGTGAACGTAGCGGTCCGTGCGGTTGTCCACCGCCTGGGTGGGCGCACGATGGAAGCGGTCGGGGAAAATCTGATAGATGTTGGCGCCGTGCATGAAAGCGGGCGTCTTGTAGGCGGGGTCGTATACGGTGATCTGAAAGGACTCCGGGTCGTCGCTGTCGTACACGCCGCCCACGCCGCCCAGCCGGTCATAGGCTGCGCCGTAGCGGACAGTCCGGCCATCCTTGCGATAGGCGATGAAGTAGTACCAGTAGGGGCCGGTCTTGTCCTTGGGCATGGTTACGGTGGTTTCCCAGGTGTCGCCCGGCTTTTTCTTCATCACGAAGCACAGTTCTTCCTCAAACCAGGTGCGCAGCACCACGGACTGGGCATTTTCGCACAAAAGGCGCAGCGTGACCGCTGTGCCGGAGGTCACTGCACCCTGAGGGCTCCTGAAGAAAGGATTCTGGGAATCATGAAGCAGCATATCATCCATCCCGTCATAACAAAATGGGGAACATCACGAAAGCGCCCGGAATACAGGTGTACCCGGGCGCAGGGAATCAGTGCTTGTGCAGGGGGGTCATGTGCCAGATGGTATCGTTGTACTCCCTGATGGTGCGGTCAGAGGAGAACACGCCGGACATGGCGGTGTTGATGACGGCCATGCGGTTCCACTTGTCTTTGTCGGCGTAATCCTGATTGACACGCTGCTGGGCCATGGAGTAGGAGCCGAAGTCCTTGAGCACAAAGTAGGGGTCAGCCAGGGAGCCCCAGTCGGCCATCAGCAGGGAATGGTACAGCTCCTGGAAGGCGCCGGGCGCTTCGGGAAGGAGCGTGCCGTCGATGAGCTGGGTCAGTGCCTGACGGATTTCGTGGTTGGTCTCATAGATGGTCATGGGGTTGTAGGTGCCATCGCGGTACATATCCAGCACCGTGTCAGAGCGCATACCGAAGATGTAGATGTTGTCCATGCCCACCTGCTGGGAGATCTCCACATTGGCGCCGTCCATGGTGCCGATGGTGACAGCGCCGTTCATCATGTACTTCATGTTGCCGGTGCCGCTGGCCTCCTTGGAGGCGGTGGAGAGCTGCTCGGACAGTTCCGTGGCAGGGATGAGAACCTGGGCGCTGGACACATCGTAGTTCTCCAGGAACACCACCTGCAGCATCTGGCGGGCCCGGGGATGGGCGTCGATGAGGCGGGAGAGGGCGTTGATGAAGCGGATGATCTGCTTGGCGCGGTTGTAGCCGGGGGCCGCCTTGGAGCCGAAGATGAATGCACGGGGCTCCATGGTGAAGGAGGCGTCGTTGACGATGCGGTTATACAAAACCAGAATGTGCAGGGCGTTGAGCATCTGGCGCTTGTACTCATGCAGACGCTTGGACTGGGCGTCGAACATGAAGTCGGGGTCCACCGTCACGCCCTGCTGGCGCTTGAGGTATTCCGTCAGGCGCAACTTGTTTTCCCGCTTGATGGCGGCGAACTTTTCCCGGAAGGCGGCGTCATCGGCAAAGGGAGCAAGGTTGCTGAGCAGGGAGGTGTCCTTGATCCAGTCGGTGCCGATGGATTCGTTGATCAGGCTGGTCAGCTTGGGGTTGCAGGCCATGAGCCAGCGGCGATGGGTGATGCCGTTGGTGATGGCGCTGAACTTTTCGGGCATCACGGCGTGGAAATCCCGGAAGGTTTCCGCCTTGAGGATGTCGCCGTGGAGCTGGCTGACGCCGTTGGTGTTGAAGGTCATGGCTACGCACAGGTTCGCCATGTGAATCTGGCCATAGCTGATGATGGCCATCTTGCCCACCCGCTCTGCCTGACCGGGGAAGTGATTCCACAGGCGGGCGCACAGGCGGCGATTCATCTCCACCAGAATCATGTGGATGCGGGGCAGGAGCGTGCGCACCATGTCCTCGGGCCACTTTTCCAGGGCCTCGGCCATGATGGTGTGGTTGGTGTAGGCCATGGTCTTGCTGACGATGGCCTGCGCTTCGTCCCAGCCCAGGCCTTCCTGGTCCATCAGCAGGCGCATCAGTTCGGGGATGGCCAGACCGGGATGGGTGTCATTGATGTGAATGACCACCTGCTCGGGCAGACGCTGCCAGTCGGGGCCGTTGAGCTTCTTGAAGTCCCGCAGGATGTACTGCAGGGTGGCAGAGGTGAAGAAATACTGCTGCTTGAGGCGCAAGAGCTTGCCCTCGTAGTGCTTGTCTTCGGGATAGAGGATGTTGGAGATGGCCTCCGCCAGTTCCTTTTCTGCGGCGGCCTGCACATAGTGGCCTTCGCCGAAGTCGCTCAGGTTCATGCGCTTGGGACTGCGGGCGCTCCACAGGCGCAGGCTGTTGACGGTGGAGGTGTCATAACCCACGATGGGCATATCGTAGGGGATGGCTTCCACGGTGTTATAATCCCTGTGGACAAAGGTCATGCGGCCGTTTTCTTCGGTCATGTCCACATGGCCGTTGAAGTGCACCTCGCAGGCGTCTTCCATCACGGGCATTTCCCAGACGTTGCCGTTGCCCAGCCAGTAGTCGGGCAGTTCCACCTGCTGACCGTCGATGATCTTCTGGCGGAACAGGCCGTATTCATAGCGGATGGAGCAGCCCATGGTGGGCAGGTCCAGAGATGCCAGGGAGTCCATAAAGCAGGCAGCCAGACGGCCCAGACCGCCGTTGCCCAGGGCAGGTTCCGGCTCTTCCTTGAGCACGTCGTCGATGTTGATGTCCAGTTCCTTCAGCGCCTGCTGATAGGCGTCGGTGGAAACGAGGTTGAGGATGTTGCAGTACAGGCTGCGGCCCATCAGGAATTCCACGGAGAGATAATACAGGCGCTTGGCCTTGGAGGTCTTGCGCTCCTGGCGGGAAATCATCCACTTCTGCATAATCTGATCGCGGACAGTGGAAGCCAGGGCGCGGTAAATCTGCTGATTGGACGCTTCCTTGATGGTGCGGCCGTTATACCGCTGAAGCTTGCCGACAATGGATGCCTTGATGGACTCCTTGTCGAAGGTCGTGGTAGGCATGGGGGGTACTCCTCCTTCGTATATGCGCCGGACACAAGGCCCGGAATCATGCAATATATATGCGCCGGAAAGACCGGCTTCATGCATTATACTCTATTTTCGCCAAAAGTACAAGTTTTTCCCGTGTTTTCGGAAACGTTTTCGGAATTCCCCTCATCGGGGCGGGATCAGGCCCTGTTCCCCTTGCCCCATTCAGGTCTTCGTGGTATAATATGACCATGTTCCCGGGCGAAAAACCCGGCAGAAAGGATGAATGTTTCATGCGTTGTTCCTGCAAGGAGTGCGGCGTGTATATGGTGCAGGCGGAAAGCGATCACCTGGGCTGCATCTGCCCGGAGTGCAAGTATCGCTGCAACGATTGTCTGGGCACCAACACCGTGGTCAGCCGGGAGTCTTTGCGGGCCCTGGCCTTCGACCCCCGCTTCCAGCCGGATTCCCTCAATGAATCCTTCCTGCCTCAGGACGAGGAGGACGAACAGGACGGTGCGCCCTATGACCTGCGGCGGTAAGCGGGTCATACTCCACTGCGACTGCAACAATTTCTTTGCGTCGGTGGAGTTGTTGGAGCATCCGGAACTCAAGGACAAGCCGGTGGCGGTGGCGGGCGACCCGGAAGGCCGCCACGGCATCATTCTGGCGAAAAATAACATCGCAAAGGCCTACGGCGTGCAGACGGCGGAGGCCATCTGGCAGGCACGGCAGAAATGCCCGGGCCTTGTTTTGCTGCCGCCCCATCATGACAAGTATGCGGAGATGTCCCGCCGGGTCAATGAGATCTACCTCAGCGTCACCGATCAGGTGGAGCCCTTTTCTGTGGATGAAAGCTGGCTGGATGTGACGGCGTCCCAGGGGCTTTTCGGGGATGGCAAGACCATTGCGGATTTGCTGCGCCGTCGGGTGCGGGAGGAACTGGGCATCACCATCTCCGTGGGCGTGAGCGATAACAAGACCTGGGCCAAACTCGGCAGTGATTACAAAAAGCCGGATGCCACCACCTGCATCACCCGGGAGAACTTTGCGGAACTGATGCACCCGCTGGCGGCGTCGGAGATGCTCTTTGTGGGCAAAAGCGCCGCCCAGCAACTGAAAAAGCACGGCGTCACCACCATCGGCGCCATGGCGGCCTGCACCAAGGAACTGCTCACGGCCTATCTGGGCAAGCAGGGCGAAAGCTGCTGGCGGATGGTCCATGGGCTGGACGACAGTCCGGTGAAGGTATGGGGCGAAACGGACCCAGTAAAATCCGTGGGCAACAGCCTGACCTTCCCCCACGATCTGGTGGGCAGGGAGGCCTGCCATGCGGGATTGATGCCCCTGTGCGAGTCCGTGGGCGCAAGGCTGCGGGCCCAGCACCTCAAGTGCCGCACCGTCACCGTGCAGATCAAGGATCCCCAGCTCAAGGTGATTTCCCGCCAGCACACTTTGCCCATGCCCACCAACCTTACCAGGCAACTCTACCGGGAGTCCTGCGCCATTTTTGACGCCGCCTGGCCCGCCCATGCGCCGGTGCGGTTGCTGTCCGTCACGGCGGACGGTCTGTGCGGCGAGGACGACCCTGCGCCGGCCCAACTGTCCCTTTTGGAGTGCGTGCGGGAGGACGACCCGAAGCAGGTGCGGCTGGAACAGGCCATTGATGGCGTCAGACGGCGCTTTGGCAAGGATGCCGTCAGCAGCGCTTTGCCTGACATGATGCGCAGGGACAGGGAAGAATGAATCACCCCCGAAAAAAGGGCTTGCAATCGGGGGACAAGTGGCGTATAATAAGAGCAACATTTCCCGATGGACGGGGGACGGTTCCGGGCATTGCCTGTCAAGAGAACTGCCGGAAGGTGCAAGGCAGTCAGGTGGCACGGAATTTCCACTCCCGGATGGGGCAGGCGATGAGTCTGCCGGGTGCGCCCGATACAGCGCATACGAGCGGCCGGTGATTCTTCATCGGCAAACTGGGTGGCAACGCGAGCTTCTCGTCCCGGATTTTCCCGGGCAGGGAGGCTCTTTCTGTTTGCAAGCATAAGGAGGAACACATCATGCTGGACATCAATCTCATTCGCAACAACCCCGAACTGGTCAAGGAAAACATCCGCAAGAAGTTCCAGGACAGCAAGCTGGTGCTGGTGGATGAAGTGATCGAACTGGATAAGCTCAACCGTCAAGCCATTCAGAAGGCCGATACCCTGCGTGGCCAGATCAAGACCATCTCCAAGCAGATCGGTATGTACATGGGCAAGGGCATGAAGGACGAAGCCGAAGCCGCCAAGGCCCAGGTGGCTGCCATCAAGGCAGAACTGGCTGACCTGGAAGTGAAGGAAGAGGAATATCAGCAGGAAGTCCGCAAGCGGATGCTGGTGATCCCCAACATCATCGACCCCACCGTGCCTGTGGGCAAGGATGACAGCGAAAACGTGGAAGTGCAGCGCTACGGCGAGCCCGTCGTGCCGGAATTCGAAGTGCCCTATCATGTGGACATCATGGAGCGCCTCGCCGGCATTGACCTGGACAGCGCCCGCAAGGTGTCCGGCAATGGCTTCTATTATCTCATGGGCGATATTGCCCGCCTGCATTCCGCCATCCTCAACTATGCCCGGGATTTCATGATTGACCGGGGCTTCACCTATGTGATTCCCCCCTACATGATTCACGGCAACGTGGTCACGGGCGTGATGTCCTTCGCCGAAATGGAAAACATGATGTACAAGATCGAGGGTGAAGACCTCTACCTCATCGGTACTTCTGAACATTCCATGATCGGCAAGTTCATTGACACCATCCTCACCGAGGATCAGTTGCCCCAGACGCTGACTTCCTATTCCCCCTGCTTCCGCAAGGAAGTGGGCGCCCACGGTATTGAGGAGCGCGGCGTGTACCGCATCCACCAGTTCGAAAAGCAGGAAATGATCGTGGTGTGCAAGCCGGAGGAAAGCCCCGAATGGTTCAACAAACTCTGGCAGAACTCCGTTGATTTCTTCCGCAGCCTGGATATTCCCGTGCGTACCCTGGAGTGCTGCTCCGGCGACCTGGCAGACCTGAAGGTGAAGTCCATCGACGTGGAAGCCTGGTCTCCCCGCCAGAAGAAGTACTTCGAGGTCGGCTCCTGCTCCAACCTGGGCGATGCTCAGGCCCGCCGCCTGCAGATCCGCGTCAAGGGCGACGACGGACGCAAGTATTTCGCCCATACCCTCAACAACACCTGCGTGGCGCCGCCCCGGATGCTCATCGCCTTCCTGGAGAATAACCTGGAAGCCGACGGCCGCGTGCGGATTCCCCAGGCGCTGCGGATGTACATGGGCGGCAAGGAATACATCGGCTGATTTCGGCATCATATTTGGTTTTAGTCCCCCGGATGTCCGGGGGATTTTTTTGTTTCCCCGCCTGTTTTGTTACATCGGTAAACTTTTCCAGAACGGGAACGACCGCCCAATTCCCAGCGTTTTATAGGTGAAAACAAACTCCAAAGGAGGAGAGAACATGAAGAAATGGGTGGCGTTGATCCTGTGTGCTTTGCTGGCACTGCCCTGCGTTGCATGGGCGTATGATGAAACGGCTTTCGGTGCGGAAAACACGCCGGACAGCATCCGGGCATTTTTGCAGGAGAGCCGATGGAAGGATTGGGAAATCACTGGCTGGACGGACACCGATGCGCCCGGCAAAAAGACCGCCTGTGCCTTTGTGGCTGTGCAGAAGGGTAAGGAACATGACCTGCTTGCCTTTGCCTATGACGGCGACTGGGTTTTCCTGTGGAACAACCCTTATGCCTTGCCCCGGGTGGAGGAGCCTGTGATTCTGGACCGCTTGGGTGACGGCGGAGAAATCGGCGGTCTGCGCTGGTTCTATGTGGTGGACAATGAGATTCAGGAAGCAACCTGCACCTTTGCCTATGACGGCAACGGCAAATGGTTGCTGCAGCACGTGGGACATATTGGCTATTATCGCCCGGATGCACCCACCATGTTCATTGATGCCACCCGGGAAGGTCGCCTGCACATGGAAAACGTGGGCTGGGCGCTGGAAGGGGAAGAAGTGGACAGAGTTTTCTACGGGGAATATCAGCGGGATTTGCGGTATTTTTCCATGGAAGATTTCCCTTTGACGGTGAAGGAAGCCCGGGAGAAACTGACCGTTGCGCCGGACATCCCCTGGGGAACGCTGACGGCGGAGAAAATCAAATTCACCGGCGGACAGAAGTATAAGGTGTATCACGGTCCCGGCGAAGCGTATGGTCAGGCGGGCGGCGGGAAGGCTGTGGTGTCCACCAATGACTGGATTCAGGTGTTCGGCGTGCAGGACGGCTGGGCGATGATCCAGTACGACATCAGCGCAGATGAAATGCGTATCGGCTGGATTGACGCTGAGGCGCTGCCGAAGAAGGCGTCTGTGCCGGAACTGACCTTCCCTGGCGAAAAGAGTGCTTATACGACAGAAGCCGTCGTGCTGACGGATGATCCGCTGGGCAGCTGCAGGGAAGTGATCAGGCTGGCGCAGGGACAGGTTGTGTCCTGGCTGGCCACCATGGGCGAATGGGCGTATGTGGAGGTGTCCACGGGCGATCAGCTGCAGGGCTTCGTGCCGGCGGACAGCCTGACCACCGACCGGGTGTTTCATCTGGAAGACCATGCGGAATCCACCTTCCAGCACTATCCTCTCACCGGCACATTGAAGGTATCCGGCAGCGGCATGGTGACGCTGTCCATCGACTCCTACACCCCCAAACAGGGTGGCCATGCGGCTGTATCCTTTGCGGTGTATGATGAAATCAGCGGCGCAGTGCTGATGCGCACCTCTGCGGGCGGTCGCTTCTGGACGGTGCAGGGAATGCTGCCGCAAGGCACCACGGCGCTGCTGATTGTGCCTGTGGACGCAAACGGTCAGGAGGACAGGGGCTGCGCTGTCAGCATCCAGTGGTAATCGACAAATTCATGATTCTTTCAGAGGGGCGGGAAACCGCTCCTCTTTCAGTTTACCCCAAAAGGTCGAGCATACAGTGCAGTAATTCGCCGTCGGCAGACTGCAAATCGAAATTCAGCGAGCCCCTTCGGGGCGGTTAGACGGGGCGAAGCCCCTGTACGGTGAATTTCGTGCGATTTCGTCAGAAATCGCTTCCTTACACGGAGGAACGGCCGTCAGGGCTGCTTGCAGCCCTGACAGTGACGGAGTGCAAAACTCGGAAAAGTGCCTTCAGCACTTTTCCGACACGCTTTCAGAGGAGCGGACAACCGCTCCTCTGTTTCATTTTTTGGCCGGGATTCCCCTTGTGCAATTGCGAAAAAACAGGTATAATAACAATTGGGGTTTTATGACCCTTTATTCGGCTTGCAATCAAGCGGGGAGGTGAAGAAATGTACGCCCAGGTCATCGTGGACATCGTGCATGAAAACGTGGCGCACACCTTCACTTACCGCATACCCCAGGGGCTGAATGTGGCTGTGGGACAGCGGGTGACGGTGCCCTTCGGGAGAATGTCCAAAGAGGGCGTCGTGGTGGCGCTGACGGAACTAAGCGATGTTCCGCCGGAAAAAATGCGGGACATCACGGGCGTGCTGGAGGATTATCCGGCGATTCTGCCCTGTCTGATTCATCTGGCGCGGCGCATGGCGGAAGCGGTGCATTGCCCCCTGGCGGAAACCCTTCGGCTGATGATTCCCGCACAGATGCGGGGCGGGCGCATTCAGGTGCGCCAGCAGCCCATGGTGCGCCTGGCGATTCCCGCCGATCAGGTGGAAAAGGCCATGGGTGAACAGGGACGCTCCCGCAAGCGCAGGATGCTCCTGCAACTATTGCGGGATGGGGAAATTCACCCGGTGGGCGAAATGAAACTGCTGGTGCGGGACCCCATGGAGGCGCTGCACCAGCTGGAAGAAGCAGGGCTGGTGGAAATCAGCCTGGAAGAAGTGCTGCGCCGCCCCGGGGGCAACGACCCGGTGACGCCGGTGGAGGATCCGCCGCTGACGCCCTCCCAGGAGGAAGTGCTGCAGGTGGTGACGCCGGAATTGGAACAGGGCCGGGGCAAGTTTCTGCTCCACGGCGTGACGGGCTCCGGCAAGACGGAGGTGTTCATCCGTCTGGTGCGCCACACGCTGAAAATGGGCAAGTCCGCCATGATTCTCGTGCCGGAAATCGCCCTCACGCCCCAGATGGTTTCCTGGTTCCGCAGCAGGTTTGGTCAGGTGGCGGCGGTGATTCACTCCCGCCTGTCTGCCGGCGAGCGCTTTGACGAATGGCGGCGCATCCGCCGGGGCGACGCCCGGGTGGTGATCGGCGCCCGCAGTGCCGTGTTTGCGCCCTGTGAGAACCTCGGCCTGATCGTGGTGGACGAGGAGCATGAAACCACCTATTTGTCAGACCGTCATCCCCGGTATGACGCAAGGGAGGTGGCAGCCTGGCGCTGCGACCACGAAGGCGCCGCGCTGGTGCTGGCGTCGGCCACGCCCAGCATCCTGTCCTTCGCCATGGCGCGCCGGGGGGATTATACCCTGCTGGAAATGCCCTTCCGGGTGCACAAGCGGCCCCTTCCCACGGTGGAAGTGGTGGATATGCGTCAGGAACTGGAAATGGGCAACCGCTCGGTGTTTTCCGGCGTCCTGCAGCGGAAACTCCGCACCTGCATGGAGCGGGGCGAACAGGCGATGCTGCTGATGAATCGCCGGGGATACAACACCTTCATCAGCTGCCGCAGCTGCGGTCACACCATGAAGTGCCCCAACTGCGATATTTCCCTGACCTATCATGTGGCCACGGGCGATGGAAAACTCCACTGCCACTACTGCGGGCACATGGAAGATTCCCCTCAAACGTGCCCCGAGTGCGCCAGCACCTATATCCGCTATTTCGGCGCCGGCACGCAGAAGGTGGAGGAGGAACTGCGCCGGATGTTCCCCGGCACGGGCATTGTTCGCATGGACATCGACACCACCTCCGGCAAGGAGGGCCATGCAAAACTGCTGGATGAATTCCGCTCCGGCAGGGCCCGGATTCTGGTGGGTACGCAGATGATCGCCAAGGGGCTGGATTTCCCCAAGGTGACGCTGGTGGGCGTGGTGGCAGCGGACATGACGCTGAACCTGCCCGATTATCGCAGCCGGGAGCGCACCTTCCAATTGCTGACCCAGGTGGCTGGCAGAGCAGGCCGTGGCGAGATTCCCGGCGAAGTGGTGGTGCAGACCTACAAACCCGAAGACGAAGTGATTCAGGCCTCCGCAAGGCAGGACTACCGTGCCTTTTTCGAAAGGGAATTCGCCCGCCGCAGGGCAGGACTGTATCCGCCCTTCACGGTGATGGCACGGCTTCTGGTGGAATCCACCGCAGGGGAGAAGGCTTACAAGCGGGCGGAAGAGATGCACCGTGAGTGCCTGAAACTGCTTTCGGAGCATCCTGACTGGAAAAAGCGCACGATGATGCTGCGGCTGGATCAGCCGTCGGTGACGGTGCTTCGTGGCAAGTGCCGCTGGCAGGTGCAGATGAAACTGCTGGTGCATCCGGCAACGGAGCAGTTCTGCGCTGCGCTGACGGATCTGGCTCATACGCCCTGTGAAGGCGCTGAAACGTATTTTGAGTATAATCCCGTGACCATGATGTGACCGGGTGCAGACAGGGACGCAGTCGTCCCCATGAGAAGGAGACAGAACAAGATGGCGATTCGCAAGATCGTGGAACTGGGCGATGACGCCCTGCGGCAGGTGTGCCGCAAGCAGGAAAAGTTTGACCTGAGGCTGTGGATTCTGCTCAAGGATATGGCGGACACCATGTATCGTGCCGACGGCGTGGGTCTGGCGGCGCCTCAGGTGGGCATCCTGCGCCGGGTGGCGGTGATCGACGTGGGCGAAGGCCTGGTGGAACTGATCAACCCCGAAATTATTGACCGGGAAGGTGAGCAGTGCGGCCGGGAAGGCTGCCTGTCCGTGCCGGGGCGTCAGGGCATCGTGACCCGCCCCCGCAAGGTGACCGTCCGGGCCCAGGATCGCAAGGGCCGCCCCATCGAACTGACGGCGGAAGGCTTCTTCGCCCGGGCTGTGTGCCATGAACTGGATCACC
Organism: Clostridiales bacterium; assembly: GCA_015056085.1. Taxonomy (GTDB): domain Bacteria; phylum Bacillota; class Clostridia; order Christensenellales; family Aristaeellaceae; genus UBA11524. The sequence goes on from SVHA01000002.1 coordinate 20,515, forward strand.
TGGACGGCGTGGTGTATGTGGACAAAATGGACCGGGAACTGACCCCGGAAGAGATCGAGGGCCATGTGCCGGAGGACGACTACGAATGAGGATCGTTTTCATGGGTACGCCGGATTTCGCCGTGCCCACGCTGAAAAAACTCATCGCCAGCCATCATGAGGTGGTGGCGGTGTTCACCCAGCCTGACCGTCCCAAGGGCCGGGGCAACAAGGTGGTGGCGTCCCCGGTGAAGGAAGTCGCCCTCGCCAACGGCATCCCGGTGTATCAGCCCCAGCGCATCCGCAAGGAGAGCGTGGAGGACCTGAAGGCGCTGAAGCCCGACCTGTGCGTCACGGCGGCCTTCGGGCAGATTCTGTCGCAGGAATTGCTGGACATCCCGGTGCATGGCACCTTCAACGTCCATGCCTCCCTGCTGCCCAAGCACCGGGGCTCTGCGCCCATTGCCTGGGCCATCATGCAGGGCGACAGGGAAGCGGGCGTGACCACCATGGTCACTTTCCGGGGCATCGACAACGGCGATATGCTGCTCAAGGCCTCCACACCCATCGGTGAAACGGAAACCGCCGGGGAACTGACGGTGCGCCTGAGCGAAATCGGCGCTGACCTGCTGATGGAAACGCTCAAGCGGCTGGAAGACGGCACGCTGGAACGGATTCCTCAAAATGAAGACGAAATGACCTACGATCCCATGCTCACCAAGGAGATGGGCGTTGTGGACTGGACGATGGACGCCCAGCACATCGTGTGGCGGATGCACGGCCTGAATCCCTGGCCGGGGTGCTCCACCCAGGCAGAGGGCGGAAGGCTCAAACTGCTCAAAGGCCGGGCGGTGGAAGGCAGCGGCACGCCGGGGGAAATCCTCACGGCTGACCCCAAAGCCGGTCTGGTGATTGCCGCTGGGCAGGGCGCTGTGGAAGTGCTGCAGCTGCAGGCTCCCGGCGGGAAACCCATGCTTGCCAAAGATTATCTGCGAGGCCATCCCATGCAGGTGGGCGCCGTGCTGAAAGAGGAAATGCAATGAGCGATGAACGCAAAAATGCCCCTGCTGGTGGGGAAAAGCGAATGAACAGCGAAAAGAAAACTGCCTTCGGTGGGAAAACGGGCGCAAATAGCGCCGGGAAACCCGCTTTCGGTGGAAACGGCCGCGCAAACAGTGGCTTCCATGGGAAGACGGGCGACAAAAAGCCGGCTTTCGGCGGTGCAAGTGGGGAAAAACGCCCCTTCCGTGGGGATAAACCTGCCTTTGGTGGGGAAAAGAGCGCAAATCCCGCTGAAAAGCGCCCCTTCCGTGGTCCTCGCGTGGAGGCGAATGGGGAAAAGGGCGCATTCCGCACCGCAAAACCCGGCTTTGGTGGGAATCGCCCGGCAAATCCTGACAGAAGGCGCTCCTTTGGTGGGGATCAGCGCCCTGAAAAGCGCCGCCCTGAGCAGCAGGAGGGTCTGGCGACCCGTCGCATGGCCCTGGAAGTGATCCGGGAAGTGACGGAGAATGGCGCCTATATCAATCAGGTGCTGGACGACAAGCTGCGGGACTGCGGCCTGTCGGCGGTGGACCGCCGTCTGGTGGCCCGCCTGGCCTACGACACCATTGAGAATCAGATGAAACTGGACTGGGCGCTGAATCAGATCATGGCCAAGCCGGACACGGACATCAAACTCCGCAACGTGCTGCGCCTGGGCGCCTGTCAGATTCTGCTGGAAGACCGCATTCCTGATTCCGCTGCCACCAACACCTCTGTTGTGCTGTGCAAGGAAATCGGCATGGAAGGCCTGGCGGGCGTGTGCAACGGCATCCTGCGCAACCTCATCCGCCAGAAGGATGAACTGACCTGGCCCGACCCGGAAACGGAGCCTGTCAAGGCCAAGTCCATCCGTTACAGCGTGCCGGAATGGCTGGTGGAGCGCCTCACCGCCGACTGGGGCGATGAATCAGACGAAATCATGGGCTATCACGAGCAGGAGACCTCTGTCACCCTGCGTCCCAACATGACCAGGCATACCGATGCTTCCTTCGAAGCTCTTCTGAACAAGAAGGTTTGGGAGCACGAAAAGGGCGATGTGTCCTTTGCGTGGAAGGTCCGCAACATGGTGGACATCGGCAGGGACGCCGGCTTTGTGGGAGGCGACTACTCCATTCAGAGTGAGAGCAGCATGATGGCCTGCCTGGCGGTTTCCCCCAAGCGGGGCGCCACGGTGCTGGACTGCTGTGCGGCCCCCGGCGGCAAGAGCTGCCTGCTGGCGGAAATGATGGGCGGCAGCGGCCGTGTGCAGGCGTGGGAAATCCATGCCCACCGCACCGACCTGATCGCCGCTCAGGCCAAGCGCCTTTCCCTTGACAACGTGCGCCCCATGACCCGTGACGCCTCCATCCACCGGGATGACTGCGTGCAGGCCATGGATGCGGTGCTGCTGGACGCCCCCTGCTCCGGCTTGGGCGTGATGGCCGGCAAGCCCGACGTCAAGTACCGGGTGAGCGAGGAAAGCGTGGCGGAACTGACCGCCCTTCAGGAGAAGATTCTGGAGACGGTGTCTGCCTATGTGAAAAAGGGCGGCGTGCTGGTGTATTCCACCTGCTCGGTGCTCAAGGATGAAAACGAAAATCAGGTGAAAAAGTTCCTGCAGAAGCATCCTGAGTTTGAAGTGGACGCCCTGCCGGAAACCATCCCGGAGAAGTTCCGCTGCCACGCCGATGTGGGCCTGCAGCTTTTGCCCCACAGGGATCACGTGGAAGGCTTCTACATCTGCCGGATGCGGAGGAAGCGCGTATGACGGACCTGGCGGGGATGAATCCCCGGGAACTGTCTGACTGGTGCAAGGAGCAGGGACTGCCGGCCTTCCGGGGCAAGCAGATCTTCCAGTGGATTCATCAGGGCGCTGACTTTGATGAAATGACCAACCTGCCCCTTTCCCTGCGCCAGCAGCTGCGTCAAACGGCCGTGGCCCAGCCGGTGTCCATCATCGAGGAGAGGAAATCCCGCATCGACGACACGGTGAAGTTCCTCTTTGGCCTCAAGGACGGCAACTGCGTCGAAGGCGTGCTGATGCGGTATCATCACGGCTGCACGCTGTGCATCTCCACTCAGGTGGGCTGCCGCATGGGCTGCACCTTCTGCGCCTCCACGCTGGATGGTTGCGTCCGCAGCCTGACGGCGGGAGAAATGCTGGGGGAAATCCTGTGCGCCAACCGCTATTTGAAAGGCGAAAGCCGGGTGCACAACGTGGTGCTGATGGGCAGCGGCGAACCGCTGGACAACTATGACAACGTGATGCGCTTCCTGCGCCTGCTGCGGGAAGAAAACGGCGTGAACATCGGGCTGCGCAATGTGTCCCTGTCCACCTGCGGTCTGGTACCGAAAATGTACCAATTGGCGGAGGAAAACCTACCGGTGACCCTCTCGGTGTCCCTCCATGCGCCCAACGATGACATCCGCCGTAAGACCATGCCCATTGCCAAAGTGTATCCCATGGAGGAATTGCTGGCCGCCTGCCGAAACTATATTGAGAAAACAGGCCGCCGGGTGATCTTCGAGTATGCGCTGGTGGGCGGCGTGAACTGCGAGGATGAACACGCAGTGGAACTGGCCTCACGCCTGAGGGGAATGCAGTGCCATGTCAACCTGATTCCCCTGAATGTGGTGGAGGAAAGGGATCTCAAAGGCGTGACGGAAAAGACCGTGCGCCGGTTTATGGATAAATTGGAAAGCCTGCACATCTCCGTGACCCGCCGTCGGGAGATGGGCGATGATATCGAAGGCGCCTGCGGACAGCTGCGCCGAAAGACCATCATGGACAAGCAGGGTGAAGGAAACAATGAACCATAAGTTTCGTTTCAACAAGGAAAGCATGGATCGCATCAAGCGCTTCATGACCGGGGAAGAGCCTCCCCAGACGCCGGAGCCTCCCCAGGAGGAGGAGCAGCCGTCCCAGGTGGAAGTGGTCCGGGAGGGCGGCCTTTGTGCGGCCCTTTTGACGGACATTGGCTGCGTGCGCGTAAGCAATCAGGACGCACTGGTCAAGGGCGAAATGCTCTTTGGCGTGGCGGATGGCATGGGCGGCCATAACGGCGGCGAAACGGCCTCTGCCGGCGCCCGGGATGGCCTTGTCTCCCTGCTGGAAGGCAAGCAGCCCTCCGTGGATGCGCTGCGCACGGCCTTCAAGGCCGTCAACCACCGGCTGTTTCTGCAGCAGCAGGAGGATGAATCCCTCTCCGGCATGGGCACCACCCTGTCGGTGGTGTGGCTGAGCGAAAACTATGTGTATATCGGCCATGTGGGCGACAGCCGGGTGTATCTGCTCAGGGACGGTGAATTCCGCCAGGTGACGGACGATCACTCCCTGGTGGCGGAACTGGAGCGCCTGGGGCAATTGACCCATGAGCAGGCGCTGCATCACCCTATGAAGAATGTCATCACCCGGGCTGTGGGCACGGAAGAGACCATCGACACCGACCTGATGGTGGAGGAGCGGCGCAAGGGCGACACCTGGCTGATTTGCTCCGACGGCCTGACCGGCATGGTGTCTGACAAATCCATCGAAGCCATCATTTCTGCCAATGAAGTGGAAAAAGCGGCGGAACTGCTGGTGGAAGCGGCGCGCAAGGGCGGCGGACGGGATAATATCTCTGTCGCTTTGGTGCGGGAAGAGGAGGCTGCCGAATGATCGGACGAATCCTCGCAGACCGCTATCGGCTGGTGGAACAGATCGGCGTGGGCGGCATGGCCATTGTGTACAGGGCGCAGGACTTGCGCACGGGGCACAGCGTGGCGGTGAAACTGCTCAAGCCGGAATTCAACCGGGATGCGGAGTTTGTCAGCCGCTTCCAGCGGGAAGCGGAAGCCGCCAGCAAAATGACCCACCACAACATCGTCAACCTGCTGGACGTGGGCATGGACGGCGAAAACCGCTATCTCATCATGGAGCACGTTCAGGGCAAGACCCTCAAGGAAGTCATCCGCCAGAAGGGGAGGCTCAATCCCACCGTGGCGGCACAGGTGACCATCCGCATCCTGTCTGCCCTGCAGCACGCCCACCAAAACGGCATCATCCACCGGGACATCAAACCTCAGAATATCCTCGTCCATGCCGACGGCCACATCAAGGTGGCAGACTTCGGCATTGCCCGCATGGCTAACAGCTCCACCCTCACCAGAGGCGACAGCGTCATGGGCTCAGTGCATTATTTCAGCCCCGAACAGGCCAGCGGTCAGGCCACGGACGTCACTTCCGACATCTACTCTGTGGGCGTGACGCTCTATGAGATGCTCACCGGCCATGTGCCCTTTGAGGGCGATACCCAGGTGGCCATCGCCATGCAGCATCTCCACAGCCAGCCCACACCCATCGAGGCCTATGCCCCTGATGTGCCCCCGGCCATCCGCCATGTGTGCCTGATGGCTATGGAGAAAAATCCCCGCTACCGCTATCAGTCCGCCCGGGAAATGGCGGCGGAATTGCGCATGGCTCTGGAGGGCCGCACCAATGAGATGCAGCCCCGTCTGGCCCAGGTGCAGCCGGCGTCTGCCCCCCGGCAGGGCGTGAGTTACAACACTTCCGGCGAGCACCCCGGCGTGCGCATTGCCCCCAGGCGGGCGGCCCGTCAGCCCAAGGCGAATCTGCGCTGGTGGCTGGTGACGCTGCTGGTGACGGCGGTGGTTTTCTACGGCTTGTACGTGGGCGGCATGGCGATTTACGAAAAATTGGTTAACTCCGTGGTGGTCACGGATTACATCGGCGCCGATGTGGACAGTGCCACCAGGGAAATTCAGCGCAGCGGCCTGAAGGTGGAAGTGGTGGAAATCAACCATCCCACCATTGCTGAAGGCGTTGTGGTTTTGCAGACGCCTCTGGAGGGCGAAACCCTCTCCAAGGGCGACACGCTGGTGCTGACGGTCTCCAAGGGTCCCACGGCCATGGCCATGCCTCAACTGGTGGGGTCGAGCCTGCAGGACGCCATGAAGGTGGTGCAGTCCTACGGCATGACCCTGACGCTGGTGGAACGCGTGGTGTCTCCCACCGTGCGGGCGGACTACATCATCACCCAGATCCCCGAAGCGGGCACGGCCTGCAAAAAGGGCGACGTGGTGCAGGTGACGGTCTCCGGCGGCGTGAACTATGTGCCGGACGTGATGGGCGAGGACTTCAACGACGCCATCGGTCACATTGCTCTCAGCGGCCTGACCATGAATCCCAACATCCAGTATCTGGACACGGATACGGCCTCTCAGCACAACAAGGTGGCGGCCCAGTCGCCCGCTGGCGACACGGCGGTGATTCAAGGCACCCAGGTGACCATCAGCGTCTACCGGGTGCAGTCCATGCTCCACCGCCAGCGCATTGCTCTTGATTTGCCCGAATCCGACAGCCTGGTCACCGTCCGGGTGACGCTGACGTCCACGGCGACCTCCGCTGCGGCCAATCAGGTGGAATATACCGTCTATAAGGCGGATTATCCCGCCAACTCTGCCCGCAAGACGGAAATCGAGTTGGTGAATCCCACGGCGGGCGAGTACGTCTACCGGGTGTATTTCAACGAAGTCTTTGCCTACAGCGGCACGGTGGTGTTGCCATGAGAAAAGAAACGGAACAGACGGTGGAACCCCAAAGCCTCTGTCAGGGTGTGCTGGTGCGGGGATTCGGCGGCTTCTATGTGGCCAGTGACGAATCCGGCGCCGAGTTCACCCTCAGATGCAAGAAGAAATTCCGCCGCATGAAAATGTCGCCTCTGGTGGGCGACGAGGTGCTGTTTCAGCCCGGGGAAGGGGAGGAACACGGCTGGCTGGAGGAAATCCTTCCCCGGAAAACCGAGTGCCTGCGTCCGCCGGTGGCCAATGTGACGCTGCTGCTGATCGTGGTGGCGCCGGCGCCCGCCCCCGACCTGCTGCTGGTGGATCGCATGATGATCCGTGCCCGTCAGCAGGGCATGAAGGTGTGCCTGGTGGTGAACAAGTGCGACCTGGATGCCTCTTTGGCGCAGCAGATGCGCCTGCAGTACGCCGGGGCGGACTGCCCGGTGCTGGAAGTGAGCGCCCATGAGCACAAAGGCCTGGAAGACGTGCGATCCATGATGGCAGGGGAGACCTGCTGCTTCACCGGGCAATCCGGCGTGGGCAAAAGCACCATGATCAACGCCCTGCTGGGCCTGGAACTGGAAACGGGCGAAATCAGCCAGAAAATCCTCCGGGGGAAAAACACCACCCGCCACGCAGAACTGCTGCTGTCCGGCGGCCTGCGGGTGCTGGACACGGCCGGTTTCAGCCTGCTGGAACTGGACGGAAAAATGGAGCCTGTGCTCCTCAAGGAATTCTATCCCGAGTTTACGCCCCTGGAAGGGCAGTGCCGGTTCACCCCCTGCTACCATGACAAGGAGCCGGGATGTGCCGTCACCGCCTGTGTGGAAAAGGGAGAAATCAATCAGGAACGTGTAGAAAGATATCGTCTGCTGCTGGCGGATGTCAGGCAGACTTGGAGGGAACGATATGATTAAGATTGCACCGTCTGTATTGTCTGCGGACATCCTGAACATGGAGCGGGATGTCAACAAGATGCTGGAAGGTGGCGCTGACTGGATCCATGTGGATATCATGGACGGCCACTTTGTGCCCAACCTCAGCTACGGCCCCTCTCTGGTGGAGGCGCTGCACAAGCGCTATCCCGAGGTGCCCCTGGATGTCCACCTGATGATGGACAATCCCCAGTATTACATTGACCGCTTTGCCCGCAGCGGCGCTTCTGTGCTGACCATTCATGCCGAACTGCACGCTGATATTTCCGACACCCTGCGCCGTATCCGTGCCAGGGGTATGATGTCCAGCATTGCTCTGCGCCCCGGCACCCCGGCGGAATCCATCCGCGGCTACCTGCCCCTGCTGGACATGGTGCTGGTGATGACCGTGGAGCCCGGCTTTGGCGGTCAGCCCTTCAATGCCGGCATGGCCACGAAGGTGGCGGAAATCCGCAAGATGGGCTACACCGGCCTGATCGAAGTGGACGGCGGCGTGTCTGTGAAGAATCTGCCCTACCTGCGGGAACTGGGCGTGGACGTGGCGGTGATGGGCAACAGCCTGTTCACCAGTGAAGATCCTCTGGGCGACATGGAGAAGATTCACCAGATGTAAGAAGGTATCTGCATCGCCTCCCGGGGGCATACTGCTTCCGGGAGGTGCTTTTATGCAGGAAAACCAGAAGCATCAGCAGAGGAATCAGCCGAAGGAGCAGCATCTGTTCGCCCCGGTGAAAAGAAAAAAGTCCATGACCCGCAGATGGAGCGTTTCATCCTGACCTGAAAAGGGTATATATCTTACACCAAACTATGCAAAGGAGGCACTGCGTATGTCCTGTGTTGTGAATGTGACCGGCGGCGTGCTGGAGCAGGCGGAAATCGACGCCTACATCCATCGGGCCAAGGAGAAGTTCGGCAAGGAGCCCTTCGGCATGGATATTCATGTCGATGGCGATTTTGTGGAGCTGTCCTATGATTTCGGCAATCAGCCCTTCCAGCGCATCCGCCGCATCACCGGGTATCTGGTGGGAACGCTGGATCGCTTCAATAATGCCAAGCGGGCTGAAGAGGCCGATCGTGTGAAGCACTGCTGACCAGGGGGCTTTGCCCCCTGGACCCCCAGCAGGGGCGCTGCCCCTGCACCCCTTTTGCGGGGCGTTGCCCCGCACCCCAGCAGGGGCTCTGCCCCTGCACCCCGCAAGGGCCATTGGCCCTTGACCCATCACCCGGAAATCCTGACGGATTTCCGGGGATTTTTTGTTGGTAGGATGATATCCTGCATGTTGACTGTTGTGGGGCAACCAGGGGGCTTTCCGATCGGTCCGCCTCCGCTTCGCTCCGGAAACTCGCCTTCGGCGACTGCCCACTGGGCAGTTCGTTTCCCCTGGACCCCTTCGGCTTGACCTCTACCGGCAGTCTTGAGCAAGCAACAAAGGAAAAACCGTTCCTCCAACAAGCAGGTTACAACCCTAAACAAGAGATGGGACTCCGAAGGTTTCCAAAGGGCGATCGGAAAGCCCTTTGGTCGCCCGTGAGGGCGAAACCCTCCCTTGCATGTAAAACTATGCCATTAAGGAAAAAGCGTGCAACGGCACAAAGAAAAGCCCCCTCCGGGAGGGGGCTCCGCCGTCAGGCGGTGGGGGAGCCTGCGGGCGTAGCGGGTATGACCCTTTGCAAGGGGTAGTGTTTGTTGGGTGTTCTTTCTCAAGACTGAGAAAGAACCAAAGAGGGCCAGAGGGGGTGTCTCAATTCATCCCACCCGGAGACACCCCCTCTGGACTCCCCCCTTTCCCCCTGTCTTGTGAGGGTTATTGGGTTGAGTTACCCTCAAACGCCTCGCGGGGGCGGCCCGTTTCGGGGTCGCTCCGATGGAGTCCGTGTGCGGCGACGGAGCGCCGCACGCCGGAACTGTCGTAGAGTAGCGGGTACGAGGTGTGCTTCGGTTTGTTGCCGGAGCAAAGTCAACTCACAAGGATGCAGACCGAAGGTTTCCAAAGGGCGATCGGAAAGCCCTTTGGTCGCCCGTGAGGGCGAAACCCCACCTCGCATAAAAGCATAGCCTGAAAGGGAAAACCTACATAAAGACAATCCCCCAAGCCCGTCAGGGCTTGGGGTGATGGGTCAAGGGGCAATGGCCCTTGCGGGGGTGTCGGGGGCAGCGCCCCCACTGGGGTGCGGGGCAACGCCCCGCTGATGGGTCAAGGGGCAATGGCCCTTGCGGGGGTGTCGGGGGCAGCGCCCCCGACCGGGGTGCAGGGGAAGAGCCCCTGCTGGGGGTGTCGGGGGCAGCGCCCCCAACTGGGTTTCCAAAGGGCAACGACCTTTGGTGCACAACTTTGCCGAAACAGGGCGAAAAATAGTCAACCGGGCCATTGACGAAGGACGCAGGCTTTGATATAATCAAGGATAATCCAGTGATATCTACACGGTTAGAGGAGGATGCAACGATGCTTCAGAAGGTCGTCCGGGAAGGTCTGACGTTTGACGATGTGCTGCTGGTCCCCGCCCGCAGCGAAGTGCTGCCCAAGGAAGTTGATCTCTCGATTCAGCTCACCCCTGCCATCAAACTGAACATTCCGCTGATGAGCGCCGCCATGGATACGGTGACCGATTCCCGCATGGCTATCGCTATGGCCCGTGAAGGCGGCCTGGGCATCATCCACAAGAATATGCCCATCGCTGAACAGGCTGCTCATGTGGATAAGGTGAAGCGTTCCGAGCATGGCGTGATCACCGATCCCTTCTCCCTGTCTCCTGAACATCTGATTCAGGATGCGGAAAACCTGATGGCCCGCTATAAGATCAGCGGCGTGCCGATCACCCGGGACGGCAAGCTGGTGGGCATCCTGACCAACCGCGACCTGCGCTTCGAGACGGATTATTCCCGCAAGATCAGCGAAGTGATGACCTGCAACAATCTCATCACTGCGCCTGTGGGCACCGGTCTGGAAGAAGCCAAGAAGATCCTGGCCTGCCATCGCATTGAGAAGCTGCCCATTGTGGACGCTGAAGGTTTCCTGCGCGGCCTGATCACCATCAAGGATATTGAAAAGGCCACCAAGTATCCCAACTCTGCCAAGGACTCCAACGGTCGCCTGCTGTGCGGTGCGGCTGTGGGTGTGACGGGCGATGTGTTCGACCGCATCGACGCCCTGCTCGACGCCAAGGTGGACGTCATCTCCATTGACACGGCCCACGGCCATTCCGTCGGCGTGCTGCGTCAGGTGGAAGCCATCCGCAACCGCTATCCCAACATCCAGCTCTTTGCCGGCAATGTGGCTACCGCCGCTGCGACCCACGACCTGATTTCCGCCGGCGTGGACTGCGTGAAGGTGGGCATCGGCCCCGGTTCCATCTGCACAACCCGTGTGGTGGCAGGCATTGGCGTGCCCCAGGTGACGGCTGTGGCTGATTGCGCTGAAGAAGCCGACAAGCACGGCATCCGTGTGATTGCCGACGGCGGCATTAAGTATTCCGGCGATATCGTCAAGGCTCTGGCCGCTGGCGGCTCCTGCGTGATGCTGGGCTCCATGCTGGCTGGCACCGATGAAGCGCCCGGCGCCATGGAAATCTATCAGGGCCGTTCTTATAAGGTCTATCGCGGCATGGGCTCTCTGGCGGCGATGGAATCCGGCTCCAAGGATCGCTATTTCCAGCAGGATTCCAAGAAGCTCGTCCCCGAAGGCGTGGAAGGCCGTGTGCCCTACAAGGGAACCATGGCGGATACCGTGTATCAGATGGTGGGCGGCCTGCGTGCCGGCATGGGTTACTGCGGCGCCCGCACGGTGGATGATCTGCGGGAAAAGGCCGAGTTCATCAAGATCACCGGCGCTGGTCTGGCGGAGTCTCATCCTCATGACATCAATATCACCAAGGAAGCCCCCAACTACACCCGCAACGGCTAAGCGGGGCGCTGCCCCTGCACCCCACCAAAGGGCTTTGCCCTTTGGAAACCCTTTCGTGGGGCTCCGCCCCACACCCCAGTCGGGGGCGCTGCCCCCGACACCCCCGCAAGGGGCATTGCCCCTTGACCCATTGCCCGGAAATCCTGATGGATTTCCGGGGTGTTTTTGTTTTGGGTAGTCTGATGGATTTGGCTTGTCTGTTCTGAAGCAACCAGGGGGCTTTCCGATCGCCCCCTGGACCCCTTCGGTCTGCATCCTTGTAAGTAGACTTTCCCGAATCGATGAAAACCGTTCCCTCAACAAACAGGTTAATATCCCTTCATCCGGAGGGGCGCCGAAGGTTTCCAAAGGGCGATCGGAAAGCCCTTTGGTCGCCCGTGAGGGCGAAATCCCACCTTGCACATAGAATTTTGCCGTTTCTACGCCTATACCTGCAACATCCTTTTGCCGGATGAACCAGGGGGCTTTCCGATCGCCCCCTGGACCCCTTCGGTCTGCATCCTTGTGAGTTGACTTTGCTCCGGCAACAAACCGAAGCACGCTTCGTACCCGCTCCTCCACAACAGTTCCGGCGTGCGGCGCTCCGTCGCCGCACACGGACTCCATCGGAGCGACCCTGAAACGGGCCGCCCCCGCGAGGCGTTTGTGGGTCAGTCAACAAAATAACTCGCACAAGATAGAGGGAAAGGGGGGAGTCCAGAGGGGGTGTCTCCGGGTGGGATGAATTGAGACACCCCCTCTGGCCCTCTTTGGTTCTTTCTCAGGCCTGAGAAAGAACAATCATCAGGCGCTACCCCTTGCAAGAGGTCATACCCGCAGCACCGCAGGCTCCCCCACCGCCTGACGGCGTAGCCCCCTTTACACAAGGGGCCCTTTGGTTATCCGTTGCAAACCTATTCGTTCCTCCAACAAACAGGCTAAAAGCACCTCCATCCGGAGGGAGCCCGAAGGTTTCCAAAGGGCGATCGGAAAGCCCTTTGGTCGCCCGTGAGGGCGAAACCCTCACCTCGCATAACAAAACATCATGTAAGGAAAATCCTACATACAAACAATCCCCCAAGCCCTTGGGCTTGGGGTGAAGGGTCAAGGGGCAATGCCCCTTGCGGGGGTGTCGGGGGCAGGGCCCCCGACCGGGGTTCAGGGGCGGCGCCCCTGGTGGGGGCGGTGGGGGCAAAGCCCCCACCCAGGGGTGTCGGGGGCAAAGCCCCCACCTGGGTTTCCAAAGGGGAAAGCCCTTTGGTGGGGTGCAGGGGCAACGCCCCGCATTAAGCAGATTGTTCCGCAGATTCTTCCTTGGCGGCGGGCTGTACCTTGGGCACATGATACTCCAGCCCGGGCTCGTAGCGCACAGACTCCGGCGGGACTTCCAGCAGCTCGGGGTGAGCCATATACTTGTTCATGGAGGCGAAGAATCCCGCATAGTGGGCGCCGGAGCAGACACGCTCGTCGGCTGTAATGCCAATGGGCAGCCAGCGCTTCATCTTCGCATTGCCCTTGGCATCCACCACCGCAGAGCGTTCCACCGTGCCCATGCCGAAGAACAGGCTGGTGGAGCCGAAATTATAAATGTGGTGGTTGACGTGGTGCAGGCCGATGGAAGCGTTGTTGGTGATGTACATGGAGGTATGGAAGGGCAGTTCGTCCAACAGGGCGCCGGGGCACAGACCATAGCGGTCCAGAAGACGCACCAGCCCGATGACTGCCGTGGGCAGACCGGGCACACCCAGCAGCACACGCACCAGCTTGTCCACAAAATTCAGGTTGGTTTCACCACGGTTGGCGTTCACCACAGCATTCATGCGGTCACGCACGTCAAAGAGGGTGTCGGAAGGATCAAACTTGATCTTCACAGCGGTTTCGCCGGCAGCGGCATCGTGGGGATCCTTGAGCATGGTGAAGGACACGGTGCAGTTGTTGCGGGCGTAGAACTGCTTGTTCATGATGTAGCGGTTGATTTCCGGGTGCTCGCTCACGGCACGCACGAAGGCCGCCACGATGATATTCATGAAGGTGATTTTTTCATCCCGGGCGCCAAGAGCCGCAATGTAGCGGGCGAGGGCTTCATAATCCAGCTTGTGCTGCAGGAACACCTGGGCGTCGCAGCGCATGGGCATCAGGTAGGGGGTGATGCGGACGATGGGGTCAATGGAAGACACCCGGCGGCCGTCAGGTCTATGACCAAACATGGAATCATCCCTTTCGTATCTTTCGTCTCAAGCAGCCTGCCAATATGAACACAACATGAACACGCCGCTGATATTATTTTACCATGAATGCGGCATTTGTCAATCAATCGGCAAAAAATTCAAATCATCACGTCCACCAGAATGACGTCATCGCCGATTTTGCAGATGTTTTCCCAGGGGATGACAATGCCGCAGCGCTCGCCCCTAATCATGGCGGACAGGCAGAATTCCCCCGGCACCACCAGCGCCGTCACCCGGCCTTCCGCCGGGCAGAATTCCAGGTCCATTGGGCGGCCCAGACAGTGGCCGTCTCTGGTGTTGATGACATCCTTTTGGCGCAGTTCGCTCAGGCTCATGGCGCACACCTCCCCGGAAAAGGCTATGCTCCGGCGCTGCGGTGCAGACCTTGACGGCTCAAAATCCCCGTGTTATGATGAAGGCATCACCACGCCGGAAAGGAGCCCGGGCATGAATATCACCCATCGGGAAATGCTGGCGCAATATTTGCACGGGCTGCATCATAACCGGGTCTTTCAGGCGGATTTCACCCTGACGCCGCCCTTTTCCAGCCCTCTCAACCGGGAAAATCTGCGGGAAATGCTGAGCCTCTGCCTGCCCATGGCCCAGGAAATGACCACCCAAATGCGCCGGGAGCGAAACGGCGCCTGGCGGGTGCAGGTGAAGTGGCACGGCCGCCTGGGGGCCAGTATTGCGGAGAAATGGCGAACCGGCGCCCCGCTGACTGACAGGGAGCAGCAGGTGCTGAACAGGGCGCAGATGCTGGTTTGCGATATGCCAAAGGGCACGGACAGCGAGCGCATCACCTGGCTGGCCCAGCGGCTGCATCAGTCGGCAGTGTATGAGGATCCGCCTCTGGGCACACAGGCCCATCGCCGGGCGGTGGACGCCGCTGCCGTGCTGCTGGAGGGCCGGGGGAACTGTCAGGCCTTTGCGGATGCCTTCTGCCTGTTGGCGGCGCTGTGCGGATTCACCGCTGAATGCCGCTGCGGATTCAAAAACCGCCTGCTGCACCTGTGGAACGAGGTGGAAACGCCGGAGGGTACGCTTGCGGTGGATGCGGTGGAAGGCAGCGTGTATTTCGAAAAAGTGCCGGAGGCACTTTTTCGAGGCTTTGCACTCCGTCACTGTCAGGGCCGCAAGCAGCCCTGAAGGCCGTGACTCCGTGTAAGGAAGCGATTTTGCAAGCAAAATCGCACGAAAATCGCCGCACAGGGGCTTCGCCCCGTTGAATCGCCCTGAGGGGGCTCGCCGATTTGCGATTGGAAGTTGGAGGGCTTGCGAGCCCTCCAACACCTCCCGGAGAGATTGAAAATGTGAAGCCGACCTGTTTTCAGGCCGGCTTTTTTTGTCTTCATTCAGTTGCTCACCGCTGGGGAAACCGGAGCGTCCAGGTCATCAGGTCCTGGGCACAAAAAGTATCTGGGAAAACTTCCTGCGCCAGGGGAAGGAATTCCTCCGGGTCTTCAATGCAGGTGGAGAAGTGGGTCAGCGCCAGGGCTTTGGTGCCGGCGTCCCGGGCCAGGGCGGCGGATTCCCGGTAGAGGGAATGGTGATTCTTCTTCGCCTGGGGCATCTTGTCGTCGGAGCCGTACATTCCTTCCAGGAACATCAGGTCGGTTTCATAGCCGTACTGGGCAATGGCGCCCACCGGGCGGGTGTCGGTGCAATAAAGGAAGGACAGGCCCCTGCGGGGCTCGCCGGATACCTGCTGACGGGTCACAGTGCAGCCGTCCACAGTCACATCCTGCCCCTGCTGGAGCAGTTTCCACATCGATTGGGGGACATTCAGCGCCTGCGCCTTTTCCGGGGAGAAGGCGGCGGGGCGGTGCAGATCAAACCGGTAGCCCAGGCAGGGCATTCCGTGATCCAGCGCAAAGCAGTTGATTTCCAGCCCGATGGCTGAGAAGGTCTCGCCGGGGGTCAATTCGTGAACAATCACCTGGAAGGGCAGTTGGGGGCAAATCACCCGCAGCCCGGCCACCACGGCCTTCAGCCCCACAGGGCCCCAGATGTGTACCGGCTCGGTGCGGGGCGTTTTGGCGATGGACAGCAGGAAGCCTGGCAGTCCGCCGCAGTGATCGGCATGGAAATGGGTGATGAGGATATGGTCCACCGTCACAAAGCCCCAGCCCAGACGGCGCACGGCGGTCTGGGTGCCTTCGCCGCAGTCCACCAGCAGCAGACGACCATTCACCCGCACATACAGGCTGGAAAGCCCCCGATCCGGCATGGGCAGTGAGCCGCCGGTACCCAGGGTGCAAAGATCGATCATGGACATAGTCCTCCCCATTCGTTACTTCGGTGTGTATTCGCCGTGTGGACGAAAAAATCCTGCAAACAAAAAGCGGCCCGCCGCAGGGGCAGGCCGGATGGGGTGGGGGAGAATCAGCCCCGCATGATCTTCATCACACGCTTGCCCACGATGACGGCAAGGACGATGCAGATGATGGTGTCGGGGATCAGGTAGGTGCCGTTGTACACCAGGGACGCCCAGGGGGCAGTCTCCCAGTAGAGGATGCCCGCCAGCGTGGCAGACAGGGCACGACCCAGTGCAGCCACCACCATGCAGGCGTACAGGCTCCACTTGTTCCAGCTCTTGGGCAGAACGGTGTGCAGGCCCGCCAGACCGATCATGGCAAAGGCGATGGGGTAGTCCAGCAGGAACTGGATGGGATGGACAAAGAAGCCGCCCTGCAGGTACTGCAGCAGGCCGTAGGCAGCGCCCGCCAGCAGGCCGGGGCCCACGCCGTAGGCAGCGGCAAAGAGCATCAGCGGCAGCATGGACGCCAGCGTCACAGAGCCGCCCTGGGGCATGGAGTACACCTTGATGTAGCTCAGCACGAAGGACAGGGCGATGGACAGGGCGGCGAAGGCCAGGGACTTGGCGGTCCAGCGCTTGCGGGAATGGCTCACGCCGACCATGATCGCCGCCAGCAGCACGATGGCGATCAGGGTGATCCAGCCGGTGGCGCCCACATCGGCCACACGACCGGTCAGTTCTTCCCAGAAGGTGGGCTCGGTCTCGACGACGGCTTCCGCCTCGTCAGCAAATGCACGGGGAATCAGGTTCAACATGGGAAAATCCTCCTTTGCGACGCATCCTGTTGGCAACGGGGTTTGCCCCGCACCTTACGCAAATGAAAAACCCGCGATGGTTTCGCGGGAAAGCAGATGACCTGACGGCCATGACACGCCGCCTTGCCTCAAGCAAACGGTGTGTTCCGCTTCCCTACGGTAGGATGATCTACACAGGTTCCAAGGGTCGGGCGGATGCCCTCTCAGCAGCATTGGCTGCACCCCCAGCGGTGGATGCGATTGTCAGGTTTATTATAGCACGATGACGGAAATTGTCAAGAAAAATGTCATCAGCGATAGTTTCTGAAAAATTTCGGAAAGTTGCGCTGTTCCCCTCGTCAAACGGCGCATTTTGGTGTACAATAAAAGATACCCCCTGCGCCCGGGAAGGGGAAAGGGGATATAAGGAGGAAACCATGTCTCACTTTTTTGCTTATTTATCCCGTCTGCGGTATATCCGCCGCTGGGGGCTGATGCGCAACACCCAGCAGGAAAACGACGCCGAGCATTCCCTGCAGGTGGCGATGATCGCCCATGCGCTGGCGGTGATGTCCCGTGATCGCTATCACAATGACGTCAACCCCGAACACGTGCTGGCGCTGGCGGTGTATCATGATGCCACGGAGGTCATCACCGGTGATCTTCCCACGCCGGTCAAGTATCACTCCGCTGCCCTCCGGGACGCTTACAAGCGGCTGGAAGCCATGGCGGCCACCCGCCTGACCCAGATGCTCCCTGAGGAAATGCAGGGCGAATTCGGGCCCTATCTGGAAAGCGGCGCCACCTATGAGCACAAGTTGGTGAAGGCGGCGGACAGCATCTGCGCCTATATCAAGTGCCTGGAGGAACAGCAGGCCGGCAATCCTGAATTCGACGCCGCCGGGGCAAACGTGCTGAACTTCATTCAGGAGATGAATCTGCCAGAAGTGAATGATTTCATGGCGGAATTCGTGCCGTCCTTCACCCTGACGCTGGACGAACTCAACCGGGACGGAGGCGGTCTGCTGTGATTGCCATCGGCCTGAGCAGCGCCGCCTTTTACGGCGAAAACAACACGGAAGATCAGGTGCGCAGCCTGCTCAATTATCCGGTGGAGGTCTGCGAGGTGTTCCTGCAGACCTTCGGGGAGTATACGCCTGCTTTCGGCCTGCAGTTGCGCCGGGAATTGGGAGACGTCCGCTGCCTGGCGGTGCATCCCAAGAGCACCCAGTTGGAAGGGGAACTCTTCGGCAAGAGTCCCCGCCAGCGGGAGGAAGCCATCGAAATGTTTGCAGGGGCGTGCCTGGCCGGAAAGATGCTGGGCGCCCGCTATTATGTGTTCCACGGCCCCTTCAGCGTGGACAAAAACATCACCCCGGAGAGAATCTTCCGCCTGGAAGAAAATATGCAGGTGCTGTACGACATCGCCGGGCGCGAGGGCATCGAACTTTTGTGGGAAAACGTCAGCTGGGCGGCCCTGTCCACGCCGAAAAGCGTGGAGGAAATCCGCCGGCGCCTGCCCCGCCAGCGGTATGTGCTGGATGTGAAGCAGGCCTTCCGGGCGGGCGTTGACCCCATCGACATGATCGACGCCATGGGCGATCGCCTGGCCCACGTTCATGCCTTGGACTGGGACGAGAAGGGCAACCTCTGCCTGCCGGGCGAGGGTGTGCTGGACTGGCAGGCCCTGATGCGCCATTTGGCGGATGTCGGCTATGATGGCGCCGTGATACTGGAGCCCTACGGCTGGATGAGCGGCGACCATCAGCGGATGATGCGCAGTCTGGAATATCTGCGCAGGTGCGCCGAAAAAGCCAATGCCTGAACTGAATAATGATGAATGCCGGGCCTCGCAGCGGATAAAGCGTTGCGGGCCCGGCTTTTTCATGCAACGAAAAACTCCCGTCCCTTGGGGACAGGAGCGGGTCAACGGTTTTCTCAGCGCCTGAATGGACTGCGGCGGTCGAATCGGAAAACAGCCATGAAACGGGGGCGTCTTCCGGCATCATGGCTGTTTCTTTTCAGAAACACTTATCAAGGCAATGCCGCATCAGTGGAATCGGGGTGTTTGCTGCATTGCTGCTGCCGCTTCCACCGGGTGGGGGACATACCGAATTCCTGCAGGAAATGGCGGTTGAAAGAGGATAAAGTGTTGTATCCTACGTTGAAGGCCACGTCTGCAACGGGAATACCCTCTGCCAGCAGCAGCGTGGCACGCTTCATGCGCAGCTGGTGGATGTACTGCATGGGCGCCAGGCCGGTAAAGTCGATCATGTCCCGCTGCAGAGTGGCCTTGCTGATGCCGCTGGCACGGGTCAGGTGATCGATGGTCAGGTCTTCGGTGTAATGCTGGTTGATGTACAGCAGCACTTCGCCCAGGCGGGAAAGAAGCTGCTGCTGGCTGCTCTGGTGGACATGGGCTGACTTTTTTGTGGGGGTCATCATGCGGCTGTGCCGGGTCAAAAGGGCCATGATCAGCCCCCGCATGGCGGTGAGATAATCCCCTTTGAGGGTGGCGGATTCATCCAGCGCAGCAACCACCAGCTGATGCAGAATGGGATCAGCCGCCTGGGAGAGAACGGTGGGAAAGTCATACAGATGGGGAGACATGGCCTTGAGGCGACTGACCTCAACAAGTTCTGTATCGGTGAAGAGTTTCTTGAGGTTGATGTAGCAGAAATGCCACAGGCTGCGCTGGGGGCCGACGTTCTGGGCGATGTGCACCTGCCCGCCATAAATGATGGAAAAGCAGGGAGCGCTGAAGGGAATGACCTCGCCGTCTACATAGAATAGTCCGCTGCCGCTGACGCAATAGCCGATTTCCAGGAAGTCGTGATAGTGCAGCGCTTCCGGCTCGTTGAACAGGAAATATTCATGCAGATAGCCTTCGGGCATGAAAGGATGTTCTTTTGTCAGCCTTCTTGGGTCAAAGTCGACAGATAATGACTCGAATTGCACAGTTTCACCTCGATTATGCGTGGAAATTGTTACCTTCATTATATAAGATATAAATAGGAATGTCAACGACACATATATGCCTTGTTAGTTGAATGAATCAGGAGGTGTGATGATGAAGCTGATGCAAACCCGACGTGATTTTCTCCGGTTGGCAGGCAAAGGACTGGTGGGTGGCGCTGCAGTGGCGACCCTGCCCAATTTGCTGACGGAATCCGGTGCTCAGGCGGCGACGCCCATGGCTACTGCCGGCATCGTCCGCGGCAAGGTGACCGACGATAACAGCAACATGATGCCTGCGGTGATCATGGTTACGGATGCGGAAGGCGCCGTGTACCGGGCCTTCACCAATGCTCTTGGCGGCTATGCCATTGCCCTGGAGCCTGGCGAATACACCCTGACCTTCATGAAGGGTCACGAGTATTCCACTGTGGAGCGCACGGTGGAAGTGGCGAGCCTCAAGACCTACTATCTGCAGGACGCCCGCCTTTCTCCCCTGTATGACAGCTATGCCAAGGGCTTCCTGGCTGGCGACTGCCATCAGCACAGCTACTATTCCGACGGCGTGGATGCAGTGGATCACATCATGGTCGCCAATGCAGCCAACGGTCTGTACTTCGGCTTCCTGACGGATCATAACACTTCCCGTGGCGTGCCGGAATACAACACCGTCTGCCGCATCAACGTCCGCACTGAGGGCGGTCAACCCCGCTTCTTCTGCGGCATGGACGGCGTGGAAGTGACCACAGAGTTCGGCCACTACAACGCCCTGGGCACCGGTCTGACCCTGGAAACCTACGACATGAAGCTTACCGAGTCTGAACGCTCCTCGGACGAGAAGATGACGCATATCCGCAACAAGATTCTCTACGTGGCGGACTGCATCACCCGTGTGGGCGGCGTGGCGCAGATGAATCATCCCTATTCCACCAACAACATGGGCATGGCCAACTGGGTGGACAAGGACGACATGGAAGTGTACGACCTCTATGACACCATGGAGATCTGGAACGGCTACTTCTGCCCGCCCGATGGCGTTTTCACCACGGAAAACTCCATGAACCAGAACTATTCCTCCAAACTGCTGTGGTATCATCTGCTCAACCAGATGAAGAGCGGACACCCCTTCCATGCGGCCACCGGCGGTACGGACAATCACGAAGTGGCGGGCACTGCCAGCGCCAAGAACCGTGCCAAGATCGTGGAAGAGCCTGCCACGCTGGATGAATACTACAACACCTGGACGGCCACTGCCAAGTATAACGGTATGCCTGCCACCTACACCTACTTCGGCGAGCAGCCCCTTACCATGGAAAATGCCTGCGCTGCCATCAAGGCCGGCCGCTCCTTCATCACCAGCGGCCCCGTGGTCATCTGCAAGGCGCAGGACAAGGTCTACGGCGAGGAAGTGGTGCTTCAGGGCGATACCCTGACCATCGACACCGACATCTTCAACCGTGACGGCCTGAGGGAAATCCGCGTGGTGGTCAACGGCGAAACGGTGCAGACCATCGCCCTCAATGGTGAAAAGACCTACAACGAGCCCATCACCGTTTCCCGCACCTGGGAAAAGAAGGACTGGGTGCTGCTGGAGGTTCTGGGCCCCACCTGCCAGTATGCGATCACGAATCCTTTCATCATCGGCTGATGATGTTGGAAAATAAAAACACGACACGGAAAGGAAGAACATCATGAAGAAGTACATCGCCCTGCTCGTTTCCCTGCTCCTGGTTTGCATGGTTTCCTTTGCTCTGGCCGCTGAAGGCCCCTTCGTGCCCGGCGAAGATTTCGCTGAGTATGAAATCGAAAACGCTTCCGGCTACAATGTGGTAACGGTGAATATGCTCATCACCGCCGGCGAAGACAAGATCTTTGACGGCAAGGTGAAGCTGACCAGCGACTCTCTGCTGGCCTCTGAATTCACCCAGGCTGCCGTGTTTGAAGCCGGCTGCGGCGCTGACGGCATCGAGAGCGGCTTTGTGACCTTCATCGGCGACTACGCCAACGGCCCCGACGCCAACGGCAACTACGTCTGCTGGACTTACACCGTCAACGGCAAGTATGTCCCCCTGGCCTGCAACCAGTTCGTGCTGCTGGAAGGCGATTACATCCACTGGGATTATGTGGCCTTCAGCGACAGCAGCGAAGACGTGAGCGAAGTGGTGGAAGCTGCTCCCACTGGCTTTGATCCTCCCTTCGAAGTGGGCGAGGATGAGACCGAATACGAAGTGGAAGGCGCTTCCGGCTACACCGTGGAAACCGTCAACGTGAAGATCGTTGCCGGCGAAGACGTGCTGTTCAACGGCAAGGTGAAGCTGACCAGCGACACCGTGCTGGCTTCCGAGTTCACCCAGGCTGCTGTGTATGAGGCCGGCTGCGGTGCTGACGGCATCGAGAGCGGCTTCGTCACCTACATCGGCGATTATGCCAACGGCAACGACGCCGACGGCAACTACGTCTACTGGTCCCTGAGCATCAACGGCAAGTATGTGCCCGTGTCCTGCAACCAGATCGCTGTGCTGGACGGCGACTACATCCTGTGGGATTTCGTGACCTACGTCGCCGAGTAAACCGAACAAACAAAGGCGCGGGCCGGCATCATGCTTGCCGGCGCCTTTTTCACTACAACGATTGAGGAGAAACCGCTATGAAGAATCTTTACCGTATCCTTGCGCTGCTGCTGTGCGTCATTTTTCTGCCGCTGACTGCGTCTGCTGCCTCGGTGGCAGACCTCAATGACGGCGTGACCAAGATTGCCCTGCTGATCTCCGGCGACCTGGGCGATATGTCTTTCTGGGACAGCGCCAATGCCGGCCTGACCAAGTTCGCGGCCGATCACCCCGACGTGGTGGTGGACATCATCGAGATGGGCTCCAGCGATACCACCAAGTATGAGTCCACCCTGACGAAGACCTGCAACGAGGCTTACGACCTGATCATCGTGGGCTCCACCGATATGCGCGAGCCCCTGCAGCGTGCTGCGAAGAAGAGCAAATACTCAGACCGCCGCTTCATCATCTTCGATACCGAGATCAAGGACGGCAAGGCCGCTGATTATCCCACCGTGCATTCCATCATGTTCTCCCAGAACGAGGGCGGCTACCTGGCCGGCACCCTGGCGGCCCTGATGTCCCAGGAGAAGGGCACTGCTGCCACCGCATTCGTCGGCGGCACCAAGAATGACATCATCAACGACTTCGGCTTTGGTTTCATGCAGGGTG
Source organism: Clostridiales bacterium (assembly GCA_015056085.1). Taxonomy (GTDB): domain Bacteria; phylum Bacillota; class Clostridia; order Christensenellales; family Aristaeellaceae; genus UBA11524. Next base: position 43,355 of record SVHA01000002.1, read on the forward strand.
TACGGGATGCCAACGTCGCTAAGAGCATCAATGTGGGCGCCTACAATGCCTACATCGGAGACTTTGTCAACAGCCCCAAGGGTTCTTCCCTGGCCACCAGTTTCTATGAGTCAGGCGTGGAAGTGCTCTTCGCTGCCGCTTCCCAGGCGGGCCTGGGCTGTATTGACAGCGCCAAGAACAACGGCAAGCTGATCATTGGCGTGGACTCCGACCAGTACGCCTACTATGCTGATACCGACCCGGAGAAGGCCTCCCACATCGTCACCTCCGTGCTCAAGCGTGTTGACCTGGCCCTGTATGAGTGCTGCGAGGAATTCCTTGCCGGCACCCTGACCTACGGCGACCTGGAAGTGCTGGGCGTCAAGGACGGCATGATCGGCCTGGTGGAGAATGACAACTACAATGCTCTGGTGTCCGAGGAAACCCGTGCCTATGTGGCGGACGTGACTGCCAGGATCGCTTCCGGCGAGTTGGTCGTCCAGTCCGGTCTGAAGCGCTACACCAAGCAGGACGTGCTTAACGAGCTGTTTGACTCCCTGGATCCCACCAAGTAAGAAAAACCTAAGGAGAGAACCATGAGCGAACTCCTTTCAATGAAAAACATCACCAAGCGCTATGGGAACGGCGTCCTTGCCAACGAGGACGCCTCCTTCTCCCTGCGCGAGGGTGAAATTCATGCCATCGCCGGCGAAAACGGTGCGGGCAAATCAACCCTGATGAAAATCCTCTTCGGTGCGGAACAGCCCACCGAGGGTGTGATTGAACTGCACGGAAAGCCCGTCAAAATTACCTCCCCGAAGGTGGCCACCAGCCTGGGTATCGGCATGGTGTATCAGCACTTTATGCTGGTGGACGAGCTGCCGGTGTACCTGAATGTGTTCCTGGGCGTGGAGAAACGCAAGGGCCTCCTGCTGGACAAGCAGGCCATGATCGAAGAAACTCGCACCCTGTGCGAGAAGTACGATATGCCTGTGGATCCCACGGCCCTGTGTGGCGATCTGCCCGTGGGTCTGCGCCAGAAGGTGGAAATCCTCAAGGTGCTGGCCCGTGGTGCAAAGATCATCATCCTGGATGAGCCCACCGCCGTCCTCACCCCCCAGGAGACCGAGCAGCTCTTCAAGCAGCTGCGCATCCTCAGGGACGCCCAGCACACCATCGTCATCATCACCCACAAACTCAAGGAAATGAAGGAACTGTGCGACCGCATCACCATCATGCGCCAGGGCAAGACCATGGGCGTGGTGAATGTGTGCGACGTGACGGAGCAGCAGATTTCCGAATTGATGGTGGGCGGCACGGTCCGCCTGAAGGTGGACAAGGCGGACGTCACCCCCGGCGAGGTGCTGGCGGAAATGGTGAACGTCACCGTCCCCGGTGACGGCAAACCCAAACTGGACAGCATCAGCCTGACCGCCCGGTCAGGGGAGATCCTCTGCCTTGCCGGCGTGGAAGGCAACGGTCAGCAGCAGGCCATCGAGTGCCTCACCGGACAGATTGCCTATCAGGGCAGCACGAAGGTGATGGGGCAGGAAGTGCGGGGCAAGTCCGTGCGTAAAATCCGTGACCTGGGCATGGCCCACATCCCGGAGGACCGCATGACCATGGGTACCGACCAGAAGGCCTCCCTGCATGAAAACCTGATCTCCGTGGACTTTGACCGCAACACTGTGGCCGGTTTCCTCAAGGATAAGGCGCTCAAGACCCGCTCCGAGGAGCAACTGACAAAATTCCTCGTCAAGGGCGAGCGGCAGACGCCCATTTCCATGCTCTCCGGCGGCAATATGCAGAAGGTTGTCGTCGCCCGTGAACTGAGCCAGAACCCGAAACTGGTCATTGCCAACCAGCCCACCCGCGGCGTGGACGTGGGCGCCATTGCCTTCATCCATGAGAAACTGGTGGAACTGCGGGATCAGGGCTGCGGCATCGTGCTGTGTTCTGCGGACATGAGCGAAGTGTTCTCTCTGGCAGACCGCATTATTGTGTTCCACGAAGGCCATATCGCTGCGGAAATTACCGACGTGGCCCATTGCACCGAACAGCAGCTGGGCCGCTATATGCTCGGCATCGACAGAATGGAGGCTGCACAATGAAAATGAAATTTGTCAAGCCTCTGCTGACGCTGCTTTTGCGGCTTTTGCTGGCGGTGGCTGTGGCTGCCATCGTGCTGGCAGGCGCCTGCATCCTCATGGAAGGCGACATGAAAGAGGTCATGACGGCCTTCTTCCTGGGTCCGGTGGAGGATGAATACGCCATTGCCGAAATCCTGCGGGAAATGGTGCCCCTGATCTTCACCGGCGTGGCCGTCTCCCTGATGGTGCGCTGCGGCCAGTTCAATATGTTCGTGGAGGGCGCCTTCTTCGGCGGCGCTTTCCTGGCGGGCGTGCTGGCCCCCATGCTGGGCGAAAACTTCATTGTTACCCCGGTGATTGCCATCCTTGCCGCCGCTGTTGCCATGGGCGCAGTGGGGTATATCCCGGCAAAGATGAAATCCTCCCTGGGCGTGAATGAATTCGTGTCCAGCCTGATGCTCAACTACATTGTCTATTGGGTGGTCATGTACCTCATCCACGGCGTGGCGGCGGACCCGGATTATCCCAACGCCACCATGTACCTGGAGGACGCCATGCGTCTGCCCCTGCTCAACGAGGACACCGAACTGTCCTCCAATCTGCTCATCGCCCTAGTGGTGGCGCTGCTCAGCGGATTGTTCCTGTTTAAGACCAAGTGGGGCTATGCCCTGCGCATGACCGGCGACAATCCCAGGTTTGCGGTGTATTCCGGCATCAAAGCAGAAAAGTATGTCACCTCCTCCCAGGTGATCGGCGCTTCTCTGGCCGGTATGGGCGGTGCGTCTTTCCTGTTGGGCAACTACTACCGTTTCCAGTGGGCCAGCCTGCCCAATTACGGCTTTGACGGCTTCGTTATTGCCTCCATTGCAGGCAATAATCCCTACGCCGTACCTCTGGCGGCGCTGTTCCTGGGATATCTGCGCGTGGGTGCGCTGCAGGTCAGCCGTCTGGGCGACATCCCCAACGAGGTGATCTACGTCATTCAGGCGATCATCATTATCCTCTTCGGCGCACAGTTTGTGCTGAGCCGGCGGAAGAAGGGAGGCAGGAAGCATGCTTGAGTGGATTTTCTCTGAGAATTTCCTGGTCAATGTGATTGCCTACGCCATCCCGATCATCTTCGCTGCCTATGCGTCGCTGATCTCCAACAAGGCGGGCATTTCCGCCATCAACATCGAAGGCGCCATGAGCGTTGCCGCCGTGACAGGCGCATTGGTGAGTCACTTTGCCAACAACTGGGTGATTGGCCTTGCGTGCGCCATGTCCGCCGGCATCCTGATGATGATGCTTCTGGCGCTTTCTGCCCTGAAACTCAAGGCGGACTCCTTCCTCAGCGGCATTGCCCTCAACACCTTCGCCACTGGCGCTTGCCTGCTGATTGTCAAAGGCGTGCTGGATGGCCGCACGGACTCCTCCACTGCCCCCAGCGTGTTGGTGCCCCATGTGAACATCCCCCTGCTGAGCGACATCCCCGTTATCGGCAAGGCGATTTTCGGGCAGAACCTGCTGTTCTTCATCATGCTGGCGGTGCTGGCGCTGCTGATTGTGCTGCTGAACTGCACCCGTCTGGGCGTGCAGATCAAGACTGCCGGCTATCATCCTGAGGCTGGCGAATCCGTGGGCGTGAGCGTCAAGCGCACCCGGGTGATCGCACTGATCATCTGCGGCGCCATGGCGGGCCTGGGCGGCGCATACCTGTCCATGGCAAACCTGGGCTACTTCTCTGCGGGCATGGTGTCCGGCCGCGGCTTTATCGGCATTGCGGCGGAAGCCATGGGCGCAGGTATGCCCATCAAGACCACGCTGTTTGCTTTCCTCTTCGGCGCGGTGGATTACTTCGCAGTGGGCGGCCAGACGGTGCTGTCCTTCCCCTATGAGCTGCTCAACACCCTGCCCTACCTGATGACCCTGCTGGCGCTGACGATCTATGCAGTGGCGCACAAAAAGAAAAACGTGAAAAAGTGAAAGAGGCATATCAACCATGAGCAAGAAAGCCTGGCAGATTGAACTGGAAACCATGCAGAATTCCATCCCGGTGGTCCTCAAGCAGGAGGAGCAGGGCTGGAACTATGCCGAAACCCTGGAAATGGTGGAAGACGCCGCTGTGGCCATGAAGTGGCACAGCAACGTTCCCGGCTCCCACGCTGAGGAGCACGTCATCATCGGTGCCATGCAGGACATGGAGAACATGGGCTATGACATTTCCGCCGCAGAAGCGATGATCGAAACCGGCCGCAAGTACCTTCAGGAGGGCAACAAGTCCGCCCTGGCGGGTCACACTGCCCGGGTGTGGAACGTGATGATGAACTCCCCCAAGATTCCCGATCATCCCTACTGGAAGCATACCATCTATGAGAGTTTCGAGCAGTATGCTGCCGCGGTAACCTTCCCTGAATATGACTACGACATGACCAGCGAGGACTTCCTGCGCCGCACCCACCTGGGCTGGCAGGGGCAGATCGTCGCCGGCGCCATCGGCACCGCCGTGGAAGGCTATGTGACCGAGAACATCCGCAAGGTCTTCGGCGAGGTGTACGATTATCCCCGCACTCCCAACACTTTCAATGACGACATCACCTACGAGCTGGCGCTGATCAAGGCCGTGGAAAAGTGCGGCAAGAACGTCACCTCCGCCGACATTGCCGAGCAGTGGGTGGCGCTGGTGCCCATGGGCTGGTCCGCAGAGGAAATCGCTCTGGCGAACCTGAAATTGGGCGTTTTCCCGCCCATGAGCGGCTACCTGAACAACCCCTACCGCGAGTGGATCGGCGCCCAGATGCGCGGCGTGATCTGCGGTCAGTTCTTCCCCGGCAAGCCTCGTGAGGCGGCCCGTCTGGCCTGGATGGACGGCCAGGTTTCCCACCATAACAACGGCATCCTGGGCGAGGTATTCAATGCCGTGATGGCCTCCCTGGCCTATGTGGAAACTGACATCCGCAAGATCGTCAAAATGGCCATCGACATGATCCCTGCGGACAGTGAATACTACACCGTGGTCAAGTTCGCCTGGGATGAGTGCCAGAAGCATGAGGACTGGGAGTCCGCCTGGAAGGTCTGCGAAAAGAAGTACGAGCGCTACAACTGGATCCACGCCTATCCCAATGCGGCGGCGGAAGTGGTGGCCATGTACTTCGGTAACGGCGACTTCGACCAGACCATGCACATCATTGCCATGTGCGGCTGGGACGTGGACTGCAACGCTGCCCAGATTGCCACCGTCATCGCCACGGCCAACAACATCCCCCTGAATGAAAAGTGGACGGCCCCCATCGGCGACAAACTGGACACCTATATGCGTGACATCAAGAAACTGAGCATCTACGGTTTGAGCGAGCATACCTGCGAACTGGCCCGCATCCTGAACGCCTGATGAAATGACCAAATAGCCATGATGAAAGGGACGTAAAGCCTCCCGGACATCATGGCTGTTTTTTGTTGGCGCTTTGAGGCCGGATGCTTTCCCCGCAACGAAAAACTCCCGTCCCTTGGGGACAGGAGCGGGCCAACCGTTTTCTCAGTGACCGGACATCTGGCGCTCGGCCTGCTCGATGAGGCGCTTGACCATGTATCCGCCGATGTAGCCGGCCTGGCGGGAAGGCAGGTCGCCGTTGTAGCCCTGCTTGAGGTTGATGCCCAGCTCGCCGGCGATTTCATACTTCATGTTGTTCAGCGCGGCGCGGGCTTCGGGCACCATGGCGCCGGGCTTGGTGCCGGTGGACTGATTGTTGCCATTCTGGTTGTTGAACATGGGTGGTTCCTCCTTTTTACGACAATGGGAAATAGGGCTTGCTGATTACTTGCCGCCCAGCTGCTTTTCGGCCTGCTCGATGAGGCGCTTGACCATGTAGCCGCCGACATACCCGTTTTCCCGGGAAGACAGGTCGCCGTTGTAGCCCTGCTTGAGGTTCACGCCCAGTTCCCGGGCGATTTCGAACTTCATGTCGTTCAGGGCAGCGCGGGCTTCGGGAACCACCTGCTTGTTGGACTTGTTGTTCATGCCATTTCACCTCCTGTTGCTGTTCTCATTCCTATTGTGCCGCATTGCGGGCGCAATACGCTGGGAATGGATGACAGCCGGGGAGGGAAAATCCGGCGCTGCTGCCTACGCCGGGAAACGCAAAATGCCTGATGCCCCAAAAACCGCCGGAGCGTCCGTCCTGCCGTGTCCGGCGACCTTCACCGCCGCAGCATTCGCGCAAGGCCGTCAGGCGTTATTTCAGCAGAAAGGGCACACTGCCGTTTCGGGGCCCAAAAAGACTGCGCCGACCGGGCAGAACCGGGTCAGCGCAGCGTTACCTGGCAGATTCAATGTATGCACTTGAGAGCCTTGTTATGCCATGGCGCCCTTGATTTTCTGGATGATGGCGTCCAGTTCGGTCTTCAGATCGTCCATGGCGCCGTTGGCGTCCAGCTTGTCGCCCAAATCTTCGATGCGGGTGAACAGCTCCGGCTCCTCGGTGATGATCACGTCCTCAATGTCCTTGACCACACCCTTGACCCGCTCTGACACGATGTCCTTCAGCCGCTGATCAAGCCCGCTTTGGTATTGGTCATCAAACTCCAGGGCCACCACGGCGGTGGTGCCGGCCAGAGCCACCTGAGCGTCGTCCACCTCGCTGAGCCTCTCCAGTTCCTCCTCGATCTTCTCGGCCATCTTCATGGCGTCAGACATGGAGGTCACGCCTGCTGCCGCGGGGGCCGCAGAGGGATTCATGTCCTGCATGGGATTGGTCTGAGCGGGTGCGGTGGTGATGACAGGCGCATTGGTCATGTTCTGCGTGGCCTGAGGCGTCTGGGTCGCCATGTCCATGGCGGTGTTGTCCATGCAGGCCGTCATCAGCAGCGCACAGGCAAACGCACCGGGGATCATCAGCATTCTTCTGAAATTCCGCAAATTCTCCTGATTCTTCACTCGGATTCACCTCCTCGGGGCTATTCTGCACAGGCGGCTGTTTTTGTAACACATGAAAAATTTGAAAAATTCTCTATGCAGAAAGGGAAAATCAAGGTATAATAGGGTGAATGAGTCTGTGCGGAGAGAAGTTGCCCGCGCAGCCGGGAAAGGAGCGGGAAGCGTTGGCGACCTGGCTTACACAGTTGCTTTCGATGGTGTCTGCGGGCGCAATGCTCGTGAGCACTTCTCTTGATACCCTTGCGCCCCAGCACAATCAGAAGGGACTGCTGTTTCTGATCAACCGCCAGTGGCGTGTCAGCGAGACCTTCGAGCCCTCCCTGCGCATGGCGGACGTGCCCGGTCAGCTGCGCCGGATGCGGGAAGACGCCTCCTATGCGCTGGAAGAGATGTTCGCTGCCTGCAAAATGGAGACTGGCATCAGGCTGGAAACCGTCAGCGGCTACCGCAGCTATCAGAAGCAGGAAAACATTTACAACAACAAGCTCCGCTCCGTGGGCACCGAGGAAAAGGCCGACGAATATGTGGCCCGCCCCGGCGCCAGCGAGCATCAGATGGGTCTGGCCATGGACGTGAGCCAGGATTCTGACATGGTTAACCTCACCAGCGCCTTCGGCAGAACCAGAGGCGGCCTCTGGATCAGGGAAAACTGCTGGCGATTCGGTTTTATCCTGCGCTACGATGAAGGCTGGGAAGACGTGACCGGCTATGAGTACGAGCCGTGGCACGTGCGCTATGTGGGCAAGGAATATGCCGCCCGACTCCACGAATCGCCCATGCCGCTGGAAACCTTCCTGATCCTCCACCGCACGGAAACGATGCTGGATCTGCTTGTCCGGGAAAAGTAACGCCAAGGCTTACGACATCTTCAGAGGTGTAACATCATGCAAAAGAAGTTCCTGGCACTGCTGATTTGCCTGCTCCTGCTGCCGGTTTCGGCATGGGCGCAGGGAGAATGGAACATTGACCTGACCGTGCCTGTCAATCCTCATTTGCTGGCGCTGACGGCTCCGGCGGAAACATTGGGGGAAGAGTACGAGCCCCACAACCTCCATCAGATTTCCTCCAAGCAGCCCGGTGTGAAACTGACGGTCAGCCGGGCGAACCTTTTGTGTGAGGACGCCCTGGACAGCCTCTATGCTATGCTGGCGGACGCCCAGCAGGCAGGCCTGACCATCTATGTCCGTCAGGCGTATCGCTCCTATGCTGATGAAGCCCGGCGCTATCAGCTCACCGGGGAAGGCCCGGAACCGGGCAAGAGCAGTTATCAGACGGGATATTCCGTCACGCTGGTGAACGAAACCTACAAGAAGGGCGACATCGGCGCTGATTTTGCCCAGTCCCCTGAAGGCGTGTGGCTGATGGACAACTGCCACCTCTACGGATTCATCCTGCGGTATCCCGCTGGAAGGGAAGAGGTCACTGGTCACGCTTGTGAGCCCTGGCACTTCCGCTATGTGGGCAAGGACATCGCCGCTGCCCTGAAGGAAAATGGCCTGAGTCTGGAAGATTTCCGCCTTGCGTATGATGCTGCGGAGCAGGTGGGCGTCTATGTGGATCCTGACGCCACACCCACGCCGCCGCCTACGCCTACGCCGGCGCCGACCCCCACGCCCACGCCCCTGCCGGAAGGCGTCATCCTGCTGGAAGAAACGGGCGCTGACGGCGACTTTGAGTTTGACTTTGATTATTTTCTGCCCCTGACCCCGGCTCCCTGACCGGCGGGGCAAGGAGGGACCTGCATGAATGGATGGAAGCGGGCGCTGGCTCTGGTGCTGGCGCTGATGACATGGATGCCGCTGACGGTCGCTATGGCGGACGACGACGTGGAAATCAGCTTTGAGGACACCTCGGGCATCATTCTGGAAGAAAACGTCTACGACAACGTGGTATGGAACTTCCCGGTGGATTTGTCCGACATGGATCCGGAACTGGTGCGCCTGGCTAACAAGAAAGTGCTGCTGCCGGAGGACTTCATTCCCGACCCGCTGGTGACCATGAAAGCCCGCAAGGAGGACTCCGAGGGCAACAACACAAACGGCGGCGTGAAGAAGGTTTCCAGCGACGAAATGAAACTGCAGGAAGAATGCGCCCAGCATCTGGTGGAAATGTTCGACACCGCGCTGGAAGAGGGCATCACCCTGTACCTGAAATCTGCCTATCGCAGCTATCGTACCCAGAAGACCATGTATTACAACCGCCTGGAAAATAACAACGGCGTGGATGACGGATGGGTAGCCATGCCCGGCTCCAGCGATCATCAGACGGGCCTGGGCTGCGACGTGGTGCCCCGTGCCTGGCGGGAACGCCCTATGAACGGCGACATGGGCAAGGAAAAAGAGTGCATCTGGATGGCGGAAAACTGCCACCGATTCGGCTTCATCCTGCGCTACCCTGAAGACAAGCAGGATGTGACGGAAATCAACTACGAGCCCTGGCATATGCGCTATGTGGGCGTTCCCGTGGCCACCTACATCATGGAAAACGGCCTGTGCCTGGAGGAATTCCAGGATCAGCTGCAGGCGGCCATCGCAGAATTTCTGCAAAATGGCGGCCGCCGCTCCCTGGTGGAGGATTACATCATCAAAACGGATGCCGACTGAAAAATCAGCCGAATACAGGAGAGAAAATCATGAAAGCAAGCGAACTGGCGAAGAAGTATCATCTGGATCCCCATGTGGAAGGCGGCTCCTTTGTGGAACTGTTCAGGGACAACGTGCCGGAAAACCGTCCCCGGGGAGCCCATGGCGAAATCTACTACTATCTGGGGGAAACGGAGCATTCCGACTTCCATGTGCTGGACAGCGACGAATACTGGCTCTATCATGCCGGCACCACGCTGGAAATCTGGATCGTCAATGACGACGGCAGCCTGCGGGTGGAAAAACTGGGCATGGAGGACGGATCAGATTTGTGCGTGCTTTTGCCCAGCGGCACCATTTTCGGCGCCCGCCATACCGCTGACCGCACCGACGGCACCTTCGTCAGCTGCGTCACCGTGCCGGAATTCACCTATCGCAACTACCGCATCGTGACCAAAGCGGAAATGCTGGAAAAGTATCCCGCCAGCGCTGACTTCTGGGCAAACATCTGACCTTCGGAGGATCATTGCATGGCGACGACCAAGGTGATTTTCGCATCGGACATCCACGCCTGCCACATCGACTGGATGGATTGCCCCACCGATGAGCGGATGCAGGCGATGATCCGCTGCCTCAACGCCCACGAAGCCGATCAGGTGATCTTGCTGGGGGATTACGCCCTGGATTTCTGGGGCTGCGACCGGGGCGGCTGCTGGCTCAATGACGGCGTATCCAACACGAGACGCCTGGCGCAGGAAATTCTGCCTGCATTGCGCCATCCCTGGTACATGGGCCCGGGCAATCACGAGCAGTATGACCATCAGACCTTCCGGGAATTCACCGGCTGCGAGCGGCAGGCCCATTGGGTCATCGGCGGATACCTCATCATCTTCTGCGATAACTTCTGCGGATGCCTTGCCCCCACCCAACACAGCGACGGCGAATACTCCGCCACCGACCTGGACCGCATCCGCCGCCTGATGGCGCTCCATCCCGGCCTGCCGGTGATCCTCTGCGGCCACTATTTCGATGAAACTCTGGAGCCAGCGGAATTTTTCGACCTCCTGCGGGAAGAAAAGCGCATCACTGCATTGTTCTGCGGCCACGACCACCAGTTTGCCGTCACTCCCATGGGCGACAGCGGCGTGCGTATGTGCCACGACGGTCACTTCTCCTACCCCCACCACGCTACGCTGGATCACCCCACCCCCTGGGGCTTCCTGGAAGCCGAACTGACCGGCGCCGGCGTTCATGTGCGGTACTATTCCGATGAAGGCGCCGTCACCAACGAGGCCCATTTCCCCCTCCGCGCCTGATGCCCCGGCGGACAGAGGCTTTTTTCAAAAAAACACGAAAAAAGTTGATTCACCCCCTTGCAATTTGCATACGGCTGTGCTATAATGCCAATGTTGCCTGAAAAGCACAGCCCATGCTGATGTAGCTCAGTAGGTAGAGCGCATCCTTGGTAAGGATGAGGTCGCCGGTTCGAATCCGGCCATCAGCTCTCAAAAATCCCGAATGCGAATGCGTTCGGGCTTTTTACTTTTCCCCTCTTCCTTATAACGCATTCGGGAATTTTTGAGGGAAGAGGTAAGAGGGAATAGGGAAGAAGTTGTTTGCAAGGCTCGTCCTCTGTTTCTTCCATATATAGTGCTACTGACTGCAATCGCTTCAGGGGCAGGGGAGGAGCACCTCCTTTTGGGCTGCCCCAAAATGAGCATCAATCCGCCCAAATCAGCGCAGTTCCCGCCTTCAGGCAGAAATTGTCAGGATTGTTCTCTTTTTGTTTTTTGGGGTGACAAAGGGTGACAGACGGTTGACACAAAAATTGATGCATGGTACAATTGTACCGTTCATACAGCGCTTTGCATGAAAATGCAGTTCTCACATTTTGGATGCAGAGCAGCTCGTTGAAAAGCAACAAATCAGAAAAGGAGAAAACATCATGAGCAAGACCCTGAAGACCGTTGTCGCGTTTGTGCTGTGCCTGGCGATGTGCGCTTCTCTGTTCACCGCTTCCGCTGAACAGTATGTGCCCAAGCAGGCTGAGTATAACACGACTACCTCCGTGATGCCCAGCAACTGGAACGAATTCACCTATGCGGACAACAATGACACTCAGATCATGAGCTACATTGGCTCCGCCTTCTTCGAGTATGACTACAAGTTCGAAGATGACAAGAAGTTCAACGACGACGGCTCCATCAACAAGGACGGCATCGTGGAAGGTGCTTACACCACCAACTACTCCGCTGCCACCAAGCTGGAAGACGTCACTGCTACCGTCGACGCCAAGTGGGGCTACACCGACAAGCAGAAGGAAGAGGGCGGCTACGCCTGGAAGATCACCCTGCGTGACGACCTGAAGTGGGACGATGGCACCGCCATCACCGCAGAAGACTTCGTGTACTCCATGAAGGAACTGCTGGATCCTGCCTTCATGAACTTCCGTGCCAACACCTACTATGACACGCTGAAGATCAAGAACTCCAAGAGCTACTTCTTCAAGAACCAGGAAGGCACCTATGAGACCCTCGGTGCTCTGGGCTATGCCTCTGTGCAGGCTGCTCTGGATGCCGGCGAGACCGTCTACTGCAACATCTGGAACATGTGGGGCACCAAGGGCTACACCGATGCCAATGGCAACGAGTGCCCTGAGTACGTCACCGTGACCGATGAAACCGTCTACAGCAGCGCTGATGGTTCCGACTCCGCTTCTGGCGCTTTCCTGCTCAAGAACTACGGCGCCTACCTCGAGCCCGGTGCTGGCTACGACGCCACCATCTACGTTGAGAACACCAACCGCGACATCGACTTCGAAGACGTTGGTATCTATGCCATCGCCGACGAGAATGCCGTCGTGGTCTGCCTGGACGTTGCCTACGACTTCCTGAAGGAAGACGGCAGCCTGTCCGTGTGGGCTCCCTACTACTTCTCCAGCCTGCCCCTGGTCAAGAAGGATCTGTACGAGTCCTGCAAGATCGCTCCCGCTGCTGGCGCGACCCTGTGGACCTCCAACTACAACTCCTCTCTGGCTACCACTGCCAGCTGGGGTCCCTACAAGCTGGCCGAGTTCGAAGCCGGTTCCCACTACAAGCTCGTGAAGAACGAGAACTGGTACGGCTGGAACCTGGAACAGTACAAGAACCAGTACAACATCACCGCCATCAACTGCCGCAAGGTTGAAGAGTTCTCCACCAAGTGGATGGGCTTCCTGAACGGCACCTACGACGACGCTTCTCTGCAGACTGAAAACGTCGCCGAGTACCTGGATTCCAAGTACGTCTACTTCACCTCCACCTCCACCGGCACCTTCGGCATGCAGCTGTTCTCTGACCTGTCTGTCCTGAAGGAGAGCGAGAACAACAACGGCATCCTGGCTATCCAGGAATTCCGTCACGCTTTCAACCTGGCTCTGAATCGTAGCGACATCGTTGAGAAGATCTGGCCCGGCTCCGCTGTGCCCTGCTTCGGTCTGCTGAACGTTGCTTACTACTATGACATCGAGAACTCTCCCGACCTGGAAGACGGTGGTCAGTATCGTAACACCACCACTGCCAAGGAAGGCATCCTGCGCGCCTACGGCTACACCCAGGATGAAGACGGCCTCTGGACCTCCGGCGACCTGACCGGCCTGGATACCGAAGAAGCCTACGAGACCCTGACTGGCTACAACCCCGTGGTTGCCAAGGAAAAGATGAAGGATGCTATCGCTATCCTGCTGGCTGATCCTGAGTACTACGGCTACGACGCCACCAAGAACATCACCCTGGTGTATGGTTCTTCCTCCGACACCGACAAGCAGCGCTTCCGCGCCAGCTATCTGCAGGACGTCCTGGACGACCTGACTGCCGGCACCGAACTGGAAGACAAGATCGACGTTGTGTTTGACGCTTCCGCTGGCGCTCAGTGGGCTGAAGCTTTCCGTTCCGGCGACACCCAGATCGGCTTCGGCTATGGCTTCTCCGGCAACGCCTTCAACCCCTTCGACATCATCGGCGCCTTCGTCAACCCCGACGACGACCTGAACTACCATATGTACTGGGATACCTCCGCTATCCCCATGACCATGACCATGCCCGAGGGCGACTACGATGGCGCTGGTGAAGAAATCACCATGTCCGTCCAGAACTGGTTCTACTGCCTGAACAACCTGGCCGAGTCTGAGAATCAGCCCGTGGTCTACAACTGGGGCGCTGGCGATGCTCCCGTGGAAGTTCGCCTGATGATCCTGTCCGCTCTGGAAGAACTGACCATCAAGGAATCCCGTTCTGTCATGCTGATCGCTGACGGCGGCGGATCCTTCCTGGGCGCCAAGTTCGCTTACTTCTCCGAAGATGAGCACACCTTCATGGGCTTCGGTGGCATGCGTTACATGGAAGTCGTTTACACCGACGCCGAGTGGGCTGATTTCGTCGCTGCCAACAACAACGACCTGTCCGCCGAGTACAAGAAGGCTGAGTAATTCTTGATCCAATAGTTACTTGGATTAAACGGTCACAAAGGGCGGTGGGCCTCTGGCTCACCGCCTGTTTGTGACAAATGGATTGCCATATCCTAATGCTTCCAAAAGTAGCAGTAAAAACTGGACTGTTACGAAGATGATCAATCCAAGCGACCGGTTTCATGGGCTGCATCAGCAGCTGTTTGGATGACTTTTTGAGTATCAGGCGATGGTGCCGCGAAAACCCCGCTGCGCCTGCAATCAGCTGCTTTCATGCTCAGACACTGTGAAGTGAGAAAAACTAAGCAGAGGAGAAAAACCTATGTATATGTTTAAATACGTGTCGAAGCGCTTGGGTTTGATGTTGCTGACATTCAGCATCATCTTTACGATGTGCTTTGTACTGATCAAGCTTCTGCCCATCCCCACCACGGCGCTTCCCGGCCAGGATCAGGAAGTCGTGATGAAGACCCTGGAGGGTCGTGGTTGGATTACCAACATCAAGGAAGGTTCCAACGGCGTTTGGAGCTACGACCGTGTGCCGATCATGCTGCAGTTCGGCAATTACCTCTCGAGAATCTTCACCAAGGGCGATTTCGGCATCGCCACTACCTACGGTGAGTATCTCAACATGGATCTGTGGGAGGTCTTCGTCAATCATCTGCCGCCCACCATCCTCATCAACATCTATTCCACGCTGATCGGTGTGCCGATCGGCCTTGCTCTGGGCATCATTGCCGCTCTGAAGAAGAACAAGTGGCAGGACCAGGTCATCAACATCATCATTATTTTGCTCATTTCCTTCCCTTCGATTGTTCTTGCACTGCTGATTCAGTATGTGTTCTGCTTTAAATTGGGCTGGTTCCCGCTGACAATGTCGGTCAGCAATGAATATTTCACCTGGCCCGTCTTCCGCTCCATGCTGCCCGCTGTGTTCGCCCTGTGTCTGGGCTCCATCGCCGGCTATGCCCGTTATACCCGTGCAGAGCTGTCCGAGGTCCTCACCGGCGAGTTTATGCTGCTGGCACGCACCAAGGGCCTGACCAAGCGGCAGGCGATTTATCGTCATGCCATGCGTAACTCCATGGTTGTCATTTTCCCCTCCATTCTGTCTGAGTTCGTCTCCGTGCTCTCCGGCTCTCTGATCATTGAAAAAATGTTCGGCATCAACGGCGTGGGCGGTCTGTACCTGAACTCCATCACCTTCCAGGATTATGACTTCTTCATGTTGCTGTCTGGCTTTTACACCCTGGTCAGCCTGACCGCCGGTATCGTCATCGATATCAGCTATGGCTTCATTGACCCGAGAATCAGAATGGGAGCGAAGTAATTATGGAAAATAATACGCGTAATATTCCCATTGAGAAATTCAAATTTGCCCATCGGAACGACTTGCTGCATGACAGCAAGTTTGAAACCAAGCCCGTCAGTTATTTCCAGGGCGCCTTCAAGCGCTTCAGCAAGAACAAGGGCGCTGTGGTGGGCGGCGTGGTCATCGCTGTGCTGGTGCTGTTCGCTATTCTCGCTCCCTTCTTCACGCCCTTCCGTCCTGCCTACTACGACATGGTGTATGCCTATGTCTATCCCAAGCTGGACGTCTTCGCCGAGAACGACATTCCTTTCTGGGATGGCTGCAAGACGAAGAGCACCAACAAGATTGGGTACCTCAAGGACGTGGCCCTGGCCGCTGAAACCGGCCGTGAGGTCATCAAAAACAACGAGGTTGAAATCAGCGAGGACGGCTCTGTCTACACGTACCGCTACGACACCTACTACGGTGTGGGCTTTGGTAAGTACAAGACCATCTCCCTGCAGGAATTCCAGGATATCCAGGAGTATCAGCTCCGCACGGGGCGTCAGGTGCTCTATCCCGTGGTGAAGTTCTCTGAACGTCCTACCATGGAAAAGAACAAGTACGACGCCAACATCTACTACGAGGTCAAAAACAAGAAGAAGTCCACGCTGGAGCCCAAGCTGGACGATGAAGGCAACATCATCCCCAACTACTGGAGATATGAAGACGGCAAGGCCAGCTCCACCATTCCTGAGTACAACTCCCTGCGCATTGAAGGCGAGGATGGCATCCAGGAAGACGGCAAGACGTACTACTACGCCTATGGCCGCAAGGTGGACGGCGGCGTGGAAGTCCGTGCTGAGTATTACGAATACTACACCTATCAGCACACCGAAGTGAAGAAGGACGGCATCGCCGAGCCCAGCTTCATCTTCGGCACCACCCAGACCGGTAAGGACATCTTTGCCTGCCTGGCCTACGGCGCACGCTTCTCCTTCGTCTTTGCAACGATCGTTGCGCTGGCTAACTTCATTGTCGGCGTCATCTGGGGTTCCATCTCCGGCTATTGCGGCGGCAAGATCGACCTGTGCATGGAGCGCTTCGCTGAAATTCTCGGCTCCGTGCCCAGCATGATCGTCATCACCCTGTTGAAGTACCACATGGGCGCCACCAGTCAGACGCTGGTGCTGTTCATAGCGTTCTTCGCAACGGGCTGGATTGGCATGGCCGGCAGAACCCGTATGCAGTTCTACCGCTTCAAGAACCAGGAATATGTGCTGGCTGCACGGACGCTGGGCGCCCGCGACTCCCGCATCATGTTCAAGCACATCCTGCCCAATGGCCTGGGCACCATCGTTACCAGCGTGGCACTGGTCATCCCCTCGATGATCTACTCCGAAACCAGCCTGTCTTATCTGGGTATCATCAATCTGGAAGCCGGCGACACCACTTCTGTGGGTACCCTGATTGCGGCTGGCCAACAGTCCATCATGGCTGATGCAGCCTATGTTGCGCTGTTCCCCTGCCTGTTCCTGATTCTTTTGATGCTTAGCTTCAACCTGTTCGGTAACGGATTGCGCGACGCATTCAATCCTTCTCTGAGAGGAACGGAGGATTAAGCATGAATAAAGAGATTAAACTTTCCGTCAACGATCTGAAGGTTTCCTTCCGCACGGACGCCGGCAAGGTGCAGGCTGTGCGCAACATCTCCTTCGATCTGTATAAGGGCGAGACCCTGGCCATCGTCGGCGAGTCCGGCTCCGGCAAGTCTGTCACCTCCAAGGCCATCATGGGCATTTCCGCCGGCAACTCCATCTACGAGGGCGGCGAAATCCTCTACGACGGCCAGGACCTGACCCGTATCCCTGAGGAAGAGATGCACAAGTTGCGTGGCGACAAAATCGCCATGATCTTCCAGGATCCCCTGTCTTCCCTCAACCCCATCATGCGCATCGGCAAGCAGATCACCGAAGCCATGCTGCTCAAGAACAAGGCCAACCGCAAGGAAGGCCGCACCACCTTCAACAAGACCCTGGCACTGCTGTCCGAGACGATCAAGAAGGCCCTGGCGGCCAATCCGCAGTCCGGTGTGACCAATGCGGATGTGGACAAGTACATCAAGACCTTTGATGACTTCAACATCCAGGCCATCAAGCTGGAAAACAGCTACAATGCCGCCCGCACTGCTGCTGAAGAAATGATCGCCGCCATTGAAGACCTGCTCTTCATGACGGAAAAGAAGCAGAAGGTCGATACGGTGGCTTCCCTGGACCTGATCAAGAACAGGCTCAAGGTCATCAACGACAAGTACTTCACCTCCGGCCAGGAGGACGTCCTCAAGGCACACGTTGCCGCTGTGGATGCCGTGGCCCGTGAAGAGCGCTCCAAGGTCACTGCGCTTGACTTCGTCAAGAAGGTGGCTGGCGCCGGCGGATACAGGAAGGAAGCATCTCCCGAGACGGTTGACGCCATGAAGGAACTGGAAAAGACTGCCCAGGAACTGCTGGCCCGTCCCCAGTACAACTTCTTCCGCATCGGCTACTATGTGATGAAGCATCCTGCTGAAGACCTGAGCCAGATGCCCGCTGAAGAAGCCAACGAAATGGCCCTGAAGTTCCTCAAGGAAGACTTCATTGATTCCTTCATGGAGCTTGTCAAGCTGGCGGTGCAGTTCTCCTTTGACAAGACCAACGAGAACAAGAAGGTCGCAATCCGTGAACTGGAAAGCGCCATCCAGTTCTTCAAGGCTGGCAATTTCACCGCTCAGGACGCCGAAAAGCACAGCAAGCACATCATTTCCTGCGTGAGCGCTGCCATCGATCCTCTGGCTATTGTCAAGGATAACGTGGCCTACACCTTCGGCAGCACGCTGGAAAACGCCGTGGACAAGTACTTCTTCTACATCAAGAATAACCCCAAGGAAGAAGCCCGTTTTGCCCGTCAGACGGCACAGCGCGAGAAGCTGCTGGCCCGGGGCAAGAAGGTGGAGTGGAAGATCGTTCCCAAGTCCGTCATCGCTCCCGAGGTGCAGATTGAGGCCATCGCCTCCATCATGACCCGTGTGAAGACCAAGTTCGAGGCCGATATCGCTGCGGCTGGCAAGTTCGATGCCGATCAGCGCTGCCTGGACATCATCGACTTCCTCAAGGAAAAGGCTTCCCAGATCGTTTATACCCTCACCAAGCGGATCGCCAAGGAAAAGGCCATCAAGCTCATGGAAGAGGTGGGCATCCCCGAGGCCCGCATCCGTTACCGGCAGTATCCCTTCGAGTTCTCCGGCGGTATGCGTCAGCGCATCGTGATCGCCATCGCTCTGTCTGCCAACCCTGACGTGCTCATCTGCGACGAGCCCACCACGGCTCTGGACGTGACCATTCAGGCCCAGATTCTGGAACTGATCAACCGTCTGAAGAAGGAGCGCAACCTCTCCATCATTTTCATCACCCATGACCTGGGCGTGGTGGCCAACATGGCTGACCGCATCGCTGTGATGTACGCCGGCAAGATCGTGGAATACGGCACGGCTGAAGAGGTCTTCTATGATCCTCAGCATCCCTACACCTGGGCGCTGCTGTCCTCCATGCCTGACCTGGACACCAACGAGAAGCTGGACGCCATCCCCGGCACGCCTCCCAACATGATCTATCCCCCGGTGGGCGACGCCTTTGCCGAGAGAAGCAAGTACGCCATGGAGATCGACTACGAGATGCAGCCGCCCATGTTCGAAGTTTCTCCCACGCATTACGCTGCCACCTGGCTGCTCCATCCCAACGCACCCAAGGTGGAAATGCCCAAGATCATCACCGAGCGCATCCGCCGCATGAAAGAAAGGGGGTCCGACCATGCAGAATAATGAAGTGTTGCTGAAGGTGGACCACCTTTGCCAGTATTTCAAGCTGGGCCGCAAGGACCTCAAGGCCGTGGATGACGTGTGCTTCGAGATCAAGAAGGGCGAATCCTTCGGTCTGGTGGGCGAATCCGGCTGCGGCAAGACCACCACTGGCCGCTCCATCATCAAGCTCTACAACATTACCTCCGGTAACGTGTACTTCAAGGGTGAAAGAGTCGGCGCCGGCATCCGCTCCTATCAGGACGCCATCCGCAAGGCCCGCACCGAAGCCTCTGAGAAGATCAAGGCGCTCCGTGCCGAGGCTGCTGCCGATGAATCCCGCAAGGCTGAAATTCAGGACGAGATCAAGCAGATCAATGCCAATCTTCACGCCGTTGTGGAAGAGAATCGTGCCCTGATCCGTGGCGCCAAGTCCAACACCAAGGACGTGGACAAGCGGTATGTGGGCACCCTGCTCAAGGCGCTGGAAGCGGAGTATGCCGAGAAGTTCGACAATGCCGCCAACAACCCCGATGAACTGGCTGCCCTGAAGAAGGAATACAAAAACCGCTGCCGTGTGGCCAAGAAGAGCAAGCTCATCACCCAGATTCAGATGATCTTCCAGGACCCCATCGCTTCTCTTGACCCCCGTATGACCGTCCGTGACATCATTGCGGAAGGTCTGGTGATCAAGGGCATTACCGATCAGGCGTACATCAACGAGAAGGTCTACGAGATTCTGGAAATGGTCGGCCTGGTGCGTGAGCACGCAGACCGCTATCCCCATGAGTTCTCCGGCGGCCAGCGTCAGCGCATCGGCATCGCCCGTGCTGTCATCATGGAGCCCGAGATGATCATCGCCGACGAGCCCGTTTCCGCACTGGACGTGTCCATTCAGGCGCAGGTTATCAACCTGCTCAACGACCTGCGGGAACGCCTGGGCCTGACCATCCTGTTCATCGCTCACGATCTGTCTGTCGTCAAGTACTTCTCCGACCGCATTGGCGTGATGTACTTCGGCAAGATGGTGGAACTGGCGGATTCTGACGAGCTGTTCAAGAATCCCCTGCATCCCTACACCAAGTCCCTGCTGTCTGCTATTCCTCTGCCCGACCCGGTGTACGAGAAGCAGCGCACGAGAATCATCTACAACCCCATTGCGGAGCATGACTACTCCGTGGACGCTCCCTCCTTCCGTGAGGTGGCCCCGGGCCATTTCGTGCAGTGCAACGATGCTGAAGAAGCAAAGTATAAGCAGCAGCTCAAGTAACAGGACGGTTGTGTAACGGTGAAAGATACAACAAAAACCAATTTGAGGAACTATGGCATCTGCGCCTGTATTGAACTGCTGATTGCCTTCCTGGTCGTCTGGTCCAAAGGGTTTTTCGTCCACTCTGCGGCGGTGAACCTGCAGATTGCCGCCGATGCGTTCTTTGTCGCAGGCGTCCTGATGACGCTGTTTGCGGGCATGATGTTCGTCAGCGGCGAAGGCGCCCTCATCGGCATCGGATTTGTGCTCAGGAACGTTGTGCTGACCTTCATCCCCATGGGCAGAGCGAGGCACGAGGTGTACGCCAAGTACCGTGAGCGCAAACTCAAGGAAAAGGAAAAGAAGCAGGGCAGCAAGCGCTATGCATTGGTGACCGGCCTGGTTTTCCTCGCCATCGGCGTGATTCTCACCATGACCTGGTCTGCGCTGTTCTACAACGTGTAAGCGGTTCCTCAGGAAAATCAAATGAATACACCCCGTTTGCCCGCAGGTGTGATGAATGCTTGCAGCGGCAGACGGGGTGTTTTTTTTGATTTTGCGGGTCCTCTGGAAAACATCATGGTTACTTTTCCCCCGTTTCCGATTGCACAATCCTTCAAAACTTGCTATAATGATTTCATGCATTTTGCATCCTGATTTTTCAGCCATTGACGGGGGAGGGAGCGCTTTGAAGTACTATCTGGCCATCGACATCGGGGCATCCTCCGGCAGGCATATCGTGGGCTGGAAGGAGCAGGGGAGGCTCATGCTTCAGGAAGTCTACCGCTTCCCCAACGGCGTGGAGATGGTAGGCGGCCACCTGACGTGGAACGTGGCCGATCTCTTTTTTCATGTGATGAAGGGCATCAAAAGGGCGTTTGAGACCTTCCCGGCTATTGAGAGCCTGTCCATCGACACCTGGGGCGTGGATTATGTGCTCCTGAAGGGCGAGGACGAGGTCAGCCCCTGCTATGCCTACCGTGACAGCCGCACGGAAGCGGTGATCCCCCAGGTGCATCAGAAGGTGCCCTTTGACGAACTGTACCGCCGCACCGGCTGTCAGTTCCAGCCCTTCAACACCATCTATCAACTGTATGACGACCAGCAGCGGGGCCGCCTGGAGGGCGTCACTGACCTGCTGATGATGCCGGAGTACCTGCTGTGGAAACTCAGCGGCGTGAAGGTGAGAGAATACACCAACGCCACCACCACGGGCATGATCAGCGCAGAAAAGGGCGCCTTTGATATGGACATTGTGGAGGCTCTGGGATACCCCACGCACCTGTTCCCGCCCCTTTGTCAGCCCGGCGCAGTATTGGGGATGCTCCGTCCGGAGATTGCACGGCAGGTGGGCGGCAACTGCTGCGTGGTGCTCTGCGCCACCCATGATACCGCCTCGGCGGTGGAAGGGATCCCCATGCACGGCAACTGCCCCTACATTTCCTCGGGCACATGGTCGCTGCTGGGCGTCAAAACGCCCAGACCTATCACGGACAAAGCCAGTCAGGCCGCCAATTATTCCAACGAGGGCGGCGCCGGGTACAACCGCTATCAGAAGAACATCATGGGTATGTGGCTGGTGAATGAACTCAAGCGGGAACTGTGCCCCGATGCGTCCTTCCCGGATATTGTGAAGCAGGCACAGGAAAGCACCTGCGATATCACCGTGAACGCTAACGGGCCGCAATATCTGGCGCCTGAGAGCATGAAAGCCGCCTTTGACGCCGAAACGGAACGAAAACTCCACACCATCGGCGACTACTTCCGCTGCGCATACCGCTCGCTGGCTGTCAGTTACCGGGACGCCCTCAAAGAACTGGAAGCCAACACGGGCACAACCTACGACAAGCTGTACATCGTGGGCGGCGGCGCCAAGAACGCCTTCCTGAATCATCTGACGGAAGAAGCCACGGGGAAAACAGTCAGCGCCCTGCCCATAGAAGCCACGGCGCTGGGCAATCTGAAGGTACAAATGGAGGTCAACTGATATGTCCTACCAAGAAGCGAAAGCCAAATATGCTCTTCTGGGCGTGGATACCGATGCGGCCATCGCCCGGCTGAAGTCCGTCCCTGTGAGCCTGCACTGCTGGCAGGGCGATGACGTGCGGGGCTTTGACACCGACCCCAGCAAGCCCCTCACCGGCGGCATCCAGACCACCGGCAATTATCCCGGCAGGGCCAGAACGCCGGAGGAACTGATGGCGGACCTGGACCTGGTGCTGAAACTCTGCCCTGGCACAGCCAAAATGAACCTCCATGCCTCCTACGCCATCTTTGAGGAGGGTGAATGGGCAGACCGGGACAAGCTGGAACCCAAACACTTCAAAAAGTGGGTGGATTTCTGCAAGGAGCGGGGTCTGGGCTGCGATTTCAATCCCACCTTTTTCTCCCACCCCATGTGCGATCCCCTCACCCTGTCTTCCCCCGATGAAGCCACTCGCCGCTTCTGGATTGATCACGGCAAGGCCTGCATCCGCATTTCCAACTATCTGGCCAAGGAACTGGGCCAGCCCTGCATCATGAACATCTGGACGGGCGACGGCTTCAAGGACATCCCTGCTGACAGGATGGGCCCCCGCATCCGCTACAAGGAATCCATCGATGCGATTCTCTCCGAGCCCTACGACTTTTCCAAGGTAAAACCCTGCGTGGAAAGCAAGGTCTTCGGCATCGGCGTGGAAGCCTACACCGTGGGCTCGGCGGAGTTCTCCCTGAACTATGCGGCGATGAACATGGACAAGTGCATCCCCCTGATGGACAACGGCCATTATCACCCCACGGAAGTGGTTTCCGACAAGATTCCGGCGCTGCTGACCTTCTTCCCGGAAATCGCCCTGCACATCACCCGGCCCATCCGCTGGGACAGCGACCATGTGGTGCTGCTGGACGATGAGACGAGGGAAATCTGCAAGGAAATCGTCCGCTGCGGCGGCCTGGAGGGCCGGGTGAAGATTGCCCTGGACTACTTCGACGCCTCCATCAACCGCATTGCCGCCTGGGCGCTGGGCTTCCGCAATGTGCAAAAGGCGCTGCTGATGGCGCTGATCACCCCCGATATGACCGACCTGCAGGACGCCCAAAACTGGACGGAACTGCTGGTGCGTCAGGAAGAACTCAAGACCATGCCCTTCGGGGAGGTCTGGGCGGAATATTGCCGCATCTGCGGCGCCCCGGCGGACGGCGAATGGTTCGCCGTGGTCAAGGAATACGAAAAGAACGTGCTCAGCAGGAGAGGATAACCCATGAAAGACATTTTGATGGCTCCCTTTGTGGAGGAAATGCGGAAAACCACCGCCAATATGTATCGCCTGGGCTGGGATGAGCGCAACGGCGGCAATATCAGTTATATGCTGGATGAAAACGAAGTAGGGGAGTATCTGGACATCCATCACGCCCTGCGCACCATCCCCCTGGGCTTTGACGCCTCCGCCGTCATCGGCAAAATTTTCATCGTCACTGGCACGGGCAAGTATTTCAAAAACGTGATGGATGACCCGGAAACCAACCTGGGCATCGTCCGCATCGCTGAAGACGGCGTCACCGCCCAGCTGCTGTGGGGCTACAAGGATGGCGGCAAGTTCACCTCTGAATTCCCTGCCCACCTGATGAGCCACATGGCGCGCCTGTCCGTGGACCCGGAAAACCGGGTGGTGATGCACTGCCACCCCACCCACACCCTGGCCATGAACTATGTGCACGAGCTGGACGAAAAGAAACTGACCCACACCCTGTGGGAGATGTGCACCGAGTGCATCGTGGTCTTCCCCGACGGCGTGGGCGTGCTGCCCTGGATGCTCTGCGGCACCAACTCCATCGGCGAGGCCACTGCTGCCAAGATGAAGGAATTCCGTCTGGTGGTGTGGGGAATGCACGGCATCTACGGCGCCGGCAAGACCATGGACGAAACCTTCGGCCTGATCGAAACCGTGGAAAAGGCCGCCCAGATCTATATGCTTACCGCTCATCTGCCCCGCATCAACACCATTAGGGACGACCAGATGGTGGAACTGGCGGAGTTCTTCGGTGTGAAGTATCGCAAGGACTTTCTGAACCTGTAAGGAGCGGAGAGTGCGCCCCCCCCAGCCAAGGCTGGGGGTGTTTTTTGCGCGCTGATTTGTTGGGAAAATGAGCAGAAAAAGGCTGATGATTTATACTGGAATCAGCGTGAAATTCCATCTGAAAACAACAAATGCGGCCCATCTTCTTTCGCCGCATTTGCTCTCCCCCGGGGGGCTTTCTTCATCCCTCCCGTATTGACTTCCCCCTGCATTTGTGCTAAAGTGAAACAGGCGAAAAGGATAGTTCATACAATGGAAGAGTACGCGGGGCGTGCCTGATGAAATAAACAGGGGAGGCGTTCCTCTATGGTTGACAAATTGCTGCATCTGATCACACTGCTGACCACCTTGCCGGAAATCGAGGAGGCCATTGACCGCTTTTTGGAGGAATTGGCTACCTCGTATCAGGCGGAGCGCGCCTATATCATCGAGTATGACTTCGCGAACCGCACCCTCAGCAACACCTATGAGTGGTGTGCGCCGGGGATTTCCAGCGAGAAGGAATTGCTGCAGAACATCGACCTGAGCGTGGTGGATGACTGGAATCGGCGGTTTGAAGAGCAGGGCGATTTTTACATCTCCGCACTGCATCAGCAGTTGGACAAGAATTCTGAAGATTATCGCCTGCTGGAAATGCAGGGGGTCAATAGCCTCATGGCCGCACCCATTACCCGCAAGGGGAAGGTGGTCGGCTTTTTGGGTGTGGATAACCCCGGCGAAGAAGTGGTGTCCTCTGAATTGCTGCGGGCGACGGTGCATTTCCTGATGGTGGAACTGGAAAAGCGCAGGATGATGCATCTGGCGGAAGAACTGTCCAGCACCGATACCCTGACGGGGGCGAAAAACCGCCGCAGCTATATTGATATGCTCCAGCGGCTGGAAATCAATTCGCCCCGCACCATCGGGTTTATCAACGCGGATATCAACGGTCTGCACCGCATCAACGAAATTTTTGGTTATGATTTCGGCGATGAAGCCGTGAAGCGCACCGCAGAGGTTTTGCAGGAGTATGCGGGCAAGAATGTGTACCGCATCAGCGGCGATGAATTCGCTGCCATCGTGCAGAACGTGGAAGAGGAAGACTTTGAGGACCTGTGCCGTCGCCTCCGGGCCGCTTATCAGAAGGATGAGAAGTACGCTGTGTCCGTGGGCAGCTCCTGGGTGGAGTGCGAGGGATATGTCAACCTGCAGCAGCAGTACAAGAAGATTCACGAGCTGATGACGGCGGACAAGGCCCAGCATCTCATCGACGCCCGCTACGAGGTGGGCCTCCTCAAGCGGGGCGATCTGACCATCAATCTGCTCAAGGAAATCGAGGAGGGTCGCTTCCAGGTGTATCTTCAGCCTCAGGTGAACCTGGAAACGGGGGAAATCACCGGCGCTGAGGCGCTGATGCGCAAGTTTGACGATCAGGGCAGGATGATTCCGCCGATGCAATTCATTCCCCAGTATGAAGTGCTGGGCCTGCAGATGCATCTGGATCGCTTCGTGCTTCGCAGTGTGGTGGAAATGCTGGCGGGCATCCCTGAAGAAAAGCGCCTGGGCAGCGTGTCGGTGAATATTTCCCGGGCGATGATGGAAATGCCCAACTTCGTCAGGGAAGTGGAAACGCTGCTGAAGGAGCACCATGTGGCCCCGAAGTACCTGCGGCTGGAAATCACCGAAAGCGTGGCGCAAATGGGCTTTGATCTGCTCAAAACCGTGGTGAATGGCTTGCAGGACATCGGCGTGAAGGTGGCGCTGGATGACTTCGGCACGGAGTATTCCAACCTCAGCGCACTGATCAATATCGACTTTGATGAAGTGAAACTGGATAAGAGTCTGGTGGACGGCGTGTGCGATGACCACAAGGCGCAGACGGTGCTGAAAAACGTGATCAATATGTGCCGGGAACTGGGCGATGTGCACATCGTCGCCGAGGGCATCGAAGAGCATCCCCAGCGGGAAAAAATCAAGCAGATGCAGTGCGGGCACGGCCAGGGCTTCCTGTTCCATAAGCCCATGCCCATGCAGGATTACCTGAACATCATTTTGGGAGACAATACCGCCTGATATGACTCAGACCACCCCAAAAGTCAAACTTATTTTATGCGGATGTATGTGGGAGGAAAATGAGATGCGTGTCGATAAAAGAAACGATGAAAAGACGATGGAGACGAAGGAACTGCTGTACGCTGCGACACTGAAACTGCTGGAGAGTTCCCGGGAAAAGGTTTTCATCAAGGACAAGGATCTGGTGTATCGGGGAGCTTCCCGCAAGTTTGCCAAAATGGCTGGCTGGGAAACGGAAAAAGACCTTTTCGGCAAGACGGACTTTGAAATTTTTGAGGATCAGGAACTGGCCCAACGCTATCGCAATGACGACCTGAGACTGATTGAAAATTCCCACGACCTGATCGACTATATCGAGCCCATTGTGGGCACCAACGGCAATGCCCGCTTTGCTTCCACCTCCAAATATGTGCTCAGGGATGAAAACGGCAACTTCATGGGGCTGGCCGGCGTTTCCCGGGATGTGACCCAGGAATACTACAGCAAACGCCATAGCAACAAGGCGCTGGAATACCTTTTCGATCTGCCCAAGGACGCCTATTTCGCCGCTTATCTGGATCTGGACGAATGGCGTATCGTCAACGAGAATCATCAGCAAGTCAAGGGACGGGCGTTCAAGGCACACAGCAATGTGGACAGGCTGATCGGCAACGCCTATGAGCGCATTGCCGACAGGCGCTGGCCGGCAGCGAACTTCTACCGGACGTTCACCAGGGAAGCCATCCATGAACTCTACCTCTCCGGGAAGACGGAAATCCAGATGGAATATCGCCGCATTGTCAGCGAGAACGAAATGCTCTGGGTGAGGGACGAACTGCATCTGCTGGAGGATAACGTCAGCGGCCACCTGTGCATGATGCTGGTGGTGCGGGATATCCACGAAGCCAAAATACAGGAAGAAGAGCAGATGCGCAACGCCGAGCGTGATGATCTGACCGGCCTGCTGACCCGCAAGGCCACCATGCAGCTCATCCGCCATTCTCTTGAAAATTCCCTGCTGTATGACCGCCATGCCTTGCTGATGATCGACATGGATCACTTCAAGGCCATCAACGACACCTACGGCCATCCCGCCGGCGATCAGGCGCTGGTGGATACGGCCAATGTCATCAGGGAGAACTTCCGCTCTTCCGACATTGTGGGGCGCATCGGCGGTGATGAATTCTTCGTGCTGATGACCCACGTGCCGGACAGAGCCACCGTCGAGAAAAAGGCCATCAGCCTCGTGGAGAAGCTCAACCGCGTCCACTATGCGGATATCTACCTTTCCGCCAGCGTGGGCATCAGCGTCTATCCTGAGGACGCCGGTGATCTGGACAATATGTATTCCAAGGCGGACAAGGCGATGTATGAGGCGAAAAAGGCCCGCAACGCTTATGTTTTTGCAGAGGACATGACGAGCGAAGCAAGCAAGTAAACATCCATGGCGCAGCGTTTGCTCGACAAAAGGGGACGGGAAACCGTTCCTTTTTGCTTTTCGGGGAAAGATTTTGCTACAAAACACAGGAAAAACAAAAATAAATGCAAGCAACCAGGGGATATTTGCGAAAATTGCCCCAAAAGAGGTTGTCATTTGACAAAAAAACGTGTATAATGATTTTGGTTAATTCCGCCTGTATGAGTGCCAAAAAACACAGGCGGACACGATACCGGAGCAAAAGTGTGTTCCCAGGTCGCCTGCCCAACACAGAAGGGGGATAACTATGAAAAAGTTCCTGGTGGCTCTGTTCCTGCTTGTGCTGATGGTTTCTGCCACTGCGCTGGCCAACGACCTCGGCATTCCGGTGGTGAATCTGGAAGGCGAGATCCTCAACGATTACACTAACTGGACCGATAAGGAAACCTATCATCCGGCGAAGCTGACCTATGTCTGGGGCGATGACAACGTCACCCTGGATGTGGAAATCAAGCCCCAGGGCACGACCAGTCTGTATGCGCCCAAGAAAAACCTTACGGTGAAGTTCTCTCAGCCGGTGCAGATGAAGGAAAACTGGGGCCCGCAGAAAAAGTACGTTTTCAAGGCGGACTATATCGACCCCACCCGCGCCGGCAATGTGGTGTCTGCCATGCTGGCCGCTGAAATGAACAAGAAGTACGGCCTGTTTGAGAATACGCCCAACTACGGCGTCATCGACGGCTTCCCCATCTGGGTGAAGCTCAACGGTCAGGACGCCGGCATCTTCAACTGGACCATCCCCAAGGATGCGTGGATGCTGGGCATGGACGAGGATAACCCCAACCATCTGGTGCTGGCCTGCGAAGGCTGGAACCTGGCCTGCACCCTGCAGTCGGACGACATCGTGTTCGAAGAGGACTGGTCCTTTGAAGTGGGCGAGGCCACCGAAGAGAACATGGCCGCCTTCAAGCGCCTGGCCACCTTCGTGAGCACCGCTGATGACAAGACCTTCGTGGAACAGTTCGACCAGTACCTCAACCTGGACGCCTGCCTGAATTATCTGTGCTTTATCAACATCGCCTACGCCAACGACAACGTAGCCAAGAATATGCTCATGGCCACCTATGACGGCAAGGTCTGGTATCCTGTGCTGTACGACCTGGATTCCCTCTGGGGCATCAAATATGACGGTACCGCCATGGCCGAGCCTGACGGCGTGTGGAGTGAGAATCTGCTTTCTGACGGCAACTGCCTGCTGTACCGTGTGAACTGGTACTTCAAGGACCAGGTGCGTCAGCGCTACTGGGAGCTGCGGGAAAGCATCCTGAGCAAGGAAAACATCCTCAACACCTTCCAGCGCTACATGGACTGGATCCCTGATGAATATTACTCCATTGACAACTCCCTGTGGAACCCTGACGGTTCTCTCATCCGCACGCTGGACCTGATGAGCCAGCTGATGGACGAATACCTGCCCATCGTGGACAGCCACTTTCTGCCCAAGCCCTGAGGGGCGGCGGATGAAGCCGGATGATCTGGTGTGAAAACTGCTCAAAAGAACGTTTCTGACGATAAAAAGGAGAAACCGTATGAAGAAATTTTCGAAGGTTCTGTCTGTTGTACTGTCGATGGCACTGCTGTGCTCCGCTGCCGTAAACGCCTTCGCTGAAGACCAGGCGCCCGCGCCCATTCAGGAAACCGGCACGGTGTACTACGTCTGGGAAGAGGAAGGCGAGCAGACCACCGTGGGAGCCATGGACGCCATGCCGGTGACGATGACGCTCAAGTATACCCTCAACGGCGTGCCTGTTACCGCCAGGGAGCTGCAGGGCAAGAGTGGTCATCTGGACGTGGCGCTGCGCGTTGAACTCAAGGGCGCTATCGAGCAGTGGTACAGCGCTGTGGCGGTGCTGCGGGTCAAGGAAGGCCAGTGCGACAATATGGTGGTTAACGGCGGTATGTACGCCAATGCCGAGCAGGAGCACATCTTCATGGGCAGCTCCTGGATTGGCGTGGCCGGCAACACCTACGAAATGCAGATCTCCATGGACGTGGTCGATTTCGATCCTGCCCGCTATATGGTGGTCATCAGCCCCGTGCAGGTGGTCCATAGCACCGGCAATGACGGTTCCCTGGGGGCCCTGGTTGCCACCGCGGGTGAACTGGTGGATGTGATCAATCAGGGACTGTTGCTGCACACCTCTCTGGTGGATATGCAGTCTTACCTGGCCAATGTGCAGGTGGCGATGGCCAACACTGGTGCGGCTGCGGCGGACATCACTCTCTCCGATGAAGATGAAACCACCGATGACGCCGTCAGCATGGTGGCTGATCTGCTGGCTCTGGCCGAGTGGGAAGCCCGTCAGATGCTGCTGGGCTATGGCTACACCCAGGCAGCGGAAGCCACCGCTGATGAAGTGCAGCAACTCCTGGCTGGCGTTGCCGAGGATGCTCAGCGCACCGATGATGAAAAGTCTCAGGCCGCCATGAAACTGGCGCTGATTGCGGAATACAAGGCGCTGGAAGAACAGCTGGCTAATGCCCAGGCAGCGGTGGACGCCGTGGAAACCGCCCTGACGGAGATCAACTCCTTCTTCCCCGATGTGGTGGGCGCTTACTCTGCGACCAACGATCAGCTCTATGCCATCCTCTACAAGGTCACCACCCTGTACCAGAATCTGGTGCATTACTACAACGCCTACAATGGCACTGATGCCGGCTGGGCCGTGTATGATGGCTGGTGCGATGTAATCGTCTTCTCCAACGACAGTGCAGCCGTCAACTGACCAGGCAGCGCACTGACCTGAACGGCCCCAAGGGCCATCACAGAAGGGAGCCATATCCCGCCTATGAAGGAAAACATCAAACTTCAGTTTTATCAGACGAAGGACAACACGATCCTCAACGCCTACGATAACATTGTGTTCAATGTTATCGAGCAGCAGACGCTGCATGGCTACAAGTCGTTCCTGCTCTGCGGCTGCGAGCCCCAGGTGGGCACTACGTCCATCGTCATTGAACTGAGCATCATCCTGGCCCGACTGGGCAAGAAGGTGCTGATTCTGGACGGTGACTTCCGCCGCGAGTCTGCCAACAAGCGCCACCACGATGTGGCCAAGTGGGGCATCTCCGATTATGTGGAAGACCCGGACGTGACGCTGCAGGAGTGCATCTACGGCAGCAACATCGACGGCCTGTATATGCTTTCCTCCGGCAGGATGGACAACCAGCACGCCCGCCAGGTGCTGTATTCGCCCCGGTTTGAAAAGGCGATGAAGATCCTCAAGAAGAAGTTTGACTTCATCATGATCGATTCCTGTGCGCTGGATACCACCAGCGATGTGCTGGCGCTGGCGTCCTTCTCCGATGCGGTGATGCTGGTGTGCGCCCTCAATTCCTCGCCCAAGAGCAAACTGACCAAGGCGCATCAGCAGCTCAAGCGGATCAACTGCAACCTCATCGGCGTGATTGAGAACATGGTGGACATGAAGGAATACGAATCCTACATGGACGATTATAACTACTACAACCTGTCCGCAGACGCACGGAAGGGAAAGGCCCGGGAAGCGTAATACGAGGGAGGACATAGGCGCCAATCAGCGCCTCAACTCCATGAAGCAAGGAGCTGGATTGCAATGATGCTATGGAAGGGCCACAGGAGGCGGTCAGGGAGAACGGTGCTTCTTTGCCTGATGCTGATCCTGTCTGTGTTTCACACCGCCTGGGCGGAGGAACTCCCGGACAGCCAGATGTCAGAGGTGGCGACGCCTACGCAAACCGTGGCGCCGGCAACGCCGACCCCGGTTGTTGAGGTGGTGGAGGAAATCACCCCTGTGCCGGCAACGGTGACTCCTGTTGCGGAAGTGGCGGAGGAATCCACGTCCGTTCCGGAGGCGGCTCCGCTGGAGACGCCTTCTGTTCAGGCGCAGGAGGAGGAACTGCCTCCCACGGAAGTGCTGGAAGAGGACGGCACGCAGCTTCCCACCGGCCCTGTGCTGGTGGTGCAGGATTATCAGGTCATTCAGGGGGATACCGTGCCCGGTTCCACCTTCATCCTGCAGATGAATATCGTCAACTACAGCGAAACGGCCTCCGCCTTCAATGTGCTGGCCACCCTGAAGATCGAAAACGTGAGCGTGTCCCTCAGGGAAGGCGCCACCAATCAGGTGTATTTCCACGAGATTCTGCCGGGCGAAAAGGTGACGGTGGAATTCCCCCTGAAGGTGTACAGTTATTGCTCGGAAGAGAACATGGTCCTGTCCATGACCATGACCTGCTATGACGCCAATGCCGTGCATTATGATTTCCAGACGATGATGACGCCCAAGGTGGACGTGGAGCGGACGCTGCTGGTTTCTTCCCTGTCCGTGCCCAAGTTCATCCACCGCAACTCCAGCATGATCATCTCTGCGACGCTCAGCAACATCGAGCCCGTCACCCTGCAGAACATCAGGATGCACCTGAGCACCCAGTACGGCGATCAGGTGACGGAAGTGGGCACGATGCTCAGCGGCGAAAGCAAGACGGTCAACAGCATTTACCGCTTTCCGGAGCAGCAGGCGGAAATCGTGAATGTGTATTTCACCTACGAAAGCCTCTCCGGGCAGCAATACGCAACGCAGACCCAGGAGTTTGAAGTGGTGGTCTACGACCCCACGGAGAACACCGATTTTGCCGCTGCCGGCCGCCTCAGCACCCAGGAGATTCTGGAAAGCCTGTCCCAGGGGATCCACATTCCCGGTACGGGCATCCAGCTACCCATCCCCGTGGCTGCGCTGATTCTGGCGGGCGTGATTGGTTACATCGTGGTAATGTACTTCGCCCTGCGCAGAAAAAGAAGGTGAGTGAAGCATGGAGCGTATCATCGAGATTGATTTTCAGCGGTGCCTCAGAGCGGTTGCGAAAAAGTGGCTGGCGCTGCTGCTGGCACTGATCTTCGGCCTGCTGGCAGGCTTCGGCGTTTCACTGGCCTTCTTCGAGCCGGAAAACGAGTATGCTGTCTATTCCGAAGTCAGCTGCGTGTCGGCCTCCAGCATTTCCGAAGTTCCCTTCTACGCAGAACTGGTCAAGACGGTCAATGTAGCCCAGCGGGCGGTGACGCTGCTGGATGAAGCCTATTCCGTCAGCGAAATCATCAACATGATTCAGGCCAATTACAGCGATAACGTGGACTCCGGTATCCCGGTGATTGAAATCGGCGCCCAGACAACGGAGCCGGAAAAGACCGTCGCTGTGGTGGATGCCGTGACGGAGGCCTTCGTGGTGGAACTGCAGGCATTGCGCCAGGATGAAACGGTGCGCCGCTTGGGTGAATCCAGCACGGTGGAACTGCTGTACAACGCCAAACAGACCCGCCTGCTGGTGACAGTGGGTACGGCTGTGGCCTTCGTGCTGCTTCTGGTGGTGATTCTCGTTCTGCGGGAAGTGCTGGCGCTTCGCCTGGATACCATCAAAGACGGCTTGCTGGGCGGTCAACTCAAACTGATCGGCGTGATTCCCCGTCAGAAAAAGTAAAAACACAAAAAATATGCGAGAAGTGCGTATTTGCGCTTCTCGCATAACCTCGTTCTTGCGATAAGGGAAAATCACGTTCCGGGGGCCTTCAGGGTGATCACCACTACCTCCGGAGCGTTGAAAAACCGGGGCAGGGCGCCGTGTGCACCCAGTCCGCCGCTGACAATCAGCGTGCTGGCCCGGCTTGTGTACTCTCCCTTGGTGTAAGGCTCCAGCCCCAGCCATTCCAGGGGGCTGCCCAGCAGCGGCAGGCGGACCATTCCGCCATGGATATGCCCGCTGAGCATCAGGTCATAGTCCAGCAGGGCGGCTTCCGGGAAAACATAGGGGTCGTGGTAGAGCAGGATGTTGAAGCAGTCGTTCTCTGCCAGCGGCAGGCGGTTGCCCAGATGACGGCTGTCTGAGAAGGAGTAGCCGTGAATCAGGATGCGCTCCTTGCCCATCGTGATGGCAAGGCTCGGCTCCCGGGTGTCATCCAGCACCGTCACGCCCCTGTCCGTCAGCCCGGACAGCAGCGCATCATAGCCGTCCAGCGACAGTTCATTGTTGCCGGCGGAAAAGACCATCGGGATGCCTTGCAGGCCGTCAATCAGCGCCCATACCGGGGTGAAATCATCGGTGTCGTAATTGACCACATCCCCCGCCAGGCAGATCAGGTCGCACTGGGCCTCTTTCACAAGGGCAATCAGTTCCGCCTGATTCCCGCCAAAGGATTCGGCGTGCAGGTCGCTGATAACGGCGATGCGGTATCCGTCAAAGGCCTTAGGGATTTCCGGGTCGGACACGGTGTATTCCGCGAGGGTCAGCTCTGCCTGAAATCCGGCAAGCAGAAAGCCGGATACCATCAGCAGAAGCAAAATGCAAATCACTTTCTTCATAACGGGCCACCTTTCGGGGAAAGTGTAACAGATTTCCAGGGGAAAGTCAATCGGAGGCGAAAAAGCGTGAGTGGTAACGGGCAGCAGCGGTACAAACTCCTGGTCGTATGCGAGGCTATGGCAACGGGAATCTATTTTTTCCTGAATTCCCTGCTCAACCGCATCTGCGATCAGTATGACATCGTGGTGGTGTATGCCGAGCGCAGCGAGACGCCCAAGGACATCAGGGAGCAGTTTGATCCCCGCATCCGGCTGATCAAAATGGACGCCTTCCGCCGGGGCATGGATCCTCGCATGATCCTCAACGCCCGCAAGGAACTCAGGAAGATCATCGACGCCGAAAAGCCGGATGTGATCCACCTCAATTCCTCCATGGCGGGCATTGCGGGCCGTCTGGCAGTGGTGGGCACGAAGATTCCCACGCTGTATACGCCCCACCTCTTTGCCCACCTGCAGCCCAATTTTTCTAAGGTGAAGCGCATCGTCTTCCAGGTGGCGGAATGGCTGCTGGCCCGCACGGGCGGATACATCATCGGCGTGTCCCGGAGCGAATACGAAGCGGCGGCCAAGCTGACCCGCCGGGCGGGATACGTCAACAACTGCATTGACGTCACCCTGCCGCCCCCCGCGCCCACGCAGCATCAGCCGGGCGAAGGCCTGCGGGCCGGCACGTCGGGGCGCATTCTGCCCCAGAAATGCCCCCACAGGTTCCGGGAACTGGCGCCGCTGGTGCCTCAGGATACCCTCGTGTGGATTGGCGACGGCGAACTGCGCACGGAACTGGAAGGCCTCGATAATGTGCAGGTGCTGGGCTGGATGTCCCGCCGGGACGCCATGAAAACGGTGCAGGGGCTGGACGTGTTCCTGCTGCTGAGCGACTCCGAAGGGTTGTCCATTTCCCTGCTGGAAGCCATGGAATCCGGCGCTGTGTGCATCGCCAGCGACATTGACGCCAACCGGCAGCTGCTGGAAGACGGCGTGGATGGCTTCCTGGTGAAGGACGCCGCTGAGGCCGCCAAAGTGATGGACAAAATCCGGGCGCATGAGGTGGACATTAACGCCATCCGTGCCCGTGCCTATGAAAAGGTGATCGCCCAGTACAATCTGGACATCATCACCAGGAGTTATTCCACCGTGTATACCCTCGCCGCAACCGGTCAGCTGGATGAATGGATCCGGGCGGGCCGCATCAAAGGGGTGGTCCAATGATCAGCGTGCTGGTGCCCGTCTACAATGTGGAAAAGTATCTGCGCCGCTGTCTGGACAGCATTCTCTGCCAGACCTACACCGATTACGAAATCGTGCTGGTGGATGACGGCTCCACGGACACAAGCGGACAGATCTGCGATGAATACGCCGGGAAGCACGACTGCATCCGGGTGATTCATCAGGAAAACGCCGGGCTGGCCCAGGTGCGGAACGTCTCTGTTGCTGCAGCCCGGGGGGAATACATCACCTTTGTGGATTCCGACGACGCCGCAGAGCCCACGCTGCTGGAAGTGCTGATGCGGGACATGACCGCCGCCGATGCGGATGTGTCCATCTGCTCCTGGAGCGAAGTCAGCGACGACGGCGTGCGCACGGAACTGACCTGGGACGGCAAGGAAGAGGGCTTCAAGGTGTGGGAAACACAAGAAGCCGTCCGCACCCTTTTGTACCAGAAGGGCATTGACAACAACACCTGGGGCAAGCTCTACCGGCGGGAAGTGCTCGCCGGCATCGAGTTCCCCGCTGGCCGGATTTACGAAGACCTGGCTGTGATGTATCAGATTCTGCTCAAGAGCCGCCGGGTGTGCTATCGCCCCGAGGCGCTGTATCTGTACACCTGCAACACCTCCGGCATTTCCCAGTCGGCGTTCACGCCCCGCCGCATGGATCTGATCGACATGGCGGAAAAGATGTACCAGGATGTGGAAAGCAACTATCCTGATTACACCGCTGCTGCCAGGTCCCGACTGCTTCGGGCGTATATGCACGTCTATCTGTGGATTCCCAAAGGTGCAGAGCATCAGGCGCACCTCAAACGGGTGGAAGCGGGCATCCGTGCCCACTGCCGCAAGGTGGCGGCAGATGCGCAGGCCAAACGGGGTACCCGCATGGCAGCGATGATCGCCTGCCTGCATCCGGCGCTGCTCAAGGCGCTGGATCGATTCAAAAAGTTCGCCAAATAACGAAAGGGGAGGGATGCAAATGATCTGGTACATCGGCGCAGTGGTGCTGTCCATGCTGTTTGCATCCGCTGCCCAGCGCCTCAAGGGCAAGGCGCAGCTGAATGTGGTCGGGGGCACCTTCCACTATCGCAGCAGCTATTACTTCATGGCTGTGATGTCCTTCCTGCCGCTTTTCCTTGTGGCGGCCCTCCGCTCCGAGGTGGGCACGGACTGGCCCATCTACCAGGAGTATTACGACTGGATCAACGCTGGCGTCAAGGGCTTTTCAGAAAAGCTGTTTAACCTCATGAACAAGTTCATGAGCGTGACGGGCCTTGGCTTCCGTGGTCTGGTGGTGCTGGTGGCTTTCCTGTCCTGCCTGTTCCTGTTCAAGGCGATTTACGAGCAGTCCATTTCGGCGCCGCTGGCGATTCTGGTGTTCTTCCTGAGCAGTTACTACTTCGCTTCCATGAACCAGATGCGCCAGGCGATTTCCATGCCCATCATGCTCTATGCCTATAAGCATGTCAGGGACAGGAAATTCTGGTGGTATCTGCTGTGGTGCTTGCTGGCCTCGACGATTCATGCCAGTGCGCTGGTGTATCTGCCTCTGTACTTCATCGCCCAAATCAAGCCCTCCGTCCGGCGATACGCCGTCACCTTCGGCGTCATCCTCGTGACGCTGCCCCTGTTGCACTGGCTGCTGGAAGTGTTCATGCGTTACACCAAGTACGCATGGTATTCTACCAGCGTGTTCAACGTAGGCGACGAGGCCAACAACTTCTACCTCCTGGGCTTTTTGTTCCAGCTGGTGATGTTCATCATCATGGCCTACTACCGCTTCACCGCAGACCCCAAGGACAAGGTCTACGACGGGATGCTCAACAGCTACTTCGTGTCGCTGATTCTGCTTTTGTTCACGCCGGCGCTCTCGCAGATTCTGCGTGTGAGCCAGTCCTTCGGCTACTGCCAGATTCTCCTCATCCCCCGGGTCATCAACTGCGAAAAGAATCGCACACGGCGGATTGTGCTGTATATCCTGCTCGTGGGATTGTACACAGCCAAACTCCTTTACGACACCTATTCTCTGGGATGGAACGGCGTCATCCCCTATCAGTCGATTTTGTGAAACAACGGGAGCTGATGCAGCATGAATGGGAAAGCCAGACAATTCATGAAGAATGTCATCGGCGCAGTGGGCGCCAATGTGGTCAGGCTGCTGATTTCCGTGGTGCTGACGCTGCTGCTTCCCAAACTCATGGGGCAGGAAGAATACAGCTACTGGCAGCTGTACCTGTTCTACACCACTTATCTGGCGTATTCCTCTCTGGGCTGGTGCGAGGGCTTCACCCTCAAATACGGCGGCGCCCATTATGAAGACCTCAACAAGCGGCTCATCGGCGGGCAGGTCTGGATGCTGTTTGCCTATGAGGTGCTGTTCTTCGGCGGACTCTGGCTGGTCATTACTGTGCTGGGCATTGAATCCACCAAGTATGTGCTGCTCCTGCTGGCGGGCGCCTCTGCGGTGTTTGATATCATCCGCTACATGGTGCAGTCGATTCTCCACACCGTTAACCGCATCAAGGAATATGTGCGGGTGGTGCTGCTGGAAAGGCTGCTGTTCGCCCTGCTGGCGGCAGTGGCGCTGGCGCTGGGCTTCAATTCCGCATTGGCGCTGGTGGCGGCGGAAATCGCCGGTCGCTTCCTGAGTATGCTCTACTCCTTCTTCATCACCAGAGATATCGTCACCGCCCGCCCGGCGCCGCTGAAAGAGGTGGCGGCGGAGGCAAAGAACGAGATTTCCATCGGCCACAAGCTGCTTCTGGCGCTTTTGGCCAGCCAACTGGTCATCGGCGTCATCCGCTTTGCCATCGAGCAGAAGTGGGGCGTGCTGCAGTTTGGCCAGATCTCCCTGATTATCAGCCTGTCCAATATGCTGGTGAGTTGCGTGTCTGCCATCGGCGTGGTGATTTTCCCCATGCTCAAGCGGATGCAGCCCGAGCAGATGGAGCGGGTGTATACCCCTGTCCGCACGCTGATGAGCGTGCTGATCTGGGGCTGTATGCTGATGTTTGCGCCCATGAAGTGGGTGCTGACCCAGTGGCTGCCCCAGTATTCAGAAGCGCTGACCTATCTGGCGCTGCTGCTGCCCCTGTGCCTGTATGAATCACGCACGGCCATGCTGTCCACCACCTACCTCAAGGCCTACCGGGAGGAGAAGAACATCCTCAAAGTCAATGCGGCGGCGGTGGCACTGAGCGTGGCAGCGGCGGGCGTGTGCGTGTTCCTGCTGGAAAACCTGACGCTGGCGGTGCTGGCCATTTCCCTTTTGTGCATGGTGAAGGCCTACATGACCGAGTATTATGTCAGCCGCCATGTGCCTTTCCCCTTTAAGCGGGAACTGGCGCTGGAAGCAGCCATGATGGCGCTGTTCATGCTCAGCGGATGGTATGCCGGCTATGTGGCGGCCTTTGCCATCTATGGCGCAGGGTATGTCCTGTATCTGCTGACGGAGCGCAAGTTCATCACCGCAGGACTCAGGACGCTCAAGGACGAATTCAGGGAGAAGAAACATGGCTGAAAAGCGCAACGTGCTCTTTGACGTCACCCGCATGGTGGCGGCAGTGGGGATCATCCTGGGTCATGTGGACATGAGCGGCTTTGGCGCAGCGGGGGAATTGGTTGGCCAGTTCCTGTGGGTGCGCACGGCGCTGATGTTCTTCCTGGCGATCATCGGCTTCTATGTGGAAAAGGCGTATCAGGCGGGGAAAGAGCCCATCCGCAAGCGGGTGACTTCCCTTGTGCGGGTCTACGGCGTGTGGTCGCTGATCTATCTGGCGCTGTCCTTTGTGATGCTGGTGCTGAAAGACGGCATGCCCCTGGGGGATTACCTCCTCAGCCGGGTGAAGGGCTTCCTCTTCACCGGATCATATTACCATTTCTGGTTCTATCCGGCGGTGATTTATTCGCTGCTGATCATTGCTTGCGTGAAAAAGGCGCTGGGCGGCAAGGCGCTCAAAGTGCTGCTGCCGGTGGCTGTCGTGCTGTACGCCCTGGGGCTGCTGGGTACAGGATATCTGCCTCTTGGCAGGCAAATCCCCCTGCTGAAGGACCTCTACGCATGGGCAGACTTTGAGGGCCTGATGCACCTGTTCCTGCTGGGCTTCCCGGCGGTGGTGTTCGGCATGGCGGCGGCTCATGTGCCGGCAAAAGCAGCGGGCAGAGCCTTGCCCGCAGCGGCAGCGGCCTTCCTGGCGGAATGCATCGTGCTGTGCTTTGCCCTTTCCTGGCGGGAAGACCCGCAGATGCTTTTCACCACGCCTGTGCTGATTGTGTGCTTCCTGGCCTGGGGGCAGACGGTGGAACTTCGGACAAACCGGGTGAATCCGGCGATGCTCCGTACGGTTTCCGCCGGGATGTACAACGTGCATCCGCTGATTCTGGCGGGCTTTGCGCTGGTGCTGCCGGGGCTGAACGGACTGATTGTCTTCGCCCTGTGCACGGTAGCGGCGGCGGTGTGTGGATATGGGATGTACCGGGGCAGGAAACACCCCGTTATCAGGCTTTTAATGTGACGGAGGGAGACGCATGGAGAAAAAGTCAAATGTCAATATGGTCATGTTTGACCTGATCAAGGGCATTGCCATGCTCTTTGTCATCCTGATCCATAGCGGAAACATGGCGCAGACGGATTCCTATCTGACCGTGCTGATGCGCTCGGCGATGGTGGCAGTGTTCTTTATTGCCAGCGGATTCTGGCTGCGGAAGCGCAAGGTCAAAACCGGCGTGCGGATGTCTGCACAGCAGTTGCTGATTCCTTACGCCGTCTCGCTGGCGATCATCCTCGTCATCGGCTTTGCCCATCGGCTGATCACCGGCGAGATGCAGAACTTCCTGGACCTGTTCCTTCTGCCGGTGCTCAAGCGGGGCGCCGGACCCCGGACGGGTGCGCTGTGGTTCCTGCTGGCAATGTTCTGGGCATGGTCCATGTTCTACCTGCTCATGCGCCTCAAGGACGCCCGGCTGCGCCTTATTCTGGTGGCGGTGGGCGCCGTGGTGGGCTGCGGGTTGCTGCCCCTGCATGATTACACCTACCTGCTGCCCCAGGCGCTGCTGATGCTGCCCTACATTTACGGCGGTTATCTCATCCGGGAAAAGGGTCTGTTCGACAAGAAAGTTCCCGCATGGCTGCTGATTCTGCTGTCCGTTCCGGCGCTGGTGCTGGCGGCCTTCGGCAAAATCGACGTCATCATGGACGTGGCGGACTTCGGGCTGATCAACATCATCGCCCAGCTGCTCTTTGGGTATGTGCTGATTTACATCACCCTGCTGATCAACGCAAAGGAATGGAAATTCACCGACTGGATCATGGAGATTGGCCGGCGCTCCCTGTGGGTGCTGTGCATTCATTCCATTGAGATGTCCGTGTTCCCCTGGGACATTCTGTGGAAGTTTGTGAGCCCCGACACCATTCTGGGAACGCTTGTGCAGTTTGTGATCCGCCTGGCGGGCATCATGGCGTGCTGCTATGGGCTGCGCAAGGGGCAGACGCTGCTTCGCAAGGTGAAGAAGCAGCAAAAGCGCAAGGGAAAGGCGAAGGAACAATGACGATTCTGGAAGCAGTCAAGCGAGCCGTTTCAGCCAGGGAGGAGCAGATTGGCTTTTCTTACGGCGTGGGACGGCGTTATGTGGAGAAAACCTGGGGTGAATTCTACCGGGGCGTGTGCGGGCTGATTCCCTTTTACAAGGCCTGCGGCTACACCCATGTGGGCATCATGACCTCCAATGGCTACCTGATGCTGATGCACTCCTACGCAGCCATGTCTGCCGGGCTGACGGCGGCGGTGGTGGACCCGGTGCTGTATACGCCGGATGTTTCTGCCATGCTGGACAACGCCGACACCGGCCTTTTGCTGGTGGATGACGACCTGGAAGACGTGGTGGAGGAAATGCTGGAAATCGCTCCCCAGCGCAAAGTGATGGTCTTCCCGGAGCCGGGCGACGAACTGGATGAAGACGCCTCCGAAACGGGCCGGCACATCTGCTTCACCTCCGGCACCTCCCATCTGAGCAAGCCGGTGCTGATTTCCCAGCAGGCGCTGATCGCCACGGCGGCCGCCTTTGACCGGGACCTGAATGGCACCTGTGAAGACGACACCTATCTGCCCCTGTCCGCCAGCCACATCTATGGCTACACCGCCATGCTGTCGCTTTTGATGCGCGGGTCGAAAATCTGCATGGGCCGGGGCATCCGCTACAGCGCCAAGGACCTGGCCTATTATCAGCCGGGGCTGGTGATCACCGTGCCCGGACACATGAAGGACATCGTGGCCACCCATGGCGAGACGCCCCTGCCCAAATACTTCGTGGTGGGCGGAAGCCTGTGCACCCAGGAGAACTTTGACGCCGCCAGCGCCGCCGGGGCCATCGTGCAGGTGGCCTACGGCGCCACCGAGACCATCGGTCCCACCACCATTTCTGCCAAGGATGGCACGAGCCGGGGGATGCTGTGCCTGTCCGATAAGCAGATGCGCCTGTCGGAATCAGGCGAAGTGCTCATCGGCGGCGACCTGATGGACGGCTACTATCGCCGGGAAGAAGCCACCGCCGAGGTGCTCAAGGACGGCTGGTATTATACCGGCGACATCGGCGTGCTGGACAGCGAAAACCGCCTGTTTATTGAGGGCCGCTTCCGGGATATCATCGTCACGGAAAACGGCGAGAAAATCAACTGCAACGAGGTGGACGAAAAACTCTACGGCCTGCCGGGCAGCCAGGAGGTCGCGGTTTTTGAAGTGAAGGGCCGGATGCTGGCAGCAGTGGTGCCCCTGAGTGCGGACGTCACCCAGGAGCAACTGGAGGCCGAGGTGGACAAGTACAACGACACCCAGCCTTACAGCCGCCGGGTCAGTCAGGTCTGGCGCCGGGAAGAGAAACTCCCCCGGACGCTGGTGGGCAAGCTCAAACGGGCCGCCCTGACCAAAGAATGGATGGAAAATTTCGAAGCGTAAAAAGGAGAGAGTACCTGATGTTGGAGAAAATTATTGAGATCATGCAGGATGTGTGTGAAATCGAGGATGAAATCACCCCGGAAAGCCGCTTTGCGGAGGATTTCGGCATTTCCTCCCTGGAAATGTTCAAGCTGATGACGGAAATCGAGGATGAGTTTGACGTGACCATCTCCACCCGCAAACTGCAGAAAATCCGCACCGTGGGCGACCTGATGGATGAACTGTCCAAGT
The DNA here is from genome assembly GCA_015056085.1 of Clostridiales bacterium. Taxonomy (GTDB): domain Bacteria; phylum Bacillota; class Clostridia; order Christensenellales; family Aristaeellaceae; genus UBA11524. The sequence goes on from SVHA01000002.1 coordinate 86,024, forward strand.
AAGGGAGCGCTTATGTTCAGAGTATTGCAGGAAGTCGCCACCATGGATGTGGGCGGCGTGGAGCGGCTGCTGTATGACTACTACACTCACCTTCAGGGCGAAGAAGTTGCCTTCGACTTCGTGATTTTTGACCGGGAGCAAGAAGGCATCTTCGAAAAGCCGCTGAAGGAAAAGGGCTGCCGGTTTTATACCGTGCCCCGGCTGCACGGGCTGGGCCTTGATTACATCAAAGCCCTGTGGAAAGTGCTCAAAGAAGGCCGGTTTGACGCCGTCCACGCTCATCGGGGCTCCCGCAGCTTCTTCCTGCTGTTTCTTGCCTGGCTGGCGGGGGTCAAGGTGCGGGTGGTGCATTCCCACATCGCCTTTGAGCCAGACGGGAGCTTTGCCAAGCACCTGAAAACCGTGGTGTTCAAGCGCCTCAGCCGCCTCTTTGCCACCGACCTGTTTGCTTGCGGCGACGATGCTGCCCGCTTCATGTGGGGCACGGACGATCCCCGCAAGGTGCACAAGATGACCAACGCCATTGACACCGGGCGCTTTTGTGATGCCCTGTCCCGACGGGAACAGGTGCGGCAGAGCCTGGGAATTACGGATGAACTGGTACTGGGCACGGTGGCACGCATCGATCAGCAGAAAAACCCCAGGTATTTGCTCAAAATCGCCCAGGCGGTGAAGGAAAGCGGCATGAAAGCCGTGCTGCTGGTGGCAGGAACGGGCCCCATGGAAGAGGAAATCCGGGGCCTGGCGGCGAACATGAACCTTATGGGCTTTGTGCGCTTTCTGGGCGTGCGGCAGGATATTCCCGACCTGCTGGCGGCCTTTGACGTGTTTCTGCTGCCCTCCCTGTTTGAGGGCCTGCCCGTCACGCTGATGGAAACCCAGGCAAGCGGCCTGCAGGCATTGGTGTCCGACCGGGTCACCCGGGAAATGGACAAGGTGGGGCTGATCCGCTTCCTGCCCCTCAACGACGACCCCGCCTGCTGGGTGGAGGCCATCCGGGAAGCAAAAGCCCCCGCTGACCGCAGCGTTTACGCCCGCAAGGTGCTGGACGCCGGATATGACATCTCCTGTCAGGCAAAGAAGCTGGGTGAATTTTATCTCAAACGCTATGTAGAGAAAAAAGAAAGGCGAAACGAGGCATGAAACGAGCGCAATGGATCCGGCTGATACAAAGGACGCTGGCTTTCGTTATGATTCTCGGGCTGGCACAGGCGACGCCTGCCAAAGCGCAGACAGGCCATGATGAGCATTATCCGGACGTCAGCGAGGCGGAGTTTTCCGTGCTGATTCTCGGCGACAGCCAGATGGCGGGCGTAGGGTGGAAAGACGGATACGCCAACTGCATTAAGGAAGCTTATCCCAATGCAAAGGTGATCAACCTTGCTCAGGACGGCAAGCTGCTTACCGACGGCGGCATCCTGGGGCAATGGGATTATTATCTGGAAAAAGAGTGCCCCATGCCGGACGTCATCCTCATGGATGGCGGCGCAAACGATCTGTTCTATCTTCCCCGGGACGGACACATAGAGAACTGGGTGAACAAGGTTTGCGATACGCTGCACTATCTGCTGGAGAAGATTCATCTGCAAAGTCCGGACACACAGGTGATTTACTGCACTTTCCCGCCGCTGGTGGAGTGGAATGACCCTGCAAAGGGACCACCGGAATACAAAGCCCAGAAGATCTTCTGGAAGAAACTGGTGGCGGTGAGCAACACTTTCGGCCATGTGACGGTGCTGGACCTGTTCTCCCTCAATTCCTTTCACTATCCCTGCAGGCTGTGTTATCAGGAATACTTGGCAGACAGCGTTCACCTGAACGAAAACGGATACAGAAAGACCTTCGAGCATATTGACAGTATTCTGGCCGCACTCCTGGCGGAAAAACTGGAATAAGCAGTTCCGGCGTCTAACATTGTTTCTACACAGGAAAGGAAGCATATTATCATGAAGGAAAACATTAGACTCAAGAGCAGGATGCGCCGAGCGCCGAAGAACAACACAACCATCGGCCTGGTGGACCTGGCCCTGATGGTGATCAGTTTCGTGCTGGCGGGCGTGATCGTCAAGGGCGGCTGGAATTTCCTGCCTCTGCTGAACGTCTCGGAAAAAGTGGGTATCCTGATGAGCTGCGCCCTGGGTATGTTCTTCTTCTGGTGCTTTGAGATGTACGCTGTGGTGCTGCTCAAGCCCGGCCCCACGGTGGTCACCGGCATCCTCAGTGCCATTTACACCTTTGTGTGCACCTTCCTGGTGCTGTTTGTCATCACCTACCGCACAGACTTCGTGCCCCTTCTGCTCATCGGCACGGTGCTGGGCTACACTTGCCTGACGGTGTGGCACATCGCCCTGTATTACTACCACAAGAACAGGCCTCATCGGCAGAAGATGCTGATGATCGAGAAACTCAAGGACGACAACTCCCGTGTGCGCCGCATGAAGTACGCCTGCATGAGCCGCTTCGACGCCTGGTACGAGCAGGTGGACATCGAGAACAAGGAGAGCGTGGAGAAATTCATTGAGGAGCGCTTCCCGGATTATGACGTCATCTGCCTGATGGAAACGGTGCCCTTTGATATCCGCAATATGTTCATGGAAGCCGGACAGCGGATGAACAAGGACTTCTACATCGTGCCCATGATGTACGAGATGAACTTTGCCAAGGTGCAACTGGCCTATCTGGACGACGTGATGGTCTTCCACATCGGTCCCACCCAGATGTCTGACGTGAACGCCCTGATCAAGCGGCTGCTGGATATCGCTGTGTCCTTTGTGGGTCTGGCGATTGCCTTCATCCCCATGTGCATCATCGCCCTGCTGATTAAACTCACGTCCCCCGGCCCCATCTTCTATAAGCAGCTGCGCCTGACCAAGAACAAGCGGGAATTCCACATCTACAAGTTCCGCTCCATGGTGCAGAATGCTGAACAGCTGACGGGCCCTGCCCTCGCCACCAAGGACGATCCCCGCATCACCCCCGTGGGCAAGTGGCTGCGGAAACTCCGCCTGGACGAACTGCCCCAGCTGATCAACATCCTCAAGGGCGACATGAGTCTGGTGGGCCCCCGCCCGGAGCGTCCCTTCTTTGTGGAGCAGTACGAGAAGGAAATTCCCAACTACGACTATCGCTTTACCGTGCAGGCGGGCCTCACGGCGCTGTCCCACGTCTATGGCCGCTATTCCACCGACGTCATCGACCGCACCCATTATGACCTGCTGTACGTGCAGAATTACAGCCTGCTGCTGGACATCCGCATCATGCTGCTGACCAGCCGCACCATGTTCCTCAGCGACGCCGCAGAGGGCGTCTGGACGGTGGACCGCCGGGAAGCCGCAAAGGAGAACATGAAGGCGTGATATGAAAAGTTCGCCTCCCTCTTGAAAGTACAAGGGGGAGGCAATTTTATGGCCCTGGTCGAAATGGGATATAAAAAACGCCGGCGCTCTGAAACATGAAGACGCCGGCGCTTTTGTGTGCCCTTTTACAGGGGAATGGTCAGGTTGTACATGATGATGATCACATCGGGGCGGAATTCTTCGATGTAGGCAAGGAAACTGTCGCTGTAACGGCCGTCCCGGGGATCCAGATAACGGAGTTCCTGGAAGTACAGGCTCAGATACATGGCTGTGGGCCGCCCGAAGGAATCGGCAATCAGCATGGCCTTCTGATCGGTTTCTGCCAGATGATTCACGATGCAGTTTTCCGCATAGCCGCCGTGGAGGCAAGCGTTGTACTTGTTGTTGTAAATGGGGTTATCCAGCAAATCCAGGTCCACAAAGGCGGCGGTGAAATCCCCGGAGTAGGCGCCGTCCAGCTTGTGGTCGATATAATGCTCGTAGTGCAGGGAGGTGGGGAAGGTGGGGATGAGCAGGGTGAAATCATCCCGCCCGGAATAAATATCGCCCGCCTTGATGCCCAGAGAGCCCAGCATGGAGTTGGGATAGGTCAACTCAGTGTAGTTTTCCGGGCTGGCGATCACCTCCGGCAGATCATCTCCCAGCAGCTCCCCTGCGATGAGGGCAGAGGCGTGGAAGGAAGACCGGGGCGTCCAGTGGTGATCGGTGCGGAAGGCTTCCTGCACCTGGGGATATTCCCGCAAATCCAGCACGTTGACGCCCTTTTCCCTCAGGGCCGCCAGCATACCGTCCGCTTCTTCCGGGCGGGCGGAGAGATCGTAGCCTTCAAGACCGATCGCGTTGGCGCTGTCCTTGAAGGCCGTCTGGACAAACAGCACCTCGATGCCCATGCTGTCCGCCATCTCCTTGATGGCCATGGTGCTGGCAATGGGCGGCGTTTCATAGCGCACAACGGGCGAGGAATTGCCGAAGTACATCGTGCCGTCCACGTCGGTGATCACTTCAAAGTTGCGGATTTCCTTTTTGCCCAGCAAGGCCTGCCAGGTGCCGAAGATGTTCAGGTTGAAATTGTTGACGTACCGCTCATTGACGGCGGTTTCGATCTGGGCGATGGTTTCCTTGGTGGGATAGCCCTTTTTGAGCTGGTTTTTCACCTGCCGATGCAGGGAGGGGTCCCGCAGCACCAGTGCGCCGGTGAGGAGCATCAGCACAAACAGCAGGGCGAAAACCCATCGGATGACCTTGACGGATTTCATCAGCGGACGCTCCTTTCCTTAGAAGTTGAAATAGATGAAGGGGTTGTAGGTGCCGTTGATCAGGTGAGCCAGGCTCAGCACGAACATGAGCAGCAGCGCTGTGCAGGTGATGGCCTCATGGGCGACAGGGTGCTTCTCCTGCAGGCGTTTCAGCACACTGGAAGGCAAACGGGTGGCAAAGAGCAGCGCCATCAGCAGGGTGAACCAGTTCTCCTTCAGCAGCACCAGCACCGACGGCGCTTCAATACCGGGCGTGCCCAGGCCAAACATGGCGCCGATGTATTGTCCTGCGGCAGACAGGGATGGCGCACGGAAAATCACCCAGCCGATCAGCACGAAGAACAGCGTGTACAGGTGGGTGTACCAGGTGTTTTTGTTGCTCAGACCCAGGGCGCGCTCGGCGCTCAGCAGCACGAAGTACCACAGGCCCCACACCAGGAAGGTCATGTTGGCGCCGTGCCACAGGCCCGTCAGCGCCCAGACTGCCAGCAGATTCAGCACCCTGCGGGCGGCTGAGGGGCTGCGGTTGCCGCCCAGGGGGATGTACACATAATCCCGGAACCAGACGCTGAGCGTCATGTGCCAGCGCCGCCAGAAATCCTTGACGGTGGAGGAGGTGTAGGGGTGGTTGAAGTTCTCCGGGATGCGGATGCCGAACATCAGGCCCAGACCGATGGCCATGTCGGAATAGCCGGAGAAGTCGTAGTAAATCTGGAAGGCGTAGGCGATGGCGCCCAGCCACGCCATGGCGGGGGAGGGGCAGTCAAGGGCGAAGGCCCTGTCGGCGATGGCGCCCACCACGTTGGACAAAAGCACCTTGCGGGCCAGGCCTGTCAGGAATCGCTTCACACCCGCCGCAAAGCCGTCAAAGGACAGGGCGCGGGATTGAATCTGCTGGGAAATGTCACTGTAACGGACGATGGGCCCGGCGATCAGCTGGGGGAAGAAAGAGATGTAGAAGGCCACATACAGGGGATTTTTGTGGGCGTCTTCCTTCTGGCGATAGACGTCCACCACATAGGAAACAGCCTGGAAGGTGAAAAAGGAGATGCCGATGGGCATTTCCACGGCAAGGGATTCAAGAGAAGCGCCAAAGGCACGATTGAGCAGCGACAGGCTGAAATTCAGATACTTGAAGTAGAACAGGGCGCCAAAGTTCAGCAGCAGGCAGACAATCAACACGGGCAGTGCAAGCCGGGAGCCCTTTGCCTTCAGCCGGGACACCCAAAGGGCGCTGAGCCAGTTGAGCGCAATAGAGCCCAGCATCAGCAGGATGTTGAACGGTTCGCCCCAGGCATAAAAAAACAGGCTGGCCAGCGTCAGGAAAATGTTCTGCAGCAGCAGGGATTTCCGCAGCAGCACATTGTTGACAAACAGCGTGACCGTCAGGAATAAGAAAATAAAGATCAGACTGGAAAAAAGCATAACGCTCCTCCTTCTTCCGTGTATGGGAAGTATACCACAAATTCCCTGTACGGGCAACTCTGCGGATGGAATTCCTCTGATTTCTCCCGTCCCCGGACGGATTGACACAAGGGCCCATGAAATGGTAAAATGTGGACAAGATCAACGAAACCCCAGCCCCACAAAAGAAGGGAGCACCCCCCATGAAAATCCGCCTGACCCGGTTTCTGCTGATGCTGCTCACCCTGTGCCTGCTGATGCCCCTCGCTGCCCTTGGCGAGGACGAAGAGATTCACCTCACCGCCACCCCGGCAAAGGAATGGACGGAACTGTTCCATCGCCTCAATCAGAAGGAATACACCTGGCTGAGCGCAGACGGCATCTTCTCCGTGGCGCTGGACGGCAACGATTCCTTCGCCAGCGCAGACAGCAGCACCACCACCGCCTTCATCTTCAGCGATTCCCTCATGGGCACCTCCGATGAGAAGGGCGCCTATACCAGTCGTTTCAGCATGGTGAATCACTCGGCGGCCATCCTCAAGGGATACAGCGCCGACGGGGACAACCTGCGCTTTGTGTGGGGTCATGGCGGCAACCTGCAGCCGAATCAGAATATCTTCGGCGAGCGCCGCTGGATGCAGGATATGGTCGTCGTCGGCGATAAACTGTATGTGACGGGCACGCCGGAAGTGGGCTGGAAGGCCCAGCACGTGGACCTGTACACCATTCCCATCAAGGGCGGCGAGCCCCAGTATGACGAGTTTGTCAAGACGCCGGAAATCCCGGAACTGTACCTGCATACGCCGGATGACAAGTACTACTACGTTTTCGGCGGCTGCTTCATGTGCAACACCGAGCAAGCCGGCGCCCCTGATCCTGACGGCTATATCTACGTTTACGGCACCCGTGACGCCGTGCATGAGTGGAGCCGCAAGGATTTGCTTGTGGCCCGTATCCATGAGGACGACTTCCCGGATTTCTCCAAGCTGACCTACTGGGAGGGCGACAAGTGGGGTACGGACATCGAAAAGTCTCTGCCGCTTTTGCGCTGGGTGTCCTGCGAAATGAGCGTCACGCCCATCACCGTGGGCCCCTACGCCGGCAAGTACATGGCGGTGTACACCCGCTTTGTGGAGGGCAATGAAATCGCCTATTCCCTCAGCGACACCCCCTGGGGGCCTTTCACCACGGGCGTGACCTGCTATGTCTGCCCGGAGCACGGTCAGCCGACGCTGGACGGCGTGGGGCACATCTACTGCTACAACGCCAAGGCCCATCCCCATCTGTCCAAGGGCAGCCAGATGCTGATTTCCTACAACACCAACGCCCGTGACAACCAGACCATCTGGGCCACCGACGGCTATCCTCATTTCATCTGGCTGGAACTGGATCCAGACCCCAACGCTACTCCCACGGACATCTGGGCCACTCCTACGAACCTGGCCACCGGGACGGACGTTTCCACCGCCACGGACATGGCCACTGGGACGGATATTGCTACTGGGACGGACGCCAAATAACGCCGCTGATTCCTCTGCGCCGTGTATCATGCTGATGCACGGCGCTTTTTGTTGCCATCAAAAAAGCCGCCGGGAGTCCGGCGGCAAGGGTACAGGGGATTAGTCGGCAATGTCCGCATCCGTGGCGGTGGAAATGTCCAGGTCCGTGGCGGTGGCGTAATCGTTCAGGGGATCCAGATCCACCCAGATGAAGCGGGGATGATAGGTCGGATTGTCCACCAGAGCGAATTCCTGCGTATTGGTGTTATAGGAGACCAGGAGCTGATCGCCATGGGACAGGTGGGGATATGCCTTTGCCATGTAAGTCCACACCTTGTGTTCCTGATACCAGGGATCGCTGGCTTCCGGTGCGGTGTAGAGCAGCTGCGGCTCGCTGAAGGGGCCCCAGGGAGTTTCGCCGATGCAGTAAACGATGTGGGAGCTTACGGTGCCTTCCATGTAGATGGCGATGAACTTGCCCTTGTGGGGGCCCACGGTGACGGGCGTGATGCTGAATTCCTCGCTGACGCCGTTGAGGGTGGGAATTTTGATGGAATCCGCGATGTTTTCCGACCAGCCTTTACCGTCCCAGAAGGTCAGCTTGGTGAAGTCGGGGAAGTCGCCCTCCAGAATGCGGGCCACGGAGACTTCCTTGTTGCTTGACCACTTGCCGTAGAGGTAGATGTATCCGTCGGGATTCTCCACGCCGGCGGTTTCCGTCATGGCGCACACCGCAAAGCCGAAAATGACGTACTGCTCCGTAGCAGGGTCGGTGTAGCGCAGTTCAGGAATTTCTTCCTGAATGGTGTAGGCGGCAAAATCCGGCTTGCCATCCACGATGGGGAAGGTCACCAGATCGGACTCCTTGAGGGTCAGATCATAGGGCGTGAAGCAGAACATATACAGGTTATTGCCGATCACCACGCCGTCGCCGAACCACTTCTTGCGCTGCACCAGATTCTTGGTTTCATCCGCCTGCAGGTCAGTGGGCGTGGTGGGGCAGGCGCCGTCCTTGCCCCAGTAGAAGGTGATGTTGTCCTTGATGGGCTGATTGCCCCTGAGGACGGCAGCGCTGTGGTTGGGCATATAGAAGGGCTGGAAAGGCAGTTTGTGGCCCTTTTCATCAGAGGGCGCAATGACGGTGTCACTGAAGATGAAGAAGGTGTCGGTATCCTCGGTGGAGGAACCGAAGGCGTCCTTGCCGTCCAGGGCGATGCCGAAGATACCGTCAGCGCCCAGCCACTGATTGCCCACATTGTTGTAGCGCTCAAACATGGCGGTCCATTCCGGGGCGGGAACAGCGGTGAGCATGGGGTTTTCCACATCCTCATAGCCTTCAGCGGCATAGCGGTAGGAGCCCTGCATCATCCGCAGTGCCACAGGCTTGCCGCCATCAGCGACGACGGTCAGCCCGGCTTCCATGGTGCGATCAAGGGCAGCGAGGCTGCTCATCTGCACCTGGCCCAGGGAGTACTCGGTGTTCATCCTGGTGCCGTCAGGCTTGCGGGCGTCCAGATCAAAGACGGTATCATCCTCATACACCCAGCTTTCTAGCGTGCGGAACACAGCCGTCAGCACGGTGCCATCCTCGGTATAACGGGCCACCTTGCCGTTGACGGCTTCCAGTTGCGGCACGTTGAAGGAATTCTTCCCGGCGGTGAGCACTTTCAGCCGCTCAATGTATTCATCGTAGTTCGCAAAGGGGAAGGACAGCGTCAGGATTTCCTCGGCGGCTTCCGGATGGACGGAAGCGTTCAGCCAGGCGGCGGTGCCGGGGTTATGCTGGGCATAGCGGGCTTCCACCCAGGCGGAAAGGTCGTCGCCGTGCTTTTTCAGGTGATAGTAGGAGGGGGATTCCGTGCCGTCCGTCTTGAGACGGGGAATGTGAATGGAGATATGCCTTTCGCCGCTGCCGTCACCGTTGATGGTGATGCTGCCGGTGAGCCAGCAGCTTTCACAGGCGCACAGTACCAGCGCAGCAATCAGCAGCAGGGACATCAGAATCAGGATTTTGCCATGCTTTTTCATTCAGCGGATACCTCCGAATCATTCGTGGGGTCCAGGTCCAGCCACACAAAGCGGGGACGATAGGTGATGTTGTCCTGATAGGGGTTGTCGAAGGTGTTGATGTTGTAGGACACCAGCAGCTTGTCATCGTGGGACAGATGGGGATAGGCCTTGGCCTGATACGTCCAGCAGCCCCTTTCGGTGAACCAGGGGTCAGTGGCTTCCGGCGCAGAATAGGCCAGCTGCGGCTCGGTGAAGGGGCCCCAGGGCGTATCGCTGAAGGCATACATGATGTGGGACGAGGTGCTGTCTTCCATGTACACGGCGATGAACTTGCCCTTGTGGGGGCCCACGGTGACGGGAGAAATGCTGAATTCCTCGCTGACGCCGTCCAGGGTGGCGATTTGTACCGCATCGGCAATGTTTGCAGACCAGCCTTCGCCGTCCCAGAAGGTCAGCTTGGTGAAGTCCGGGAAGTCGGTTTCCAGCACGCGGGCTACGGAGACTTCCTTGTTGCCGCTCCACTTGCCGTAGAGGTAGACATAGCCGTCGGGATTCGGCACCTTGGCGGTTTCCGTCATGGCTGTCACCACATAGCCGTAGAGCACAAACTCGCCGGTGTCTGCACGGGTGTACTTGAGCTGGGGGATGTCCTGCACAATGGTGCAGGCGGTAAAGTCAGGCATATTGTCCACAATCGGGATGGTGACCAGATCCATCGTCTCAGCGTGGAGGTCAACAGGGGTGTAGCAGAACAGGTATAGCGTGTCACCGATGACCACGCCGTCGCCAAACCACTTTCTGTGCTCTGCCAGATTCTTTTCCTTTTCGTTGTTCAGGAGCCGTTCACTCGTGGGGCAGGAGCCGTCCTTGCCCCAGTAGAAGGAGAGGTTCTCCTTGAGGGGTACGTTGCCCTTGAGCACCGCAGCGCTGTGGTTGGGCATATAGTAGGGCGCATAAGGCAGACGGTGACCGTTTTCGTCGGAAGGCCCCACCAGCGTATCGCTGAAGATGAAGAAGGTGTTGGTATCAGCCGTGGCGGAGCCGTGAGAGTCATCACCATTGAGGGCAATGCCGAAGATGCCGTCGGCGGCCAGCCAGGTATTGCGGGGATTGTTGAACCGCTCAAACAGCGCCGACCATTCAGGCGCTTCCGTCACGGTGAGGAGGGCCAGTTCCGGGTCTTCATAACCGGGCGCCTCATAGCGGAAGGCGCCGTAAGCCGTGCGCAGGCCGATGGGATCGCCGCCATCGATGGTGACGGTCATGACGGCCTGCATGGTGCGGTCGATGGGGGACAGGCTGCTGCCGGCAATGTCTGCCTGGGAATATTGGGTGTTCAACTGGGTGCCGTCGGGCTTGGTGGCCTTCAGGTCAAACATGGTCTCGTCTGAGTAGAACCAGTTTTCCAGCGTGTGGAAAACGGCGGGCAGCACATCGGCTCCTTCCGTGTAGCGCACCACCTTGCCGTCCACGGCTTCCATGGTGGGAAGGGTGTAGGGGTATTCGGAAGAAATCAGGAGATCCATCCGGGTCAGATACTCCTCAAAGGAACTGAAGGAGAAACTCAGCGTCAGGATTTCTTCTTCGGCATTTTCCTGGGTGGAGGCTTTCAGCCAGCCGGTGGTCTCCGGCACATGGAGGGCATAGCAGTCCTCCGCCCAGGCAGCCAGTTCGTCGCCGTGCTTTTTCAGGTAGTAGTAGGAGGCGGATTCGCCGCCTTCAGCAGTCACCCGGGGGATGTGAATGGAGATGTGCCTCTCGCCGCTGCCGTCGCCGTTGAGTCTGAAGTCGCCGGTCACTTTGCAGCTTTCACAGGCGCACATCATCAGGCAGGCGCAGATCAGCGCCATCAGAAGGAGCAATTTGCCGTGTTTTTTCATTGCTGGGTTTCCTCTTTATCGTTGGTGGGATCAAGGTCAAGCCAGATGAACCGGGGACGATAGGTGAAGTTGTCCTGATAGGTGTTGTTGAAGGTGTTGATGTTGTAGGAAATCAGCAGCTTGTCGCCGTAGGACAGGTGGGGATAGGCCTTGGCCTGATAGGTCCAGCAGCCCTCTGTCTGCACCAGCGTGCTGTCCTCATTTTCCGGGGTGCAAAGCACAATCTGAGGCTCGTCGAAGGGTCCCCAGGGGGTGTCGCCCATGGCATACATGATATTGCCGGACACGCTTTCGTCCATGTACACGGTGATGTACCGTCCCTTGTGCGGCCCCATAGTGACGGGCGAAACGCTGAATTCCTCGCTGACACCCTTGAGAGTGGGAATCTTGATGGCGTCGGAAATGTGTTCAGACCAGCCTTCGCCATCCCAGTAGGTCAGGGCGCTGAAGTCGGGAAAATCGCTTTCTTTGATGCGGGCAACGGAGACTTCCTTGTTGGCGCTCCACTTGCCGTAAATGTAGATGTATCCGTCAGGCTCGGGGGCGCGGGCAGTTTCCGTCATGGCGGATACCACATAGCCGAACATCACGTATTCGCTGCTGCCCTCGGGGGCGTGGCTCAGTTCAGGGATGGCTTCCTGGAACTTGTAGGCGGCAAAGTCGGGCATGCCGTCCACAATCGGAATCGTGACCAGATCCATCTCATGACCGTTGACAACAGGGGGCGTATAACAGAACAGATAGAGATTACTGCCCACCACCACGCCGTCGCCGAACCACTTGTAGCGCTGCACCAGGTTTTTGTCCTCTTCTTTGTTCAACAGCCTGGCGGACGTCGGGCAGGCGCCGTCCTTGCCCCAATAGAAGGCGAGGTTCTCTTTGTCCGGCACGCTGCCCTTGAGCATGGCGGCGCTGTGATTGGGCATATAGTAGGGCTCATAGGAAATCCTGTGGCCGTTTTCATCAGAGGAGCCTACCAGCGTATCGCTGAAGATGAAGAAGGTGCTGGTTTGCTCCGTGGCGCTGCCGAAGGCGTCGTTGCCGTCCAGTGAAATGCCGAAGATGCCGTCGGCGGCCAGCCAGGTGATTTCAGAGCAGTTCAGGCGCTCGAACAGGGCCGTCCACTCGTCAGCCTTGGTGACTTTCAGGGGCATTTTCGTGGGGTCGATGTTGCCGTCGGGGCGGAAGGTGAAGGTGCCCTGCATGGGGCGTACGCCCTGGGGCTCCTGGCCGTCCACGGACACAAACAGGCAGTCCTCGGTGGCGTGGGCGACCACTTCCACGCCGAAGCCGTCGGCACGGATTTGGGTCAGGTCATAGTTGCTGGGATTGACTTTCTTGCCGCCGGGGGTGACGGCCTTGAGGTCAAAAATGGCGCTGTCCGCCGTCACGGAGTCTTCCAGGCTGTCCAGAATGGATGCAGCCACTTCGGCGGATTCCTCGTACTGGGTGATTTTGTCATTCTCCACGGTGATAATGGGGTCGGTGTATTCAGCGGAGGAATCGGCGTCATACGCCAGGGCCCGCAGGCGGGTCATGTATTCCGCCTGATTGGCAAAGGAGAAGGTCAGAGTGATGACCTCGCACGCTTCGGCGCTGTCATCCACGGCGATCTCCAGCCAGTCTTCGCTGCCGGGCACGTTCAGGGTGTAGTTGTTCACCAGCCAGGCCTGCAGGTCATCGCCGTGTTTGGTCAGATAGTAGTAGGCGATCCGCTCGCCGCCCTCTGCATTCTGCTTGGGGATGATGGCATGAATGGCACGGGAGCCGGAGCCATCGCTATTGATGGTCAGGTCACTGCGATAGGTGACGCCCTGACAGGCGCACAGCAGCAGGGCGGCCAGCACCATGGCCGCAAGGAGCAGGACTTTCAGGGGCTTTCTCATGGGGAATCCTCCTTTTTCTTTGGGGTTGACGAGGTATCAAAACCGCCTGCCGGGAAAACCATGGCAGGCGGAAAAAAGCGCTTATTTGCGGGAGGTAAGTTTTTTCAGATACATTTTGACGGCGTGGGGCACGAACATGATGGCACTGCCGATTTTGAAGGTGGGCGTCTTATGAGTGGCGGACACACCCTTGTGATAGCCCCGCTTTTCGGCCTTCTCCAGCTGGGCGAGGAAGTCGCCGTCCCGGCCGGAAATGACCACGCTGCCGTGGGCCTTTTCCCGCAGGACTTTGAGTTCGGCGTCCTGCTCCCGGATGCGCCACATCAGCGTCTCGCTGGGCGTGGCTGCCATGAAGGACAGGAGTTTCCTGTACTCGTGCTTCTCGTAGAAGTACTCTTCCGGATGCTGGTCCAGTTCAAACAGTTCCCGCAGCGGCCCCTGCAGGATGTCAAACACCTCTTCGTATCCTTCCATGGTGTGCATACTGCCCAGATTGTAGTAGTAGCGCACGAGGTTGGAGTTGATGAAGGTGCGGCGGTACAGGTCATAAATGCCCTGATCCTCAAAGAACTTTTTCAGCAGCACAATGCCCTCATAGAAGGCACGGGGATCCTTGTCCTTGGTGTGCTCCAGAGATTGCTGATTGGCGTCTGGGTTGACGATGTACAGCGGCTCGGCAATGGGGGCAATCAGGGAAGCGGAGGCCAGCGCGGCATGGAGGAGGTAGAAGTCCTCGGAGCGGCTGAGTTTGGGGAAGCGCAGGTTGAGTTTCTCCAGCAGTTCCCGGCGGATGCACTTGCCGCTGGGGCCGCCATGGGTGATGCTCAGCAGGTGGTCGGCCACCTCCTGAGGGGCAAAGGCTTCCTTGTTGGGGAGCAGGTCCAGACGCAGGGACGTGCGCAGGGCATGGTTGACGGCATAAGTCTGGGCGATGAGGTAATCAGCGCCGGTGCTCTTGGCGGTGAGGTAATACAGTTCCAGGGCGTTGGCGGGCAGTTCGTCATCAGCATCCAGAAAGGTGACGTATTCGCCCCGGGCGTTGTCCAGAGCCAGGTTGCGGGCAGCGCCGGCGCCGCCGTTGACAGGGGCAGCAATGCAGCGGAAACGGGGGTCTGCCGCCTCATACCGGCGCAGGATGGTCAGAGACCCATCGGGAGAGCAGTCATCCACGCACAGCACCTCAAAGTCCATCAGCGACTGGCGCTGCAGGGAGGCAAGGGCGTTGGTGAGGAAGGCTTCCGCCCGGTAGACGGGCATCACAACGCTGATTTTGGGCGTGTCAGACGGCTTGAAGCCGAAATCGGCAGGGGTGTTGACACGATTCTGATAGACCCGCTTGAACTTGGATTCCTCCAACTGGTCATCCACCACGCTGCGGCGGTGACGGCCGTCCTGGCAGAAGGGGGAGAGGAGGAAATAGTGCAGCCACAGTTCGCTGCAGCACACGTCAAAGTAATTCCAGGGCTTTTCAGCGGTGTAATGCACCACAGCCGCCTGATGCACCAGTTCGTAGCGGTCATTCACCAGCGGCAGACCATAGAAGCGGGTCAGGTCGCTGATGGGGAAAAACCGCCAGGAGGTGGTCTGCATATTGTACAGGTAGGACAGGTACTTCACCTTTTCAGCAAAGACCACGTTCAGGGCGTCCTGGTCCATGTAGAAGTTGTTGCTGTTGGCCCTGTAATACAGCAGATGCTGCGTCATGTCGTCTTCCCGGAGTTTTACCAGGTTGAGCAGCATGACGCCGGAATTGAAGTAGGCGGTGTGGTTGATGTCCAGCCGCTTGCGGAAATCACCGTGGAGCGTCATGCCGCGGTAGTCCTTTACCACGCCGGCATAGCAGCCCGTCAGGTCGGTGGAATACACCTCGGACAGGTCCTTCTGGATGATGATATCGCCGTCCATGTACAACACACGATCCAGATCCGGCAGCAGGGAAGGCAGCTCGAACTTGAAGATGGCCGTGGGGGTCACGGCAAAGCCGGGCTTGCGCAGGTAGTCATACTTGCCGGTGTCGGGGACGTCCACAATGTGGATTTCCGCCGTGGGGGTCGCCATGCCCTTGAGGCGGGCCATGTTTTCCTCGCTCAGGCCGCTGGTGATGATGTAGACGCTGTAATGGGAGTCTTCATGCTTGTTGGCCAGCAGGGAGGTGATCGCCACGCCGGTGGGCATGGCATAGCCGTCGTCGCAGATAAAGGCAATGTTGATTTTCGTCTGTTGCATGGTGATTCAATCGTCCTCTCGGAAGTATTCGTGAGGGGCGGGAACGTCAGTCTCGGCGGAAGATGTCGCGGGTGTAGACCTTGTCAATAACGTCATCCAGGATGGCGTCGTAGCGGTTGGCAACGATGGCGTCGCTTTGGGCCTTGAAGGCAGCCATGTCGTTGACGATTCTGCTGCCGAAGAAGGTGGTGCCGTCCTCCAGCGTGGGCTCGTAGACGATCACCTGGGCGCCCTTGGCCTTGATGCGCTTCATCACGCCCTGAATGGCGCTCTGGCGGAAGTTGTCGCTGTTGCTCTTCATCGTCAGGCGATAAATGCCGATGGTGCAGGGCTTTTCGATGGCGGCGGAGTAATCGTTGTCCTCGCCGTAATTGTAGTACCCGGCGAGTTTCAGCACCTGGTCGGCGATGAAATCCTTGCGGGTGCGGTTGGATTCCACAATGGCGCCGATGAGGTTTTCAGGGACGTCCGCATAATTGGCCAGCAGCTGCTTGGTGTCCTTTGGCAGGCAGTATCCGCCGTAGCCGAAGGAGGGATTGTTGTAATGCAGGCCGATGCGGGGGTCAAGGCCCACGCCTTCGATGATGGACTGGGTGTCGAGCCCCTTGCACTCGGCGTAGGTGTCCAGTTCGTTGAAGAAACTCACCCGCAGCGCCAGATAAGTGTTGGCGAAGAGTTTGACGGCCTCGGCCTCGGTGAAGCCCATGCACAGCGTCTGCACGTCCTCCTTCAGGGAGGCTTCCTCCAGCAGGGAGGCAAACAGTTTGGCGGCACGGGTCAGACGCTCGTCTTCGGGGTCGATGCCCACGATGATGCGGCTGGGGTAGAGGTTGTCGTACAGCGCCTTGGATTCACGCAGGAATTCCGGGCTGAACATGATGTTCCGGCTGCCGGTCTTTTCCCGGATTTTCCGGGTGTAACCCACGGGAATGGTGGACTTGATGACCATGATGGCGTCGGGATTGACCCGCATCACCAGATCAATGACGTTTTCCACGGCAGAGGTGTCAAAATAATTCTGACGGCTGTCGTAGTTGGTGGGGGCAGCGATGATGACAAAATCCGCATCCCGGTAGGCGGCCTCGCCGTCCAGGGTGGCGGTCAGATTGAGTTGCTTGGTGGCGAAGAACTCCTCGATGCAGTCGTCCTGAATGGGGGAGACCCGGCGGTTGATCATCTCCACCTTTTCGGGGATGATATCCACCGCAGTGACCGGGTGGCGCTGGGAAAGCAGCACCGCCAGAGACAGGCCCACATAGCCCGTGCCCGCCACAGCGATTTTCACGTTTTCAGGGGAAAGATGCTCCTGATTGAAATTCACATCCAGTCTCCTCTCTGTTGTAGGGATGGCGCCGGTTATTTCCGGCGGGTGAGCACGGAGAACACTTTTTTCACCGTGTCCGTCAGCCCGTAGGTTTTCAGGTAAGTCACGCCCTGACGCATCCGCTGGGACAGCGCCGCCAGAGGGCTCTTTTTGCCGGTGTACAGGGGATTGTCCAGAATGCCCCGCTGCAGATGATCCAGCAGCGTGGTCATCATGATCCTTCGGGGGTCGTTTTCCGCAAGGGGGTTTGCGGGCACTTCAGCGGCGGTGAAAATGCTGCGCCACTGGGCTTCCATGTCCACGGTGCAACTTGTTTCCACGTTCTTGCGGGCAAGGCAGCCTGTTTCTTTGCGGAGGCTTTCGTCCTTCAGCAGGCGGATGACCTGCCGGGCGGCTTCTTCCACGTCGTTTTGCGGCACGGAGATGCTACCCTGTCCGCTTTCCAGGATGGTCAGGTAGGGCATATCATACACCACGCAGGGCAGCCCATGGGACTGGGCTTCCGCCAGAATCAGCGGATATCCCTCGTAGGAGGACGTACACAGGAACAGGTCTGCATCCCTGTAGAAGGGCTCCACATCCTGCTGGAATCCGCAGAATTCGATGCAGTTTGTGAGGCCCAGCACCTCCGTGCGGCGGCGGCAGTATTTTTCCAGATAAGCCTCGCCGCTGCCCACAATGCGAAGCCGGGCGTCGGGGCACTGCTTATGTACCTTCGCCATGATTTCGATGGCCTGATCCGGATTCTTCTCCACGGAAATGCGGCTCAGCCACAGGATGGTCTGGCCGTCCAGAGGACTCTGCGGCAGGCTGGTGCAATCAAAGGTGAGGGGATTTTTCACCAGGAAAACACGGGGGTTGAAATGTCGCCAGTAGGCTTCGTCTGCCCGGGACAGGGTGATGACGCCGTCTGCCAGGGCATAGACCGGCGGCATGGCGCACAGCAGTTTTTTGCGGTGGGTGGTGTGCAGGGGCATGCTGAACACGTTGTGGGTGTGCATCATGAACTGGGCCCCGGCGGAGCGCACTGCCAGCAGGTCCCACATCACAGCAGGGGAGACCCACGCCTGATGGATAAACAGGTCCAGCTGATATTCCGCCGTCTTCTGCTGCAGCAGCCGGATGCGCTGGGCGGCTGTTTCCCTGGCGAATTCCGGCACAATCACCCGGGTGACGCCATCGGGCAGGGGGTAATCCTGAGGTGTGGCAGGTTGCTCGGTGAACAGCACCACTTCGTATCCCATGCGGCGCCATAGTTCGCACAGCATGGCAGCCACCCGCTGGGCGCCGCCGTTGCGGATGGAATGATACAGCGTGCCGATGCGGCGGATGGGCCGGGGAGCATCAGTGGGCGATTTCATGCCCGTCAAAAGCCGGGCAAGATCGTCTTCCGTGTCTGAGAAGGCTTCCGACAGGCGGCAGATCACTCGTTCAGCGCCCCAATAGCGGCACATTTCCTCATAGGCGTAGGGAAAATCCTCCCGGGAGGCGCACTTGGTCACCTGCATGAAGGAATCAGTGAACAGCTGCCTGTCCACGCAGGCGAGGCTGTCCTGATGGGCCTCCAGCGTGCCCTGAGACACGAGGAACTCCCGGATGCCCTGCACCACCAGCGCTTGCTGGCAATAGCGCAGGATGCTTCCGCGGGTGAGGTGATTCTGCCCGGTCACGCCCCGGCCGAAGCCATAGACATAATAGGGCGTTTCAATGGCACGATAACTCCTGGCGAAGTAGGCCAGAAGATAGAAAGCGAACAGGTCCTGGGCCTTTGAAAAGGCGCCGTCAGGGAACAGGGAGAAGGCCTTGCGGCACAAATCCCGGCGATAGATCTTGTTCCAGAGCTGGAAGTGGAAGCGCTTTTTCACAAAGCAGGCATCCAGAATGGACTCCTTTCCCCAGGGTTTGAGGCAGGGGAGGAGCATCTTTTCCAGCCGGGCGGCCCGCTGGGGATCCACCTCCGGGGCGGCTTCCACCCGGGTGCCGAAGTGGAGCATATCCACGCCGGTTTCGTCCATCAGGCGAGAGAGGTCCTCGCAGGCACGGGGGGCAAGTCGGTCGTCGCCGTCTACAAAGAGGATATACTCGCCCTTTGCCAGAAGCGCACCGTCCTTGCGGGCCTGAGCGGCTGTTTTGTTTTCAGGATAGAACACGGGCACGATCCGGCTGTCCTTTGCGGCGTATTGCCGGAGGATATCAGCGGAAGCGTCCGCGGAAAAATCGTCGATGCAGATGATCTCGATGTCCTGCAATGTCTGGGCAATCAGGCTGTCCAGACAGGCGGGCAGATACGCCGCCACATTGCAGATGGGTACGATGATGGATACCTTCGGCATACACGCCCTCCCTTCTTCGTTTCGGGGAACCTGACGCCGGTCAGTGACGGGATTCGGTTTTTTTGTATCCTTCGCTCATCTTGCCCAGGCAGCGATAGCGATGCGGCAAAATCCGCTTGAGGAAGCCCTTTGTCAATCCCCGGAAGATGGCCAGGTGCATGGCCCGGCGCTCCTTGGGGCTCAGGTCGCTCAGCAGCGCACGGATGCCGCAGGTGGAGACCTTTTCGCCACACATCACGGCGTATTCCGCCATATGCCGGGCGAAGCGGTTGCGGGCCGGGGGCAGGGTGCGCAGCACGTTGTGATACTTCTCTTCCAGCATCCGGAAGGCCATCAGGCCTGCTTTGGGATTCATGGAGAGGCTGTCGGGCTGAATGCGGGTGTCCACCATGACCTCGTTCTGGAAGCGGATGCAGTACCTGTGGCTTAGGCGCAGCACCAGATCCCAGTCCTGCATCCGGGGGAAGTTTTCGTTAAAGGGAACACGCTCGAAACATTCCTTGCGGCCCAGCATGGTCTGGGTGCTGATGAGGTTCTTCTTCAGCAGCACGTCCTGGGTCACAGGCAAGTGGGGATTGCAGATTTCGGTGGTGGGGAAGGCAAAACTGCGGCCACTCTGGGTGTCCACCCGGTTGAAGGCGCAGAAAACAATGTCGGCGTTCTCCTTGAGCAGATACTTCATCTGCTTGTGCAGTTTGCCGGGATACCACACGTCGTCGCTGTCCTGGAAGGCGATATACTCGCCCTTTGCGGCCTGGATGCCCACGTTGCGGGCATGGCAGGCGCCGCTGTTTTTTTCAAGGCAGATCAGGCGGATGCGGTCATCCTCCATGCTGTTGATAATATTGACGGTATCATCCGTGGAGCCATCGTCCACGATGATGACTTCCAGTTCTTCCTTTTCCTGAACAAGGACGCTTTCCACCGCCTGGCGGATCAGCCCCGCACGGTTGTAAGTGGGGATCACCACGCTGATCATTGCTTGCTCTCTCCCTTTTCTCGCTTTGGTAGGAAATATCAGGTGTCAGACCTTGGTGCTCTCCTCGTAGGCGTCGCAGACTTCCTCGGAGGTGCCAATCATCTTCACATGGCCGCCGTCCAGCCACATGGCGTGGGTGCACAGCTTCCTGACGGAATTGGGTTGATGGGAAACGTACAGAAGGGTGGTGCTGCCGGTGGAAAGCATATCCTGCATCCGCTGCTCGCACTTGGTGCGGAAGGCACGGTCGCCGGTGGAAAGCACTTCGTCGGCGATGAGAATGTCCGGGGTGGAGCAGGTGGCGATCGCGAAGCCCAGGCGGGCCTTCATGCCGGAAGAGTAGTTCTTGATGGGTACATCCAGGAATTCTTCCAGCTCGGCAAAAGCGACGATCTCATCGAACTTTTCGGTGATTTCCTTCTTGCTCATGCCCAGAATCAGGCCGTTCATGTAGATGTTCTCCCGGCCCGTCAGCTCTGAGTCAAAGCCGGCGCCCAGCTCCAGCAGGGGGGCGATGGAGCCGTGCACTTCCACGCTGCCGGTGTAGGGAGCGAGGATGCCGGTGATGAGTTTGAGCATGGTGGATTTGCCGGAACCATTACGGCCCACAAAGCCCCAGCTTTCACCGGCGTTGATGGTGAGGTTGATGTCCTTGAGGGCGAAAAACTCCTGGAAAAGCAGTTCATGGCGCAGCAGACGCTTGAGGTAGGAAGAAAGGCTGTTCTGCTGCTGCTTGGCCAGGTTGAAGCGCACGGAGGCGTCTTTCACAATGATAATCGGTTCACTCATGGCAGGCGCTCCTTACACGTAGAGAATCAGTTTCTTGTTGCACTTATGATAGGCCAGGATGCCCAGACCCAGGAAGACCAGCGCGAAGATGCTGCCCTGGAGAATCAGGTCGCCGGTGGGCCAGGTGTTGCCCAGGAAAATCAGGCGGCCCTGCTGGATATACACATAAGCGGGGTTGCAGGTCTTGATGATGTTCTGCAGGAAGTCCGGCAGGTTTTCCAGGGGATAGAACAGGGGCGTGAGGTACATCCAAGCAGTGGTGAAAACGGTGTAAATCTGGCCCACGTCCCGGGCGAAGGTGTTCAACTGGCTCAGCAGCAGGCCAAGACCGTAGGAGAACACGAACAGTTGCAGCATCACCAGCGGGAAGGCGATGGCGTGGATGGTCACGGGAGTGTTGGTCAGAAGAAGCACGATGATAAAGGCAATCAGGGAGAAGAGATAATTCACCACGGAACTGAGGAACGTGGCGGTGGGGAAGATGTAGTAGGGGATCTTGGTCTTGCGCATCAGGGCGCCGTTGCCGATGATGGAGCGGGAGGTACTGTTGGTGGAATCGGTGATGAAAGAGAAGATGGTGCGGCCCACAAACAGATAGACGGGGTAGTTCTCGATGTTATTGCGGAACATATGGGAGAACACCATGTTCATAATCAGCATGACCAGCAGGGGATTCAAAACGCACCACACATATCCCAGAATGCTGCGGCGATGCTTCTTTTTCAGTTCACGGGACACCAGATTCCCCAGCAGGGAAAGATACTGAAAAGGCGTTTTTCTGACTTGAAGGGTGGATGAAGTGTTGGTCAAGGGAGAAATCCTCGCTTTCTTGCCGGAAGATATAGACGGCAATCAGTCATTCAAGGGGTGATCAATGCCCTTTGGGAGCGGAAAAGCGGAGTTTCCGTCCTCTGCGGGACCATTCCTGAAAAGGGGAATAGACCTGCAGAGGACACCCCGCACCAGACGATGTCCGGCGCGGGATGTCCGCCGAAAAGACCCGGGAAACCGGGAATGTAGATTACTGATAAATGATATGGCGTTCTTCAGTGCTGTCCTTGGGGAAGAAGATAACAAGGGTCTTACCGGGCTGCAGTTCCATTTCATTGCCGTCGGGACCGTAGTACACGGTGCGGCTGTCCATGTCTGCACGCTTCCAGTAGCCGCCTGCGTGCTGGCCGTTCATGAAGAAGTCGGCGTTGCCTTCGCCCACCATCTCAACGATGGGAGCATTCACCATGCCTCTGTTCCAGGTCAGATCGATGAACTGGATGATCACGTTGGTGAAGGTGATCTTTTCCTTGTTGTCCAGCTCCACCCAGGGCTCGTACCTCTTGCCACTCACGCGCACATAGCGCTCGTAGACATTCTGATCGGCATTGTAGAGCAGCTTGGCGCCGTACAGTTCATCCTCGTTGGTCCACTGGATGAGAACTTCGGTGGCAGCATCGCCGGTGAGGGGCTCATCGGCGAACTTGAAGGTGTGGTTGGGCGCTACATAATCTTCGGGAATCAGAGAGTACATACCGGACAGGTTGGCGTCCACATTATAGGGGTTCTTGAGGCCTTCGCGGGCGGTGTAGTACTTGTACCAGGCTTTGTTTTTGCCCACCATGCCGGAGAACAGGATGGGGTCGTTGGTGGCGTAGTGGCCCAACTTCTTGAATTCTTCCACCACGTCGGAGCCGGGGGTTTCCTGCTGACCATAGAAGGCGAAGCCGGCGCCCCATTCCTTCCACAGCCACACGTTGCCCACACGGGCAGAGCGCACGAAGCCCACGGAATCGGGAACAATGTCGTTGAAAACGCCGGTGAAGCGGGTGGCGCCGTACTTGTACAGGGGCAGTTCATAGACGACGTCAGCATAGTTCAGGCCCCAGGGCGCACGCCATTCCAGGCCGCCTTCATCGTTGCCGACCTGGACCATCATGGGCAGGTAGCGGCCAGTGAGGGCCATGCCGGTGAAGCCTTCGGGCACGGTGTAAGTGGAAAGCTCCAGGCCGGTGGTGGGGCTGATGCCCTCGGGCACGGTGTTTTCAGTCACTTCCTGCAGGTCGATCTTACGGTCGCCGGTGCGGTCGATTTCGGTTTCGGCGCTGGCAGCAAAGGTCAGCAGCATCACCATCAGGGTCAGAAGAGCAAAAATTCTGCGTTTCATCAGGAATCACTCCTTTTTTGGTGCGCTTTGTGCTGGCAATTCAGACGATGGAAAACGTTTGCTTGCGATAGCGCACACTTACTATAATCATATCGCTATACGACCAGTTTGTCAAGAAAATTTGACTAAAACACCACAATTTTACAGGTAAAAGCAGGGAAAATCAGACAATTTGCAGTTCCACCGGGCAGTGGTCCGAGCCGGTGATGTTGGTGTGGATGGCGGCGGATTGCAGCCGGGGCTGGAGGCGGTCAGAGGCGAGAAAATAGTCGATGCGCCACCCGGCGTTGTTTTCCCGGGCACGGAAGCGGTAGCTCCACCAGCTGTACACATCCCGCACGTCGGGATGGAAGTAGCGGAAGGTGTCCGTGAAGCCGGAGGCGAGCAAAAGGGAGAACTGCTCCCGCTCCTCGGGGGTGAAGCCGGCGTTTTTGACGTTGGCCTTGGGGTTTTTGAGGTCGATTTCCCGATGAGCCACGTTCATGTCTCCGCACACAAGAACTGCCTTCCTGGCGTCCAGACCCGTCAGATAGTCCCGGAAGGCGGCCTCCCAGGTCAGGCGGTAGGGGAGGCGGGCCAGTTCGTTCTGGCTGTTGGGAGTATAGACGTTCACCAGATAGAAGTCGTCAAACTCCAGGGTGATGACACGCCCTTCGTGGTCGTGCTCTTCAACGCCGATGCCGTAGGACACAGACAGGGGCTCCTTCTTGGTGAACACCGCCGTGCCGGAATAACCCTTCTTTTCCGCATCGTTCCAGTATTGATGGTATCCGGGCAGATCGAGGTCAATCTGCCCCTTTTGCAGTTTGGTCTCCTGCAGGCAGAAAATATCCGCATCCAGGTCGTGAAAAACCTCCATGAAGTTCTTTTGCACCACGGCACGCAGGCCGTTGACATTCCAGGAAATCAGTTTCATCAGGGTTTCCTCCTGTGTAATTCATTTTCATATATTGATTATACCCAGCCGGAAAAGTTCTTGTCAACAAAAGGCGGCGGAAACGAAAAAATCCGCCGCTTTTTTGCGGCGGATGAATGGTTTACCTGTCCTTCAGGACATCATGGATGGCGGCGGCGGCGGTTTTGCCTGCGCCCATGGCGAGAATCACCGTGGCGGCGCCGGTCACGGCATCGCCTCCGGCATAAACGTTCTCCCGGGAGGTGAGGCCGGTGTCCTCCGTGACCACAATGCCGCCCCAGCGGGTGGTTTCCAGCCCGGAGGTGGTATCCTTGATCAGCGGATTGGGCGAGGTGCCCAAGGCCATGATGACGCAGTCCATCTCCGTGTCGGATTCGCTGCCTTCCACGGCCACGGGACGGCGGCGCCCGGAAGCATCCGGCTCGCCCAAGGTCATTTCCTGGCAGCGCACGGACTGCACCCAGCCATTTGAATCCCCTGCAATGGACACGGGGTTGGTCAGGAAGCGGAACACCACGCCCTCTTCCATGGCGTGCTCGACTTCCTCCCGGCGGGCGGGCAGTTCCGCCTCGGTGCGGCGGTAGATCACCGTCACGTCGGCGCCCAGGCGGCGGGCACAGCGGGCAGCGTCCATGGCCACGTTGCCGCCGCCCACCACGGCCACCTTTTTGGCCTGCTGGATGGGCGTGGAAGCGTCGGGCTTGTAGGCTTTCATCAGGTTGATGCGGGTGAGGAACTCGTTGGCGGAATACACGCCCTTGAGGTTCTCGCCGGGGATGCCCATGAACTTGGGCAGGCCTGCGCCGGTGCCGATGAACACCGCCTCAAAGCCGTGCTCCTGCATCAGTTCGTCAATGGTGATGGTTCTGCCGATGACCACGTTGGTGCGGATGGTCACGCCCATGGCGATGAGGGCGTCGATCTCCTTTTGCACGATGGACTTGGGCAGGCGGAATTCGGGAATGCCGTACACCAGCACGCCGCCGGCCAGATGAAGCGCCTCAAACACGGTGACTTCATAGCCCAGCCGGGCCAGGTCGCCCGCACAGGTCAGGGAGGAGGGGCCGGAGCCGATCACCGCCACCTTGTGCCCGTTGGAGGCAGGGCGCTGCGGGGCCGTTTCCGCATGGGTCATGTGCCAGTCCGCCGCAAAGCGTTCCAGCCGGCCAATGGCCACAGGTTCACCCTTGATGCCTCGGACGCAGCGGCCTTCGCACTGGGTTTCCTGGGGGCACACCCGGCCGCAGACGGCGGGCAGGGCGCTGGAGCGGGCGATGATCTGATACGCCGCTTCAAAATTCCCCTGGGACATTTCCTGAATGAATTCGGGGATGTGGATTTTCACCGGGCAGCCGGCAATGCAGGGCTTGTGGCGGCAGTTCAGGCAACGTTTTGCCTCTGCGATGGCCGTTTCCTCGCTGTAGCCCAGGGCGACTTCGCCAAAGTTGTGGCTGCGGATCACCGCATCCTGCACCGGCATGGGGTGCTTGTCAGGGCGCATATCAGCCATGGACGTCGCCTCCTTTGAACAGGTTGCAGGTTTCCTCGTGGGCGTGGCGCTCAAAGGCACGATACGTCTGGCTGCGGGCGATGGCCTCGTCAAAGTCGATTTCATGCCCGTCGAATTCCGGGCCGTCCACGCAGGCAAAGCGGGTCTTTCCGCCCACGGTGAGGCGGCAGCCGCCGCACATACCCGTGCCGTCAATCATGATGGGATTCATGGAGGCAATGGTCCTGATGCCGTATTCCTTGGTCAAAAGGCACACGAACTTCATCATGGGCAGCGGGCCGATGGTGATGACCTCGTCGTATTGTTCGCCGCTTTCAATCAGGCGGCGCAGGGCGTCGGTCACCAGCCCCTTTTCACCCCAGGAGCCGTCGTCGCTCATGGGGAACATCCGGGTGGAAGCACGGGCGAATTCGTCCTCCAGAACGACCAGATCCCGGTTGCGGAAGCCCACGATGGCGTGGACTTCAGCGCCCTGCTGGTGGAGTTTCTTCGCCACAGGATAGGCAATGGCGCAGCCCACGCCGCCGCCCACCACGGCGACCTTTTTCAGACCTTCCGTGTGAGTGGCGCGACCCAGCGGTCCCACGAAATCGTGGATGCAGTCGCCGGTTTCGAGGCGGTTGAGTTTCTCAGTGGTGGCGCCGACCACCTGGAAAATGATGGTCACGGTGCCCTTTTCCCGGTCATAATCCGCCACGGTGAGGGGAATGCGCTCGCCGTTTTCATCCACCCGGAGGATGATAAACTGCCCCGGCTGGGCCTTGGCAGCCACCAGGGGGGCGTCTACCTCCATCAGCGTGACAGAGGGGTTGAGGACCTTCTTGCATACGATGGTGTTCATGCGTGCCTCCGCTTGACTCGTGAGGGCATAAATCCCCACGAGAGGAAAGTGCTTTGAGTATACCCTTGCAGGGCGATTGTGTCAACCGCTTGAGCGGGAAATCAGTCCGGCAATTCCAGAATGTGCCGGTCAAAGGCGTTGATGAGGGTAGTTTGCCCGCTTTGCTGAATGCGGGGCAGACGGCGGTTGTAATTCAGGTGAATGTGCCCGTAGCACCAGTACAGGGGCTTGTGCTTTTCCAGCAGCTTGCGGAAGCACACAAAGCCCTTGTGGGTGGGGGTTTCCACATCGCCGATGCCCCGCACAGGCGCATGGGTCACGATGATGTCCACGCCATGGCTGCGCATCAGCGGCCACCACATTTTCCGCACCCGGCGGCGCATTTCCCGCTCAGTGTACTGGTTTTTGCCCCGGGGATTATACCGCAGGCACCCGCCCAGACCCATGATGCGGTACTTGCCGATTTTCACTATCCGGTCTTCGATGCACACGCACCCTTCCGGCGGATGCTGCTCGTATTTGTCATCGTGATTGCCGTGGACATACAGAAGGGGCGCACGGCTCATGGTGACAAGAAAACTCAGGTAGGAGGCCTTCAGGTCGCCGCAGGAGATGATCAGGTCGATGTCATCCAGCATTCCGGGCTGATAGTGATCCCACAGGTAAGGGGATTCCTCGTCGGATACCAGCAGAATTTTCATTGCGCGGCCCCTTCTTCATCCGTGCGGCGGATGCCCAGCAGGCGCACCAGTTCCCGGGAGGCGGGCATCACTTCGTCATAGGCGGGGAAATTGCCCTCCACGCTGTCCACCAGCCAGTCCATGCGCATGATTTCTTCCAGGCTCAGGCACTGGGTGCCATCCCCCCGCAGGCAGCCGTTTTGATCCACCAGCCGGCCGTCAAAGGGCGTCAGGGCGCCCCGCTCCATGCCGTTTTTCAGGATTTCCGCCAGGCGCACCATGCCGTTGGGCAGGTCGTCGCACAACTTTACGTCAATCACGCCGCTCTTCATGCCCCACCAGTAGTTGACGGCCTTGTCGTTTTCCCGGGCGTCAGACAAATCCCAGTTGCCGGAGAAAATGCTGTCCACGATGTGCTCGTAGAGCCGGCCCCAGTTCCACACAGGCGTGGCCAGGGGCATGAGGTTGTCGTGGCGCTCCACCGAGAAGGTGCCCCATTCCACATCGCCTTCGGGGGCGTTATCCGTTGGGCGGCGGCCGCCGTCCAGGTTGGAAATGACGGTGATGCCTTCATCCCGGAAGGCCTGCACATGATCGCCGGGCAGGCAGGACCAGCGCAGCACGATGCGGGCACGGGGGTTGGTCAGCCGGGCGCCCAGGGCAAAGGCGTTGATGCACGCCGGCGTGCCGATGATGGGATAGTTGGCGATGTAGCCGATGCGGTCATTCCGGGACATGGCGCCCGCCAGTGCGCCGGTGATGAACTTGCTCTCATACATCCGGCTGTAATAGGTGCGTACCCCGGCATAGGGCATGGACAGGGAGCAGTTGAGCACCCTCACCTGGGGATACCGGGCGGCGATCTGCCGGCAGGCGTCCATCAGCGACGGCGTGGTGGCGAAAATCACCTGGGCGCCCTCCTGCACTGCCAGGTCCATGACGGTCACGGCGGTATCATTGCGGCACAGGTAGCTCCGGGTGGTGACCTTGTCGCCCCGCACTCTTTCCAGATGCAGGCGGCCTTCCTCCTGGGCGGCGGTCCAGGCGCTGACCTTGGGGTCAAAGGCGTGGATGAACGCCACATTCAGGTGGCTGATGCGCCCGATGCCCAGACTCCGCAGCAGGGAAGGCTTTTCCTCTCGCTGGGGCTCCGCCTGCACTTCAATGGGGGAATCAGCCGCCAAAAGGCGGATGTCCGGCCAGATGGCGTGCAGATTCTTCGTGATTTCCGCCTGAGAAGCAGCCAGCGCCTCCCGGGAATACACCTCCAGATACACCAGCAGCGCATCGCCGGCGTCCAGTTCCAGGCGCTCAGTGTTCATCTTTTCAAACACCTGGGAGAATACCCGGAAATCCGCCCGGAAGTGGCGCCGCTCTTCCATTGTCCAGTGGTGCTGGGGGTCAAAGCCCAGCAGCGCCTGCAGGCGGGCGTATCCGCCCAGGCGGCGGAAGGTGACGTCATAAATGCGGCTTACCTGATAAAACCGCATGAACTCGTAGTAGATGCGGACGTGAATGTCATCGGAGTAATTGGGGATGATGCGGGTGACGTGGCCGGGAATGGTCACGGCGTCGTAGCTTTTCAGCACGCTGACACGCTTGTTGCCCTCGGTGACATAAAACCGCCCCATGTATTCCACGCACACAATGGGCTCAGTGATGCCCTTGCTGCTCAGATGCGCCTCGCACAGGGCGATCCACTTGGCGCCGAACTCGGTGCGTTCCTCAAGAAGAGGCATGAAGTTGCCTGCAAAGGCGCTCTTGCGCCCGGAGGTGGTGGTGCCCACAATGCGATCCATGGGGATGTCCACCACGCCGATGTTCTGGCGGCCCGCCGCCATGCGCTCGTCGAAGATTTCGCCCAAAACCTGCGGGTAGGGGTATTCGCCGCGGCTGATGGCGGCGCTGAAGTATTTATGAGCAAGGCGCTGGGCCTTGGTGAATTGTTCAAGTGCTTCCTGGCGGGAACTTCCGTCCTGTTCGCTCCAACCGTCCATGAAATGAGCCTCCTTTCGGCTGCCATTGCCCCCAAAAAAGTGGCAACGCAACACACCTTCATTATATAACATTCTTCTGAATCGTCAACCAGCAGTTTCGGTCAACATTCGGCCAGAAGTGGGGGTGTGGGGCAGAGCCCCCTTTGCGGGGCGTTGCCCTGGACCCCAGCAGGGGCTGAGCCCCTGCACCCCCTTTGTGGGGCTCTGCCCCACACCCCGGCCAAAGGGCGTTGCCCTTTGGAAACCCAATCGGGGGCGCTGCCCCCGATACCCCCGCAAGGGGCATCGCCCCTTGACCCATTACCCGGAAATCCTGAAGGATTTCCGGGGTGTTTTTGTTTTGGGTAGTCTTATGGATTTGGCTTGTCTTTACCGGGGCAACCAGGGGGCTTTCCGGTCGCCCCCTGGACCCCTTCGGTCTGCATCCTTGTAAGTAGACTTTCCCGAATCGATGAAAATCGTTCCCTCAACAAACAGGGTAATACCCCTTCATCCGGAGGGAGCCCGAAGGTTTCCAAAGGGCGATCGGAAAGCCCTTTGGTCGCCCGTGAGGGCGAAACCTCGCCTTGCACAAAAAATCACTTCCAAAGGAAAAACCTATATAAAAACAATCCCCCAAGCCCGTCAGGGCTTGGGGTAATGGGTCAAGGGCCAATGGCCCTTGCGGGGTGCAGGGGCAGCGCCCCTGGTGGGGAGTGGGGCAAGCCCCACAAAGGGTTTCCAAAGGGCGCAGCCCTCTGGTGGGGTCCAGGGGCGAAACCCCTGGTCACTCTTCCATGTCGTCTGTGCGGTCAGAAATAATGTATCTCGGGCGGGCCTTGACTTCCAGATAAATCTTGCCGATGTACTCGCCAATCAATCCAAGGAACAGGCACTGCACGCCGCCCACAAAGCACACCAGGCACGCAAGGCTTGCCCAGCCGGCCACGCTGTGCCCCAGCATGGCGGCGACGACCGCCCACACAATGCCGATAAAGGACAGGAGCATGATCAGCAGCCCGGCGAAAAAGACCATCCGGATGGGCTTGACCGACAGGGAGGTGATGCCGTCAAAGGCCAGCGCCAGCATCTTTTTCAGGGAATACTTGCTTTCCCCGGCGATGCGCTCGTGGCGCTCGTAGTACACGCTGGTGGACTTGAAGCCCACCATGGGCACCATGCCCCGAAGGAACAGGTTGACCTCCTTGAAATTGGCGAATTCCTTCAGCACACGGCTGGAAATCAGCCGGTAATCCGCATGGTTGAACACCACATCGGCGCCCATCGCCTTGAGCAGTTTGTAGAAGCCTTCCGCCGTAAAGCGTTTGAAGAAGGTGTCGGTGTCCCGCTTGGAGCGCACGCCGTAAACGACCTCGCAGCCGTCCATATAGGCGTCCACCATGGCGTCCATGGCACCTATATCATCCTGACCGTCGCAGTCAATGCTGATGGTGATGTCGCAGCGGGTGCGGGCTTCCATCAGCCCGGCCAGCACGGCGGCCTGATGCCCCCGGTTGCGGCTCTGGGCGATGCCTTCATAATGCTCGTCCTGCCGGGACAGGTCCTCAATGATGTCCCAGGTGCGGTCACGGCTGCCGTCATTGACGAACAGAATCCGGCTGTCGGGGCTGATTTTCCCCTGGGCCGTCAAGGCGTTGATCTTTTCCAGGAACATCGGCGCCGTCAGGGGCAGCACGGTTTCCTCGTTATAACAGGGAACAACGATATACAGCACGGGTGTGTTCAACCTGTTCCCTCCTTTCCGGGGTGGTGAGTTGCTTCATGATAAAGACGCTTGTATGGGGATAAATTCTTCCCGCTTGACGGAATTTCCTGCCTGTGGTATGCTCCAGGGGAGGAAGGAGGCGCAGGCATGGACAAATGGATGGAACAAGCCCTGATGCTGGCCCGGGAGGCCGCTCAGGCGGGAGAAGTGCCTGTGGGCGCCGTGCTGGTGCGGGGGGAAGAAATGGTCTGCCAGGCCAGGAATCGCCGGGAGAAACTTCACGACCCCACCGCCCATGCGGAAATGCTGTGCCTCCGGGAAGGCGCACGGCTGCTGGGGGACTGGCGGCTGCGGGAATGCACCCTGTATGTGACGCTGGAGCCCTGCCCCATGTGCGCCGGCGCCATGGTCATGAGCCAGTTGGGTCAGTGCGTCTTCGGTGCGGCGGATGAGCGCCAGGGCTGCTGCGGCAGCGTGTACGACCTGCCGGGCGACAGCGCCCTGCATGGCGTCACCCGTTGGCAGGGCGGCGTGATGGCAGCAGAGTGCCAGGCATTGCTGAAAGAATTCTTCTCGAACAAACGGAAAGCGTAAAGCGGCGAAGAGCCGCTTTTTTTGTTCAAAAAAGGTCGAGCATTCAGTGCCGCAACTCGCCGCCAAACGACTGAAAATCGAAAACTGACGAGTCCCTTCGGGGCGTTTAGACGGGGCGAAGCCCCTGTGCGGTGGTTTTCGTGCGATTTTGCTTGCAAAATCGCTGCCTTACACGGAGGAACGGCTGTCAGGGCTGCTTGCAGACCTGACAGTGACGGAGTGCAAAACTCGAAAAAGTGCCTTCTGCACTTTTTCGAAACGCTGAACAGGCTTATTCCCCGTCCGTTTCGCCCATGAGACGCTCGAAGTTCTTATACAGGATCAGTTCCCGCTCTTCTTCCGTCAGGTCCAGACGGTTGAAGCGCTCCAGTTCCTTCACGGGGTCCCACATGGGCATATCCGTGGCGAAAAGCACCTGGGATGCGCCGTAGCGGTGGATGATTTTGACGGCTTCTTCCGGGGTGATGGCATAGAGGCTGGAGGAGGTGTCCACATACACATTGCTGCGGCCCGCCAGCACCTTCCACGCCTGATTCCAGATGGACCAGCCGCCGAAATGGGCGCAAATCGCCGTCAGGGACGGCACCTTGTCCAGCGCCCGGGCCATTCTTTCCGGCTGGGAATAGGGATAGCGGTGATCGCCGGTGTGGGCCAGCAGAATCAGCCCGCGCTCCGCCATGGCCTCATACAGGCGGATGGCGGCAGGGTCGTCCAGGTGGAAAAACTGGGTGTCGGGGTGGAGCTTCACGCCCTTCAAGCCTGCGTCCACAATGCCGTCCAGCACTTTTTCCATCTGGGGATGATCAGGATGCACCGAGCCAAAGCCCGTCAGCCTGTCGGGGTGGGCTTGCACGGAGGCGACGATGAAGTTGTTGATGGCCTCGGTGCGCTCCCAGGTCAGCGCCACAGAATGCACCAGCGAGCGGGTGATGCCCGCCTCGGCGCTGCGGCTGAGCACATGGGCGAGGGTGCCGTCCATTTCCATGTTCAGCTGATAAAAATCGCCGATGGACTGCACCGCCTTGTGGGCGATCTTGTCAGGATAAATATGCACATGGGAATCGATGATTTTCATGCGGATGTCCCCTTTCTGCCGCATAAAAGGCGGCATGATGACAAAAAGGCAGAGGAACAGCATGGTCCCTCTGCCTGATGATGCTTTTAACGATACAGGATTTCCTCACGCTTGGGACCATTGGATACCATGCGGATCGGCACGCCGCACTGCGCCTCGATGAATTCCACATACTTGCGGCAGTTTTCCGGCAGGTCGGCGTAATTGCGCACGCCGCGGATGTCCGTCTTCCAGCCGGGGAGTTTTTCATACACGGGCTTGCACCGCATGAGGGTGGGGGTGGCAGGGAAATCGGTAATCACCTGACCATCCACTTCATAGCCAACGCACACGGGAATTTCGTCCAGATAGCCCAGCACGTCCAGGTTGGTCAGCACCACTTCCGTGGCGCCCTGCACCATCACGCCGTAGCGGGTAGCCACAGCGTCAAACCAGCCCACATCACGGGCACGGCCGGTGGTGGCGCCAAACTCGCCGGCGTCACCGCCGCGGCGGCGCAGCTCGTCGCCTTCTTCACCTTCCAGGCGCACCACGAAGGGGCCTGCGCCCACGCAGGAGGAGTAGGCCTTGGTGACGCAGTAGATGTCCGTCATGTCCCGGGGGGACACGCCGGCGCCCACGCAGCCAAAGCCTGCCAGGGGAGAAGAAGAGGTGGTATAGGGGTAGATGCCGTGGTCGGGGTCACGCAGGGAACCCAGCTGGCCTTCCAGCAGGATGACCTTGCCTTCCTTGTTGGCCTTGTGCAGGTACAGGGTGGTGTCGCACACCATGGGGCGAATCTTCTCCGCCAGCTGATGCAGATGGGCCACCATGGCGTCCACATCCACCTGGGGCTTGTGATACAGGTGTTCCAGCAGGCAGTTTTTCTTCACCAGGGCGATTTCCAGCCGCTGGCGCAGGATCTCCTCGTCATACAACTGGCAGACCTGGATGCCCACCTTGGCGAACTTATCAGAATAGAAGGGAGCAATGCCGCTCTTGGTGGAGCCGAAAGCGCTCTTGCCCAGCCGCTCTTCTTCGAACTTGTCAAAGTCGATATGATAGGGCAGCATCACCTGGCAGCGATCGGAGATCAGGAGCTTGGGCATGGGCACGCCGCGGGAAGTGATGGATTCCAGCTCGCTGATAAGAGCCTCAATGTTCAGCGCCACGCCGGGGCCGATAATATTGACCACATTCTGATGAAACACGCCCGAGGGCAGCAGGTGCAGGGCAAACTTGCCGTACTGATTGATAATGGTGTGACCGGCATTGGCGCCGCCCTGAAAGCGGACCACCACATCGCTGGATTCTGCCAGCATATCCGTCACTTTCCCCTTGCCTTCATCGCCCCAGTTGGCGCCTACGATGGTGCGTACCATACGGATTGACCTCCTTGAAAAAGCAGCTGAAAACACAGCGCATCATTTCTTGGCATACGCTTTATTATCCTACACCCCATCCTTTCTGTCAAGGGGAATTCGTGCTTTTTTCGTGTTTCATCAGCATTTGATTTCGTTTCGCCCTTGCATCGAAAGGGAAAATACGCTACAATGAAGGCAATCTGAAGTCAAACAAAAAGGCCGCCGGGGAATCACCCCGCCGGGCCTTCAAAGGAGAAGCATCAATGAGCAGACTGGGAGATCTCATCCGCACCGAGCGCTTGCGCTCCAAACTCACCCCCAAGCAGGTGGCCCGCAAGTGCGGCGTGGCGGAAAGCTACATTATCGCCGTGGAAGCTGGCACCCGCATTATTGCCGACGATCAGGCCCGGCGCATCCTCAGGACCATCGGCGTGCAGGATCAGACCGAGGCTGATTTCTCTCTGGAGGACATCGCTGCCACGGTGGACCTGGCGCAAGTGAGTCCCCAGATGGCCGCCCCGCAAAAGAGCAAGCCTGCCCTGACCCGTCCCGACGCCGCCCCCGCCGAGGAAAAGAGCGAGGGCGTCACCGGCAGCGTGTGGCTGGACGCCCTGACCAGCGTGCTGAAAAATGTGCCCGTGATGAACGCCGTGATGAAGCCTGTTGATCACCGCCTGGTGCCCATTCAGAACGGCAAGATTGAAGGCGCCAACCCCGGCAAGGTGTTCTATTTCCTTGCGCCGGATGATTCCATGCGGGGCTTCCGCATCCATGCAGGGGACGTGGCGCTGATGGTGCCTGCCCAGAGCCCCGTGGACGGCGCCGTGATGCTGGTGGAGCACAACAACCACCGCTTCCTCCGCAAGGTGAAAAAACTGGACGCCGTCACCATCCTGCTGCAGTCTTACGACCGGGAATACGACGCCCAGACGGTGCATCTGTCCGAGTGTGCCTTCCTCGGCCGGGCAGTGAAGGTGGAGTATAGCCTGTAAGTTGGGGGCTATGCCCCGCACCCCACCAGGGGCGCTGCCCCTGGACCCCGGTCGGGGGCCCTGCCCCCGACACCCCTTTGTGGGGCTTTGCCCCACACCCCACCAGAGGGCGCTGCCCTCTGGACTCCCGCAAGGGGCATTGCCCCTTGACCCATTACCCGGAAATCCTGAAGGATTTCCGGGGTGTTCTTTTTGGAGGAGTCTCATATATCCGGCTTGTCTTTGCCGGTACAACCAGGGGGCTTTCCGATCGCCCCCTGGACCCCTTCGGAGTCCCCTCCGATGATAGTTGACCGAGCAATAAACAAAGGATAATCCCCCATACAAACAATCCCCCAAGCCTTTCAAGACTCGAGGAGGTGGGTTAAGGGCCAAATAAGACTACTTGCATCCGAAGGTTTCCAAAGGGCGATCGGAAAGCCCTTTGGGCGCCCGTGAGGGCGAAACCTCAACTTGCACAAAAGATTGTTCCATTTCTATGCTTATACCTGCAACGTCCCTTTGCCGGATGAACCAGGGGGCTTTCCGATCGCCCCCTGGACCCCTTCGGTCTGCATCCTTGTAAGTAAACTTTACCGCAACAAGACAATCCCCCCACCGCCTGACGGCGGAGCCCCCTTTACACAAGGGGGCCTTTGTATGCTTGCCTCAAAAACCGTTCCTCCAATTTTCATGTTCCGAATTGTATAGCCGGAGGGGCGCCGAAGGTTTCCAAAGGGCGATCGGAAAGCCCTTTGGTCGCCCGTGAGGGCGAAACCTCACCTTGCACAAAAAATCACTTCCAAAGGAAAAACCTATATAAAAACAATCCCCCAAGCCCGTCAGGGCTCGGGGTGATGGGTCAAGGGTCGAAGACCCTTGCGGGGGTGTCGGGGGCAGAGCCCCCGACCGGGGTGCAGGGGCAGAGCCCCTGCCGGGGTGTGGGGCGGAGCCTCACAAGCAGGAGTCCAGAGGGCGCAGCCCTCTGGTGGGGTCCAGGGGCAACGCCCCTGGTCACTTCGTGATCTTGACGGGATAGAGGTCTTCGTAGACGGACAGGCCCTGCTGGCGGCCGCCGAGATCCACATAGAGATCAAACACATCCGCCACTTCCTGCCCGGGGAGAATCACCTGCCCTGTCAGGACATATGCGCCTGTCAGGGTCACGGCGAGGGGCGTGTCCTCCTTGCGCCTTGCAATCTGCTGAAGCATGGGCAGGCTCTTGGGCGAGAAATACACAGCGTAATCCTCAAAATACGTGCGGTCGTATTCGGAGACCACAGCCATCACATCAAAGGTGTACACAGTGCCGTCCACATCAAGGGCAAGGGTGTCGGCGCACAGTTCCTCTGGCAGAGCGGTGGAGACCAGCATCCGCAGGGCGACCATGCCGTTTTGCGCATCCTCCACATAATCCAGATAGACGATCAGTTCGCCTTCGCCGTCCACGGCGCCGATAAAGGGCTGATTCACCGGCCGGTAGACAAAATCCAAGCCGTTGTCGTGGGGGATCATCATCCAATCGGCATCTGCCTTCAGCGTTTCCAGATCAAACCCTTCTGCACAGGAAACGCCCGTGAACAGGCAGAGCATCATCAGCAGCAACAGGAATTTCTTCAATAAAAACCGCATAAGCCGCCTCCTTTCCGGGGGGACATCTCTTTCTTGATGTATTCCCTGCGGGGCGGGCGTTTTCCTGCCGGCGTATTGACTTTTTCCCCCCGGCGGTGTATCATTTCGCAGGTGTTTCCTTTGGAGTTCACCTTTCGATATTCACCGCAAGCGAGGAATCAGCATGACGCTTCTGTGCATCATTTATCTGTCCTTTATCGCCCTGGGTCTGCCGGACTCCCTTTTGGGCTCGGCCTGGCCCACCATGCGCCTGGAAATGGGCGCTCCCCTGCCCATGGCGGGCATGGTGTCCATGGTGTGCTCCGGCTGCACGATTCTCTCCAGCCTCATGTCCACCCGGGTCATCCGACGCTTCGGCACCGGGCGTGTCACCATGTTTTCCACGCTGATGACGGCAACGGCGCTGATGGGCTATGCCCTGGCGCCCTCTCCGTGGGTGCTGGTGATGGCGGCCATCCCCCTGGGTCTGGGCGGCGGCAGTGTGGATGCGGCCCTGAACAACTATGTGGCCCTGCACTACGAGGCCCGGCATATGTCCTGGCTGCACTGCTCCTGGGGCGTAGGCGCCATGGCGGGCCCGATGATTCTCTCGGCGGTGATGGCTTCCGGCGGACAGTGGCGCATGGGCTACTGGATCTGCATCTCGGTACAGCTGCTGCTGACGCTGATGATGGCCCTGACGCTTCCCCTGTGGCAAAAGCAAAAGCCCGCCGCAGCGCTGGCACAATCAGCGCCCGCCGAGAATGCCGCCATGATGAGCAACCGTGAAGCCCTTCGTCTGCCGGGCATGATGGCGGTGCTGATCACGTTCCTGTGCTACTGCGCCTTTGAATCCACCATGGGCCTGTGGACAGCGTCCTACGCTCAGCAGAAGCTGGGCGCCACGCCGGAGCAGTCCGCTTTCCTGACCAGCCTGTTCTTTGCGGGGCTGACGCTGGGCCGGGCACTGAACGGATTTTTGACCATGCGACTGTCCAGCAAGTTCCTCATCCGGGCGTCCATTGCGATCATCCTGACAGGCGTTCTGCTGATGATGCTCCCGCTGGGGTACATCGGCTGCCTGCTGGCCACTGGGCTGATCGGCTTGGGTTGTGCGCCCGTTTATCCCTGCACCATTCATGAAACGCCCCATCGCTTCGGCACGGCGGTGTCCCAGGCGGCCACGGGGCTGCAGATGGCCTTTGCGTATACTGGCTCCACGTTCCTGCCGCCGCTGATGGGCCTCATTTCCGGCGCAACCGGCATGGACATTCTGCCCTGGTGGCTGCTGACGCTGGGCGCAGGGATGCTGCTGGGCAATGAGGTTGTCAACCGTCAGACAGCGGGCAAAAACGCCTGATGACGGTGCGCTGATCGGCCTTCACTCAAATCGCCCTTGACTTTTCCGCCTAATAAAGCTATCATAATCCCGGTTGGATATCTGCGGGTCTGTGGTTGAAAGCCGATGCCAGTTGCAGGCAAAACGGTCCACGTAACCCGCTCAAAGCAGCGGTGAGCATGGTGCAGCTTAGAGGTAAGTCCGTCCGGGGCATCGACCCCGAGAGAAGTGCGTGAGGGCGCAGAGGCGTTGAGCTACCTTCCAGACGGCGAGTGTGGGGTCAAAAACCAGGTCAGCCGCAGGTATCCGGCCAAAGGGCAAAGCCCCCTGGTCACTTCAGTGTCACAACAGTCACGCCGCTTTCGCCTTCGCCATAAACGCCCAGGCGGAAGGACCCCACGTGCATATGCCGCTTGAGATGCTGCT
Organism: Clostridiales bacterium; assembly: GCA_015056085.1. GTDB lineage: Bacteria > Bacillota > Clostridia > Christensenellales > Aristaeellaceae > UBA11524. The sequence goes on from SVHA01000002.1 coordinate 124,132, forward strand.
GAATGCCGCTGCGGAGAATGCCCGTGCCCTTGCCGTGGATGATGCTCACTTCGCCCATGCCGGCGAGAATGGCCTCATCCAGATACTGATCCACGGCGCAGATGGCCTCTTCCAGGTTCATGCCCCGGACGTCGCACTCCATTTTGACCGTGCGGGTCATGGCGGCGGTGTGCATTCTGACGCTGGTCTGGGGCTGTACGGCGGGCTTTTCCCGCACCAGCCGCAGTTGACTGATGTGGGTCTTGAACTTCATAATGCCCGCCTGCAATTGCACTTCGCCCTTGGCGTCAGGGGCGGAAAGCACCGTGCCCTGCTGCCCCAGCGTCAGGATGTTCACCTTGTCGCCGGGTTTGACCGTCTTGGGCGCAGCGCCGGTGTCGATTTTCTGGGTCAGCCCCTCGGTGAGACCGTCAATGCTGGTCTCAATGCGCTTTCGGATTTCATTGGTCTGCGTTTCGGGGGAGCGGGCCTCTTTTTTTATACGCTTGAGGTCGGCAATGATGGCGTCAGCCTCCCGGCGGGTCTGTTCCATCAGCCGGCGGGCGTCTTCCTTGGCTTTGCGCATGGCGGTCTCCCGCTTTTCTTCCATTTCCTTGCGGAGTTTTTCGGCTTCGTCCCTCAGGCGAATGGTCTCTGCGCTGGCCTGACGGGCGATTTCCCGCTCTCTTTCCGCCACCTGCCGGTGATATTCCGCATTGGCGATGACGTCCTCAAAGCGGATGGATTCGCCGGAGAGAAGTTCCTTGGCGGCGTCGATGAGGTTCTCCATCAGGCCGAGTTTCCGGCTGATTTCAAAGGCGTTGGACTTACCCGGCACGCCGATGGACAGGCGATAGGTGGGGCGAAGGGTCTCCACGTCAAACTCTACCGAGGCGTTTTCCACGCCGGGCGTGGAGAGGGCGAAGGCTTTCAGTTCACTGTAATGGGTGGTCGCCAGCGTCCGCACACGGATGTGCAGGAGCCTGGTCAGGATGGCCTGCGCCAGCGCAGCGCCCTCGGTGGGGTCGGTGCCGGCGCCCAGTTCGTCAAACAGCACCAGATCGTGGGGCGTCACTTCCTGCATGATGCCCACAATGTTGGTCATGTGGCTGGAGAAGGTGGACAGGCTCTGCTCGATGGACTGCTCGTCGCCGATGTCGGCAAACACCTGCTCAAACACTGCCAGTTCCGTGCCCAGGTCAGCGGGAATCTGCAAGCCCGCCTGGGCCATCAGGGTGAACAGCCCCACGGTTTTGAGCGTCACCGTCTTGCCGCCGGTGTTGGGGCCGGTGATGATCAGCGACGTGAAATCCTGACCCATCCACAGGTTGGAAGGAACCACCTTGTCCGGGTCAATCAGCGGATGCCGCCCTCTGATGATGTTGATGCGGCCCTCTTTGTTGAGTTTGGGCGTCACGGCGAACATATCCCGGCTCAGAAGGCCCTTGGCGAAGATGAAATCCAGTTCCGCCAGTGCATCAATGGTCTCCGTTAAGGGCTGGGCGAAGGGAGCGATCTCCTGGGAGAGACCTTCCAGAATCCGCTGGATTTCCTGCTGCTCCTTCACTTCCCACTGGCGCAGTTCGTTGCCCATTTCCACAGCGGCCATGGGCTCAACGAACAGCGTGGCGCCGGAGGAAGACTGGTCATGCACCAGTCCCGGCACAGCACCCCGGTATTCCGCCTTCACCGGCAGCACATAGCGGTCGCCGCGCACGGTGATGATGGGGTCCTGCAGATACTTCTGGAAAGCGGCGGAGCGGATCATCTGGTTGAGTTTTTCCTTGATGCGCTCGGTGGCGCCCCGCAGGTGGCGGCGGATGTTCATCAGTTCAGAGGACGCCCTGTCGGCGATTTCATCCTCGGACAGGATGGCGTCGGTGATGTCCCGCTCCACATTGTGCAGCACCGTCAATTTTTGCGCTCGGGCCTTGAGCAGGGGCGTGTTGTCCCGCTCGGTGTCCAGTGCGTCCCGGGCGGTGCGGGCTGCCCGCAGCATTTCCGCCACGGCAAGCAGCGCCCGGGGGGAGAGGGCCGCCCCCTTGTGAGCCAGGGACAGGGAGGCCCGCACATCCTGGAAGGACGCCATGGGGTGCCCGCCCAGATATTGCAGCACAACGGCGGCTTCCTCCGTCTCCTGCTGCCACAGGGTGATTTCCTGCAGGTTGCACGAAGGCGTCAGGGCCAGGCACTTTTCAGCGCCCAGGGGCGTGAGGGCCTTTTCGGATAACTGCTGACGGATCTTGGTGAATTCCAGGACCCGCAGCGTGCGTTCTTTCATCATACGATCAATCTCCTGAAGATTTCGCATATCGGGGGATTATTCCACCGGCCGCATCCACCAGCCGGAGGTGGAATTTGCGGATTTGCCGCCGGATTGCATCTGCCGGAGGATGGCTTTGACCTCCTCGCCGCTTTCTGATGTGAAGGCGATTTGCGGCGTCCAGCCGGAAGACGTCACCCGGGCGATCAGGTCGGTGGGCAGGCTGTTCATCAGGCGGATGCGGCAGCCTTCCGGCAGGCGCACCCGATGCAGGGGGAATTCAGCGCCTTTGCGGTCGGTGAAGGACGTGCCCGTAAGGGCGTCTTGGTGATGCACGTCACACATCCGGCAGTCCTTGTGGCCTTTGGTCAGACCCAGCCAGGTGCGGGCGGGGCAGTGGTGCAGGAGCATCAGCTGTTGCACGCCGTAGGCAGGCACCACAATGGGGGGATTCCCCTGAAGGAGGGCGTCCAGTTCAGCGCCGGAGAGTTCCGGGCTGGCGGTGACGAACACGCAGCCGTCTTCCAGCAGCAGTTGGGCCGCCCGGCGATTCATCACCGGCACGCCTTCGCCCGCTGCCATGGGCACACGCCAGTTCATGCCCAATTGTCCCACGCTGCCCAGCACAACGCCCTGCAGGCGCTCCCGGTTTTTCTGCACAAAGCGGCACAGCATTTCCAGCGTGGACTGCTGGCACACCGTGGGCAACTGCAGCCACACGTTTTCGGGCAGGAGTTGCAGGGCTTCCTCCCGGTAATCCTCCGGCTGCCATACCAGATGGGCGTCAACGCCCCGGAGGGCTTCATACTGCTGAAGGGTGGTGAAGCGAATCACCGGCTTCACTTCGCCTTCGGGGAGATGGGCAGAAGCAGGTGCTTCTTCCCGGGCGTCCGGGCGGGAGAAATCCTCTGCCCGCTGATGTTCCAGCGCTGCAAGGGCGTCCCGCCGGATGGCATTGAGGGCAGACACCGGCACAAAGGCGTTGTCGGTGATGACGCTGCCTTCCCGGAAAATAAAGGGCGTATCGCCTGTTTTGGAAAGGCTGCGGAGGGCGTCTCCCTCCGTCAGCGCCCGGTGAGAAGCGGATTGCACTTCCTCGCCGGTGACGCTTGCCCAACTGTCGCCGTCCGTCACCGTCAGGGTGAGGGGCGTGCCGGGCAGAGCGGTGAGGGTCATGTCACAGGGAATGGGCGCAATGGGCAAATTGCGGGCGTGGGCAAGCTGCTCGACGTCCGTCAGGCGCACGAGTTCGTCGCCGGGCTTCACCTGCATATCCCGGCGCAGACGCAGGGTGGCGGTGGTACCGGCGGGGGTGTCATGGCCGGCATAAATCATCTCATGGTCGCCGGAAGCGCTGCGAATTTGCAGTCCGTCGCCGTCGTGGAGGGAAAGGGTCAGGTGTGCCTTGCACAGCCCCTTGCCCACAGAGGTGATCCTGCCGATCAGCACGCCGCTGTGGTTGACCCGCTGGGGATAGATGACATCGGCGTCCTCGGCGCCCATGGCGTATCCCCGCATGAATCCGCCCCGCTGGAAAATCTGCTGCAGGGAACGCTGCTCCCGTTCATCCGCCGGGGTGAAATCCTCCTGAAGCAGGCTGTCGATGCCCCTGCGGTAACTTTCCGCCACCGTGGCCACGTATTCCGGGCGTTTGAGGCGGCCTTCCAGCTTCACGGAGCACACGCCCGCCTTGTGCAGCTCAGGCAGATGATCCCGCAGGCACACATCCCGGGGGGAAAGCCATGCCGCCGTCTTGCCCCGATAGGTGTAGGGCAGCCGGCAGGGTTGGGCGCAGCGGCCCCGGTTACCGCTCCGCGAGCCGATCATGGAAGAAAACAGGCACTCGCCGCTGACGGCCACGCACTGGGCGCCGTGTCCGAAGGCTTCAATCTCGATGCCCTCTGCGGCTGCCTTGGCCATTTCGGAAACGCTGCATTCCCGGGCCAGCACCGCTCTGGTCATACCGTGGCGGCGGCACCATCTGGCGCCGGAAGCGTTGTGGATGGCCATCTGTGTGCTGGCATGAACAGGCAGGTCAGGAAAGGCGCTGCGGCACAACTGCAGCACGCCCAGGTCCTGCACCAGCACCGCATCCACCCGCAGCTCGTTCAGCAGACGCAGCACGTCCATCACGCCGGAAAGTTCCCCGTCTTTGATGAGGGTGTTCACCGTCACATGGACGCGCACATGATGCAGATGGGCAAAATGCACCGCTTCCCGCAGGGCAGGTTCGTCAAAGTTGCCGGCGCCGGCCCTGGCGGAATAAGCGGCATATCCCAGATACACCGCATCAGCGCCGGCGGCAACGGCCCTTTCAAGGGCTTCCCGGTTTCCGGCGGGGGCAAGATTCTCCATGGTCAAACGCTCCTTGTCATGCCTTTGTGTTCAGCGCTTCCCGAAGGGCGGTGATTTCCCGGCGCAGGCGGCTGTTTTCGTCCTGGGCCTTGATAAGTTCATCGGCGAGGTTGATGGCGGCCAGCACCGGCGCCTGGGCGGAAGAAAGGCGCATGGACGCTTTGGCCTCCAGAATCTTCCTGTCCACGTACTGGGCCACCCGGCGGATATGGTCGGGGTCATCAGCGGAAACAAGGGTATATTCCCGCCCGGCGACCCGCACGGCTGTTTTCTGTTTGTCCAATTGAAACCTCCCTGTCAGCAACTGCTGACGCCAAAAAAGGCGCGGCCCGCTTGATTGCCCGGCCGCGCACAACATGATTACATCTGGTCGAAGGGGTACACCTGCTCGAAGGTTTCCACGCGGATGGAGCGCATCACCTGGGGCTCCAGGGGCTTGTCGCGCCCGTCACGAGCCACGTTCACGATGGCGTCAGCCGTCTCCATGCCTTCCAGCACCTTGCCGAAGGCGGCATACTGGCCGTCCAGGTGGGGGCTGTTGCTGGTCATGATGAAGAACTGGCTGCCGGCGGAATCCGGAAGCATACTGCGGGCCATGGACAGCACGCCATAGGTATGCTTGAGGGGATTGTTGACGCCGTTCATGGCAAATTCACCCTTGATGTGATAGCCGGGGCCGCCGATGCCGATGCCCTTGGGGTCGCCGCCCTGAATCATAAAGCCAGGGATCACCCGGTGGAAAATCAGGCCATCGTAAAAGCCGCTGTTGGCCAGGGCGATGAAGTTGCCCACGGACTGGGGTGCAAATTCGGGGTAGAGTTCCCCCTTCATCTCACGGCCATCGGCCATGGTAATGACAAACACGGGATTCTGAGCCATGGTTGAAAGACTCCTTTCGGGAAGGTGGATATACCACCTTATTGTACCAGCATTGCCGCAGGAAATCAAGCATCCGGGGAAAAATCATCCCCCAGGAACAGGTTTTCCTTCCGGGCGATCATTTCATCCACCCGGTCAATGTATTGTTCAATATTGGAAACATTGGGGGCGCGGCCGATGTGCCCCTCCTCAGGATAGACCCGCTTGCTGATGCCTCCTGCGCCCAGGGCCAGGATGTGGGTGTTTTCCTCCATGATGTCCACATTGTACTGGCAGGCGTGGCCCGGCAGGGCATACCCCACGTTTTCCTGATTGCCCGCCATGTACTTCTGGCGATAGAGGTAATAGGGTGCAAGGCCCAGGCTGCGGGAGGTTTCCAGTCCCATGTCCACCATCCGGGAGGCTTCTTCGCCGTTGGGCAGGGGGTGATTTTCCAGATGCAGGCGACTGGAGCGCTTGATGGCCAGGGTGTGCACGGTGAGGCTTTCGGGGCGAAGGGCCCTTGCGCCTTCCATGGTGCGGGCGAAGTCCTCGAGGGTTTCGCCGGGCAGCCCTGCGATGACGTCCATGTTGATGTGATGCAGGCCTTCCGCCCGGGCCATGGCGTAGGCGTCGATGACCTGCTGCACGGTGTGATCCCGGCCGATGATTTGCAGGGTCTTGTCATTCATCGTCTGGGGGTTGATGCTGATGCGCCCCACGCCGCTTTCCCGGATGGAACGCAGTTTTCCGGGGGTGATGGTGTCAGGCCGGCCGGCTTCCACAGTGTATTCCATGGCACCGGGGAAGGTGCTCATCAGCTTGTCCAGCAGCCGGCGCAGCTGGTCTTCGTTGAGGGATGTGGGCGTTCCGCCGCCCACATACACCGCCCGGAGGGACTTGCCGGTTTGTTCCAGCAGGCGCTTCACGCCGTCCATTTCCGCAAACAGCGCAGTCAGGTAGGGCTCCACCAGCTTGCCCGTGCCCAGTTCCCCGCAGGAGAAGGAGCAATAGGTGCAGCGGGTGGTGCAGAAGGGGATACCCACATAGAGGCTCACCCCTGCGTCATCGGGGGGAAGCATACCGGATTGCACCCGGGTGATTTCCCGCAGGAGCTGCGCCTTGTGAGGGGCCACGTCAAACTGGCGCACCAGCGAGGCGGCGGCTTCCTCCTCCGTCAGGCCCTGCTGCAATGCTTCATACATCAGGTGGGTGGGGCGGATGCCGGTGAGGCTCCCCCACGGCGGATGAATCCCTGTCACCTTGCGGCACCAGTCGTAGAGCGTCTGTTTTAGCAGGCGCCGGGCGGCCCGCTTGCGGTGCAGCGTTTTGATGCGCTCGTCCGCCTCGTGTTCATCGGGGATGGCCGTGCGCCCCTGGACGGCAACGTTTTGCCCCTCCACGGACGCCACATAGTCGCCGTTTTCCACCCATGCGGTATACTCATATCCCGCCGGTTCATCAGGCAGGGAAAACAGGCGGGTCACGTTATTCAGTTCAGGCTGGATGGTATCCAGATAGCTTGTCAGTTCTTTCATGCTCATCATTCATGACCGGGATGCATGGTGTAGCGGCGGCACAGGGGATAGAGCCGCAGGAGGGAAGCCTGCAGGTCCTTTTCGCTGCCGCCGGGGAAATCCGTGCGTCCCCAGCCGTGGGTAAAGACGGTATCGCCGGTGAAAAGGTTGCCTTCGGAGAGATAGCACACGCTGCCGGGGGTGTGTCCGGGGGTGTGCAGCACCTGGAAGGGGATGTCGGCCAGGACGATGCGGTCGCCTTCCTCCACCAGCAGATCGGGGGTCGGGGCGACGAAGGGAATGCCGGTGAGATCGGACACATTCAGGTGCGGGTCACCCGGCATATTCTTTTCCAGCCGGTGGGCCACCAGCCGGGTGCCTTTTTCCATCAGTTCCTTCACGGCGCCGATGTGATCAAAATGCCCATGGGTGAGCAAAATGGCGGCGATATGGCGGTCGCCGGCGGCTTTCCTGATGGCAGAGGCCCTGGCGCCGGGGTCGATCACCACGCAGTCGTCCCGGTTCTCCCGCCACAAAAGATAGCAGCAGGTGCCCATGTGGCCCACCAACAGTTTTTTCAGGATCATCGTGTGCCTCCTTAAAACAGCTTGGTGGAATCCATCAGGATGGTCACCGGGCCGTCATTGACCAGCGCCACCTGCATATCCGCCCGGAAGCGGCCTGTTTCCACATGGATGCCCTGGCTGCGCCAGGCGGCCACCAGCGCCTCGTAGAGGGCGTTGGCTTCCTCGGGGCGGGCAGCGGCGATAAAACTGGGGCGGCGGCTGGAGCGGGCGTCGGCATAGAGGGTGAACTGGCTCACCGCCAGAATCTCGCCGCCCACGTCCTTCACAGACAGATTCATTTTGCCGTTTTCGTCCTCGAAAATCCGCAGGTTGGGCACTTTCTCCGCCAGGTATTTCAGGTCCTTTTCTGTGTCTTCGGCGCCCACGCCCACCAGAACCATCAGCCCTTTGCCGATGTTCCCGATGACGTCGCCTTCCACCGTCACGCTGGCGCCTGATACCCGCTGAATCACTGCTCGCATACGATTTCTCCCTTATCCCTGGGCACGGAAGACGTCGATGACGTCCTTCTTGCGCTGAAGCTGCATGACCACCTTGTCCATCTGCTCACGGGAGATGACCTCCAGCACCAGACGGATGGTGGCGATGTGATTTTTTTCGTCCAGCTGGCTGGACACTGCCTTGATGGGCACGTTCATTTCGCTGATGAAGGTGGCGATTTCGCCCAGCATATTCACCCGGTCCCGTACAACTACCTTGATGCAGGCGCAGAAGGAGCCGGTGTTGCTGTCGGCCCAGGCCACGTCCATGCGCCGCTCGATTTCGCCGTTGATGGCATTGAGGCAGTCCGCCTTGTGAATGGTGACGCCTCTGCCGCGGGTCACATAGCCCACGATGTCATCGCCGGGGACGGGGGAGCAGCATCCGCCGAAGCGCACGGGGATGTCCATGTCCTCGTTGCCCAGGAGCACAATGCCGTGGCGGGCCTTGGGCTTTTTGGCAGAAGGCCGCTGAATGAGGTCTTCCACCTTCATGGGCTGGGCGGGCTGAAGGGCACGCTGTTCGTCCAGCATACGGGTCACCACATACATGGCGGCCAGGCTGCCGCAGCCCACGGAGCCAAAGATGTCTTCCAGTTCCTGCAGACCGTATTTGGACAGGATGGGAGCGTAGTATTCCGGCTTGAGCAGTTCACTCATGGTTACGCCACGGCGGCGGCATTCCCTTTCCACCATGGTCTTGCCCTGCTCGATGTTTTCTTCCCGGTATTCGCTTTTGAGGAAGGCGCGGATTTTCGCCTTGGCCTGGGGCGTTTTGCAGATGCGCAGCCAGTCCCGGCTGGGGCCCCGGCTGGAAGCGGAGGTGATGATCTCCACCCGGTCGCCGGTGACCAATTCCGTGGACAGGGGCACGATTTTGCCGTTGACGCGGGCGCCGGTGCATTTGTTGCCCACGCCGGAATGGATGCGATAGGCAAAGTCCAGGGGCGTGGCGCCCTTGGTCATGGAGATGACGTCGCCCTTGGGGGTGAAGAGGAACACTTCCTCGGAGAACAGGTCGGTCTTCAGCGTGGCCATGAACTCCTTGGAGTCACGGGTTTCATTCTGCCAGTCCAGAATCTGCCGCACCCAGTAGAGTTTGCTGTCCAGGGAATTTTCCCCGCCGCCCTCTTTATAGCGCCAGTGGGCGGCAATGCCGAATTCCGCCACCCGGTGCATCTCCCAGGTGCGAATCTGCACTTCAAAGGGGAAGGGCATCTTGCGCCCGCCCACCACCGTGGTGTGCAGGGACTGATACATATTCGCCTTGGGCACGGAAATATAGTCCTTGAAGCGGCCCGGCACCTGATTCCACAGCGTGTGGACAATGCCCAGAACCGCATAGCAGTCCGGCACGGAATCCACCAGCACACGGATGGCGATCAGGTCGTAAATCTGGTCGAAGGTCTTGTTCTGAAGCACCATCTTGCGGTAGATGGAGTAGAAGTGCTTGGGGCGGCCGTCCACATCGTAGCGGATGTGCTGTTCGTCCAGCTTTTCGGAAAGTTCCTGGATGACCATGCGGATGTTTTCCTGACGCTCGGAGCGCTTCTGGCCCACCTTCTGCACCAGATCCTGATAGCCTTCCGGGTCGATATAGCGCAGGGACAGGTCTTCCAGTTCCTGCTTGATGGCATACACGCCCAGTCGATGGGCCAGGGGGGCATAGATTTCCAGCGTTTCCTTGGCGATGGCTTTTTGACGCTCGGTGCGCTGATAGCGCATGGTGCGCATATTGTGCAGGCGGTCCGCCAGTTTGATCAGCACCACACGGATGTCCTTGCTCATGGCCAGAATCATCTTGCGCAGGGATTCCGCCTGGGCCTCTTCCTTATCGGCAAAGTCCAGCTTGTTCAGCTTCGTCACGCCGTCCACCAGCAGGGCCACTTCATTGCCGAATTCCTGGCGGATGGTGTCCAGGGTGATATTTTCGCAGTCCTCCACCGTGTCGTGCAAAAGCCCGGCGGCAATGGTGGGGGGATCAATCATCAGCTCCGTGAGGATGCTGGCCACAAAGCAGGGGTGCACAAAATAAGGCTCGCCGCTTTTGCGCTTCTGGTCCTTGTGGGCCTCCTCGGCAAAGCGATAGGCCTTTTCCACCAAAAGATAGCCATCCCCAGGGTTATATTTCTGCACCCGGCCCAGCATCTGGTCCAGCGGCATGGCTTCATAAACGGTGTACGTCATGGTTTCTTTCCTCTCGCTTGATGCGGAAAGCGTGCGCCTTCCGCCGTTACTTTCTGCTGCGCAGATAATGGATCAGGCTGCTGTCCTCCATGGAGCATTTCACGGGAGGCAGCAGTTCAATGGCATAGGGGTCCAGGGAAACCTTTGCCAGACCCACCTGGGAAAAGGCGGTCAGGCCGGTCATCACCTGCAGGGGCGTGAGATGGGCTTCCTCCGCCAGACGGGACACCGGCGCCGGGCCCAGAGACCGCAGCGCCCGGTAGAGGTCGCGCAGGGGCTCGTCCGCCATGGTGATGCCATCCAGCAGGGCGGTGAAGGCCGGGTTGGCCTTGAGGGCGAACACCTCCGCCCGGGGGCACTTTTCCCGGATGGCGGCGCATTCGCCGGGCAGCACATCGCCGTCCAGCAGCACCACCTGCTGCCAGATGTCCGTCAGGGCGGAAATGTCCGGGTTCATCACCAGCGTGTTGAAGCCCCGTCCATCCCGCACACGGACGCAGGCAGCGTCGCAGCCGGTATCCAGCACGGCGGCAGCAGCCCGCTCCCTTTCGTGGCAGATGAGCAGCACGCCCCGCCCGGACTGCATCAGTTTGTTCAGCGCCGCCTTCGTCAGGGGCGCCGGCTGAATATCAGCGGGCATCTTATTAACATTCTGTTCAAACTGGGCGATTTCCTGCAAAAGCGCCGGAAAAAGCCCTTCTGCCGGGGGCAGAGACGCCGTGCCTTTGGCGGGGCGCAGGGCTTTCACCTGCAACTGCGGCGTGACCCGGCCCATATAGACATTTCTTTCGGGGGCATAGAGCACGTCCACCCGCTCCAGACCGTCCTCTGCCATGTCGCCCAGCCCAAAGGCGATGCCGTCCCTGAGGTGCTGGCCTTCCAGCAGAGACACCTTCAGGTGCTGTCGGGAAGCACCCACCCGGCGCATCTGCTGCACATGGCAGTCGCAGGTGAGCATCATCGGCTCAGGGTTGCCGCAGCCGGTGGGCTGCATCAGGTCCAGGGCCTCGATGGTCTCCAGCGTCACATCCTGAAGGGGCATGGTCAGGTCGTACTCTTTGGCGGGAATGTAGCAGCGCAGGTCGCAGTTTTCCCGGATGGCCAGGTTCAGCCGCCGGCGCAGTTCGGGAATCAGCGCCGCATCCATGGTCAACCCCGCTGCCATGGCGTGACCGCCGAAGCGCTGGAACAGATCCTTGCAGGTGCTGAGCATCCCGTGGATGTTCACGCCCTCAATGGAGCGGCAGGAGCCCACCGCCACGCCATCGCTGACGCTGAGCACAACGGTGGGGAAGTGATATTTCTCGCAGATGCGCCCGGCAGCCAGGCCGATCACACCGGCGTTCCAGCCTTCGCCCGATACCAGAATCACCAGATCGTTGCGGAAGTCCACATGGGACTCGATTTCCTTCATGCACTGGTTGATGATGTCCTGCTCCACGCCCTTGCGCTGCTGATTGCACTCTTCCAGGTGCATGGCGATAGCCCGGGCAGGTACTTCCTCCCGGGAGGTGAGCAGGCTCACGCCTTGAGAAGCGTCTTCCAGCCGTCCGCCGGCATTGATGCGGGGCGCCAGCCGGAAGGCCACGTCGGAGGCAGTCACGGCCTGCTGAATGCCGCTGACGTCCTTCAGGGCCCGGATGCCCGGCCTGCCGGAGTGTTCCATCTGTTTGAGGCCTTCCCTCACGATAATGCGGTTTTCGTCGATCAGAGGCACGATGTCGGCGATGGTGGCCAGCGCCGCCAGATCAATGCGCTTCATCACGCCTTCCATGCCCAGGAGTGCCTGGGTCACCTTCAGCGCCACACCGGCGCCGCACAGCCGCCTGAAGGGATAATCCCCCAACAGGGGATTGAGCACGGCGTCGCCGGGGGAAGGGGTGTCCGCCAGTTCGTGATGGTCGGTCACCACCACGGTCATGCCCAGCATCTGAGCCAGACGCACCTCGCTGTGGTTGGTAATGCCGCAGTCCACCGTCAGAAGAATCTTGTGGGTCTGGGCGATTTCCCGCACGGCGGATTCATTCAGGCCGTAGCCTTCCCCGTGGCGGGAGGGGATACGGTAATCCGCGGGAATGCCCAGATCGGCGAGGGTTTCCAGCATGATGGAGGAGGCGCACACGCCGTCCACGTCATAATCGCCGTAGACCATCACCGGCAGCTTTTCCCGGGCGGCTTTTTTGAGAATTTCAACCGCCTTGTCCATGTCCTGCATCAGGAAGGGATCATGGAGGTGACTCACATCAGGGTGGAGGAACCGCTGGGCCTTTTCCGGGGTATCCACGCCCCGGTTACGAAGCAGGGCGCTGAGCCACCGGGGCAAATCCCCGATGGGCTGAGGGGTGTCCGGGCCCCGTCTGATAAAGTGCAGCATGGTGCATCCTCCTTCCTGACGGAATGAAAAAAACAATAATGTGTTAAATTTCGTGAAAGGATGGGGATTTCCCTGCACGAAGCGCCACAATCCCAGCGAAATCCTTGACGAAAAGGGAGAATAAGGATATAATACGCATATGTGTGCGGGAAAGGAGGATGCCTGTGAAGCGTTCATATTGCCGATGGCTGTATGTGCCTGTTTTGCTGTTCCTCCTGTTTTCCCTGCCCCGTCTGGTGGAAGGCCCGGAAGCGGCGCCGGTTGTTCCCTTTGAGGAACTGCCCGCTGCCGGCACCGTGCTCCTGCCTGCGGATGCGGCGCAAACCGCCCCAGTGCATAGCGTTCAGGGTGCGCCCCTTCGCCGCATCGCACTCCTGCCCCGGCGTCAGGATCCTGTGCCCCAGCCGGTGAAGGACAAAAACGGCGTTCCCCTCACGGCAAAGACCTACCTGGAGGCGGTCTACACCGTGTGGCGGATGGAGGCGTGTGCCGGATAGGACGGAAGCCTTCCCTGTACCCCCAAGGACCCCAACAAATATTTCAGGAGGATGCAAGCGATATGAAATCCAAGAATCGCAAGCGCGCCAATGCCAAAGTCAAGGCGATTGTTGCGCTGAGTATTGTGTTCGTGCTGACGGTTGCTCTGGCGCTGATCGGCGTGAACGGTATGCCTCTGGACAGCCGCGGCCTGTATAAGCTCATGCCCTGGCTGCCCACCACCGATGTGGAAGCCTGGCCTTCCACCCTGCCTCTGGGCCTGGACCTGCGTGGCGGCGTGTATGTGGAATACTCCGCTGAAGTGCCGGAGGACACCGAGGCCAGCTTTGACGACCTGATGACCGGCACCATTTCCGTCATCCAGGCCCGTCTGACCGACAAGGGCTATGCGGAAAGCACCGTGCAGCGCATCGGCGGCGATGGCCTGCGCATTGAAATTCCCGACGTCACCGATCCCGACGCCGTGCTGGATCTGATCGGTTCTCCCGCCAAGCTGGAGTTCCGCACCCCCGCCGGCGAGTCCTTCATGGACGGCTCCATGGTGGAACTGGCCACCGTGCAGATGCAGGAGGGCGAGTACGTCATCGCCTTCAAGCTCAACAGCGAAGGCACCGAGATCTTCGCCCAGAAGACGGCTGAATATCTGGGCCAGTCCATCGCCATCTATCTGGACGACGTCATGCTCATCAACCCCACCGTGCAGTCCGTCATCACCGGCGGCCAGGGCGTCATCAATGGCATGGGCGGCCTGGAAGAAGCACAAACCGTCGCTGCCAAGATTCAGTCCGGTGCGCTGCCTCTGGTGCTGACCCAGCAGAAGGTGGACACCGTGTCCGCCACCCTGGGTGACGACGCTCTTGCCACCTCCGTACTGGCTGCCATGATCGGCATCGTGCTGGTGATGCTGGTGATGATCGTTCGCTACCGCGTCAACGGCGTCATCGCTTCCTGGGCGCTGGTGATCTACATCGTGACCCTGTTCTTCCTCATCGCCGTCATCCCCGGCATCCAGCTCACCCTGCCCGGCATCGCCGGTATCGTGCTGGGTATCGGCATGGCCGTGGACGCCAACGTCATCATCTTCGAGCGCTTCAATGATGAAGTGCGCGGCGGCCGTCCCCTCAAGGGCGCCCTGCGTGCGGGCTTTAAGAACGCCATGAGCGCCGTGCTGGACGCCAACATCACCACGCTGATCGCTGCGGTGGTGCTGATGTTCTTCGGCACCGGCTCCATTCAGGGCTTCGCTAAGACGCTGCTGCTGAGCGTGATTACCTCCATGTTCACCGCCGTGCTGGTGACCCGCTTCCTGATGAAGCACACCATCGCCCTGAAGAACTGGAACGTGAATCTGTTCACCTCCCGCGTAAAGACTGTGAAGGAGGAACAGGAATAATGAAGATCAAGAATCACTCCAGGATTTGTCTGATTGTTTCCGCCTGCATCATGGTGCTGGCGCTGGTCCTGACCCTGTTTGGTCAGGGCGTGAATCTGGGCATTGACTTCACCGGCGGCCTGTCCATGCAGTATTCTCTGGGCGCTGACGCCGTGCAGACGGACGTGGAAGCCGTGCTCAAGGAAATGCAGGTGGGCGACTTCACCGTGACGGTGCAGGGCGCCAACCATGACGAAGTCAACATCCGCATCAAGTCCATCAATCAGGATGACGTGCAGACCGTGCAGGAGACCTTTGAAGGCAAGATGGCTGACAAGTATCCCGCCATCAAGCGTGTGGGCGACGTGAACTACGTGGGCCCTGTGGCCGGCGAAACTCTGCTGAAGAACGCTTTCGTCTCCGTGATTCTGGCTGCCGTGCTGATGCTGGTGTACATCGCCATCCGCTTTGACTTCAACTCCGGTCTGGCGGCTGTCATCGGTCTGGTGCATGACGTGCTGATCATGCTGTCCTTCATGGTCATCCTGCGCAGCATCGTGCAGATGAATTCCTCTTTCATCGCCGCTGCCCTGACCATCGTGGGCTACTCCATCAACAACACCATCGTTATCTTCGACCGTATCCGTGAAAACGCCCGCAAGCTGGGCGGCGTGACCCGGGAAGAAGTGGTCAACGTGTCCGTCAAGGACTGCCTGACCCGCACCGTGACCACCACCGTCACCACCCTGATCACCATCTGCGCCCTGTACATCCTGGGTGTGGCTTCCATCAAGGAATTCGCCCTGCCCATCATCGTGGGTATCGTGTCCAGCGTGTACAGCGCCAACATGATCAACGGCTACATCTGGGCTGCCCTGGAAAGCCGCAAGCGCAAGTAAGCCGTTTCTCCTCGTATCCTGTCCCCGAAGCCATGCTGCTTCGGGGATTTTTTGTGAAAAATCAGAGAAAAGCCCGAAAATATACAATTTAGTCACAACTGATTCACAAACCTGTGGTACAATAAGACTGGAAACGTATCACATCGGGAGGCGAATGAACGATGAAGAGCAAGCCGGACATTCTGCTGGTGGACGACGACCCCAGCATCAGCCGGATGGTGCAGCTGTATCTGGAGAAAGAAGGCTACGAGGTACGCACTGCCCTGCGGGGAGATGAGGCGGTGGCAGAATTCCGCAAACTGCCCCCGGATCTGATCCTGCTGGATGTGATGCTGCCCGGCATGGACGGCTGGCAGGTGCTCAAGAGCATCCGCAAGACCAGCGACATCCCGGTGATTATGCTCACCGCCAAGGATGAAACCTTCGACAAGGTGCTGGGGCTGGAACTGGGCGCAGACGATTATGTCACCAAGCCCTTTGACATGAAGGAACTCATGGCCCGTGTCAAGGCGGTGCTGCGGCGCAGCCTGGGCGCAGAGGAGCCCAAGGAAGAAGCGCTGTCTTTCCCGGGACTGACGGTGTCTCTGGCCCGATATGAGGTGTTCTACGAGGGACGCAAGATCGATATGCCGCCCAAGGAACTGGAAGTGCTGTACTTCCTGGCGTCCCATCCCAACAAGGTGTTCACCAGAGCCCAATTGCTGGATCAGGTGTGGGGCTTTGAGTTTGAAGGCCAGAGCCGCACGGTGGACGTCCATGTGAAGCGCTTGCGGGACAAGCTGCCGGACAGCGAAAAGTACGGCTGGAGCCTGAACACCGTGTGGGCGGTGGGCTACAGCTTCAAGCAGGAGTGATGCCGGCAAGGCGCCGGTGAGGGAGTCGGGAAAAAGTATGTTTGGAAGAATCATGGCGGTGGTGCTGGCGGTGATTCTGCTTTTGACGGGCGTGTTTTCCGCCATTGGTGTGGTGGCCCTGAGAAATCAGCAGATCAGCCAGCAGCTGGAAAATCTCCGCAAGGAAGGCCGGGAAATCGCCTACCTGGCGGCGCAGAACAATGACCCCTTCGGCTTTGCGCCCCCCTGGCGGGACGATCAGCGGGAATACCTGAGCTGGAAGGCCTCTGAGGTGTTTCAGGAGTATGGTGCCTATATTCTGGTGGTGGATCGCCAGGGTCGGTTGATGGACAATATGCAGGCTGCGTATGCGGGCGATCCCGCTTTCGCTGCCTCCCTCAACGGCAAGGAGATCTCCCAGGCGCTGGTGCAGGTGCTGGGCGGAGAGGAAATCGACGTGCGGGCAGATGTGGATGGCAGCCCCACGTTTACCGTCGGCGTTCCCTTTGTGCAGGATAATGTGGTGCTGGGCGCCGTGTTCATTCGGACCCCTGCCCAGTCGGTGGAAGGCGACACCGGCGCGCTGGTGGGCCCCGTGCTGATGCTGTCAGGCGCAGCGGTGCTGATTTCCGCCCTGGCGCTGTTCTTCTTAGTCAGAAATGCCCTGCGGCCCCTCAAGCGCATGACAGACGCCTCCCGGGCCATGGCCCAGGGTGATTTTGCCGTGCGTGTGGAGCAGGAAGCCGCCGCCCCTGAAATGGCTGAACTGGCCGACGCCTTCAACACCATGGCGGATCAGCTTTCCGCGGTGGAAAAGCAGCGCCGGGAGTTTGTGGCCAATGTTTCCCACGAACTGCGCAGCCCCATCACCGCCATCAGCGGCTTTGTGCAGGGCATGGAGGACGGCACCATTCCGCTCCCGGAACACGCCAAGTATCTGGGCGTGGTGCGTCGGGAAACATCCCGCCTGAGCAAACTCATTAACGACCTGCTGGCCCTTTCCCGCCTGGAGAGGGAGGACGCAGCGCTGAACGAGTCTGATTTTGACATTTGCGAAATGCTCCGCCGGGCGATCATCCGCCGCATTACCGATCTGGAAAACAAGAAGATGGAACTGGTGTGCGACTTTGCGCTGGAGCCCTGCATGGTTCACGCCGATGCCGACAGAATCGAGCAGGTGGTGGTGAATCTGCTGGACAACGCCATCAAGTTCACCCCGGAAGGCGGCACCATCACCCTGACTACCAGCGGTGCCGAGGATGGCGCCACCGTTGTCATCCGTGACAATGGTCCCGGCGTGGCCCCGGAGGACCGTCCCCGGCTGTTTGAGCGCTTCTTCACTGCCGACCGGGCGCACACCTCCGGCAAGGGTACGGGTCTGGGCCTGTCCATCTGCCAGCGCATTATGGAAATGCACTTGAGCAGCATCCGCCTGCTGGATACCCCGGAAGGCGCCGCTTTTGCCTTCACCCTGCCGCTGGCGGGGGAAGAGCAAGTGGTCAACAAGAAAGAATGAATGATCCTCCGAAGTTGCCAAAACTTCGGAGGCTTTTTGTTTGCTTTCTTTCTTTTCGTATGGTTGCTCAAAGGCGGATATAGACTTGTCAAATATTCAAGGGTAGTGTATAATTGAAAGTGAGGCAGTATGCTGTTTTGCAGTGCTGCTGACACGATAGCAAAGGGGTCCATCAGGGGCCTGCTGTAGGCGCCGGGAGCCAGGGTGAATGCGCCTGTGCAGGGCAATGGCTGCAGTCTTCGATGGAAGATTGACAGGCAGCACAAGCTTTGCTGCAAGAAGACGTTTGGAGGGCAACACTCAGTGGATGCAGAAGTGATCGCCAGATGCGGGCAAAAGATCCTTGCGCCTGTAGTATCAGAGTTCACAATGTGGGTGGTAGACGAGGCGCGAAGGATGGGCGTATCCACGCTGTACTTTCTTTCTCGTGATGGCTATATTCCTTATCTCATTGCCCAGAAACTTTGTGCACAACACGGTTATGGCATTGCGTGCCGCTATTTGTATTGTTCCAGGAAATCGCTGCACTTGCCTGTATATCAGTTCATGGGCGAGGAAGCGTTCGAACATATTTTCACCATAAGCACCCAATGCACCCTTGGAGCGATCCTGCAAAGGATCAACGCTTCTAAAGAACAGAGGGATGCGATCCTGCAAGAACTTGGGCTGAAGCAGGGTGACTTGACCAGGCTGCTGCAGCCGGATGAAGTGGAGGAACTTCGCAAAAAGGCACAAAACAACTCCCTGTTCTGCAATGTCTTGCGGGAAAATTCGCAAAAAGCCTATGAAGCAACCATGGGCTATCTGAAGCAGGAGAAACTGTTTGAGCAAAGTCTTGTGGCTGTGGTTGACAGCGGATGGGCAGGCACAAGCCAGCGTGCGCTGTACAGGCTGCTCAAGACAGCGGGCTGCAGTGCAAAGGTGCAGGGGCTTTATTTCGGCTTATTCAGCGATTTCCCGGAGAAAGAGGATTTTGCAGCCAAAGCATGGTATTTTGACGGACATCGTAAGTTCTGGAATAAAGTACTGTTTTCCCCGAATCTGTTTGAATGCATGATGTCTGCACCCGATGGCATGACGGTGGGATACACCTGCACGGAGGGGAAATATCTTCCCCAAAAGAGGGATGTTTCCCGCACGGAACAGTTTTCAGCAAAAGAGGCGCAGCTTCATGCAGTGATGGAGGGCTTTGAAGTTCAGCAAAAGCGGGGCATTTCTCCGTCTGCGGCTCAATGGCGGCTGAAGCGGCTCATGGCATTCCCGACGCGCGAAGAAGCGCAGGCCTACGGAGCCTATGCATTCTCCGATGATGTGGCAGACGAGAATGCGCTGCATTTATGCGCTGCTGAGGATGCTGCGGCGATCAGGAAACACACCTTTTTCGCAAAGGTACGTGCCAAACTGTCCCGAGCAGAAAGCGAGCGGAGACCCTATTGGGTATTTGGCGCCGTTTCATTGGTGGATGGACGCTTAAAGAGAATATGGTTGCGAATGAATGTCATTGGCCTGGAAGTATTCCGATGGATTCGCAGCCGATAAGAAATGAGGGTAAGGAGAAAACCTATGTCAGTGATGTTATCTGTGATTGTGCCTGTGTATGGAACCGAAAAGTATTTGCCTGCCTGCCTTGATTCGCTTATGGAGCAGAGTTATCAGGACATTGAAGTGATTCTGGTGGATGACTGCTCTCCCGATGGCTCCCGGAAAATCATGGAAGAGTATGCCGCAAAGGATGCGCGCTTCCGGATTGTTTCTTATGAGAAAAACAAAGGTCTTTTCGGCGCTCGCGTGGCGGGTGTGAAGGCTGCGACGGGAAAGTATATCGCATTCCTGGACAGCGACGATTATGTTTCGGTGGATTTTTACCGTCTGGCGGTTGAAAAGGCTGAAAACGGTCCTTTCGATGTGGTGATGGGCGATACAGTTGTCGTCAATGCAAACGGCAGCAAGAGCGTGTTCCCGGTTCATCTGGACTGCGTGATTGCAGATGAGTATCACGGAGAAGAAGTTCGAAAAGCGTTCTATTCTCAGGAAATGAACTGCTATGCATGGCATACTGTCTGGAATAAAGTATACAGAAAAACCGTCTGGGATCGATGCGAGCCGTATTTTGAAAAGGTCACAGATCATATCATCATGACGGAAGATGTGGGCTTCTCTTCGCTGCTGCTGTATGAGGCTGCCTCCTTTGCCCATCTTCACACGCCCAGCGTATTCTATTGTATGCACGATGCTTCCTCCACGGGAGCATCGCTGGTGAGCGTACAAAAAACGCTGAAGAATTACGAAGACATTGTGACAATTTTTGAGTTTGTCGATGATTTCCTCAAGGAGAAAAATGCCGAGGAATACCGCGGGTATTTCATGAAGGCGAGAGAACGCTTCTGCCGTATGTGGCACGGCGCTGCCATGAACGTCTGCAAAGGCGACCTGGACAGCAGGAAGAAGGTGAAACTGCTGTCCAAGCGGTTGTGCCCGAATTGCGATGGCGCAAATGACCCTGGTATGTGGTGGTATGAACGCAGCCCCATCATTTGGGATGAATCGCTGGAGAAAATCAAGAAGGCCATTGCCAACAAGGGCATTCGCATGGTGTCCTTTGATATTTTCGATACGCTGGTGCTTCGTCCTTTTGCAAAACCTACGGATGTCTTTGACCTGATGCAGCCGGAAATGACAAAGTTGCTGGGGGCGACTCAGATTTCTTTTGCTGACATCCGTCAGCAATCGGAAGTGGTGGCAAGAAGGCATGCTTACGGTCGTGAAGACATTGTCATTGATGAAATCTATGAAGCAATGTCAGAATACTTCGGGATCGACAAGGGCATATGCACTGCCCTGATGGAAAAGGAAAAGGAATACGAAATTCGCTATATTCTGCCAAGAAAAACGGGCGTAGAGTTGCTGCAGTATGCTTTGGCTTGCCACAAGAAGGTCGTGCTGATTTCGGATATGTACCTTGACCGCACCACCATTGAGCGGATGCTGGACAAGGCGGGCGTCACCGGCTGGAGCGAATTGTTCCTTTCCAGCGACGCCCAGGTGCTCAAGGGTACGGGCAAACTCTTCCGCAAAGCGCTTGACGAACTGAAGGTGGACGCTGCGGAAGTGCTGCATATTGGCGACAACCGGGTTTCCGACCATGACGCCGCCATCCGCATTGGCATGGAGGCCAGGGTTCATCCCAAGACCATTGATGCGCTCAACTATCTCAACCGTTCGAGGCTGGGGGAATTGGGCCTGCAGGCGTACGCTGGCTTTGCAGAGAAAAACGTGATTGAGCAGTCCCTGGCCGGGCGCTGCATGAAAGCGCTGATCGCCAATCACATTTTTGATAACGCCTTCCAATCGCAGCATCCCCAGACGTTTTTCTCCGGCTCCTACAGGCAGATGGGCTATGCTGCCGTCGGTCCGCACTTGGTGGCTGTGGCGGATTGGTTGATTGAGCAGATCCGGGAAAATGGATATACATACATGGCGTTCCTGGCGCGGGATGGCTACATGGTCATGAAGGCTGTGGAAATCATGCTACCCGAGGACCTGCGGGGCAAAGTGACACTGGATTATCTGGTGGCGTCCCGGAAAACGCTTCTCCCTGCATTGGCCATGCAGAAAATCGATTTCTATGCGTTGCCGGTGAACTGCTGCTCCTACACGCCGGAAAAAATGTGGAAGCTGCTGCAGTTCTGCGCGCAAGGCGAAAAGGAAGCGTTCTTCCGGGAGGCTGAGCGAGCGGGCCTTGCGTGGGATCAGCTTTTCACTTCTGAAAAGGACTACCACACCTGCATGACGGTTTTCCTGGACAAGTACTATTCCCAGGAGAAGCATCAGCGGGCGATCGAGGCGCTGAGACTTTACTACGCACCCCTGCAGAACGAGCATGCTGTATGCTTCGACATGGGATACAGCGGGCGCTTGCAGGCAGCGATCTCGGCAGTGTGCGGAAGGCCGGTTCCTGTGTGTTTTGTGCACAGGGACGGAAAAGATCAGTGCGAGCGCATGAGCCAGACGTACCAATTCCACGTTCATCAGTTCTACGATGTGAAGCCAGGAATGTCGGGAGCTATCAGAGAATTCCTCCTGTCGGCGGATGAGCCTGGTGTTCAGAGCATTACCTTGTGCGATCACAAGCCTTGCCTTACGTACGAAAAGTCTGAGTACAACCACATTGCAAGGTTTGTCATCGAGTCGATCCAGCATCATGCCCTCGAGTTTGTGAAGGACTGGGTCAAGAATTTCGCTGATGCGCAGCTGATCAAAATCCCCCGCACGGTGTTTTCCCTGCCCTTTGAGAGTATGTTGCGGTACATGAAGCCTCTGGACTTCGCAATGTTTGACAAATGTGTCTTTGAGGATGTAGTGTTCGCGGGGGACAATAACATGGACTTCTCCCAGCTGATTTGCGAACAGGCGAACCAGGCAAACGAATCCCTGAATGTCCTGCATAAAGGCAGCAGCATTCAGCAGCTGCCTGTGGGCCTCGTGTCCTTTGATCCCAACCGGGTCGGCAAGGTGAAGCGGGTCCTTGGCTATCTTCTGTTTGACCATAGCCGGTTCAAGGCGGCCATTGCCAACCGCCTGGTCAAACACCCCACTGTGTTCAGGATGGCAAAAGCGCTGTACAAGAAAGTGAAGAAATGAGGAAGAAATGCAATGACGACATTCAATGTTCTTGGTTGCTGCATTCTTCGGGATATTTTTCGCATTGCAAAAGACGAAGAGATGAAGGTCAACACGTTTGTGCAATCGTGCAGTCCTGCCTCTATTGTGGAGGACAAGCAAAATCAAGGCAGACTTTCGCAGGATGCTCTGAGCCGATACGATTGGAGCAATTTCACAAAGAGAAATGTCTGCCTTGATATCAACAAAGAAGTTCAGCAGAGAATCGGAGAGAATCCGGCGGATTATATGCTGATTGATTTGAGCGAGCTTCGATTTCCTGTGGACAGGTATACACTGGCCAGTGGTGATTCCTTCTGTGTGACAAGGAATAAGTTCACGAAGATTCTTCAAGGCGACCTGGATGACATGCTGATAGCGGGCGAAAAGGTGGTATCGGTGGAGCCCATTCCCCTGACGGAGGAAATGCTAACCGATGTTCTTGAGAAATATGTGGAATTCCTCAGGAAGGTTGCCTACGAAAAACGAATCATCGTCGTGGAAAACTATCTGCAATACAGAGTGGCAGATGATACGGCCATGTGCTTCCATGAGTATCATGCCATGGGGATTCATGCGAAAAATCAACTGCTGCACCATGCCTATGAGACGCTGAAGAAACTGCTTCCGAATGCGCACTATATTCAGATGCCGGAGCATTGCCTGGGAGACGCTTCTCATTTCTGGGGAAAAGATCCCTTGCATTTTGCAGACGAATACTACCTATATCTGTATGAAGCAGTGAAGAAGATTATTTCTGGAGACGATAACACCCAAAGGTCGCTGACGGAATTGCGCGAGACATATTCTGTTTGTTTTGCTCTGTTGGAAAAGCAAAAACGAATGGAATACTACATCGCCCATTGCTGCAACAACGAGAATTTCCTGAGAGACTGCCGCTTTGATTATGTGAATCAGGCAAAGGATGGGCAGGAGAAGGCGTGGCAAACTTCGCTTTCAAAGGAAGCCCGATATGAGGCAAAAGACAATATTCTGGTCTGCGGCAACCAGGCTGTGAATTGGGCGATCCTTCAGCAGCAGGTTGATCTTGAAAAACTGGGGGAGAAGACGGTCACCTTGTCGGTGAAATATCAGACGTTTGAAGGCGCGGCGCTGAATATCGCGATTCGCTGCACAAAGCCGGATGGAAGCCGGGTGCTTATTGCAACGAAACAGTGCACTTGCGATCAATATACAAATATTGATTCGCTGGTTGCAGAGATGCCGAAAACGTCGGACGCTGTGAGTGCGGATGTGATTGTCTATTGCAATCATCCGAATGCAAAGGCCCGGGTTGTGGAAGCAAAACTGGAAATGGGAAGCAATAGCTCGTTGTTTTGAGAAGATCAGCAGTGAAAGGGAATAACATGAAAAAGATTGATGTGCTTTCCGAATCTCTCTGCACAGGGTGCAGCGCATGCCTGAATGCTTGTCCCGTACAGGCTATAGAGATGAAACGGGATGAAAATGGTTTTCTTTTCCCCAAAATCATGGAGCATTGCATTGATTGCGGCAAGTGTGCACGGGTCTGTCCTGCATTGACGCCCAGAGACCGTTGTCAGGATACGGTGAGTTATGCTGTTTGGGGAGATCAGAAGCATCGTCCTTTGGGCAGCAGCGGTGGCGTTTTTCCGTGCATGGCTGAACATATCATCAAAAAAGGCGGCGTGGTATACGGCGCGGCATTTGAAAAAGGCTGCCGGGAATTGAAGCACGTCGGCGCCAGAAAACTGGAAGAATTGCCGAAACTGTACAAATCAAAATATGTGCAGAGCGAAACGGGGAATGTATTCAGCGAAGTGAAGGCTGCGCTCGAAGAAGGAAAACCGGTGCTGTTCAGCGGTTGTCCTTGCCAGGTGGACGGACTCAAAGCGTATTTGGGCAAAGAGTACGATCACCTCACGACCATTGATATCCTTTGCCATGGCGTACCTTCCCCCAGGGCATACAACCGTTTCCTTGATGAGGTGTCTGCTGGCAAGGAGATCACGTCTGTTGACTTCCGCGACAAGAAGTACGGCTGGGGTACATTGATCAATGTGACTTTCGAAGACGGAACGGTTCACTATGATCAATGGAACGGCAATTATTTCAAGGCGTTTCTGTCCGGACTCTCGATGCGGGAGGCGTGCTTGCATTGCCAGTATGCACAGCCGGAGCGCGTGGGCGATATCACGCTGGGTGACTTCTGGGGCGTTGCAAATTATAAAGAGAACTGGAACGACAAACAGGGAACGTCTCTGGTTCTTTGCAATTCTGAGAAGGGAAAGAAACTGTTCCATGCGATTTCGAAACAAATCGCACGAAAAGAGGAAGTCGCTTATGAAAAAGTGATTGAAATATCAAGGAAAGCCAATGCTGCGCTGGTAAGGCCTACCTGGGAACCGGAAATGCGCAAGTGCTTCTTCAAGCATCTTGCCAAAGGCGACTCTTTCTCAAAGGCGCTGCGCTATGCTGAAAAGGCGATCATGGATATCGGCATTGTTGGTTGGTGGATTGAAACGCCGAGATCTAATTATGGTTCGTCCCTGACCTGTTATGCGTTGTATCGGTATCTGTCGGATGAAGGTTATTCTGTGGCGTTTATTTCCCCGCCTGGGTTTGACCGTGCGGGCGCAGGAAAATTCAATAAGGAAAACGGCTACAGAATGACTGCGAAGTATGACATGGAACATATGTCGGAAAACAACAAGTACTTTGATGCATTTGTTGTTGGATCCGATGTGCTGTGGTATTATGATGCAATGATCAGGTCCGGATATACTTTCCTGCTGGATTTTGTGGATGATCAGCACAAGAAGATCGCTTATTCCACTTCCTTTGGCAATCTGCGTGGATTCTTTCCGCAGGAAGTGCTTCCAAAGGTGAAGGGGCTGATTCAGCGCTTTGATCACATTGCGGTGCGTGAATTTGAAGGCGTCGAAGTGTGCCGGGAGAGGCTGGGCGTCCATGCGGAACACGTGCTCGACCCCGTGTTCCTGACAGATGCAAAGCATTGGGAACAGATGGCGCAAAAGGCAGAAAGGAAAACGGACGGTGAATTCCTGTTTGCCTATATGCTGGACCCGTCGCCGGAAAAAGCCGAAGAACTGAAGAAACTGGCGCAAAAGAAGAACTTGAAGCTGGTCTCCATTACGGATAAGCAGTTCAATCCGGAGGGGAAACTGGAAACGCTGAAGGAGTGCGGTGTGCTTGAAGGCGCATCCATCTACGAAATCATCTATCATCTCAAGAACGCTGCATTCATTGTGACGGACTCGTACCACGGATATTGCTTCTCCCTTGTGTTCCGCCGGAATTATCTGGTGCTGGTGAATCGGAGCAGAGGCGGGGCAAGATTTGATACGCTGGGCGAACTGTTTAATATTCAAGATAGATTTGCGGAAAAAGTTGCTGAAATCTCCGAGAATGAAGCCCTGCACGAACCGGTTGACTACACGTTCTTGTCTAAGCGCATCGAATATGAAACTGATCGGAGCAAAAAATGGTTGATTCGTGCAATCGAAAGCAACAAATACACGACTGAAAAGACTGGTAAAAGCGAGGGAAAGCCAGCGATTTTCACGCTCCTTAAAAAAATGCTGGGGTGAATCATCGGTAAGGTCCTTTGCGGCTGAAGAACGGTGCAGAGGCAATCGGGTGTTCTGCGCTCGGAGGCCTCTAGAAAACTCAAAACAAAGAAAGAGAAGAACGTCTTTGATGTTCTTCCCTTCTTTTTTCACGAAGTAGTTGATTTCGAAATTTGGGGATGACCTCAAAAAGCGCCTTGGTAAAACAACATCCAAGAGATGGGACTCCGAAGGTTTCCAAAGGGCGATCGGAAAGCCCTTTGGTCGCCCATGAGGGCGAAACCCACCTCGCGTAACAGCACAGCATGAAAGGAAAAACCTACATAATAACAATCCCCCAAGCCCTTGGGCTTGGGGTGATGGGTCAAGGGCCAATGGCCCTTGCGGGGGTGTTGGGGGCGGAGCCCCCAACTGGGGTGCGGGGCAACGCCCCGCTGAAGGGTCAAGGGCCAATGGCCCTTGCGGGGTGCAGGGGCAGCGCCCCTGCCGGGGTGTGGGGCAGCGCCCCTGCTGGGGGTGGTGGGGGCAGCGCCCCACACCCCGGCAGGGGGACCAGGGGGGCCATGCCCCCTGGTCATCGCCTGAGGGCGAAGATTTCCAGCATGGCGGCTTCAAGGGAGCCTTCGTCGTGATGCTTGCCTGACTTGACATTGGCCTCTTCCTGCAGGCAGATGTCCACGGCACGCTTGACCTGCCCGCCGGTGTAGCCGCTGGCCTGACGGATAATCCTGTCAGCAGCAAAGGGCGGAACGCCCAGCGCCGAGCGGATTTCCTGGGGCGAGCGCTTTTCAAACTGCATGATTTTGGTGTGCTGCATCAGGCGGAACTGACGCAGCAGCATGGCCAGAATGCCCAGGCGGGATTCGCCTCTGGTCAGCATATCCTTCAGTAACTGGAAGGCACGGCCTTCCTTGCCTGCCACCACGGCGTCCACCATTTCAAACACGGTGCACTCAATGGACCGGGTGGCGATGGCGCGCACATCGTCGTCGCTTACAGCGGTTCTCTCGCCGGTCAGGGCGCAGATTTTGTCGATCTCCTGGCTGAGAAGAGCGGTGGTGCTGCCCACGGTGAAGGCCAGCAGGGACGCAGTTTGCGGGGAGCACTTCTTGCCCTGAGCGGCAAAGGCGCTGATGATCCACTGGTTGAGGGCAGCGTCATCCAGCGTGTTCACGGTCACGATCTGACCGTGTTTTTTGATGGCGGTGTAGAGCTTCTTGCGGGCGTCCGCCTTGCCCCGGACGAAGAAAATCAACACGCAGGAATCCGGCACATCGGTGATATACTGGGTCAGGCGGTCATCACCCTCGCCCCGCCCGGTGAGGCCGGGGTGATCCCGGACGATGACCAGACGGCGGTCGGCCAGAAAGGGCAGCGTCTCCGCAGCGGCGATCACGGCGTCGGAAGCGGGGGCGTCCAGCACCGTTTCATTCAGCTGCTCCATGCCCGGGGGCAGCAGCGCCTGACGCACGGCCTCCAGGGCGGTGGATTTGAGGTTTTCCTCCGTGCCTTCCAGAAGGATGGCGCCGGACAGGCTGCCGTTTTGCGCCTTTTGAATCAACTCGTTGCGATCCATCCTATTCTCCTTCCCTTGTTTGGAACAGCGTATCGATGCTGTATCCTTCCGGGGTGATGGTGATGGTCACCGTGCCTGCACAGTGGGTGCAGTACACGGGGGTGTCGCCGGTGCGGCTGCGCAGGGACTGGCATCTGTCGTCATCCCCGCAGGAGAGAATCGCCGTTTGCGGAGATACGCCCGTAAGGAAATCTTCGCCGGTGGAATAATCAGAGCCGTGATGAGCCACCTTCAGCACATCCGATGGCACGGCGGAATAGATTTCGTAGGCGCCGTCCAGATCGCCGGTGAGCAGGAGCGTGGTGTTATTGACCTGCACCTGCATGGCCAGACTGTACACATTGGCGTCCTCCAGCCCCCGGATGGTGTCTGGCCACAGGAAGCGGATTTCGCCCGAAGGCAGGGTGAACAGATCGCCTCTACCCATGTAGGTGATTTCACTGCCCCTGTTTTCAAGGGCAAGGACATAATCCACCATGCCGTCATCCACCTGCACATCCATGGCGCCCCGGGGCAGGAAAATCTTCTCCACCGGGATGTTCTTCTCGATGAGGGCTTCCACGCCGCCAACGTGATCCTGATGCATATGGGTGAGAATCAGCACGTCCACGTCCATGCGCCGCTGATGCAGCCACTGGGCCAGGTCGTCGCCCTCGCCGGTGTCAATGACCACCACCATGTCGCCGTCCTGCAGGATGGCAGCGTCGGCATTGCCCACGCTGAGCTGGGTGTAGGTGACGGTGCCGCCGGTGGGCGCAGGGGCAGGGGAGAGGGAGCAGGCGACGAGAATCACGCCCAGCGTGACGGGAATCCACCGATGTTTGCGCCACAGAATGGACAGTCCTGCCAGAATCAGCACAGCGCCGACGGCGGTGAGCAGATTGGCCTGCGCCGTCCACAGCATCATGCCGTCCATGCTTTGAGTGAAGCGCAAAAGGGCCAGCAGTCCCTGGGTCAGCCAGTCGGCCACGCCGCCCAGCAGCCAGGACACGCCGGGAATGGGCAGCACCGCCAGCACCACCCAGTAGAGCGTCAGCAGCAGGGAGGCAAAAGCCATCACCACCAGATTGGCGGGAATGGACAGAAGGGGCAGTTCATGATACCAGTAGAGTTGAGGCAGCATCACGCCCAACTGGGCGGAAAAGGCCGCCGCCACCGCATTGCCGATGGAATGGAGCCCCTTCTTTTTCGGCATCCGCCGGGTCAGGGCGGGATAAATCAGCGTCAGGCCCAGCATGGCGCCGTAACTGAGTTGGAAACTGGCGCCGGAAAGCTGGATGGGGGAAATCAGCAGCATCACCATGGCGGAGAGGCACAGCATATGCAGCGCCATGTGCTGCCGGTGGAAGATTCTCTCCACCTGGAACAAAAGCACCAGCAGCGTGGCCCGGATGACCGGCGGATGCAGCCCTGTCAGCACGCAATAGGCCGCCAGCACCACAAAGGTGGCAAACAGGCGCAGTTTGGGCGAAAGTTTCAGTTTCTTGCATAAAAGGGCCAGAATCCCCGCCAGCACGCCCACATGATACCCGGAAACGGACAGAATGTGGGTGATGCCCAGACGGTTGAACAGTTGGGTATCCTCTTCCGGCAGGCTGGTGCGGTCGCCCAGAATCATGGCAGAGGCGTAAGCGCCGGTTTCTTCGTCCATGACCCGGAAATATCCCTGGGTCATTTCGTCCCGGAAGGAGGCCATCACGCCGGAAAAACTCCACCAGCCGTCCTGGGCCGTCAGATCGGTCATGCCGTACACGCCCACCGTCAGCCCCTGCTGATACAGGTATTCGTCAAAGGCGAATCCGCCGGGGTTATCCGCTGAATCAGCGTGATACACCGTGCCTTCAAAGGTGACAAGGTCGCCGGGAGAGAGGTTTTCGGGGGCTTTATCGCCGGGATAGCAGGTCCAGTATGCGCCGCCGGAAAGGGGCTCGCCGTTCAGGGTGACCTGCCGCAAAAGCGTGCGCATCTGGCCGTCTTCCCGCAGCCGCAGGGTGTCTGACACCACGCCCGTGACCTGATAGGTGCCTTCCGGGGGCAAATCAGGATGGAAAGCGGTGTAGCCCCGGGAAAATCCCACGGCCACAAACAGCGCTACAATGGCGATGCGCCGCCACACGCCCTTGCCCAGCAGGCACGCCAGCGCGGCAGCGATGATTCCCAGCCAGATGGGCAGCGTGGCCACGGCATGGCGGCCCAGCAGGATGCCAGCGCACAGGCCCAGGGTGGCAAAGGGCAGCATCCATGCCATGGGATTGGGGCAGCGGACAGAATCATCCGCCGGATGAACTTGCTGATTCAAAGGCTGATTGCTCACAGGGTGTACACATCGCCTTCCCGGGCCAATACGGCGTCAGGGCGGATGGCCCTGGCCTGGCGCAGCAGCGTGGTGGGGTCAATCGTCGGATTCAGGTGAGTAATGACCAACCTGGCAACGTCAGCCGCCTGTGCCGTTTCAGCGCACAGACGGGCGGACAGGTGCGGCTTTTGCGGCGCCCACAATTCCTCGGTGAACAGGCCGTCCGCCAGAAGCAAATCCGCATGGCGGCAGGCGCCGATCAGGTGATCCACCGTGTTGGTGTCGCCGGTGTAAAACAGGGAATGATTCTGATGAGTGAAGCGCAGCATCACAGCGGGCACAGGATGGCGCGCCGAAAACACCTCGGCGGTCACATCGCCCAGATTGATGGTATCGCCTGCGGAAATATCATGCAGGATGATCTGGCGGCAGTTCAAAACGGCCTGCCGGATGGGGGAGGATTTGTCTATGGGGGCATAGATGTGAAGCGTTTGCCCGGTGCTTTCCAGACGATAGATCAGCGGAAGTACATCGCAGGCGTGGTCTGCGTGCCAGTGGGACAGCACCAGTGCTGTGAGGCTTTCCGGGGCGGTATAGGATGTCAGCCGGGATAGCACGCCGCTGCCCATGTCCAGCGCAATGGCGGTTTTCCCGGCAGTGAGCAGATACCCGCTGGTGGCGCCCAATGCCGCCGGAAAGGGCCCGTTCATTCCCAGAATTCTCAGCTGCATGGCCTGCGCCTCCCTCAACATTCGTGTTCCCTTTGATGATACCAGCATCCGGCAGGTTTGTCCAGTCTTTTGGGGAAAAATGGGCCAAAGGGCTTTGCCCTTTGGAAACCTAATCGGGGGCGCTGCCCCCGATACCCCCGCAAGGGTCTTCGACCCTTGACCCTTTACCCCAAGCCCTGACGGGCTTGGGGGATTGTTTGTATATTGGATTTTCCTTTCGAACTGTGCTTTTGTGCGAGGTGAGGTTTCGCCCTCACGGGCGACCAAAGGGCTTTCCGATCGCCCTTTGGAAACCTTCGGGTCCCCTCCGGATGAAGGGATTTTAGCGTGCTTGTTGAGGAAACGGTTTTCGTTGTTCCAACAAAAACTACTTACAAGGATGCAGACCGAAGGGGTCCAGGGGGCGACCGGAAAGCCCCCTGGTTGCTCCGGTAAAGACAACATAAATCCTTAAGACTACTCCAAAACAAAACACCCCCGAAATCCGTCAGGATTTCGGGGTAATGGGTCAAGGGACAAATAAGACTACTTGCATCCGAAGGGGTCCAGGGGGCGATCGGAAAGCCCCCTGGTTGCTTCTGTAAAGACAACATAAATCCTTAAGACTACTCCAAAACAAAACACCCCCGGAAATCCTTCAGGATTTCCGGGCAATGGGTCAAGGGCCAATGGCCCTTGCGGGGGTGTTGGGGGCAGCGCCCCCGACTGGGGTGCGGGGCAACGCCCCGCTGATGGGTCAAGGGCCAATGGCCCTTGCGGGGGTGTCGGGGGCAGGGCCCCCGACTGGGGTGTGGGGCAAAGCCCCACAAAAGGGGTGTCGGGGGCAGAGCCCCCGACTGGGAGTCCAGAGGGCAAAGCCCTCTGGTCACGCGAACTGAGAATTGTACAGTCCGGCGTAGGCGCCTTGCTTGGTGAGGAGTTCCTGATGGGTGCCGGATTCCACAATGCGACCCTTGTCCATCATCAGGATGGTGTCAGCGCCCACAATGGTGGACAGGCGATGGGCGATCACAAAGCAGGTGCGACCATTCATCAGGTTGAGCATGGCGGACTGAATCTGCCGCTCCGTTTGCGTGTCCACGTTGGAGGTCGCCTCGTCCAGAATCAGCATGGAGGAGTCCATCAGCATCGCCCGGGCAATGGTCATCAGCTGCTTTTGTCCCTTGGAAATGCTGTTGCCGCTGTCGGTGACCCGGGTCTGATAGCCCTCGGGCAGGGACATGATCATGTTGTGAATGTGGGCAGCCTTGGCGGCTGCGATGATTTGCTCCTCCGTGGCGTCGGGGCGGGCGTAAGCCAGATTGTCGTAGACGGTGCCTTCAAACAGCCAGGTGTCCTGCAGAACCATGGTGAACTGCCGCCGCAGGTCTGCCCGGGCAATGCGGCGGATGTCCACGCCGTCCAGGAAAATGCCGCCCTCGGAAACATCATAGAAGCGCATCAGCAGGTTGATCATCGTGGTCTTGCCGCAGCCTGTTTCACCCACAATGGCAATCACCTTGCCGGGCTTGGCGGTGAAGGACACATCGTGCAGTACCGTGGTTTCCGGCGTGTAGCCGAAGGTGACGTGGCGGAATTCCACCTCGCCGCGGCTGTTTTGCATGGGCAGGGCGTCGGGCTCGTCCGCCTTTTCCGGCGGAAGATCCAGCAGCGTCAGCACACGCTCGGCGGCAGCCAGGGCGGATTGCAGGTCGCTGATGATGTTGGCGAATTCATTGATGGGCCCGGAAAAGCGTCGGGAATACAGCACGAAGGAACTCACGCCGCCCAGAGAAATGCCGCCCAGCATATACAGCATGGCGCCGAACATACTCACCGCCGCCATGGACACATTACTGATCAGGTTGACGGTGGGGCCGGTGATGCAGGCGGTGTGATCTGCCTTCCAGTTGGCGTTGACGGCCTCATCGTTGTGAATGATGAAGCGGCCGTTGAATTCATCCTCCTGATGATAGGCCCGGACGGTCTTCATGCCGGACACCGTTTCCTCGCAGTAGCCGTTGAGCTCGCCCAGCTTCTTGCTGCGAGCCCTGAAAAGCGGGCGCACCACCTTTGAGCGATACCTTGTGAAGAGGAAGGAGGCGGGAATGGTGAAGAGGAACACCGCCACCAGCACCGGGGAGATGGTCATCATCATCACAAAACTGCCCACCACGGTGATCAGACTGGACAGGATGTGGGTCAGGTCGGAGGACAGGGAGGCGCCGACGGTATCGATGTCATAGGACAAAACGGAAATGACGTCACCTGTTTGATGGGTGTCGAAGAAATCAATGGGCAATGTGGTGAGGTGGTCGAAGACCTCCTTGCGCATCCGTGTGACCACGCTGCGGGACAGGCGGATCATCACCGCCGCCAGCAGCCAGTTCATCCCGGCGGAAAGCACCGCCACTACCACCATCAGCACCACATAGCGGATGACCACGGGCATATCCACCGCACCGGGGATGATGGCGTCAATGGCTGCGCCGGAAAGCCGGGGAGAGACCAGCCCCAGCAGGTTGCCCGCCACGGAGAGCAGGGCCGCAAAGATGATGATCCACTGGTAGCGCTTCAGATAGCGCCACAGCCGCCTGAGCACCTGGGTCGGTTTGGCCTTGGGGCGCTGGCCGCCCATGCCCCGTTGTCTGCCTTTGTTCATGCGGCGTCACCTCCCAACTGCAGGCGGCACAGTTCGCCGTACATGGGACAGACGGCCATCAGTTCCTCGTGGGTGCCGTAGCCCACCATGCGGCCGCCGTCCAGCACAAGGATCCTGTCAGCGCTCATCACGGAGGACACACGCTGGGCCACAATGAGGGTGGTGGCGTGGCCGTGGCGCTCCTTGAGCGCCCTGCGAAGTTCCCGGTCCGTGCGGAAATCCAGCGCCGAGGAGCAGTCATCCAGCATCAGCAGCCGGGGATCGCCCGAAAGGGCCCGGCTGATCAGCACGCGCTGCTGCTGGCCGCCGGACAGGTTGCGGCCCTTGACGTGCAGGGGGAAATCCAGCCCGCCTTCCTTGTGGCGGATGAAGTCCGCCTGGGCGCAGTCGATGGCGTCCTGAATGCTTTCTTCCGGAATATCCCGCCCGAAGCGGATGTTTTCACCGATGGTGTCCGCCATGAGGAAGTCATTCTGGAACACCACGCCCAGACGGTCATGCAGTTCCGAGGGGGTGAGGGCGTTGATGGGCACGCCGTCGATGAGAATGTCACCCTCATCCGGCGCATACTGGCGCATCAAAAGAGCCAGCAGCGTGCTTTTGCCCGAGCCCGTGGGGCCGATGATGCCCAGCGTTTCGCCGTGATTCACCCGGAAGGAGATATCCGCCACATTGGGTGTGGTTTTGTTGTAGGAGAAGGTTACATTCCGCACTTCGACATGAGGGGGATTCTGTTCGGGGGCAGGCGCTTCGCCGGATTGTGTCAGGGATTGGTCCTTTTCCGTCAAAAGAACGGCTTCAATGCGCCGCGCGGAAGCAGCGCCCTTGGAGTACATCACAAACAGGCGGGAAACCATCAGCACGGAGTTGAGGATAATGGTGAAATAACTCAGGAAGGCCACGATGGTGCCGGGGGTGGTCAGGTGATTCTGCACCCGGTAGGCGCCCAGCAGCACCACCAGCGCCAGGCCGGTGTTGAGCACGATGTTGATGGCAGGGCTGACTGCCGCCATGGTCAGGTCGGCGGTGCGCTGGCGGCTGGCCAGCTGCTCGTTCACTTCCCCGAAGGCGTCCTGCTCATCCTTGGTGCGGCTCAGGGCACGGATTACTCTGGCGCCTGCCATGTTTTCCTGAATCTTGCGCACCATGGCGTCCTGGGCTTCCGTCACCCGGGTGAACAGCGGCACACCTTTTCTGGTGGAGCCGAACACGATGGCGGAAAGCAGGGGCAGCGTGGCAATCAGCACCAGCGTCAGCACCGGCTCCAGAGACAGGGACACGATAATGCCGCCCAGCAGCATGATGGGCGCCCGCACGCCCAGACGCTGCATTCTGTCGATCATGTTATGCACATGATAGGTGTCGCTGGTGAGGCGGCTGACGATGGAGGCGTCCGTGAGGGCGTCCTGCTGGGACGCAGACAGGGACGTGACCTTTTCAAACAGATCCCGGCGGTATTTCCTCGTGATTTCCCGGGACACATTGGTGGACATCCTGTTGGCAATAATGTTGCCCAGCCATGCCAGCACCGCACACAGGAGCATCGCGCCGCCGGTCAGCCACACGCCGCCCCAGTCGTTCTTCGGGGCACTCACGTCCAGAATCAGGGACAGCAGGCTGGGCAGAAGCAGTTCCGCCACCGTGGCGCCGATTTTCACCAGCAGCTGCAGGGAGATCCGGGCAAAATAAGGCCGGATGTAATTCATCAGCGTCCGCACGGCGGGTCACCTCCGTTCATGTAGGCGTCGGCTTTGACCGCAATGCGCTGCATCAGAAGGGACAGCGTCTCCTTTTCTTCCGGGGTGAAATCCTCCGTCAGCAGTTCGCTCCAGGTTTTCAGCACGCTGCGGATGCGCCCCTGTAGCGACAGCGCCTTTTCCGTGGGATACACCAGTAGTGTCCGGCGATCGCCCGGTGCGCCTTCCCGGCGCACAAAGCCCATTTCTTCCAGCACCGCCAACTGCCGGGCCACGCTGGACTTGTTTACGCCCAGCTGCCGGGCCATTTCCTCCTGGGAAATCCCCGGGCGGCGGTACAGGGTCAATAAATAGGGCGTCTGGCAGCCATTGAGTCCCGTGTCCGCCAGTTCCTGATCCCGGTAGCGCATGGCATAGCGATACGTCAGGCTGATTTGGCGCATCAGCGGCGGCATGGGGTGGGAGTGATCCGTCATCAAGTTCACCTTGCTTTGAATTTTCTGTCTTGATTCACAACCGTTGCGTGTGCATCGTTGCGTATGCAACCAATTATAGCCCCGTCACGCTCCTTTGTCAAGACCTGCCTGAAAGGGTTGATTATTCCGCCTGGTTTGGTATATAATAACAGTCGGCGAAGGACTTTTTCGCAAGAGGAGATGGAATGATGATTCCCCACATCAGGGATTTTGAAGGTAAGCGGATTCACATGATCGGCATCGGCGGCTCCAGTATGTCGGGGCTGGCGGAAATGCTGCTGGCCAAGGGCTATCAGGTGACCGGCTCCGACCGCACCGATGGCTATCTGATGGGCGATGTGCGCCGGGCCGGCGCCCAGGTGATGATCGGCCACCGGGAAGAGAACGTCCACGGCGCTGATCTGGTAGTATTCACCGGCGCCGTGCCGGAAAACAACCCAGAGCGGGCAGAAGCCGCCCGGCTGGGCATTCCCTCCATGGAGCGGGCCTATCTGCTGGGTCAGTTGATGGAAGGCTATCCCCAGGCGGTGGGCATCAGCGGCGCCCACGGCAAGACCACTGTGACCAGTATGCTCTCTCAGGTGCTGATGTCCTGCGGGCTGGACCCCAGCATTCACATCGGCGGCAAACTGGATTTCATCGGCGGCTCCACCCGCATCGGCCAAGGCGACGCCTTCCTCGCGGAAGCCTGCGAATTCCGCCGCAGCTTCCTGCAGCTGCGCCCCACGGTGGCGGTGGTACTCAATATCGACGCCGACCATCTGGACTGCTACAAGGACATCGATGAAATCGAAGACACCTTCGGGGAATATATGCACCTGGTGCCGGAAAGCGGCATCATCATCGGCAACGGCGATGACGTGCGTGTGCGCCGCCAGATGGAAAAGTGCGCCTGCCGCCTGGAAACCTTCGGCATGACGCCCGGATGCACCTGGCATCCCGCCAACCTCTCAGAGGACGATCAGGGCTATGCCTCCTACGATCTGTGCCACAACGATGAAGTGGTGGCGCACGTCAAGATGTCTGTGCCGGGGATGTTCAATGTGGAAAACGGCCTGGCAGCGCTGGCGACGGCGGCTGCACTGGGCGCTGATATGAAGAAGGCTGCTGAAGCGCTGGGACAGTTCCGGGGCGCTCACCGCCGGTTTGAACTGACCGACGTGGTCAACGGCGCTGAAATCTTCCACGATTATGGGCATAATCCCACCGAGATGCGCTCGGCGCTGTCCATTGCCCGCAAGCGCTGCAAGGGCCGCCTGTTTGCTGTGATGCAGCCCCACACCTTTTCCCGGGTACGCACGCTGTTTGATGAATACCTCACCTGCACCCAGGTGGCTGATTTCACCCTCGTGACGGACATCTGTGCTGCCCGTGAGGTGGACCCCGGCGACCTGAATTCCGGCATGCTGGTGGAAGGCATGATCCGCAACGGTATTGATGCCGTGTGGACGCCCTCCTTTGATGACACGGAGGCGTATCTCCGGGCACATCTGCAGCCCGGCGATCTGGCCATCACCATGGGCTGCGGCGACATCAATCTCCTCAACGACCAGATTCATCGTCATGAAACGGAGAAGTAACCAGGGGGCTATGCCCCCTGGACCCCAGTTGGGGGCTCTGCCCCCAACAACCCCTGCCAGAAGGCTTTGCCCTCTGGACTCCCAGCAGGGGCTCTGCCCCTGCACCCCTTTTGCGGGGCTTTGCCCCATACTCCGTCCAAAGGGCTTCGCCCTTTGGAAACCCAATCGGGGGCGCTGCCCCCGATACCCCCGCAAGGGCCATTGGCCCTTGACCCATCACCCGGAAATCCCGAAGGATTTCCGGGGTGTTCTTTTTGGAGGAGTCTTATATATCAGGATTGCCCTTACCGGGGCAGCCAGGGGGCTTTCCGATCGGTCCGCCTCCGCTTCGCTCCGGAAACTCGCCTTCGGCGACTGCCCACTGGGCAGTTCGTTTCCCCTGGACCCCTTCGGAGTCCCGTCTCTTGGATGTTGGTTTTACTCCGGCAACAAACCGAAGCACACTTCGTACCCACTCCGGCACGACAGTTCCGGCGTGCGGCGCACCGTCGCCGCACACGGACTCCATCGGAGTAGCCCCGAAACGGGACGCCCCTGCGAGGCGCTTGAGGGTAACTCAACTCAATAACACTCACAAGACAGAGGGAAAGGGGGGAGTCCAGAGGGGGTGTCTCCGGGTGGGATGAATTGAGACACCCCCTCTGGCCCTCTTTGGTTCTTTCTCAGGCCTGAGAAAGAACGCTAATCATTACTGAAATGCCGCAAGGGTTTCCTCAGGCCTGAGAAAGAACACTAATCATTACCGAAATGCCGCAAGGTTTTTCTCAGGCCTGAGAAAGAACACCCACCAAGCGCTATTCCTTGCAAGGAATCATACCCGCTGTACCGCAGGCTCCCCCACCGTCGTTCCGACAGAGCCCCCTCCCTGAGGGGGCTTTTGTTTGTGTCGTTAAACGACTTTTCTTCAAAAACAAGTCTTTTGTGCGAAGTGAGGGCAAAACATCACACACAAAAAGGAACGAGTATGCGGGCGATCACCCAACATACTCGTTCTCCATCACATTATTCAACTGTATTATCCGTCACCAGTTCAGGATGCTCCTTCAGGTACCTGAAAATGTCCCCGGCGATGCGGGCTGCGGTGCTGCCGCCGCCTTCGCCATCAGGAATGTCCTCCACCAACACGGAGAGGGCAAAGGGCAGGGAATCATCAGCAATATAGCCCACAAACCAGCCGTAGGTGACGTCGGCGCCATCCAGGCTGCTCTCGGCCGAGCCAGTCTTGCCGCCGATGGTCAGGCCGGGCACGGCGGCCCGGGTGCCCGTGCCGGAAGTCGCCACGGCCTGCATATAGCCTTGCAGGGTGGCGGCGATTTCCGGGGTGGTGGCGGTGCGGTAGAGCCGGGATTCAAACACCGTGCGCTCTACGCCCGTGGCGCCATCCACCCGGCGCAGCAGGCGGGGCTCCATCATCTGGCCGTCATTGGCGATGGCGGCGGCCACCATGCACATATGCACAGGCGAGGCGGTGATGGCGGATTGTCCGAAGCCGGAGGTGGCGATTTCAAACTGAGAGCGGTTTTTCGTGGGGTAGGTGGAGTTTTCCACCACCAGATCCCGGAAGAGGAAGTTGTCGTTGAAGCCGAAATCCTCGGCGGTGCGGCGCAGTTCGGCGTCCTCCATGGCCAGCGCCAGACGGGCGTAGGCGTTGTTGCAGGAGGTGGTGAAGGCCTTTTTCAGGCTCAACTCGCCGTGAATGGCGCTGCCGTAGTCCCGGATGGCCTGATTGTCCACCATCAGGCCGCCGCCGCAGGTGATGGGCGTGTTCTCAATGCCCGGCAGGTATTTGAGGGACGCCACGGTGGTGATGATCTTGAAGGAACTGCCCGGAGGATACACCGACTGGGTCGCCCGGTTCCAGAAGGGCTGACCGGGGTCCGCCAGCGTGTCTGCGGTGATGTTCATGGGGTCGAAGTTGGGCAGGCTGATTTCCGCCAGCACCTCGCCCGTCTTGTAGTTCATCACCACCACGGCGCCCTTTTTGCCGGCGGTTTCCGCATGGGCGTTGAAGTAGGTGGGAATTGCCGTACACAAGCGGCTGTCGATGGTCAGGGTAACGGTGTCGCCTGTGAGGGGCTCGCTGCTGCCCAGGGCGGCCAGGCGCTCGCCCAGGGTGAGGTTGAAGCCGTAGAGATAACTGGTCTGGAAGGCTTCCACGCCGTTGGAGACCTGTCCCTGACTGTCGCCCAGCAGATGCACAATGGCCCGGCGGGCGCTTTCATCCTCCTGATAATACCGCTTGCCTTCCTCGGACCAGGCCAGCACCACGCCGTTGCGGTCCAGGATGTCCCCGGCGTCCACGTTTTGCTTCTGGGTGCGGATGCGGGGATTGCGGGAGAAGGAAAACCAGCGGTTGCCGTAGGTATTCACGCTGTAGCCACCATAGACGGCCAGCAGGGCGAACATCCCCAGCAGAATCAGCGCCAGAATCTTGAAGCGGAAACGCCTCTGTTTCATTCGTCCACCTCCCAGCCCTGGGCCAGTTCGGCGTCCTGCTGCAGGTGATCTTCATTCAGGCTCGCCACGCCCTGCATCAGCCCCATCAGGCACAGGGCCGACACCAGCGACGTGCCGCCGTAACTGACAAAGGGCATGGTGACGCCGGTGAGGGGAATCAGCTTGATGACGCCGCCGATGATCAGGAAGGTCTGCAGCCCCAGCATCAGCGTGCAGCCCATGGACAGCAGGCCGTGGAAGCCGGAGCGGGCCGACATGGCGATGGTCGCGCCCCGCCAGATCAGCGCCACATACATCAGCAGCACGCACAGGCCGAAGATCAGTCCGAACTGCTCGCAGATGACGGCGAAGATGAAGTCGGTGTGATACACCGGGATGGTCTTGGGGGAACCAAGACCCAGTCCCAGACCAAACAGTCCTCCGCTGGCGATGGCCATGAGGCTCTGCACAATCTGATAACCGGCGTTGTCGTAATCCGCAAAGGGATTTTGCCAGATGGCGACACGGCGCTTGACGTGGGCGAACATCTTGTAGCCCGCAAAGGCTGCGCCTACGCCGCCGCCCAGGCCGATGACGGTCAGGGGGAGATTTCCCGATGCGGCAAAGTAGAGCATCAGCGCCGTACCGTAATACATCAGCGCCGTACCCAGGTCCTTCTGCAGCATCAGCAGGCCCAGACACCCCACGGCGAACATCAGCCAGGGGATCATCTTCCGGCGGCTCATGTAGTGGCTGAGCACCAGCAGGAGGCTGAGTTTGACGATTTCGCTGGGCTGAACGGACACGCCGCCCACATAGAACCAGTTGCGGGCGCCGTTGGTTTCCCGGCCGATGACCAGCGGCAGCGCCAGCAGCACCAGCGACACGGGCACCATCAGCCACACCAGCACGCCCCACTGGCGCACCCGGCGTACCAGATAGATGCACACCACCATGGCGATGAGGCCGATGCCGTAGTTGATTACCTGTTGATAGGCGTATTCGGGGTTGGTGTCATACAAAACCAGCACGCCCAGGGCGCACAGGAAGTTGGTCAGGGACATCAGCAGTTTGTCGCAGGGGAAAAGCCGGGGCAGCAGGTCGGTGGTCAGGGAGACCATCAGCGGCACGGCAAAGGCCAGCGCCAGCCCCTGCCACTGGAAATCCCGCAGGAACAGAAGGAGAAACGCAGAAAAGTAGAAGGCCTTCACCGCCCGGGCCAGCGGCCTGCCCCAGTCACGCTTACGCTTGCTCATCTTCAGCGTACCTCCTGCGGCGGGAATGGCGCACCCGGGGACGGATGGCTTCAGGGTCGTGCTCCGGCTCCGTCACCGGCGGAGCAGGCTCATAGGGCTGGGTGTCGCACAGCGGGTCGCCCTGTACAGGCTGATTCATCTCCGGCTGCACAGGATGATACACCGGCTGATTCATCTCCGGCTGCACAGGCGGATACACCGGCTGCTGATACACCGGCTGCTGATATACCGGCTGCTGATAGATCGGCTGCTGATACACAGGCGGATACCCCTGCTGCATGGGGGGATACATGGGCTGCTGATAGCCTTGCGGCATGGGCGGATACACCGGGGGATACACAGGCATCCCGGTGGGATAGCCGGGGGCAGACTGCTGTTCGGGAGGCGTTTCTTCCGGCTCATCCTCGGCGAGCGATACATATCGGGGGGCATCGATGCCGGCAAACAGGTGGAGTTTCAGGAATGCATCGCCCACCTGCAGGATGGAGCCGTGCCCCAGCGGATTCATCCGGGCCACTTTCTTGGAGGAAAGGAGAATATCGTCCACAAAGCACTCGCAGCGGGGGCGGGGCATGATGCGCAGGCCCTGCCCGGCGATAAAGGTAAAATCCAGATGGGATTTGGCCACGCCGGAAGCGGGCACGGGGATGTCATTCACCCGGGAATACCCCAGCACGCCTTCCCGGGGCACGGAAAGAATGGTGCCTTCCGGCAGGGCGTCCGTGCCGGGGGATTGCACCACAAATTCACCGACCATCCCGGCGTCCGGGAGTCGGCGGAGGCGCTTGTGTTCTTTTCGCCTGTCCTTGCGAAGCCAGGAAAAGGCACGCCACACGATCAGCACACCCACAAGGGTGAACCAGTATCGCATGGCGAGGGACAGGACTTCATAAATTTCAGGAGTCATGGGACGCCTTTCATGCCAGCATGGCGCGGAGCCTGCGCAGGAGGGGCTTGAGGTTGCGGGGGGTGCGGGCAGGGTCGCGCTGGATGGCGATCACGAGATTTTCGGGGCGGAATACCGCCTGAGCGGCATTGAGCAGGTCTTCGGCGGTCAGGTCTTCATACATGGCGGTCTGGGCGTCCAGGTCGGCACGGGCCACGTCCTCGGAGATCCACGCCCAGCCCAGGCGGTCGTTCATCTGCAGGCTGGAATCCAGTTCAAACAGGTTGTTTTCGGTAAACTGGGTGCGGGTGTGCTCCAGCCGGGAAGGCCGGACATAAGTACGCAGGCGCACCAGCAGGGCAAACACCTTTTCCAGACTTTCCACCAGATACTCCTGGCGCACGTCATAGTCAATCACCAGCCGGCGGTAGATGCCCAGTTCATCCATGGAAGCGTCGATTTCCGCCACGAGGGCCTCGGTTTCCCGCAGTTCCTGGAAGAGGATGGAATCGCAGTTGCCGCCGGTGATGCAGGACAGCACGTCGCCCACCAGCGGGAACACCAGATCATTGTCCACGTCAAAGTGCAGGCGCACCTTGGCCTGTCCGTCTTCTTCCGGGCGGATGATGTCGCTGTCTTCATCCCGCATACAGAAGCCTTCCGGCGCCTGCATCAGGAAGGGCGGC
This sequence comes from Clostridiales bacterium, assembly GCA_015056085.1. Lineage (GTDB taxonomy): Bacteria > Bacillota > Clostridia > Christensenellales > Aristaeellaceae > UBA11524. The sequence goes on from SVHA01000002.1 coordinate 166,338, forward strand.
TCGTCGGTGGTGTTCACCAGTTCCGAGAAGGCCTCCACCGCAGCCTGTTCCATGCCGTCGGAGAAATTGCCGGTGATGCACAGGCAGGCATTTTGAGGCTGGAAGATCAGCCGCTGCCAGCGGCGGATGGTGGCGGCGGACATCTTTTCAATGGATGCAGCTGTGCCCATGCAGGGGTAGGCGCCCTGGGCCGTTTTGCGGTAGCGCAGGTCGATCATGTCGTCAAAGTCCGGGTCCTCCTGCTCAATCTGACGCAGGACCACCTGCTTTTCCTGATCGATCTGCTCCTGCGTCCAGGGCGTGCCCGCAAAAAACCGCAGGAAGAGATCCACCAGATCATCAAAGAAGCGGGGGCGGGCGCCGAGGGTGAACACCATGGCTTCCCGATAGGTGGCGCCGTCCATGTCCATGCCGAAGCGGTTGAAGCGTTCCTGCAGTTCGTCGTGACTCAGGCCACCCAGACCCCGGAAGCACAGGTGCTCCAGCAGGTGACACACGCCCTGATTCTGGCGGTTTTCATACAGGGGACCGCCCTTGAGGTACATCCCGAAGCTGATGGAATGCAGGTGGGGCTGCTGCAGGCACAAGAGGGTCATGCCGTTGGGAAGGACGTGTTCGTTGATGGCAGACATGGGGGCGAACCTCCTTGGGAATGTATCGGTTGCATCGGTCGTTTCCCTTATTATACCGTATTTGCCCCGCTCTTGCAACCCCTCGCGGCCCGGGGGAAATCCGCCTTGCCCCCCTTGCAATTTTCCCCGGGGGACTGTATGATATAGACATAAGCACGCCCGGGGAGGTACGCAGGATGAAAACGCAATCAGACATCCGAAAAGAACTGGATGCGGTGGATGAGGAAATCGTCCGCCTGTTTGAAAAGCGGATGAATCTTTCTATGCAGATGGCTGCGTGGAAAAAGGCGCAGGGGCTGCCTGTCCTGGACAAGCAGCGGGAGCAGCAGGTGATTGTTTCCCGCCGGGAAATGCTGACGGATTCCCGCTATGCTCCCTGCGTGGAAACACTGTACAAAACCATCCTCTCTTTGAGCCGGGAAGAGCAAAACCGCTGGTTGCAGGAGGAAGAGCATCATGCTTGAGAGGCACATTTTTATCATCGGCATGACGGGCAGCGGCAAGTCCAGCCTGGGGCGGCGCGTGGCCAATCAGTTGCGCATCCCCTATGTGGATACTGATCAGCGCATCACCGAGGCGGCGGGCTGCACGGTGGGCGAGGTGTTCGAAAAATACGGCGAGCAAGCCTTCCGCAATGCGGAGACCAACGTGCTCATTCAGCTCACCAGAGAGCAGCCGGCCATCGTGTCCACCGGCGGCGGCATGATCATGCGGGACATCAACCGCCACATCATGCGCAATCATGGCGTGATTTTCCTGGTGGATCGCCCGCTGGAAGACATTCTGGGGGATATCAAGCTGGACCGCCGTCCCATGCTGCGGGAAAAGGGCCTGGGCGAGGTGGAAAAACTGTATCATGAGCGCATTGATACCTACCGGGCGGTCGCTGATGAGGTGCTGGACAACTCCCACGGCTATTACGCCGGGGTGTATGCCATGGAAAAACTCATCCGTACCCGGTTCCATGTGTGAAGCGGAGGGACAAGATGAGCCTTCGCCATACGATTGATTATTTCACTGCGGAAACGGGCATCATGCCCGGTCTGGCGGTGGCCTGCGGCGACAGGCGCCATGCCGCCGCTGACATGGGCGGCGTGATCAACCGGCAGGGAACGCCCCTGACGGAGAAGAGCCTGTTCGACCTGGCAAGCCTCACCAAACTCTTCACCGGGCTGCTGGTGATACGCCTGAAGGAAGAAGGAACGCTGGATCTTTCTCGCCGGGTGACGGACTATGCGCCGGAATTCACCCATTTGCAGGGCGTGACGGTGGATCAGGTGCTGGGGTTTGAAGTGTCCCTCGCCACGCCGGAGCGGCTTGATCAGCAGGCGTGTGCGTCAAATGCCCTGCGGGTGCTGCATCAGATTGTTCCCGGGGACAACGGCGACAACCGGGCGTATTCCGATATGCACGCCATGGTGCTGTCCCGGGTATTGGCGGGCGCTTCCGGCATGACCTGGGAGGCACTGCTGCAGCAAAAAATCCTCCATCCGCTGGGAATGGAGGAAACCTTCACCGTGGCGCCGGAAAACAGGCACAAGGATTTGGTACAAACCGGCGGCGAACACCGCATCATTTCCGGCAGGTACATCCTGCGGCCGGATGCGCCTCCCGGCGTGCCCCATGACCCCAAAGCGGCGCTGATGTACCCGGAGTGCTTCGGCCATGCGGGCGTTTTCTCCACCCTGCCGGACATGATTCGTCTGTGTCAGGGGCTGCTGGCGGGCAAGGTGATTTCCCCGGAAGGGCTGCGCTTCATGAGCTGCAACCGCACCGGCAGAAAGACCACTTCCGGCGCATGGACGCAGTTTCTGGGCAGCCAGTGCTACGTCAAGCACCCCGATCAGTATTTTTCCGAAATTCCCGTGTATGAAAGCAGCGCCGCCATCGGCCTGTCGGGATTCACGGGGCATCACCTGTCCGTGGACGTCGAAACGGGCGTGTTTGCCCTGATGCTGGGCAACCGGGTGCTGGATCGCCTCACGACGGTGACGCTCCTTCCCGGTCAGTCTTTGGCGGATCTTGGCTTGCGCCCGGACGGTACAGGGCAGGTATGCTGGCCAGACGGCTCGAAGGTATTTTCTTCCGTGGATTATGTTCATCACAAGGACGCCCATTTTCATCGCCAGGTGGCGCAGACACTTGGCCTTTCACCGTGAAAACCGGCGGGGTATGAATGGCCATAAGGGACGCCAGGTCGCTGCTTTCTGACGGCGACTGAGGTGCGGAGGGCATCAGCCCGGTGCATTCCGTGGCGCTGGCGATGGTTTCGTCCTCCAGGAAGGTATCGTATGCCGGCATTTTCCGGCGGGGTGCATCGTGGTTGTTCATGATGAGACCTCCTGTCTGTTTTCTTCAGGGTGCCCATTTCAAATTGGATTGATTCATCAGGCACGCTTACTAACAAGGAGCGTGCTTTTTTGCGTCCCGTTTTCCGCTGCCGGGCCCTTTTCAGCATACAATGGAAGGCAAGGCATGATTTTGCTGCGGATGCCATCTTGCGCCGGAGCGAAGAATGTGATATACTGGGAATGGTCAAAGTAGGTCAAATGAACGGAGGAACGGTCATGCGGTTGAGTGACGCCATCGAGCGGTTTATCAAGGACATGATGCTGGAGGAAGAAGCGGGCGTGGAGCTCAAGCGCAACGAGCTGGCAGAATATTTCGGCTGTGCGCCCAGCCAGATCAACTATGTGTTGTCTACCCGCTTCACGCTGGATAACGGCTATGTCACCGAGTCCCGCAGGGGCGGCGGAGGATACATCCGCATCGTCCGGGTGGCGAGGAATGCGGCGGACCAGATGGCGTATCTGATCAACGAGCGCATCGGCGAAAGAATCGACGAAGCCTCCGCCGTGCGGGTGATCCTGCAATTGATGGAGCAGCAGGTGATCAGCCGGGAGTGCGCCGGGGTGATGCGGGCGGCGATTTCCGCCCAGGCGCTGTCGGTGCCCGTGCCGGACGCTGTCAAGGATGCCCAGCGGGCACGGATCCTGCGCAGCATGATCCTCAGCGTGGCCAGGCAAAATGCCTCGCGCGGCTAAGGAAGGAAAGGATGGGACAGAATGCTTTGTGAAGAATGCAAGGTCAATGAAGCGACCTTTACTTTATCAGTGATGGTGGATACCCAACTGACCCAGCGCCACCTGTGCGGCGACTGCATGGCGAAGATGCACATGCCCCTGATGGGCGGCAGCGTCCATGGGCTGCTGGGCAGCATATTGAGCGCTATTTCCGGCAGCAGGAATACACAGGGGGATGAGGAACATCCGCCCATGGAGAAAAAGCCGGAGGATGATCTTGCCTGCCCCTGCTGCGGCACCACCTGGGGAACCTTCACCCAGGGCGGACTGCTGGGCTGCGCCGGGTGCTACGACGCTTTCCGGGAGCAACTGGCGCCCATGCTTCGGCAGATTCACGGCAAAGTGCAGCATGAGGGCCGCACGCCGCTGAAAAGCCAGCAGCAGCAGGAACTCCGCCGCCAGCAGGAAGAACTCAGCCGGGAAATGGCCCTGGCGGTGGAAAATGAAGACTACGAAAAGGCGGCCCGGCTCAGAGATCAGCTGCGGGCGCTGGCACGGGAAGAAGGTGCAACCTGATGGCCCACGGTGTTGTGATGTCCAGCCGGGTGCGCCTGGCCCGGAATTATGCGGATATTCCCTTTGACACCTCCCACCGGGAGGAACAGGCTGCCAGAAGCATCGCCCGTACCGCTAATGCCGTCAAACTGGTGCCGGAAGGCGAGGGCATGGTGCTCCTGCGGCTGCGGGACCTGAATGATATTGCTCTGAAAGCCCTGGAGGAAAGCCGGTGGATCAGCCGGGATTTGCTCAAGCACCCGGAAACCACCGCCGTGATGCTCAGGGAAGAAGACGGCGTGTCCATCATGCTCAATGAGGACGATCACGTCCGCATTCAGGCGGCAACGCCGGGGCTGGACTTGCTCGCAGCCTCCGCCGGGTGCTTCCGCATGGAGGACGCCCTGGCACGACAGGTATCCTTCGCCTATGATGAAAACCTGGGCTACCTCACCGCCTGCCCCACCAATGCGGGCACGGGCATGAGGGCGTCGGTGGTGATGCACCTGCCCATGCTCAACAGGGAAAAGCAGATGGGCAACGTGGCCCAGATGCTCACCAAGATCGGCCTGACCATTCGAGGTGTGTACGGCGAGGGCGCTGAGGCCCTGGGCGATGTGTACCAGGTGTCCAATCAGGCGGCGCTGGGCCGCACAGAGCAGGATCTGCTGCGCATGGTGCAGGCCGCCGGCGAGCAGCTCACCGGCATGGAACGGGCCCTGCGGGAAAAGGCCATGGCCAACAACCGCCTGGATCTGGAAGACGGCGTCTTCCGTGCCTGGGGCGTGCTGCGGTATGCAAGGGTGCTGCCCATGGGCGAAATGTTCCGCCACTGGTCGCAGGTGCGCATGGGCGCCGCTATGGGGCTTTTGCCGGTAGAACTGCCGGTGGTGGATGAAACGCTGGAACAGGCTCTGCCGGGGCATCTGGCCCAGTGGGCGGAAAGGCCCCTTACAGGCCGAAAGCAGGATGAAGTCCGGGCCCAGCGGGTCAGGGCGATGCTCAGACTGACAAGCAAAGCAGGAGCGTGATGATATGGCTTTATTCGGACGATTGACGGAGCGGGCGCAGCGGGTGCTCAATGCGGCGCAGATGATGGCGGCGGAACTTCACCGCCCTGTCATCAGCACGGAGCATATTCTGCTGGGACTGCTCAAGGAGGACAGCGGCACGCCGGAAGCGGTGTCTGACCGGATGAACTTCCAGCAGGTGCTGGAGATGATTCGCCGCCGCTCCAGCGAAAACGGCGAGATGCTCATGGGCAGGCCTCGTTTTGAACTGACGCCCCGGGCGAAAAAACTGCTGGAAACGGCGGTGATGGAATCCAGGCGGCTGGGCAAATCGATTGTCAGCAGCGAGCACCTGTGGCTGGCCATGCTGGCGATGGAAGACGGGATGCCGGGCGGCCTGATGCGGGAGATGGGCGTGGACCTGAAACTGGCAAGGGAGCAGATTCTCACGGGGCTGCGTCAGCCACGCCTGCAGTTGCCCCAGATGCCCTTCAGCGAGGAATCCACCCCCAAGGAAAACGACTCCATGCTGGAAAAATACTGCCGTGACCTGACCCGGGCGGCCCGTCAGGGCGAACTGGACCCGGTCATTGGCCGGGACACGGAGATTCAGCGGCTGATTCAGATTCTCATTCGCCGCACAAAGAACAACCCCGTGCTCATCGGCGAGCCCGGCGTGGGCAAAAGCGCCGTGGTGGAGGGGCTGTCCCAGCGGATTGTGGACGGCAACATCCCCGAAATGCTCACCGGCAAGCGGGTGATGTCCCTGGACATCGGCAGCCTGGTGGCCGGCAGCAAGTACCGGGGCGAGTTTGAAGAGCGCCTCAAAACTGCCATGGATGAAATCCGCAAAAGCGGCGACGTGCTTCTGTTCATCGACGAGATGCACACCATCGTGGGCGCCGGCGCTGCTGAAGGCAGTCTGGATGCGGCCAATATTCTGAAACCCGCCCTGGCCCGTGGCGAAGTGCAGTGCATCGGCGCCACCACGCTGGATGAATACCGCAAGCACATCGAAAAGGATGCAGCGCTGGAAAGGCGCTTTCAGCCGGTGCAGGTGGGCGAGCCCACCGCTGAAGAGACCCTGGCGATTCTCCACGGCCTCCGGGACCGCTATGAGGCCCATCACAAGGTGCATATCACCGATGAGGCGCTGCAGGCCGCCGTACATCTCTCCAGCCGGTACATTGCCGACCGCTGTCTGCCGGACAAGGCCATCGACCTGATGGACGAGGCTGCCTCCCGGGTGCGGATTCAGGCTTACACCGCCCCGCCGGACGTCAAGGAGCAGGAAAAGCAGCTGGAAGGCGTACTGCTGGAAAAGAAGGCCGCCATTGATGCTCAGGATTACGAGGCGGCGGCGAGATTCCGGGACAGGGAGCGGGAACTGCGGGAGGAAATCGCCCGCCTGCGGGACAAGTGGAACGCCAGCCAGTCTTCCTCCGGCGATGTGGTCACCCAGGATGATATCGCTGCGGTGGTGTCCGGCTGGACGGGGATTCCCGTGAAGAAAATGACCCAGGGCGAGGCCGATCGCCTGATGCACCTGGAAGACGTGCTGCATCAGCGGGTGATCGGGCAGGAGGAAGCCATCAGCGCCGTCAGCCGGGCGATTCGCCGGGCACGGGCGGGCCTGAAGGACCCCAAGCGACCCATCGGCAGCTTTATTTTCCTGGGTCCCACCGGCGTGGGCAAGACGGAGCTGTGCCGGGCGCTGGGCGAGGCCATGTTTGGCGATGAAAATGCCGTCATCCGTGTGGACATGAGCGAATACATGGAAAAGCACGCCGTGTCCCGGCTGGTGGGCTCGCCCCCCGGCTATGTGGGCTATGAGGAAGGCGGCCAGCTGACGGAAGCCGTGCGCCGCAAGCCTTACAGCGTGGTGCTGCTGGACGAGGTGGAAAAAGCCCACCCCGATGTGTTCAATATGCTTTTGCAGATTCTGGAAGATGGCCGCCTGACGGACAATACCGGTAGGGTGGTGTCCTTCAAGAACACCGTGATTGTCATGACCAGCAATGCCGGCGCCCATCAGATTGGCAGCGGCAGGAGCCTGGGTTTTGGTGGCAGGGCGCTGGCGGATGAAGCCAACTATGAGGCCATGAAGGGCTCCGTAATGAAGGAAGTCAAGGATGTATTCCGTCCTGAATTCATCAACCGCGTGGACGAACTGATTGTCTTCCATGCCCTGACGGAGCAGGATATCAGCCGCATTGCGGATTTGATGCTCACCCAGGTGGCGGACAGGCTCAGGGAGCGGGACATTCGCCTCAACTGGACGGAGGATGTGGCCCAGGAACTGGCCCGTCAGGGCTATGACCCCAAATTTGGCGCACGCCCGCTTCGGCGGCTGATTCAGCGCACGGTGGAGGACACCATGAGCGAGGAGTTGCTCCTGGGCAGGATTGCCCTGGGGGATGATGTGTCTCTCGTGGTGGAGGACGGCAGGATTGCCGTCAAGGGCGTCAAAAAGACGAAGAAGCGCACCCGCAAGGTGGTACGCGCATGACCAAAGGGCTTTGCCCTTTTGCGGGGCGTTGCCCCGCACCCCAGCAGGGGCTCCGCCCCTGCACCCCCACCAAAGGGCTTTGCCCTTTGGAAACCCAGTCGGGGGCGCTGCCCCCGACACCCCCGCAAGGGCCATCGGCCCTTGACCCATCACCCGGAAATCCTAAAGGATTTCCGGGGTGTTTTGTTTTGGAGTAGTCTTGTGGATTGGGCTTGCCTTTACCGGGGCAACCAGGGGGCTTTCCGATCGCCCCCTGGACCCCTTCGGATGCAAGTAGTCTTATTTGGCCATTGACCCATTACCCGGAAATGCAGAAGGATTTCCGGGGATTTCTTTTTTCGAGTAGTTTTGTACATTTGACTTGTCTTTCCAGCAACAACCAGGGGGCTTTCCGGTCGGTCCGCCTCCGCTTCGCTTCGGAAACTCGCCTTCGGCGACTGCCCACTGGGCAGTTCGTTTCCCCTGGACCCCTTCGGCTTGACCCCTACCGGCAATCTTGAGCAAGCAACAAAGGAAAAACCGTTCCTCCAACAAGCAGGTTACAACTCTAAACAAGAGATGGGACTTCGAAGGTTTCCAAAGGGCGATCGGAAAGCCCTTTGGTCGCCCGTGAGGGCGAAACCCCACCTTGCACAAAAACATACTTTCAAAGGAGAAATCCACACACAAAAAATCCCCCAAGCCTTTGGGCTTGGGGTGATGGGTTAAGGGCCAAATAAGACTACTTGCATCCGAAGGATCCCAAAGGGCGATCGGAAAGCCCTTTGGTCGCCCGTGAGGGCGAAACCTTTCCTTGCAAGGGGTAGCGCCTGATGATTGTTCTTTCTCAAGCCTGAGAAAGAACCAAAGAGGGCCAGAGGGGGTGTCTCAATTCATCCCACCCGGAGACACCCCCTCTGGACTCCCCCCTTTCCCCCGGTCAATAGGAGTTATTTAATTGAGTTACCCACAAACGCCTCGCAGGGGCGGCCCGTTTCGGGGTCGCTCCGATGGAGTCCGTGTGCGGCGACGGAGCGCCGCACGCCGGAACTGTTGTAGAGGAGCGGGCACGAAGTGTGCTTCGGTTTGTTGCCGGAACAGGGCAATCCCTCAGTCAAAAATCAGAGATTTTTGCCAGCTCCCTTTACACAAGGGAGCCTATTTTGTGCCGCTGCTAAATTGTCCTTTATGGCAAGGCTTTGCTTGTAAGATGAGGGTTTCGCCCTCACGGGCGACCAAAGGGCTTTCCGATCGCCCTTTGGGATCCTTCGGGCTCCCTTCGGATGGAGGAATATTGGTCTGATTGGAGAAGGAACAGTTTTCCTTTGTTGCTTGCTCAAGATTGTTGGTAGGGGTCAAGCCGAAGGGGTCCAGGGGGCGATCGGAAAGCCCCCTGGTTCTCTCATAAAAGACAAGTCTCAACTATAAGACTTCTCCAAAAAAGAACACCCCGAAGTCCAACGGACTTCGGGTAAAGGGTCAAGGGGCAATGCCCCTTGCGGGGGTGTCGGGGGCAGCGCCCCCCCGACAGGGGGTCCAGGGGGCATAGCCCCCTGGTGGGTTTCCAAAGGGCGAAGCCCTTTGGTCACTGGCTGATGGCATCCACCACTTCCAGCGTCACTTCCGTGTCAATGTACTCGCCTTCGGGCACTTCGTCGCCCCACTGGTTGGAGTTTTCGATGCCGGGCACACGATAGAACTTGATCTTCAGCACATCGCCGGCCTTGTGCTGGCCGATGATCTCCTGCAGCTGGGAGGGCTCCGTAATAATGACGTCGTCCACATCCACAATGATGTCGCCCGCCTGAATGCCGGCCTTGTCAGCGGGGCCGTTTTGATCCACCTCGGTGACGTACACGCCGTTAGGCACATCGCCGTTGCGGACGGCGGAGTGGTTGGGATTCAGGCCCGTCATGGTGATGCCCATGCGGGGCTTGCCGGTCAGATCATGGTCATTGTCGGCGGTCTGCTCGTCGTCCGTTTCGATTTCTTCCGGGGGAACCAGTTCCACCTTGTTGTTCAGCACATCTTCCAGCAGCGGCTTGGCGGCGTTGATGGGAATGCACATACCGATGCCTTCCACGGTGGCGCCGGAATAGATGGAGCCGCTGTACTTCAGGGTGGGGATGCCCATCAGTTCGCCGGTGACGGAGAACATACCGCCGCCGGAGTTGCCGTTGTTGATGGCGGCGTCTGTCTGAATCATGGAGTTGACGGTGGTCTGGCGGCGGCCATACTTGTCCGTGGAGTTGGACTCAATGCCGCGGTTGAGGGCGGACACAATGCCCACGGTCACCGTGTTGGACAATTCCGCGCTCAGGGGATTGCCGATGCAGATGGCCCAGTCGCCCACCCGAAGGGTGTCGCTGTCGCCCAGTTTCACGGGTTTGAGGGTCAGTTTGGGCGCATACAGCACGGCCACGTCCACGTTTTCGTCATAGGTGACCAGGGAAGCGGCGTATTCGGTGGTCTTGCCGCTGTCGTCAGTGACAGAAATGCTCAGGCGGGAAGCGTCTTCCACCACGTGGAAGTTGGTCAGAACGATGCCGTTGCCTACCACCACGCCGGAGCCGGTGCTGGACAGCATTTCCTTTTCGACGCTGCTGCTGCCTCCGCTGCTGCCGCCAAAGCCGAAGTCAAAGCCAAAGCCGAAGGGGTCGCTGTAATAAGGGTAGCCGGAGGACTGGCGATACATCTGATAATTGTTCACACCGATGACGCTGCCGCGCACTTCTTCAATAGCGGCGGTGAAGGGGCTGGTGACTACCACGGTCTGCTGTTCAGCCTGAGCGGCTCCGTCCACGGTGGACGTCATGGCCGAGCCGATCATCACGCAGCAAAGGCACAGGGCGATACTGCCCAGAACACGACGGATACGGATACTCATGTACATACCTCCTCAAAAAATAAATGGGAATTAGAGGGCCACGGAAGAATCATCCTCCGTGGGTTGTTGACAGTTGTATTATACAGCACATTTTTGTCCTGATTATGTCCAAATCATGAACAATTCAGAATATTTCGAAAATGGGCTGATTATTCTGTGCAGAAAAGGGTGGAGAGCATTCCCATCAGCCACCCGCCCAGGATGGCAAAGAGCCTTGTATAGAAGGGCAAGGGGAAGAAGAATATCGCAAGGCCGACCATCGCCAGCCACATCAGCCCCAGCCAGACGGTACCCATCCTGTCAGCGCTCAGGCGCAGCAGCAGGGGCAGCATGGCGCAGATCAGGCAGATCGACAGGGCGCTCACCGCATAAGGAGCCATAGCCAGATGCAAAAACAGCGTCAGCGCCAAGCCCAGGGCACCGGGGCCAATCAGCGCCAGCGGGGTCACGGCGGTGCGGGCGGACAGGCAGAGGTGCAGCCCCAGTGCCATCAGGCAGAACATCAGCCAGACGAGGGGCGATACGCCGCTGATGAGGCAAATTGCCCACAGGGGGAGGAGCAGCCAGGTCATCACAGAGGCACGGCGGCGGGTGTCCCGCAGCCATTCCAGAGGCCGCAGGACAGGTGCGGCAAAGTCCCAGTGGCGGTCATCGGCAGGGGCAATGCACAGCGCCGTGCCGGAAAGTGCCTTGGGGGAGACGATCACATCAGCGGAATAATCCGCATCCGGGGCCTGCAGGCGCATCCGCACTGCTGAAAGGCTCAAGGGCGCTGGGCAGGCGGGGTCAATGGGCTGCAGTTGCACCACCAGTCCGGCGTCCTGCAGGGTTTTCACGGCGTCGGGGGCGTCGGGGAGAATGCGGTCCCGCAGAACCACCGTGCCCAGATAAGTGGGGCCGGGCACGTTCAGCCCGGGATGCACGCAGCACAATCCCAGCAAGCGATGCCCCCGGCGGTCAAATTGATGCAGCGTTTCTTCCAGATGCAGACGTTCTTCGGGGGTGATTTTCTGCGCCTGATGATCAAAATGGCTGCCGCACAGGGCAAGCAAATCAAAGGCGTCGCCGCAGAAATAGGAGATGCGGTCAGCGCCGTCCTGCGCCACCACGCCGGGAATCGTTCCCAGCACGGTGTCGCCGCAGACGGGCTTCAAGGACACAAGCTGGTCGGGATTCATGTGCAGGCTGGTCAGATGACGGGTGAGAGCGTCGGATTCTTTTTTCTCCAGCAGGGGAGAAGTGTACGCCATGGCGCTCAGGAGCAGCAGCGTGTCGGGGGTGGCCCTTGTCAGGTTTGTGGGGCCGGAGGGCAGCAGCAGGTCAGCCACTTCCTTTTCGCCGCCGGTGACAAGGGCGGTGTCCACCACCACCGTGCGGGCACGGAGCAGCTCGCTGCCGGGGGAGCGGGAATACTCCCACCCCGGAGACGGGGTCATGGTGCGGATCATGGTGACGATGCAGGCGATGAACAGCACGCCCGCCGGCCCTGTGGGGAGAATCAGCACAATCCCCGGCAGGTCAGGCAGAAACAACTGGGCAGCGCACAGAAGGAGAAACACGCCGCCCAGGCCCACAAAGGGCGCCCAGTGGCGCAGGAGCGTCTGGCATAATCCGGGCAGAAAGGGGATGTCCGGCAGGGGAGTTAATCCGTTATTGCGGCGCATAAAAGCCTCCGGTGGAATCGGTCAGAATAACTGCGTTACGGTTGGACGGGCAGGACGAAGAAATCGCCGTCCCACACCACATCCTGCCCCAGGTCTGACAGCGCCTCGCCGCCGAAATAGTACCGCACACGGCGCACGTTCAGGCACGTTCCCAGGGCAGAGGTGATGCTGCGGCACATCATCTGCTGATTCATGCCGCTGCCTTTGATGATGTCTGCTGTGCGACCGCTGAAGTGCACAAGCAGCGTGTCGCCCTGCACCGACAGGCCCAGGATGTCTGCATCCGTCAGACCTTCGGGGGTCAGGCGGTCAGTGTTTTGCGGCGCATCGCCAAAGAGTTTCAGCAGAATCCTTCGGGGGGAATAGGCCTCCCCCTGGGGGAAGAACACCGTCAGAGGCATCAGCAGGCCGTTTTGCGGGAAGAGCAGGGAGCGGCTTTCCAGGATGAAGGGGGCGTAATCCGCCCGGGTCATGACGCCGCCGGGGAAGAGCATGCTGCCGAAGGTGGGGTGAATCACGCTGGTGATGCGGTTCTGCCCCGCCTGAATCTGCACAGACTGCAACGAGGGAATGAAGGTGGTCAGGGTGCAGGTGAGGGCGGCATAGAGGCACGCCGGCTCAATGGATGCCTGACGCAGGCGGCTTTCCAGATCGGCAGGGAAGTGCAGGGTGATGCGCCGCGCACCGCCGGTGACGGCAATCACTTCGGGAGCGGCGGTCATGTCCATGGACAGGGACGCAAGGGGCGCAAAGAGGGGATTACTTGAGCCGGAGAACAGGGCGTTCACCAGTCCCTGGGCCAACTGGGCAGGGGACTGTCCCGGGAAGGTGAGGCTGCGGACTTCCGGCATGACGCCGCTGCCGTCCGCCAGCGGGAAATACAGGGAACAGGCGGCGGTGAGTGGCGCGCTGTCGGCAGAAGCGCCCACGGCGGGCCGCCGGGATTCCACCGATCGCCACAGGACGGGCAGCGTCTGGGCGGTGCTGGGCAGGAGGCATCCGGCGGGCAGATGGCCGCTGATGTCCAGCGCCGGGGCCTGACCGGCCACCAGCACGTTCACCGCATCGATGCCGGGCAGTTCGTCCAGCGTGGCGGACAGGGACAGGCACAGGGTGTAATACTCCCGGGCGTCCATCAGCAGCGCCGAGGTGGACAGATGCACCGTGCATACGCCGCCGGAAATCTCAATGGGCGTGTTGCCCACAAGGGTCAGGGGCATGGGGGCGACGGTGCGCGTCAAAATGGCCCTGACCACCGTTTCGGCAGGATGCCGTCCCCGGTTGCTTTGCAGGGGCACATACTGGCACAGGAGATGCTCTCCGGCGCTGTCGGGCAGATACAGGGCGAAAGTTTCCTCCGCCATCAGGGCCGCGTCGCCCACAGGGGGTGTGTTGCCATCCACCGCCGGGGAGAGGGTGGCCACGGGGTCAGCCTGTTCTTCCACCGGGGCAGGGGAGGGCGCACAGGCAGACAGCGCCAGACAGGAAATCATCATCAGGCACAAAAGGCGTTTTTTCATCATGGAGACACCTCCGCCGTCAGGGACAGAAGGTCATGGGCGTCCATTTTCCACAAGCCGCCGGAGAAATACAGGCGCATCACCCGGGGCTGGGAAGCAGTTCCGGGGATGTCCAGCTGGACGGTGAAAGTGGCCCTGTTGTCGTTGATGGAAGGCCCGGAGAAGGCGAAATCCGTCAGGTGGGGCAGGTTGTCCGCTTGGGCGGTAAAGGCGGCGTCTTCGCCCGAAAGGAGATACCGGGTCAGGCGCTGCCAGCTGCGCTGCTGCCACAGGGTGAGAATCATCTGCAGGGAGTTGTCGGGGGTCAGGAGCAGATCGTCTCTGCGGGTGAGCAGTTCAGCGGGGGAGGCGTCGCTGCTGCCGGGCTGATAGTAATTCCGGCGCAGACGCAGGCTGTCGGTGGCAGCGGATTGCTCCACCAGCACACAGACCTGATCGGCGTCACAGTTTTCCGTCAGCGTGGCGGCCAGTGCCTGCATACACAGCTGGCGCCGCAGGGGCACTTCCGTTTTCCAGAAGGCGTCCTCCTGCCAGGCGGCGGGCTCGTCAGGATAAGCGCTCAGAATTTCCTTGGAGAAGGTGACGAAGATCGTCCGGCCCTGATGCACCGTGGAAAGCACCCGGGTGCCCGCAGGGAACAGGCCGGAGAGATGCCCCGAGGACGTGCCGGGGCCTGCAATCAGCGCCTCGGTGAGCGTCCTCTCCAAAGGCATGGAGGCAGAAGACGCCACCGCGCGGGTTTCGCTGGCCAGGCACGGCTCATCCAGATAGCGGAAATACAGGGTCGCTTCGTTTCCCCGGGGGAAGCGGTCTTCTTCGCCGGGCAGAGGCAGCACCGTGTCCGCATGGGGCACAAGGGTGGAAACGGCTTCTTCCAGGGGATCGGCGGGCATGGTGCAGCCGCCCAGGGTCATCACTGCCAGCAGTAGGGCCAGCAATTGCCAGAAACGCCTCACAGCCGCACCTCCTCTTTCCGATGCTGCAGGGGCAGATGCACCGTGAAAACGCTGCCCTCACCGGGCACGGAGGTCACGGTGATGTCGCCCTGATGCATGGTGATGATCTGCCGCACGATGGACAGGCCCAGGCCTGTGCCGCCGGTGGCCCGGGAGCGAGCTTTATCCACCCGGTAGAAACGGTCGAAGATGTGGGGCAGGTCCTCTTCCGGGATGCCCTCGCCGTTGTCCTTCACTGTGAGCACGGCTTCCTTGCCTTCCACGGTCAGAGATACCGAAATTTCGCCCTGCTCGGGGGTATACTTGAGGGCGTTGTCCACCAGATTGGTGATCACCTGCCCGATTTTGGACTTATCCACCTCGGCCTGCACCCTGGGGGCGATGTCGGTTAACAGCACCTGCCGGCGCTTTTCCGCCACGGGCGTCAGGGCATGGACAGCGGAGGTCACCAGTTCAGACAGGTCTTCCTTGGCAACGTGCAGGGCGGTTTCGTGGCTGTCCGCCCGGGTCAGCGTCAGCAGGTCGCTCACCACGGAGTTGAGCCGGTCAATCTCGTGGTTGATGTCCTGCATGAATTCTTCCCGCATTTCAGCGGGCATATCCGGCTGATAAATCAGGCTTTCCAGCAGGATTTTCATGGTGGTGAGGGGCGTTTTCAGTTCGTGGGAAGCATTGGACACAAACTGGGAACGGCTCTTGTCGAAATGCTCGATCTTTTCCGCCATGCGGTTGTAGTTTTCCGCCAGTTCCCGCATTTCGCCGGAGCCCCGCACCTTCACACGGGCGGACAGATCGCCCCGCTCCATGCGCTTGATGGTGCGGGTCAGCCGCTGAAGGGGATGGGAAATCAACCGGGAGAAAACCAGGGAAATCACAATGGCGGAAAGGGTGACAATGGCAAAAATCCGCCACATCTGCGCCTGCAGGGAGGACACGGCGTCCACCAGCGACTGCACCGGCGCCACATACACCACTGTGCCCACCGTCTGCCCCTGATGCATCATGCGGGCGGCGCAGTAGGAGGCGTAATCGCCGGAGGGCGATTCATCCGTGTGGTGAATGCCGTAGGCGAGGCTGTCGCTGCCGTCCAGCACCTCAAGGACTTCCGGCAATTGCAGCCGCTGACCGTAGAGTCGGTTGGCGGTGTCCAGTTGCACCTTGCCTGTTTCGTCCGTCAGGAGGATTCTGCCGCCCATTTCCCCGGCGGTCACAGGCAGGGTCTCCTGCAGGGGAGAAAGGTCTGCCGAGGCAAAAAAAGGCGCACACATCACGGCCAGCTTCTCAACCGAGAGGCTGTCCTGATGGGTACGCTGTTCAAAAAGGCGGTCGGTGACCAGCGTGGTCAGGAGCGTCGCCATCACCAGGAAGGCGGCGCCCATAATGCCCGCAAAGGTCAACAGTATTTTGACCCGGATGCTGCCCAGCAGCCTCCGTTTAGTTCTTGTCGGTGAAATAGTAACCCACCTTCCACTTAGTGCAGATGAATTCAGGCTTGGTGGTGTCGCGCTCGATCTTTTCCCTCAGGCGTCGGATGTGCACGTCCACTGTCCGGGCGTCGCCGGTGTAATCGTACTTCCAGACGTTTTCCAGCATTTCCTTGCGGGTGAAGGGCCGGCCGCGGTTGGAGACGAACATCGCCAGCAGGTCAAACTCCTTGGCCGTCAGGCGGATTTCCTCGCCCGCCAGGGTGACGGTGCGCTTGAGGAAGTTCACTTCCAGATCCCGCACACGGACGATGCGGGGCTCTTCTGCGGGCGTATGGGGCTGATTCACCCGGCGCAGGATGGTTTTGATGCGGGCCTTGACCTCCAGAATGTTGAAGGGCTTGGTCATGTAGTCATCAGCGCCGTATTCCAGGCCCAGAATCTTGTCCATGTCATCGCCCTTGGCGGTGAGCATGATGATGGGCACCGTGGAATGCTCCCTGATGCGCTGGCACACGCTCAGGCCGTCCAGTTTGGGCAGCATCACGTCCAGCAGAATCAGGTCGTAGGGCTGTTCAAAAAACTTGTCCAGAGCTTCTTCGCCATCCATGGCGCTTTCGGTCTCATAGCCCTCCTGCTCCAGGGTATATTTGAGTCCCTTGAGGATCAACGGTTCGTCGTCAACCAGAAGAATTCGCTTGCCCATATTCTGTCACGGCTCCTTTTGTAGCGCAGTGTGTATACAACGAGGATATCCCCATTTTACACCGAAATGTAAAGAAAATCAAGAGAAAAAGAAACGAAAGTGTCATAAATGCAGAAAAAGTTCAATCCTGCTGAAGAATCCGCCCTCGTTCCAGCACCAGTCGCCGGGGTGCACGGCGGGCGGCCTTTTCGTCGTGGGTGATGAGCACCAGCGTGCGGCCTTCCCGATGCATTTCGTCCAGCAGGTCCATCACTGCCTCGGCGGAAGCGGGGTCGAGGCTGCCCGTGGGCTCGTCCGCCAGCAACAGGGCGGGGTCTCTCGCCAGCGCCCGGGCGATGGCGACACGTTGCTGCTGTCCGCCGGAAAGTTCGCAGGGCCGGTGATGGAGGCGGTCACCCATGCCGACACGCCGCAGCAGGTCTTCCGCCTTTTTCAGCCGCTGTTGCTGTGCAACGCCGCAGAGCATCAGCGGCAGGGCGACGTTTTCCAGCGCTGTGAGTCGGGGCAGCAGCTGGAATCCCTGAAACACAAAGCCGATTTCGGCGCCTCTGATGCGGGAGAGGTCGGCGGGCGGCAGCTTGGCTACATTGCGCCCGGCGAGAACGTATTCCCCGCTGTCGGGGACGTCCAGGCACCCCAGAATGTTCATCAGCGTGGACTTGCCCGACCCGCTGGGCCCGACGATGGCGACATACTCTCCCCGGGCGATGTGGATGTCCACGCCGTCCAGCGCAGCCACCTCCTGTCCGTCCAGGGTGTACTTCTTTCGCAGGTGGGTGGTGTGGATCATATACATTCCTCCTTGCAGGGGCTTCGCCCCCACCAAAGGGCTTTGCCCTTTGGAATCCCAGTCGGGGGCGCTGCCCCCGACACCCCCGCAAGGGCCATTGGCCCTTGACCCATCACCCCAAGCCCAAGGGCTTGGGGGATTTTTTGCAGGTGAGATTATCCTTTGCAACTTGTTAAGTCAAGCAACAACGGAGGGGACTCCGAAGGGGTCCAGGGGGCGATCGGAAAGCCCCCTGGTTCATCCGGCAAAGGGACGTTGCAGGTATAAGCATAGAAATGGAACAATCTTTTGTGCAAGTTGAGGTTTCGCCCTCACGGGCGACCAAAGGGCTTTCCGATCGCCCTTTGGAAACCTTCGGATGCAAGTAGTCTTATTTGGCCCTTAACCCACCACCTCGAGCCTTGAAGGGCTTGGGGGATTGTTTGTATGGGGGATTATCCTTTGTTTATTGCTCGGTCAACTCTCATCGGAGGGGACTCCGAAGGGGTCCAGGAGGGCGATCGGAAAGCCCCCTGGTTGCTGTGGAGAAAACGTGCAACAGGTATCGGATTAGAAACGGATGATCCTTTATCCAAGGTGAGGGTTTCGCCCTCACGGGCGACCAAAGGGCTTTCCGATCGCCCTTTGGAAACCTTCGGATGCAAGTAGTCTTATTTGGCCCTTAACCCACCTCCTCGAGCCTTGAAGGGCTTGGGGGATTATTTGTTAAGGGGATTATCTTTTATTTATTGTTGGGACGAGCAACAACGGAGGGGACTCCGAAGGGGTCCAGGGGGCGATCGGAAAGCCCCCTGGTTGTTGCGGATAAATTTCGCAACAGGTATCGGATTAGAAACGGATAATCCTTTATCCAAGGTGGGGTTTCGCCCTCACGGGCGACCAAAGGGCTTTCCGATCGCCCTTTGGAAACCTTCGGGCTCCCTCCGGATGAAGGGATTTTAGCGTGCTTGTTGAGGAAACGGTTTTCGTTGTTCCGGCAAAAACTACTTACAAGGATGCAGACCGAAGGGGTCCAGGGGGCGATCGGAAAGCCCCCTGGTTGCTCCGGAAAAACCGAGTAACAGGAATCAGACAACAACCTCTACAACAGTTCCGGCGTGCGGCGCACCGTCGCCGCACACGGACTCCATCGGAGCGACCCCGAAACGGGCCGCCCCTGCGAGGCGCTTGAGGGTAACTCAACCCAATAACGCTCACAAGACCGGGGGAAAGGGGGGAGTCCAGAGGGGGTGTCTCCGGGTGGGATGAATTGAGACACCCCCTCTGGCCCTCTTTGGTTCTTTCTCAGGCCTGAGAAAGAACGCCTATCGGATGCTATTGCTTGCAAGGTGAAGGTTTCGCCTTCACGGGCGACAGGAAAGCCCCCTGGTTGCATGAACAAAAAGAACACCTCCAGTCACAGTATGACCGGAGGTGATAAAAGCAATCCCAGAATCAGGCGAGGCGCTGATAATACTTCAGCAGGTTGCCGCCGGCAATTCCGGCGATGGATTCTTCATTATAGCCGTACCGACGCAGGGCGTCCAGCAGATTCCCCATCTGCCCGGCGTGCTGCAAATCATCCGGCGTGCATTCAATGCCGTCGAAATCGCTGCCGAAGCCGACGATATCCCCGCCGCCCATCTGGCAGATGTGATCGATATGCTGGGCGATAGTGACGCAATCCGCCTTGCCGTCATCAGAGAGGAAATGCGGATAGAAGTTCACGCCGATGTATCCGCCGTACTGAATCATGGCCCGGATTTGCTCATCGGTGAGGTTGCGGAAGTGATCCCGTAGGCTGCGGCAGCAGGAGTGGGAAGCCATGGGCGGCTTGTCACCTTTGCGGAACAGATCCCAGAATCCGCCTTCGTTGAGGTGGGACACATCCACCGCAATGCCCAGGCGCTGCATTTCCCGCACGGCCTGAATGCCGTAATCCGTCAGGCCGGTGGTGGCGTCCACCTTGGCGGGGGTGCCCAGGCGGTTGACGTTGTTCCACACGGGCGCCGCCATGCGGATGCCCTTCTCCCGCCATTCGGCAATGGCGCTCAGACCCTTTTCAAACACCTCGCAGCCTTCCAACGACAGCATGAAACTGACGTCGCCGGCCTTGGCCTGAGCGGGGTCATCCACCATCACGAGGCCGGCGTCCAGCATCCGCTGCACCTGCTGATATTCAGCGGCGGCGATGCCTTCGTAGTCGCCCTTGTTGCCCTTGGGGCCGCTGAACAGCGCAAAGGTTTGCAGGCTGACGCTGCCCTGACGCAGCCGGTCAGGGTTGATCATGCACTCTGCAGGTTTTGCGTGGTGTACGCCCAGGGCGTACAGGGTGTCGGAATGGGTGTCGGCGATGAACATGATATACCTTCTTTCTTGCGGGGCTTTTGCAGGGGCTTTGCCCCTGCACCCCAGTCGGGGGCGCTGCCCCCGCACCCTTATGCGGGGCTTCGCCCCACACCCCACCAGAGGGCGCTGCCCTCTGGACTCCCGCAAGGGGCATTGCCCCTTGACCCTTCACCCCAAGCCCTGAAGGGCTTGGGGAATTATTTGTATGTGGGTTTTTCCTTTCAGGCTACTCTTTTTTTGAAGGATGAGGTTTCGCCCTCACGGGCGACCAAAGGGCTTTCCGATCGCCCTTTGGAAACCTTCGGGCCCCCTTCGGATGAAGGGATTTTCGCGTGCTTGTTGAGGAAACGGTTTTCTTTGTTCCGGCAAAAACTACTCACAAGGATGCGGACCGAAGGGGTCCAGGGGGCGATCGGAAAGCCCCCTGGTTGCTCCGGGAAAACCGAGTAACAGGAATCAGACAACAACCTCTACAACAGTTCCGGCGTGCGGCGCTCCGTCGCCGCACACGGACTCCATCGGAGCGACCCCGAAACGGGCCGCCCCCGCGAGGCGTTTGCGGGTCAGTCAACAAAATAACCCGCACAAGATAGGGGGAGCGGGGGGAGTCCAGAGGGGGTGTCTCCGGGTGGGATGAATTGAGACACCCCCTCTGGCCCTCTTTGGTTCTTTCTCAGGCCTGAGAAAGAACACCCAACAAGCGCTATCCCTTGCAAGGTGGGGCTCTGCCCCACACCCCGCCAAAGGGCTTTCCGGAGCGAAGCGAAGGCGGACCGATCGGAAAGCCCCCTGGTTGCACCGGAAAAGACAAGAGAAATGTCTAAATCTTCCCTGTACCCTCCCGAAGCCCTCTGGGCTTCGGTAATGGGTCAAGGGGCAATGCCCCTTGCGGGGGTGTTGGGGGCAGCGCCCCCAACTGGGGTGTGGGGCAAAGCCCCACAAAAGGATTCCAAAGGGCAAAGCCCTTTGGTGTGGGGCAAAGCCCCACGAAAGGGGTCCAGGGGGTGTAACCCCCTGGTCACCCCTTGGAGCGCTCGGCGTCGCAGTAAATGCAGCGATACACCCGGCGGGCAGCGTCCTTCAGGCGGAAAATGTGGTCAAGAGACCCCTCCACGGAGGTGATGCACCGGGGATTCTTGCAGCGCACCACGTTCACCAGCTCCTTGGGCAGTTCCAGATGCTTCTTTTCGGCGATTTTGCCATTTTCGATGATGTTCACCGTGATGCCGGGATCCAGATACCCCAGCACGTTCAGGTCCAGATCAATGGCTTCATCGATCTTGATGATGTCCTTGCGGCCCATGGCCTCGCTCTTGACATTCCTGATGATGGCCACGGAGCATTCCAGTTCATCCAGGTGCAGATACCGGTAGATATCCATGCTGCGGCCGGCCTGGATATGATCCAGCACAATGCCGCGGCTGATCGAATCAATCTTCATGCCATGTCCTCCAGCAGCGTCTTGATCAGTGCCATGCGCACAAACCTGCCGTTACGCACCTGCTTGAAGTATACCGCGCGGGGATCGTCATCCACCTTGGTGGAAATCTCATTCACCCGGGGCAGGGGATGCATGATGGACAGGTCCGCCTTGGCGGTGCGGAGTTTGTCCGGGTCGAGGATATAGGTGTCCTTGAGGCGGATGTAGTCGGCTTCGTTGAAGAAGCGCTCCCGCTGCACACGGGTCATGTACAGCACATCCAGCTCCGGCATGACCTCTTCCATCGTTTCCACTTCCCGGAAGGGGATGCCCTTGTCCGCCAGTTCCTTGGTGATATAGGCGGGCACCTTGAGTTCCGGCGGAGAAATCAGCACGAAGGAAATGCCTTCATAGCGGCTCATGGCGCCGATGAGGGAATGCACCGTGCGTCCGAACTTCAAATCGCCGCACAGGCCCACCACCATGTGGTCGAGGCGCTTTTTCTCCCGGCGGATGGTCATCAGGTCGGTCAGGGTCTGGGTGGGGTGATTGTGTCCGCCGTCGCCGGCATTGATGATGGGCACAAGGGACTTCATACTGCCGGCCATGGGGGCGCCTTCCTTGGGATGGCGCATGGCGATGATATCGGCATAGCAGCTCACCGTGCGGATGGTATCAGTGAGGCTCTCGCCCTTGGAGGCGGAGGAAGAATCCGCCGAAGAGAAGCCCAGCACGCTGCCGCCCAGGGACAGCATGGCGGATTCAAAGGACAGGCGGGTGCGGGTGGAAGGCTCAAAGAACAGCGTGGCGAGGATCCGGCCGCTCAGGCACGTGCGGTAAGCGGCGGGATCGGCGATCATGCTGTCGCCCAGGTCGAGAATCCGGTTGATTTCCTCCACCGTGAAGTCAGTAATGTCAATCAGATGACGCATTTTTTGCATCCTTTCCTTGGAGTTTCGGGGCGTCAGTTCTTGGCGCCGTTGACGGCCAGATAGTTCTTGATGCGCTGGACGTTTTCATCGTTGGCGGGATCTTCTTCCAGGTATTCGATGATGTCGTAGACGTCCACCACGGAGTACACGGGGAAGCCGAATTCAGCCTCGACCTCGGACATGGCGCTCTTTTCGGTCTGGCCCTTTTCCTTGCGGTCCACCATCACGAAGGTGGCAGCCACCTTCACGCCCTCGAGGTTGCCCAGGATGGCCATGCTCTCA
The DNA here is from genome assembly GCA_015056085.1 of Clostridiales bacterium. Classification (GTDB taxonomy): domain Bacteria; phylum Bacillota; class Clostridia; order Christensenellales; family Aristaeellaceae; genus UBA11524. The sequence goes on from SVHA01000002.1 coordinate 188,955, forward strand.
CGGATGGCGGTGCCGGCGGTGATGACGTCTTCCACGATGACCACTTCCTGACCGGCCTTGGGCACATAGCCCACAAACACGCCGCCCTCGCCGTGATCCTTGGCTTCCTTGCGGTTGAAGAAGAAGGGCACGTCAAGCCCCTGCTTGCTCAGGGCGATGGAGGAGGACACAGCGATGGAAATGCCCTTGTAGGCGGGGCCGTAGAGCACCGTGGGGCGGTTGCCCACCTTGTCCAGATAGGCCTTGGCGTAGAATTCGCCCAGCTTGGCGATCTGGTCGCCGGTCTTGATGTCACCGGCGTTGATGAAGTAGGGGATCTTGCGGCCGGACTTGGCGGTGAAATCGCCGAACTTGAGGACGCCTGCACCCTGCAGGAACTGGATAAACTCGCGCTTGTAAGATTCCATGATGATCTCTCCCTTTCTATTGTGTGTTGAGTCAACTTGCGTCGGAGCCTCGCAGAGGCCCCCTTGTGTAAAGGGGGCTAAGCCGTCAGGCGTTGGGGGAGCCTGCGGGCGTAGCGGGTATGCCCCTTTGCAAGGGATAGCGTTTGTTGGGTGTCCTTTCTCAAGCCTGAGAAAACCCTTGCGGCATTTCGAAAATGATAGATGTTCTTTCTCAGGCCTGAGAAAGAACCAAAGAGGGCCAGAGGGGGTGTCTCAATTCATCCCACCCGGAGCCACCCCCTCTGGACTCCCCCCTTTCCCCCGGTCTTGTGAGTGTTATTGAGTAGACTTACCCTCAAACGCCTCGCAGGGGCGGCCCGTTTCGGAGTTGCTCCGATGGAGTCCGGCGTGCGGCGACGGTGCGCCGCACGCCGGAACTGTTGTAGAGTGTCTTGTCGGATACCTGTTTCTTATCTTTGCCGGTGCAACCAGGGGGGCTTTCCGATCGCCCCCTGGACCCCTTCGGTCTGCATCCTTGTAAGTAGACTTTCCCGAATCGATGAAAACCGTTCCTCCAACAAGCAGGTTACAACCCTAAACAAGAGATGGGACTCCGAAGGTTTCCAAAGGAAACGAACTGCCCAGTGGGCAGTCGCCGAAGGCGAGTTTCCGGAGCGAAGCGGAGGCGGACGATCGGAAAGCCCTTTGGTCGCCCGTGAGGGCGAAACCTCACTTGCATTACAAATCAATCCAAATGGATAAGCCTACCTCTACATATGACCCCAGAAATCCGTTAGGATTTCTGGTAATGGGTCAAGGGCCAATGGCCCTTGCGGGGGTATCGGGGGCGGCGCCCCCGATTGGGAGTCCAGAGGGCAACGCCCTCTGGTGGGGTGCGGGGCAACGCCCCGCTGAAGGGTCAAGGGCCAATGGCCCTTGCGGGGGTATCGGGGGCAGCGCCCCCGACTGGGGTGTGGGGCAAAGCCCCACATAAGGGGCAGCGCCCCCGATTGGGAGTCCAGAGGGCAACGCCCTCTGGTGGGTTTCCAAAGGGCAACGCCCTTTGGTCAACCGAGGAACTCCCGGATGCAGCGCTCGTAGGCGGCCACGGGGTCGGCAGCAGCGGTGATGGGACGGCCCACCACGATGTAGTCGCTGTGCTTGCGGGCCTTTTCAGGGGTCATAATGCGCACCTGATCGCCCACGTCGCCGTCGGCAAAGCGAATGCCGGGGGTCACGGTGAGGAAATCAGCACCGCAGGCTTCCTTGACCAGTTCCGCCTCCAGGGGAGAGCACACCACACCGGGCAGACCGGCTTTTTGAGCATTGCGGGCATAAGCCTTCACGGTTTCAGGCATGGTGGCGTTGATCAGCAGTTCCTGCTGCATCCGCTCTTCGCTGGTGGACGTGAGTTGAGTCACCGCCAGCAGCGTGGCGCAGGAGCCGTCTTCCTTCGTCAGGCCTTCCTTGGCGCCTTCCATCATGGCGATGGTGCCGGCGGCGTGGAGGTTGGTCATGTCCACGTCCAGACGGGACAGCACCTTCATGGCCTTCTTGACGGTGTTGGGGATGTCGTGGAGTTTCAGGTCCAGGAAAATCTTGTGCCCCCGCTCCTTGATGGCCCTGACGATGGACGGGCCTTCAGCGTAGTACAGTTCCATGCCGATCTTCACATAGGGCTTGCGGCCGGTGAACTGATCCAGGAAAGCGAGGGTCTTTTCAGCGTTTTCAAAGTCCAGGGCAATGATGACGTCCTTGGCCATGGTGGGTGTCCTCCTCTGTATATATGTTGATGGGAATCAGATGCGGGTGATGTCGCTGAGGCGGTCAATGCCCAGCTTGTCCATTTCAATGGGCAACTGCTCAATGATCTCCTTGCAGGCGTAGGGGTTGACCAGATTGGCAGCGCCGACCTGCACCGCTTTGGCGCCTGCCATCATCATTTCGATGACGTCTTTGGCGGTGGAAATGCCGCCCATGCCGATGACGGGGATGTCCACTGCGCCGGTCACCTGATAGACCATCCGCAGCGCCACCGGGAAAATGCCGGGGCCGGAGTAGCCGCCCATCACGTTGGCGAGAATGGGCTTGCGGCGCTTCATGTCGATGCGCATACCCAGCAGGGTGTTGATCAGGGACAAGCCGTCAGCGCCGGCATCCTGGCAGGCTTTGGCGATGGACACGATGTCGGTCACGTTGGGGCTCAGTTTGATGTACACGGGCTTGGTGGCCACTTTTTTGACCGCCTTGGTGACTTCAGCAGCGGCTTGCGGGCTGGTGCCGAAGGCCATGCCGCCGCCGTGCACATTGGGGCAGGAGATGTTCACTTCCAGGATCTCCACCTGATCTTCACGGGTTAGCTTTTCCACGCAGGTGACGTATTCCTCAATGGAAAACCCGCTGATGTTGGCGACAATGGGCTTGTGGAACACCTTCCGCAGGGCGGGCAGCTCGTGGGCGATGACATGGTCCACGCCGGGATTTTGAAGGCCCACGGAGTTGAGCATCCCGTTGGGGCATTCCGTAATGCGGGGCGTGGGGTTGCCGAAGCGGCTGTCCCGGGTCGTGCCCTTGAAGGACAGGGAGCCGAGAATGTTGATGTCATAGTAAGGAAGAAACTCCTGACCGAAGCCGTAGGTGCCAGAGGCGGGGATGACGGGGTTGTCCAGCCGGACGCCGGACAGGGTGACGGACAGATCCTTCATGCCTTATGCCTCCCAGATGATTTCGTCGCGATTCAGCACAGGGCCATCCTTGCAGATGCGCTTGTAGCCGCCCTTCACCTTCACGGTGCAGCCCATGCAGGCGCCGAAGCCGCAGCCCATGCGCTCCTCAAAGGAGAACTGGCCGGGCACTTCAGCGGCGTCATATACCGCACGGAGCATGGGCAGTGGCCCGCAGGCGCAGACGTCGGTGAACGTCAGGTCCTTCATGGCGTCGGTTACCAGGCCCTTCACGCCGGCGGAACCGTCCATGGTCGCCAGCACAAAGGGCGCGCCGATGGCGTCCACAGCGTCCTTGAGGAACACTTCGTCAGAAGTGTTGAAACCCGCCAGCACCGTGGGGTGCTTGCCCATGTCGGTAAGCACACGGCACAGGGCGATCATGGGCGGGAGACCCACGCCGCCGCCGATGAGCAAAGGCGCATCGCCGCAGGCGTCCACATCAAAACCATTGCCCAGCCCGGTGAGCACGTCCAGCGCCGTGCCGGGCTTCATGTCAGCCATGGCCTGCGTGCCTTCACCCACCACCTTGTACACCAGCGTCAGGGTCTTGTCGTCCCAGTCGCACACGGAAATGGGGCGGCGCAGGTAGAATCCGGGCAGCTGCAGCTGCACAAACTGGCCGGGTTTGGTGATGGCGGAGGTGTCGCCCTCCAGCACCATCTTCCACACGGAAGCGGTCAGGGCGGTGTTGGTTTGGATGGTAAAAGTCATCAGCAGTGTTCCTCCTTGCGTTGCGTGAGGGCGTCGTAGGCGATTCGGTCGCCGGAGATGGTCAGGCAGCACCTGGCGGAAACTTCCCAGCCGGCAAAGGGCGTGGCCCTGCCCATGGAGAGGAAGTCCTCCGGGTCGATGACGCCGGGGGCGTCCAGATCAAAGGCGGTGATCTCCGCCCGGTCGCCGATGTTCATGCCGCCATCGAGGCGGAAGCGGCGCCGGGGTGCATTGCTCATGCGGTCGATGAGCTGCGGAAGCGTCATGCGCCCTGTTTTGACAAAATAGGTGTACATCAGCGGGAAGGCGGTTTCAATGCCCACCACGCCCATGGCGGATTTTGCCAGTCCCCGGCTCTTTTCTTCCGCGGAATGGGGCGCGTGATCGGTGGCGATCATGTCAATGGTGCCGTCAAGCAGGCCTTCGATGAGAGCTTGCTGATCTTCCTTATCCCGCAGGGGCGGATTCATCTTAAAGCGGCCCTCGTCCTGCAGGTCATCCTGGCACATCAGCAGATAATGGGGCCCTGTTTCGCAGGTGATGTCCAGCCCTTCCGCCTTGGCCTTGCGAATGAGCGCCACGCTTTCCTTGGTGCTGACGTGGCACACATGATAGGGGCAGCCGGTCTCCCTGACCAGTGCGATGTCCCGGGCAATGGGCCCCCACTCGCTTTCAGACGGGATGCCGGGGATGCCGTGGGTGCGGGCGAATGCGCCGTCGTGGATGGCGCCGCCCGGGGGAATCAGGCTCATGTCCTCGCAGTGGGCGGCGATGATGCTGCCGGCCGCCTTGCATTGCTCCATGGCCATGCGCATGGTGGCTTCTTCCTTCACACCCCGACCGTCGTCGGAAAACCCGCAGACCCGTCCAGCCAGCGCAGCCATGTCCGTCAGATCGCCTTCGCCCTTTTGCTCCATGGTGATGGAAGCGTAGGGGAGCACCCGGATACAGGCATTGTCCCTGATGAGGTCTTCCTGCATCTTCAGGTGATCGGAAGTGTCCGGGGCAGGATTCAGGTTGGGCATGGCACACACGGTGGTGTATCCGCCCCGGGCGCAGGCACGGGTGCCGGTGGCAATGGTCTCCTTATAAGAAAATCCCGGTTCCCGCAGATGCACATGAACATCCGCCAAACCAGGAAAAACGTGAAGACCAGTCAGGTCCAGCACACGATCATATTCGCCATTTTCAGAAAACGAAGCACTGCGGCCGGTCACAATGCCGTCCGTCACTTCAATGTCCATGGGAGAGAATGTGCCGTGATCGTCACACACAAGGCCGCCCTTGAGAAGCAGTCGCATGGGGGAACATCCTCCTTATCAGCCTTTCTCACAGGACCCGGCAAGGCGCCTCGCCGGTATCCAAATTATTATACCATTTTAGAAGGTGGATTGCAAGGGAAAAAGCCGGGAAAGACGCCTTTCTGCGACAAAAATCCCTGCAAAAAAGTTGCGTTTTCCCCTTGACAGACGTTTGCGCCTGTGGTAGAATGTCTGTGTTTGAAGCAGAGGCTTGCCCGTCTCTCACCTCGTGTGGCTCCGCCGCCGGGTATCATGGCATTTCCTTTCCGGCCTGAAAAGGTCAGGAAACGGATACTTGCTTTGTCAGCGACGGGGGAGTCTCCCGCCGCTTTTTTCGTGCCTGAGGCCGAAGGCGGCCAGACGCACAACAATTGGGAGGTGCATGGATATCGCACTCGATCTGATGATCAATGAGGAAATCCGCGACAGAGAGGTTCGCCTGATCGACGAAAACGGCGAGCAGCTCGGCGTCATGCCGACGCAGAAGGCCCTGGAACTGGCGGAGGAGCGCGGCCTCGACCTGGCCAAGATTCAGCCCACTGCCAAGCCGCCGGTGTGCAAACTGCTGGACTATGACAAGTACCGCTATGAACAGTCCAGGCGGGAACGCGAGAACCGCAAGAATCAGCGAGTTGTGGCCATTAAGGAAGTGCAGCTGTCTGCCACCATTGAGGAGAATGACATTCTCACCAAGGCGAAGATGGCCCACAAGTTCCTGGCTGATGGCGACAAAGTCAAGGTTTCCATTCGCTTCCGCGGCCGTCAGATTACCCACAGCGAAATCGGCATGAAGGTCATGCAGAACTTCGCTGAAAGGTGCCAGGAAGTGGGCAGCGTGGAGCGCCGCCCCCTGCTGGATGGCCGCCACATGATCATGATCCTGGCTCCCAAGGCTGCCAAGGCGTCCTTCGCTGAAAAGAAGGCCGCCCGCGAAGCCGCCAAGGAGAATACCGCCGAGTAATCGGCACAGGAGTAAAACGTGCATATCTGCTGGGAATGCCCATCAGGCACGTTGAAACCGCATTGGAAGGAGGATTACACCATGCCTAAGCAAAAGTCTCACCGTGGTGCCGCCAAGCGCTTTTCCTTTACCAAGTCCGGTATTGTTAAGCATAAGCAGGCTGGTACCGGTCATCAGATCCGTCTGAAGACCACCAAGCGTTCCCGTCATCTGCGCGCCGACGGTATCGTCGACAACGCCGCTGAAGCGCGTACCATTCATACGCTGCTGCCCTACAAGTAATAAGCCCGACAACCGGCAAGGAGGATTCTTACAATGGCACGTATTAAGAGAGCTGTCAACGCTCTGAAGAAGCGCCGCAAGGTCATGAAGCTGGCCAAGGGCTACTGGGGTGCAAAGTCCAAGCAGTACCGCGCCGCTACCGAGCAGGTCGCCCGTTCCCTTCGTTATGCCTACATTGGCCGCAAGCTGCGTAAGCGTGATTTCCGCTCCCTGTGGATCACCCGTATCAACGCCGCTGCCCGCCTGAACGGCATGAGCTACTCCACCTTCATCAACGGCCTGAAGAAGCACAATGTGGAAGTCAACCGCAAGATGCTGGCTGACCTGGCTGTGAATGATCCCGCCGCTTTCGCTGCGCTGGTGGAAGTCGCCAAGGCGTAAGCCAAAACAAGGGTAGACCCTTGATGCATTCCCCTGAAGCCTTAGGGTTTCAGGGGAATTTTTGTGTGGGGCTCTGCCCCACACCCCGGCAGAGGCTCCGCCCCTGCACCCTATGCGGGGCTTTGCCCCGCACCCCACCAAAGGGCTTTGCCCTTTGGAAACCCACCAGGGGCTTTGCCCTTTGGAAACCCACCAGGGGCTTTGCCCTTTGGAAACCCACCAGGGGCTTTGCCCCTGGACCCCTTTTGCGGGGCGTTGCCCCGCACCCCAATCGGGGGCGCTGCCCCCAACACCCCCGCAAGGGCCATTGGCCCTTGACCCATCACCCGGAAATCCTGATGGATTTCCGGGGTGTTTTGTTTTGGGATAGTCTTAAGGATTTGACTTGTCTTTGCTGGGAGAACCAGGGGGCTTTCCGATCGCCCCCTGGACCCCTTCGGCTTGCCCCCTGCCAGCAATTTTGAGCAAGCACAAAGGAAATGACGTTCCCATTATTAACAGGCTAATATTCTTTCATCCGAAGGGGGCCCGAAGGTTTCCAAAGGGCGATCGAAAAGCCCTTTGGTCGCCCGTGAGGGCGAAACCTTACCTTGGACAAAAGACTGTCCCAAATCTAATACGATACCTGTTTCACTGCTTGCCGCAACAACCAGGGGGCTTTCCGATCGCCCCCTGGACCCCTTCGGAGTCCCCTCCGATGATAGTTATCCGAACAATAAACAAAGGAAAATCCCCCTCAATAAAAATCCCCCAAGCCCGTCAGGGCTTGGGGTGATGGGTCAAGGGCCAATGGCCCTTGCGGGGTGCAGGGGCGGAGCCCCTGCCGGGGTGTGGGGCGGCGCCCCACATAGGGGTGTCGGGGGCAGCGCCCCCGACTGGGTTTCCAAAGGCAAAGCCCTTTGCAGACTGTCAAAAAACCTCGGATGGCGTCGGAGGGCTCGCAAGCCCTTCGACTTTAGATCGAAAATCGGCGACATGCGCGGCGATTTTCGCGCGATTTTGCTTGCAAAATCGCTTCCTTACACGAACGAACGGCCGGGAGGGGCGCTTTAGCGACCCGACCAGTGAGTGAGTGCAAAACTCGAAAAAGTGCCAAAGCACTTTTTCGACACCCTGCAAAGGGCAAAGCCCTTTGGTCACTTCCCGACTTTTTGCATGAACTTGATGGTGCCAAAGAAGAGAATCAGTACCAGAAACACGCCCGCCAGACCGCCAGCGGTCACAATCAGCCCCTTGGTCAGCAGGGGCAGATCGGTCATGTCGGTTTCGGCGGTTTCGGTCACTTCCGCCACGGGGGCGTCAGCGGCGCTGATATTGCTGATGTCGGAGGTATCAGCGGCGTCGTCGGCAAAGGCCACGCAGCACAGCGACAGAATCATCAGGAGAATGGCAATGAACTTTTTCATGATATCAATACTCCTTTCAGGTTCAGCCGCCCAGCAGCATGGACACCAGAGAAATCACCATGCCGCCAGCCACGATGGAGCCCAGCTGGCCGGACACATTGGCGCTGGTGGACTGCATCAGGATGAAGTTGGAAGGATCCTCCTTCAGGGCCATCTTGGCGATGACGCGGGAGGACATGGGGAAGGCGGAAATGCCCGCAGCGCCGATCATGGGGTTGATCTTCTTTTTGCGGAAGAGGTTGAGGAACTTGGCGAAAAGCACGCCGCCGGCCGTATCGAAGATGAAGGCGAACAGCCCCAGCAGCAGAATCAGCGCCGTGGTGGGATGGAGGAATTTATCCGCCACCATGGTGCCGCCCACGGTGATGCCCAGCACGATCGTGACCAGGTTGGCCAGTTCATTCTGAGCGGTCTTGGAGAGGCGCTCCAGTACGCCGCATTCACGGATCAGGTTGCCGAACATGAGGGAACCTACCAGGGGCGCGCTCATGGGCACGATGATGCCGGCAACAATGGTCACGATGATGGGGAAGAGGATCAGGGTCAGCTTGGAGCAGCGATCCTCCTGGTAATCCATGCGGATCATGCGTTCCTTTCGGGTGGTCAGCGCCTTGATCACCGGAGGCTGAATGACGGGCACCAGAGCCATGTAGCTGTAGGCAGCCACGGAGATGGGACCCATGTAGTCCTTCAGATCAAAGTGATTGGCGACGTACAGGGTGGTGGGGCCGTCGGCGGCGCCGATAATGCCGATGGCGGAAGCAAGCTTGAGTACCATGTTGGTGTCGCCCTCAGCCACCAGACCGGGAATCAGGGGCAGCAACACCAGAGACAGCAGGAAGGTCATGAAGATGCCGAACTGGGCAGCGGCGCCGAAGAAGATCATGGAAGGATCCTTCAAAAGGGGAGAGAAGTCAATCATGGCGCCCACGGCGATGAAGATCAGCACGGGGAAGAGCTCGTTGGCAATGCCGGCATTGAACAGCACGGACAGGAAGCCGCTCTCGCCCAGCACGGAGGGGGCGGAAGTGCCGCTGACGGCGTCAATGATGGGGGGCAGGTTGGCCAGAATGCAGCCAAAGCCGATGGGCAGAAGCAGCGTGGGCTCGTAGTCCTTCTTGATGGCCAGATAAATCAGCACACCGGCAATGACGAACATGGCCAGCGTCTTGAGGCCTTCGACGCTGCACAGATACACAACGCCGGAGAACAGTTCGGAAAGAATCTGTTGCATGACGGATTTCCTTTCTGAAGTGAGTGGTTGATGGCTTACTTGCCGATGTGGATGTCGTTGACCAGGTTGTACAGGTCACGGCGGAATTCCCGCTTGGTCTTGAGGGCTTCTTCAATGGGCATATGGAAGACCTGGCCCTTGCGCACGCCGATGACCTGATTGCTCATGCCGTCGTGCAGCAGCTTCACCGCCAGATGGCCGGCCTCAAAGGCAAAGGCGCTGTCGGCAGCCACGGGCATGGCGCCGCGCTGGGTGTAGCCCACCACGGTGGAACGGACTTCCGCATTGCCGCACTTACGCTTGATGACGGAAGCCAGGCGGTTGGCGCTCATGGGCTCGCCTTCAAAGCACTGCTTGCCGTTCTGGGTCAGGAAGGTGTACATATCGAAGGGCTCCATGGAATCCCAGCAGCCTTCGGCAACCACGATGGTGGCACGGGAGTTGCCCTTGATGAGCTGCTTGTTCATGCGGGCAGCCACTTCATCAATGGACCACGGCACTTCGGGCACCAGCACGATCTCAGCGCCGGTGGCACAGGCGGCCTTCAGGGCCAGATCGCCGCAGTGGCGGCCCATGCATTCCACCACGTGAGGCCTGTCATGGCTGCGGGAGGTGGCACGGATGGAACGGATGGCGTCGGTGCAGACCTGGGCGGCGGTTTCATAGCCCAGGGTCATTTCCGTGTAGGCCAGGTCGTTGTCGATGGTGCCGGGGATGCCGATGCAGGGGATGCCCAGTTCGCACAGGCGCATGGCGCCCTGGAAGGAACCGTCGCCGCCGATGATCACCAGGCCGTCAATGCCCATGCCCCGCAGGGTGGACACAGCCACTTCACGCCACTGGGGATCCTTGAATTCGTCGCAGCGGGCGGTGCGCAGATAGGTGCCGGGCTGGTCGGCAATGTCCAGGATGGTGTCCAGCTGCAGTTCCTGCAGGTCCTCGGTGATGCTGGTGGACTTGCGCAGCAGGCCGTTATAGCCGCGCTTGATGCCCACCAGGGGCAGGCCGAAGCGGGCTGCGTTCTTGGCAACGGACATGATGGCCGCATTCATGCCGGGGGCGTCGCCGCCGGAAGTCAGTACGCCGATCTTTCTCATGCTCATGTTGGTCGCTCCTTTGGAATCCCGGTTGGGGGATAAGTGATGCGTTTTGTATGCTCCAACTCCCAGTATATCACAATTCTTAAAAAGAAAAAAGGTCAAATTGCTTAAAGATGCAAAGAAATTGTACCGCAGGGTACAGTAATGAAGAAAAATTCGCCTTTGAAGCGGGCAGGGGAGGAAAAAAGAGGAAAATAACCGGGGAAAATTTGAAAAAACCGTTTACAAACAGGCGAATATCTGCTACAATAACCGATGGGTTTCAGAACCGATGACGCGGGCTGCCGATCACTCCGACGGCGCACTGCGTGATTCGGCGATTACCTGAGAAAATTTTAGGAGGAACAAAACCATGACCAAGTCTGAAATCATTGCTGCCTACGCTCAGCACGAAGGCGACACCGGCTCCCCCGAGGTGCAGATCGCTCTGCTGACCGATCGCATCAATCACCTCAACGAGCACCTGAAGCTCAACAAGAATGACCACCACTCCAACCGTGGTCTGCTGCTGATGGTCGGCCGTCGTCGTGGTCTGCTGGAGTACCTGAAGAAGACCGACATCGAGCGCTACCGCGCCCTGATCGCCAAGCTGAACCTGCGCAAGTAATTGCCAGTGCTTCCGGTACAGGCTGGGTGAGTCTGCCGCAGGGGGACACCCTTGTGCAAGCAGCAAAGCAACAGCACATGCAGGGCCGCCGGATGGGGGAGAAAGTTCCCCGCCGGCGGCCTTTGCAGAGAATGTAAACAAGCATGGGGGATGTTATCCCTTGAAAATCCCTGTGGGGTTTTCATATGATAGCATCTCCCGGCGGCCAGGGGCGCCTTGCCCCGTGACATAAAAGGAGAGTAACATGGCTAACAAAGTGTATAGCATGGACCTGGCGGGTCTGCCGCTGACGCTGGAATTCGGCAAGTACTGCGAGCAGGCTGCCGGCAGCGTGTGGGTGCATCTGGGCGAGACCGTCGTGATGGTCAACGCCACCATGTCCCCCACCCCCCGTCCCGGCGTGGACTTCTTCCCTCTGGCTGTGGATGTGGAAGAAAAGCAGTACTCCGTGGGCAAGATCCCCGGCGGCTTCATCAAGCGTGAAGGCCGTCCCACCGAGAAGGCGACCCTGACCTGCCGCCTGATCGACCGCCCCCTGCGTCCCCTGTTCCCCAAGGGAATGCGTAACGACGTGCAGGTGGTGGCCACCGTCCTGTCCGTGGACAAGGACATTCCCCCGGAAATCCCTGCCATGATCGGTTCCTCCATCGCCCTGTCCGTCAGCGAAATCCCGTGGGGCGGCCCCACCGGTTCCGTGGTGGTGGGTCTGGTGGACGGCGAATTCGTCATCTGCCCCAACGAGGAGCAGCGTCAGAAGTCCAAGATGCATCTGACTGTGTCCGGCACCCGCGATGCTGTGCTGATGGTGGAAGCCGGCGCCAAGGAAGTTTCCGAAGAAGTGATGCTGGACGCCATCATGTTCGCTCACGAGGAAATCAAGAAGATCATCGCCTTCCAGGATCAGATCATCGCTGAAATCGGCAAGGCGAAGGTGGAAGTGCCCCTGCAGGTGACCGGCGACGACGTCAAGGCCGCCGTGCGGGAATTCGCCTATGACAAGTGCGTCTGGGTGTTTGATACCGTAGAGCGTGAAGAGCGCCAGAACCGTGAAGCTCAGGTCAAGGCCGAAACCGTGGCTGCCCTGGCGGAACAGTTCCCCGGCCGTGAAGGCGAGATCGGCGATGCGCTGTATTACCTGAACAAGGAAATCATGCGCAAGAAGATCATCGAGCAGGGCGTCCGTCCTGACGGTCGTGGCGTGACCGAAGTCCGTCCCATCTGGTGCGAAGTGGGCGTGCTGCCCCGTGTGCATGGCTCTGCCGTGTTCACCCGTGGCCAGACCCAGGCCCTCACCGTGACCACCCTGGGCTCCACCAGCGAGGGTCAGATTCTGGACGGCCTGTCCAACGAGGACTTCAAGCGCTACATCCATCATTACAACATGCCCCCCTATGCCACCGGCGAGGCGGGCCGCCTCAAGAGCCCCGGCCGTCGAGAGATCGGCCACGGCGCTCTGGCCGAGCGTGCGCTGGAACCCGTCATTCCCTCTGAGGAAGAGTTCCCCTATGCGCTGCGCCTGGTGAGCGAAATCCTGTCCTCCAACGGCTCCTCCTCCATGGCGTCCGTGTGCGGCTCCACCCTGTCCCTGATGGACGCCGGTGTGCCGATCCACGCTCCCATCGCCGGTGTGGCCATGGGTCTGATCAAGGATGCGGAGTCCGGCAAGGTGGCTGTGCTGACCGATATCCAGGGCCTGGAAGACTTCCTGGGCGACATGGACTTCAAGGTGGCCGGCTCCATGAACGGCATCACCGCCATCCAGATGGATATCAAGATTGCCGGCATTGACCGTGCCATCCTCAAGCAGGCGCTGGCGCAGGCTCTGCAGGGCCGTCTGCACATCCTGGGCATCATGCTGGAGACCCTGGGTCAGCCCCGTGAGGAACTGTCCAAGTGGGCGCCCAAGATTGTCCGCTTCACCATCAACCCCGAAAAGATCCGCGAGGTTATCGGACCTGGTGGCAAGATGATCAACAAGATCATTGCTGAGACCGGCGTCAAGATCGACATCGAAGACGATGGCCGCGTGTTCATTTCCACTCCCGACGCCGAGGCTGCCGCCAAGGCCCGCAAGATCATCGAAGGCATTGCCAAGGATATCGAAGTGGGCGAGGTGTACACCGGCAAGGTGGTGCGCATCATGAACTTCGGCGCCTTCGTGGAACTGCTGCCCGGCAAGGACGGCATGATCCACATCTCCAAGCTGGACAACAAGCGTGTGGAGAAGGTGGAGGATGTGGTGAACATCGGCGACGAGCTGGAAGTGAAGGTCAATGAGATCGACGCTCAGGGCCGTATCAACCTGATCCGCAACGACATCACCTACACCGCTTCCACTGAGGCTCCCCGCCGCAGCGAAGGCTTCCGTGCCCGTCCCCCCCGCCGTGACGGCCGGAACTAATCTGGCAATATATCCCTGACCTTGCGTCAGGACAAGGAAATTCGCAAAAGTCCACATTCTGGGCTTTTGCGAATTTTCACATATCCGCCTTTGTGTGGGTATCAGAAAGGAAATATTCGGATACGATGATGGAAAACAGCAAGGGAGTCATCGGCTGTATGCGGGATGAATTTGTTTTGACAAACGGCGTGCGGGTGGTGGGCGAAAGGCTGCCCTACCTTCGCACGGTGTCCATCGGCGTGTGGATGCACACAGGCTCCATGTTTGAACTGCCCGGAGAAAACGGCCTGTCTCACTTCATGGAGCACATGGTCTTCAAGGGCACGGAAAAGCGCACCGCAAGGCAGATCGCCGAGGAAATGGACGCTGTGGGCGGGCAGCTCAATGCCTTCACCGGCAAGGACTGCACCTGCTTTTACGCCAAGGTGATCGATGAAGACCTGCCTCTGGCGGCGGACATTCTCTCCGACCTGGTGATTCATGCCTCCCTGGACGAAAATGAAATGAACAAGGAGCGGGGCGTCATTCTGGAAGAGATCGCCATGGATGAGGATTCCCCCGAAGACATGGTGCACGAACTGCTCAGCAAAGCCATGTTCGGCGCCCAGCCCCTGGGGATGCCCATTCTGGGCACGGCGGAACTCATCCGCAGTTATACCCGGCAAGACCTGGTGGATTTCAGGGCCAGGCACTATTTCCCCGCAGAAACGGTGATTGCGCTGGCGGGCAACTATGACGCTGAACAGGTCAGGGAAGTGCTGGAAGGCTGCTTTGGCGGCTGGAACAACCAGGGCGAAAAGAAAACGGCGCCCCCCTGCCATGTGCTGCAGGGACAAATGGCCCTGCGGGACAAGGACACCGAACAGATGCACCTGTGTCTGGGATTCCCCGGCACGGCCTACGGCAGCGATGACCTCTATCCCCAGGCGGCGCTGAACATCATTCTGGGCGGCGCCATGTCCTCTCGCCTGTTTCAGCGCATCCGGGAGGAACTGGGCATGGCCTATTCCATCTACACTTTCCCCAACACCTATCAGGATTGCGGCACCTTCGGCATCTATGCCGGCGTGTCGCCTCAAAACGGCGAGCGGGTACTTGGCGAAATCCGCCGGGAACTTGACAGGCTCGTAAAGGACGGCGTGACGGAAAAGGAATTCCGTGACGCCCGCCAGCAACTCAGGTCCGGCTTCCTCATGGGGCTGGAAAGCCCCGGCAGCCGGATGCAGGCCATGGGCCGGCGGATGCTGCTGATGGGCAAGAGCGGCACGCCGGAAGAGACCATCAGCGCCATTGACAGCCTGACCATTCAGCAGGTGATGGACGCTGCCCGCCGTGTTTTGACCGTGCCCCCCTGTCTGGCAGCGGTGGGCAAGGGTGCAGAGAAACTGCATCTGTAACATGACCATGTACAGGGGAGGAAGGCAATGAACGAGCGGATTCTGGCGCTGGACATCGGCGACGCCCGCATCGGCGTGGCTGTCAGCGACGCTTCCCGGACCATCGCCACGCCGGTGGAAGTGATTCACCGGGTGGGTTACGGCCCAGACGTGCGGCGGATTCTGGAACTGTGCCAGCAGTACGATACCCAGTTGATTTTGTCCGGCTGGCCTCTGAATATGGACGGCACAGCAGGATTTCAGTCAAAAAAAGTGGAACAATTCTGTCAGCAACTTGAAAAAGCCGGGCTGACGGTGTATTATCAGGATGAGCGGCTGACCACCGTCACCGCCGAGCACGCCCTGCTGGAAGACAATATGCACCGCAAAGAGCGCAAGCAGAATGTGGACAAGGTAGCGGCGGCTGTGATTCTCCAGCAGTGGCTGGATACCCTGCATCAGCAAGCATACGCCTGGCAGCCCCGGGTGTATCACAGGAAAAACCCCATCAATACGCCCAACGGGCATGAAAGCGAGGAAAATACCATGAGCGAAAACATGAACGAGAACATCATCGAACTGATCGACGACGAAACCGGCGAGGCCGTGTCCTTTGAGCATCTGGCCACCATCGAGCACGAGGGCGTTTTCTACATCGCCCTGGCGGAAGTGACCGACAACGAGGAAGCCGAGTGCGAAGTGTTCATCATGCAGATTGCCGAGGATGAAGACGGCGCCGAGTGCTATGTGCAGGTGGAAGACGAGGCCGTTCAGCAGGCCGTGTTTGACAAGTTCCTGGAACTGATGGCTGAGGAAGAGGAATAAGATGACCGATCTCCATGATGCGGTGGTGGAACTGACCGGCCCCGGTGGCGAGGTGTTCCGCTTTAGGTACGGTGCGACCATCCCCTATGCCGGGCAGGACTATGTGGTCCTGCTGGAAATGGAGGACACCGAGGACGGCGAGGAGCAGATCCTCGTCACCCGCCTGGAAGAAGAAAACGGCGAAATGTCCTTTGTGGTGGCCGAGGAAGAAGACGTGATCAGCGCCGTGTTCGCCAAGTATGTGGCTCTGAGCACCCAGACGGGTCTGGACGGCCTGACGGACGCAGAGTAACGCAACAATAACCGGGAACAAGCGGCTTCAGCCGCTTCAGACCATCAAAAAGGCCCGCAAACGCCAAAAATCCTGTCTATGACAGGATTTTTTGCTTCCTTCGTTGACTACGGCTGCAAATTTCGGTCATTTTCGTTCATGTGAATTCCCTTATTTGCAGCCTTGTCGCCTTGCCTTGCGGGCTTTTTGTAGGTGTGCAATTCTTTTTTCGGAAGAATATGGCGCCTTGTCCCGTTGAATGTGCGAGGGGCGCCGAGGTTGACGCATTCCCATGGGAATGATATAATGAAATGTAATGTTCTGCAGGAGGTTACAGAGGATGAAGAAGTTACTTGCTGCCATTTTGGCGGCGATGATGCTGATGGGCATGGCGCCCGCCATGGCAGAAACGGAAGGGCTGTCCATCCGTGAGTGCCATCAGTTCACCCTGAAGAAGAAGGACACCACCCAGTCCAACAAGAGCGTCATCCGCCTGTGGCATATTGACACTGCCAATGACGACGTGGATGCGGAATTGATGGCGCTGGCCCAGCAGTATGCGGATGAAATCGGCCCCACCCTACAAAAAGCCGGCAACGCCACCAGCCGCAACAGCCGCCTGGATGTGCCCATCCGTGCCAGCCGCACGGGCCTGACCTGGATGTCCTTTCTGGTGCAGGCCCGCATCACCTATCACCGGGATCTGATCGGCCAGGAATTCACCAGCCGCACCTATAACATGGAAACCGGCGAGCGCATCCTGCTGACGGACATTTTCGCTCAAGACAGCGCCGGCTGGGACGTGCTGCGTCAGGCGGTGGAGGACACCGTCAACGCCTATTTCCCCGATGAAGCGCCCAATGCCGACGCCCTGGCTGCTGCCACCACCAGAGAGGCTCTGGAAAACACGGACTTCACCCTTCATGGGATGTCCCTGGTGCTGCATCTGTCTGCGGGGGATTTCTATCCCGGCAGATACACCAACATCGAAGTGCCCCTGATGTACCCCGACATCCGGCAGTACATGACCGACGACGCCCAGATCGAAACGGACAATCTGGCGTATTACAAGACCGTTGCCCTCACCTATGACGACGGCCCCTCCCGCACCCCCACCACCCAGGTGCTCAACAGCCTGCTGGAATGCGGCGCCAGAGCCACCTTCTTCGTGCTGGGCAACCTGATTGAAGACGGCAAGGACCTGGTGCAGCGGGAGCATGACGAAGGCCACAGCGTGGGCAGCCACAACTGGTCCCATGCGTCGGTGGAAAACCTCTCCGATTATGAAATGCGGGCGATTGTGCCAAAGGTCAACAACAAGATGATCGACGCCATCGGCATCCCCACCCGCTATAACCGTGTGCCCTACGGCCTGTATAATCAGATGATCCGGGCGAAGGTGGGCTGGCCGCTGATTCAGTGGTCGGTGGACACCTACGACTGGCGGGGCCGCAGCACCAACACCATCATGAATAACATCCGCAAGCAGTTCACCGATGGCGACATCGTGCTGCTGCATGACATCAAGGAACTGACGCCGGAAACCACCACCACCCTCATCCGCTGGCTGGAAGAGCAGGGGTACATCCTGCTGACGGTGGACGAGATCTTCGCCAAGGACGGCGTGGTGCTCAAGCCGGACGTGGTGTACTACCGCTGCGATGACGGCGACACCAGCATCAAGATTTACGACTAATTGTTACAACGATGTTACAGTTATAACTCTAAATTGCGTCAAAATGCCTTGACAGGCATAACGAAACCTGCTACAATCAGGAACGAGCCGCAGAAAATCCCATCTGCGGCCGGATAAGGAAAGGAGAGATTATATGATGAAGAAATCTCTGTCGGCGGTGCTGGCGGCCCTGATGCTGCTCACCAGCCTGCCTGCGATGGCGCAGACTACCATCGATCCCAAAGAAGACCGCAACATCACCCTGCAGGAAGTTGGTCTCAATGAGGTGGAGGAAGGCGTCAGCCCCACCACCGGCCTGACCCTGGAATACATTGAGGTGGAAGAAGGCCAGACGGGCATGGCCCTCACTGGCCGCTATCTGCCCATGCTGGTGCAGATCGGCAACGATGAAGGCGGCGTGGGCAACCGGGCTCCCTGGGGCGCCACCTATGCCGACATGGTGTATGAAATGCCCAACCATCAAAATGGCCCCACCCGTCTGACCTTCCTGTTCAACGACGTGGTGCCGGACTCCGTGGGTTTTGTCCGCTCCGCCCGTGTGGGCCATGTGTGGCTGCGGGAAGAGTGGGGCGCCGGCTTCCTGTTCTACGGCCAGCAGGAGCATGAAGGCTCCAACGTGCTGGAAGAGTTCCGCCGCCTGGGCCACAGCGCCATCGGCGATCCGCTGCTCTTCAGCGGCATGGTGGGCGAAGGCAAGGCCTGGTATAAGTATTATACGGAACGTGCCGGCCTCAAATCCCCCTATCACATCGACGGCAACGTGGCGGGTATGTATTCCCTGATTCCTGAAGATTATGTGGCGCCCAACCACGCCTTCAGGTTCACCGACGCCACCCCGGAAGGCGACGATGCCCTGGAAGTGACCGTCAACTGGGACTCGGATAACTTCAAGTATGACTCCAAGCTGGTATATGACATCGAATCCAACACCTATCTGCGCTACATGATCTACAAGAACAACGTCCTGCATCCCTGGGTGGACAAGGACACCGAGGAGCAGATCGGCTTTGCCAACGTGATCGTGCAGTTCACTGACATCACCTACAACAACTCCCCCGACGCCCCCGTGGTCAAGATGGTGGGTGAAGGCAATGCTGATTTCTTCATGGCCGGCAAGCACGTCGCCGGTTACTGGAAGCGGGACGACTACACCTCCCGCACCGTGTACTATGACGCAGACGGCAACGAAATCTCCCTCCAGCGGGGCAAGACGCTCGTGATTGTCTTCCCCAACGGAAAGCGGGATGGCCGCGGCGTTTCCTACGAGTAAACTACGGGTAATGAAAGGCTCCCTGCCGAAAAGCAGGGAGCTTTTTGTGTGAATCAGTTGTGGAAATAAGAAGTGCTTTCAGGATGCGCAGCGGGAAGCCTCTTTGGAGATTTACTCCTCCCAATACTCAATGGCGTTCTGCACCATGCGCAGCACCTTGCGGGCATGGGCCAGTTCGTTGTTGGTGCCGTCCTCGGACCATTCAGGGGTATATTCCGGCAGACTGCCCCTGAGGAGCACTTCCGGGCCCACTTTCAGCACGCGGCAGACTTCCACTGTCATGTCCAGGCTGAAGGTGCGGGTGCCGCGCTCCACATGGCCCAGGAAGGATGGGCTGATGTTGAGCTGCTCCGCCAGTTGCTCCTGGGTCATTTTTCTGTCCTTGCGGATTTTCCTGATGCGGGCGCCGAAATCCTGATGATCCATGGAAGCACCTCCTGAACTGTACTGTGGGTCGCTTTCTGCTCTTATTGTACAGGGGATTCGGCGAATGTTGAATGCGCTGAAAGTACAAAGTGGTCTGAAAGTACAGATTTCGGCGAAATTTCCTGAAAAAAATCAGGAAAAATGAAGCCGAAATCCTTCATGCAATGATGCATAAAAAAATTTTCACAAAGACTGTACTTTTTCCAAAGGACATGGTATAATATGCCCTGTAGCCCAGCCAGGTATGCAAGGTTCATTCCCTCCTTTGGTTGTCACAACCCATCGTCGGGAAACCATGGAAGCATTTGGCCGAAGGTATCGGCATGGGTAAACAATTTTAGGAGGTTTTCCACCATGTACGAGGACAAGACCCTTACTTGCCGTGACTGCGGCGAACAGTTCGTTTTCTCTGCTTCTGAGCAGGCCTTCTTCGCTGAGAAGGGCTTCCAGAACCAGCCCTCCCGCTGCCCTGCCTGCCGTGCGGCTCGCCGCGCCCAGAATGGCAACGGCGCTGCCCCCCGTCAGATGTACGAAGTAATCTGCGACGGCTGCGGCAAGACCACCCAGGTGCCCTTCCAGCCCCGTGGTGATCGTCCCGTGTACTGCCGTGAGTGCTTCGAGGCTCAGCGCGCCAACCGCTTCTAATTCACATCCTGTGAACGGAGCGCCATGGTGACTGGCCAACGGGCGAGTACAATGGTACGTAAGGAGTGCAATCGCAAGGTTGCACTCTTTTTTTGATTTTGGTCTGGTGCGTCAGATTGACATTCCGGGCCCGATAGGGTACACTGGACTTATGGAAAGATAAAGCGAAGGAAGGTTTCCTGACATGGTGCAGAAGGTGCTCAGGGGCAGGGGAAAATTGGGTCGCCTGCAGGAGATGATGGATCACTTTGGCGTCACTCGCCCGATGGTGGTGGCGTCTGAGCGTGGGCAGAAGTGCCTGCCGGGCATGGATGTGTATTTCAGCGATTTTCATCCCAACCCTGATTTTGCTGATTGCGTCAAGGGCGCTGAGGTCTTCCGGGCGGCGGGCTGCGACGGTCTGATCAGCCTGGGCGGTGGCTCTGCGATGGATACCGCCAAGGGCATCAAGGCAGTGGTGATGGCGGCTACCCCGGAAGATGCCTTGGCCAGCCGTTTGGGAGAAGACGAGGGCGTGCCCCACATTGCCGTTCCCACCACTGCCGGTTCCGGCGCAGAAGCCACCTCCACGGCGGTGCTGTTTGTGGAGGGTCGCAAGGTATCCCTGCGCCACGGGGCGCTGCTGCCTCAGGCGGTGGTGCTGGACGGTGCACTGCTGGACACCCTGCCGGATTTGCAGCGGAAATCCTGTGCCATGGACGCCCTGTGCCAGGGCATTGAAGCCTACTGGTCGCCCGGCGCCACCGGGGACGGACAGGTGCAGGCGTATCTGGCCATGCTGGGCGTGCTGGATAATCTCCGGGCCTATCTTGCCGGCGACAGGGACGCTCAAAATGCCATGCTCTATGCGGCCTACGACAGCGGCCGTGCGGTGGAACAAAACCGCACCACCGCCGCCCATGCGCTAAGCTATCCCATCACGCAGCATCTGGGCATCCCCCATGGGCAGGCGTGTATGCTGGTGCTGCCGATTTTGTGGGATCATGCCGTGAACACCGAAAGCGCCCTGCCCATCCTGATGGAAACGGCAGACAGAATGCGCCTGGGCAGCGAATACATGGGCTCCCGGCTTCTGCGGGGCATGATGATCGACCTGGGGCTGGAAGTGACGCAGATGCCGGAGGATTCCGTGCTGGACGCCATCGTGGACGATGTTGATCTTAACCGGGTGCAGCATCACATTGAGCCCCTGACGAAAGAACAGATCAGGCGGATTTACCGCCGGGCCTTCACCCCCGCACAGGGGAAGGACCGGCAGGTCTGCGAGGACTTGTGGAAGTATTATGGCAAATGACGCAATGACGCCGGGCGTGAAGCGCTATGTGGACGCCGTGACGGAATTCATCTTCGTGGAGGATGCGCCGCAAAAGGCGGATATCATCTTCGTGCCGGGCTCGCCGGACCCCCGCCATGCGGTGCGGGCGGCGGAACTGTACTGCGAAAGGTATGCGCCCTATGTGCTGCCTTCCGGGCGGTTTTCCCGCACGGAGGGACGCTTTGCTGGCCTGAAGCCGGAATGGGCGCAGCACTATCCCGGCCCCTTCCAAACGGAGTGGGATTTCCTGCGCACGGTGCTGATAAAGCATGGCGTGCCGGAAGAAAACATCCTCCGGGAAGATCAGGCTACCTACACCTGGGAGAACGCCCGGTTCTCCCGCCGGTTGACCGATGCCATGGGGCTGGAAATCCGCAGAGCCATCCTCTGCACCAAGCCCTGGCACGCCCGCCGGGCGCTGATGTATTATCAGGCGGCCTACCCGGACACGGAGTTCCTGCTGTGCCCCGCCCACGGGTATCGGGCGGACAGGGACAACTGGTATGCTTCCGCCTATGGCCGGGAGCGGGTGCTGGGCGAAGTGCTGCGCCTGGGCGGTCAGGCGGAAGAAGTTTTTACCATGATGGTGCAACAATCAGGCGGCGACATCCGTTAATATGAATGAAAAGGCGGGAAATGACCATGGGCATTCACGACGGTCACAGGCAGCGGCTCCGGGAGCGGTTCCGTCAGGAAGGGCTGGAAGGCTTTGCGCCCCATGAGGTGCTGGAACTGATTCTGATCTACGCCAGAGCCCGGGGAGACGTTAATCCTCTGGCCCATGAGCTGCTGGATACCTTCGGTTCCCTCAAGGGCGTGCTGGAAGCCACGCCGTCCCAGCTGATGACCGTGCCCGGCGTGGGCGAGGAAACAGCCACCCTGCTGGGGCTGATGGTGCCCGTTTTCCGGCGGTATGAACAGTGTCTGGTGGACGAAAAGCTGTGGATGGGCAACATCAATGAAGCCCTGAAATACTGCCAGGCGCTTTTGAAGGGCTACCGGGTGGAGTGTTTCCATGTCCTGTGTCTGGATACGCAGGGAAAACTCCTGGGGCAGCGGAAGATCGCTCAGGGTACTTTGGGCGAAGTCCATGCCTATCCGCGCATGGTCGCAGAAACCGCCTTGAATTACAACGCACACAGTGTCATTCTGTGCCATAATCACCCCAGCGGCGATCCTGAGCCCTCCCGGGAGGACATCAGCGTGACCATCAAAATGCAAAAGCTGCTGGAGGGCATGGGCATGGTGCTGCTGGACCATGTGATTGTGGGCAGCAATGAAGCATACAGTATGCTTCAGCATGGCTTGTTATCCAACAGGGAATGACGCCTGTGTGCCGGAAGGAACGAAGCACGCATGGAAGCATTGAGCAGGAGGCTGCAGCGGGGAATGATGTGGCTGCTGATCGCAGTGTTGGTTTTTCTGATTTTCTACACCGGCGTGATCGCCATGATCGTGTACAAGGAGAGCCATGTGCCTCAGGTGACGGATTATGACGCCATCGTGGTGCTGGGCGCCCAGGTGCTGCCCGACGGCACGCCTTCCATTCAGTTGGCGTGGCGGCTGGACAAGGCCTATGAAATCTGGCTGGAAAGGGATGTGCCGGTGGTGGTCTGCGGCGCACAGGGAGACGACGAGCCTGCCCCGGAAGCGCTGGTGATGCGGGATTATCTCACCGCAAAGGGCATCCCGGAAGAGCGCATCCTGACAGACCCGGATTCCTATAACACCAGGCAGAATATCGTCAACGCCGCAGCGCTGCTCAAAGATTACGGCGCGAAAAAGGTGCTGATCGTCACCAGCGATTATCATCTGCCCCGGGCCATGGCCCTGGCGGAAGACGAGGGCATCACGGCCACCGGCGTGGGCAGCCCCACCAAGGAAGGCCTGCGCTACTGGGCGAAAAACCACCTCAGGGAGGCCCTTTCCTGGATGAAATACTGGGCGCAGAAGTATCTGCACCTGCCTTTGGAGTAAACAGAAGATGACGCATGAAGAACTATCCGCCCGGCTGAAAGCCTGCGGCATTGTGTGCGGGGAGGACGTGCCCCCAAAACTGCTGACGTATCACGCCATGCTGATGGACTGGAATACCCGCATGGATCTGACAGCCGTCACCGAAGAAGCAGAAATGATGGACCGGCACTATGTGGACAGCCTCATGGCGCTGACGGTGCCGGGACTGCTTCCTCAAACGGGCACGCTGATTGACGTGGGCACCGGCGCCGGTTTCCCCGGCCTGCCGCTGGCCATTGCCCTGCCGGGTGTGCAGGTCACGCTGCTGGACGCCCAGCAAAAGCGCCTGAACTTCCTCAAAGCCGTGGTGGGCGAACTGGGCCTCACCAATGTGACCCTCGTCCATGCCCGGGCGGAGGACGGCGCCCGCAATCCTGCCCATCGGGAAAAATACGATGTGGCGGTGGCCCGGGCAGTGGCGTCTTTGCCGGTGCTGGCGGAATACCTTCTGCCCTATGTGAAGGTGGGCGGCAAAATGATCTGCTGGAAGGGCCCGGCGCTGATGGACGAACTGCCCCAGGGGCGCAAGGCTGCCTTCCTGCTGGGCGGCAAGGCCCAGGAGCCCATCCCGGTGTCGCTTCCGGGCAGGGACTGGCAGCATCTGCTGCTGCCCATCACAAAAAATGCAAAAACCGCTCGACAGTATCCGAGGAAAGCCGGCACGCCCGGCAAGCAGCCGCTGGGCGCATCCGCCCCAAGCGGCGAAACATCGGCAAAATCCCCCAAAAAGTAAGCAAAATCTCCCTGCCTGTGCTGCGAAGAATGTCAAACGATTCTTTGCATACCGGGCAGGGGATTGTTTTCTTTCCGGGGAATACCTGCATACACCGCCGGGAATCCGGCACAAGACAAGGAGTGGGCGTATGCAGTACCAGTTTCAGTTTCCCCATCATCAGGGGCAGGAATACTATCAGCAGGAAGCGGCGCGGCAGGTGTGTTATCTCCCGGTGGAGCAAATCACCTTGCGGGCAGGGGAGAACCTGACGGAGATGGCAGCGGTGGCGGCGCTGGCTGCTTCCATTTCGGAAATCGGCCTGCAGAAGGCCATCACCGTGGAGAAAACAGGGGAGGAGAAGTACCGGGTGGTGTCGGGCAACCAAAGGCTGATGGCGTGCCGCCTGCTGGGCCACAGCCACGTCGACGCCGTGGTGCTCTGGCCGGACACAGGGGAGGAGCACATTCAGCCGCTGATTCGTGGGCTGCTTTCGGGCAAGCTGCACTATCTGGAAATGGCCAGGGCTTTGCAGCGCCTCAACCGCACCTTCGGCCTTCGCCGGGAAGAACTGGCCCGCACCCTGGGGGTGAGCCATTCTGCGGTGACAGCGAAGATTGCTCTGGCGGAGCTGGATCTGCCCCTGCAGGCGCTTCTGATGGAAGAAAACCTCCCGGAGAGCATTGCCCGGTCCCTCACCCGGCTGCCCGACAGGGACGCCCGGATGCGCATCGCCCGTAAGGCGGCAGAGCAGGGATTGAAGGTGCGGGAGGTGGAGGCCATGGTGTCTTCTGCCCTGCATCGTCTGCCGGCTTCGCCCCTGTGCGGCGGCAGAACGGTGATGCGGGTGCACGATTACCGCCTGTACCTGAATGCCATCCGGGCGGTGGTCAGGCAGATGGAGGAAGCGGGGATGAGCGTGTCCCGGCAGGAAAAAACAGGTGCCGCTCAGGTGGAAATGACTATCACCATGTCCACCAGAAACAGGCGGTCTGCCCGATAGGAGGAGACGCCGAACTGAATTGCCTTTTCCCAGGGGAAAAAAGAGACGATTCCGTAAATTTCCGGCAAAACTGCCGGAGTTTTTTTCAAAAAACCTTTCATATTCCCCCAGAGATGTTGTATAATAGAGGCACGTGAAGGATACGAAAGTGTGGTGAAGAGCGTGACGAATCTCTGGCAAACGATGGACGCCCTGACGTGGAATCTGTTCCATCGGATGAACTTTGCCGATTTGATTGATATTCTGATTGTTGCGCTGATCATTTATGCTGTGCTGATGCTGACCAAAGGCACCCGCGGCAGTGCTGTGTTCAAGGGTCTGCTGCTGCTGCTGGTGGTCGTGGGCGTGAGCAACCTCCTGGGCCTGACGGCGCTGAACTGGCTGCTGATGACCGTTGTGAACAACGGCGCCGTGGTGCTGGTCATTCTCTTCCAGCCGGAACTGCGCAAGGCCCTGGAACAGATTGGCCGCGGCCATCTGTTTGAGAAAAAGCGCCATGACACGCCTGATGACTCCGAGCGCATCGTGGAGGAAATCACCCAGTGTCTTATGAATCTCAGCCGCCGCCGCGTGGGCGCATTGCTGGTGTTTGAGAGGAAGACCGGCCTCAAAGACGTGATGGAGACCGGCATCGCCATTGATGCGGACATCTCCGGCGCTCTGCTGGAAAACATCTTCGAGCCCAACACCCCCCTGCACGACGGTGCGGTGGTCATCAGGGGCACCCGGGTGGCCGCGGCTGCCTGCATCCTCACCCTGACGGAAGGCAGCGGCATCAGCCATGACCTGGGCACCCGCCACAGGGCGGCCATCGGCGTGAGTGAAACCACCGACGCCACGGTGCTGATCGTCTCTGAAGAAACGGGCATTATTTCCCTGGCAAGGGGCGGTAAGCTGGTGCGCCATCTGGATGAAAAGGCCCTCAAGGACATTCTGGGCAAGATATACCTGATGTCGGGCCGCAGCCGCATTTTGACCCTGCGAAGGAATACCAAGGTGAAGGAGGCGGACAAATGATGCAGACGCGTGAACAGCCTCCCCGTATTGACGTGAAGGAACAGTTAAGGAAAGCCGGCCGGTGGATTCTCCGCACCGTATTGCACAACGGCCCCTACAAGCTGCTGGCGCTGGTGCTGGCAGTGATTCTATGGGCCGGGCTGATCACCCAGGACGCCAGCCTCACCAGAGAAAAGCACTTCGAAGACGTGAAAGTGACCATTTCCGGCGAGGACACCCTCAAGCGCAAGGGCTTTATCATCACAAGCGATATGCAAAGTGCGCTGGAAGGCGTGGAAATGACGGTCAACGTGCCCCAACTGCAGTATAACAGCGTCCAGGCGGGCAACTACACCCCCCGCATTGACCTGAGCCGCATCAACCGTGCCGGCACGCAGAACATCTCCATCAGCACCACCAGCACCAACACCTATGGCGCGGTGGAAGAGATTGAGCCCTCTGAAATCACCATCGTGGTGGAAGATTACATCACCCGCTCCCGCATTCCTGTGCTGGTATCCACCACGGGCAAGGAGCCGGAAGGCTACTATGTGAAGATGCCGGCCGCAGACCCCATGATGGTGTCCGTCAGCGGCCCCGAGTCTTTGGTGGAACAGATTGCCTGTGCCAACGTGACGGTGGATCTGTCCACCCTCCCGGCCAAGGAAGGCCCTGTAGTGTGGGCGGCTCCGTTTAAGATGACCACCGTTGCCGGAGAAGAAATCGCCGGCGATCTGCTGGAAATCACCAACGAAGCGGTACAACTGGACAGCGTCATCATGACGGCGGAAGTGTATCCCGTGCGGGAAATCGCCCTGTCTGACATGAATGTGGTCAGGGGCAAGCCCGCTGCCGGCTATGAAGTCAAGTCCATCAGCGTCGTGCCGGGCACCGTCACCGTGGCGGGTGAGGCGGACAAGCTGGAGGGCATCGACATTCTCTATCCCGACAGCCAGCTGGACGTCACCGGCGTCAAGGAATCCATTCAGGGCCGCATCCTCATCCGCAGGCCGGAAGAGTTGGTGTATCTGTCCACTACCACGGCCACGGTGGCGGTGGAAGTGGGCCCCGTCATCACCTCGAAGACCTTCGACCACATCCGCGTCTATGTGCAGAGCGTGGAAAACGAGCATACCGCCGAATTGATGACACGTTACAGCGACGTGAGCATCAGCGGCGAACAGCTGTGGATGGACGGCCTCAAGGCCGAGAACATCAGCCTGTATGTGGATCTGACCGGCCTGACGGAAGGCACCTACTATGTGCCTGTGCTGTGCAAGATCGCAGACAGCGAGGGACAGAATTTCACGGTGGAACTGGTTCCCGACACGGTGGAAGTGCTCATCCACCGCAAGTAAGGCTTTCTTGCAGGAAGGGGAATCAAGCCCTTCCTGCTCTTTTCGTAGGACAATATAGACAATATTCAGGAAAGGAGGTACATCATGGGCAACTTTGCCAATGCGGTCTTTCAGACGATGCTGGGATGGTTTTCCCGCATGGCGCAGGGATTGTGGAATCTCATTAACGGCGAAAACGACGACATCGCCCAATGGCTGGCGGACAACTGGCTGAAAATGGCGATGATCGTGTGCGTTGCCGGTCTGCTGATTGATTTTGTGATATACCTCCTGCGCTGGCAGCCCCACAAGGTGTGGGCCAGCTTTCTGCGCCGCCTCTTTGGCCGCAAAGGGGACGACGTGGAAAATTCCGGCCGGGTGCGCCGGCAGTGGATTTACGCCGACGGCTCCATGGGCTTTGATGAAATCTCCGCCGAGGAAATGGAAGAAGAAGCCTCTGTTGCCACCGTGGCCCCGGCTGTGATGGAAACGGACCTCCATGCCGCCTACCGCCGCCCTGTGCCCCGGGAGGAGATTTTCCCGGAGGAGCAGGCAGAAACCATCCAGCAGCCGGAGCCCATCCGGGTACCTGCCCAGCCGGTGGTGCGCCGCCGCAGGTATGTGCCTGAAGGCAATGAAGAGATGCCCCTGCGCTACTCGGCGCCGCCGGTGGCTCAGGAGGAGCCGGATTATCATCAGCCCTATGTGCCCCGCCACTGGAAAAACCCGGAGCATCAGCGGCGAACAACCACCCAAGAAGGAGAAAGCGGACTGTGAGCAAGGCGACCTTTGTGCCGGACAAGCGGTTTTTCGTGCTGTGCGGCAATTATGGCTCTGGCAAAACGGAACTGGCGCTGAATCTGGCGCTGGCGGCGGCCTTCCGGGGGAGTGCTACGCTGGTGGATCTGGACATCGTCAATCCGTATTTCCGCAGCGGTGAAAAGGCGGAACTGCTCAAGGGGCAAGGCGTGCGGGTGCTGATGCCCACCTTCGCCATGACGGCGGTGGATGTGCCCGCCCTGCCGGCAGAAGTGCAGAGCGTGTTTGAACTGCCCTGCGACCATGTCATCTTTGACGTGGGCGGAGATGACACCGGCGCGGCGGCGCTGGGACGGTATGCGCCGTCCTTTGTGCGCTTCCGGGAGGAAACTGCCATGGCGCTGGTCATCAACGCCATGCGCCCCCTGACCCAGACGGCGGAGGACATCGTTGATCTGGCTCAGCGCATCGCCGCCCGCAGCCGCCTCAAGCCCCAAATGCTGATCAACAACACCAACCTGGCGGATGAAACCACCCCGGAAATGCTCCGTGAGGGCCATCAGCAGGTGATGAAAGCGGCGCAGATGCTTGGTGTATCCCGGGTGATGACCGCCGGCACGCAGGAGGTTCTGTCCCTCTGCCCGGAACTGCCGGAGCCCATCGTCATCAGCCGCTATATGAAACCGGAATGGATGGTGGACGCATGACAGCGCTTCCGCAGGCATTTCTTGAAAGAATGAAAGCCCGGCTGGGCAACGAGTTTGACGAATTCCTCCGCAGTTACGACGAGCCGTATCAGCGGGGGATTCGTTTCAATCCCCATAAACGGATGGATGCTGACGTCTCCGGGGCAGGGGAGCAGGTGCCGTGGGAAGACACGGGGCGCTATCTGTCCGTGGAATCTGACGCCGGCGCCCAAGTGCTCCATGACGCCGGAGCGTATTATCTGCAGGAGCCCAGCGCCATGCTGCCTGCTGCCGTGCTGGACGCCCAGCCGGGAGAGCGTATTCTGGACCTGTGTGCAGCCCCCGGCGGCAAAACCACCCAGTCCGCCCTGCGCATGAACGGTCAGGGCACCATCATCTGCAACGAGCCCATCAGGGACCGGGCGAAGATTCTTTCCCGGAACGTGGAGCGCATGGGGATCCCCAACGCCGTGGTGGTCAGCGCCTGGCCGGAACAATTGGCCAAATGCTGGCCCGAAGCTTTCGACGCCATCCAGTGCGACGCGCCCTGTTCCGGCGAGGGGATGTTCCGCCGTCACCCGGAAACGCGCACAGAATGGACGCCGGAATCTCCCGCAGGATGCGCCAAGCGACAATCGGACATCCTCGACAGCGCCGCCGTGATGCTGCGCCCTGGCGGCAGGCTGGTGTATTCCACCTGCACCCTGAACGAGGAAGAAAACGAGGACGTTATCCGGGCGTTCCTTCAGCGCCATGCTGATTTCTCCCTGGTGGGATTCTCCCTGCCCGGCGCCGACGCTCCCGATGGCATGCTGACCTGCTATCCCCACAGGATGCAAGGCGAGGGGCACTTTGTGGCGCTTTTGAAAAAGCAGGGCGACGCCCCCGGCATGGCCTGGGCTGTCCCGGAATTTGCCCCGAAGGAGCGGGCGCTGGCGGCCTCTCTCACCCAGGCGCTGCCGAAAGGCCACGGCGCCAACAGCCTGCGGGAAATCGCCCCGGGGGAATATCTTCTCAGCCGTGTGCCGGAATTGCCCCAAGGCGGCCTGCCCCGCAACGTCCTGCGTACAGGTCTGCATCTGGGCACGGTGAAGATCAGCCGCAATGGAAAAACGCCGGTGTTCACCCCCGACCACGCCTGGGCCATGAGCATCCTGCCGCCGGACGTCCCTCATGTGGATTTGACCTACGAACAGGCCCGAAATTATCAGCAGGGGCAGACCATCGAAACTTCCGGCAAGGGCTGGGTGCTGGCTTGCTTTGCGGGCATCCCCCTGGGCTGGGGGAAGATTTCCGACGGCGTGATGAAAAACCACTACCCCAAGGGGATCAGAAGGTGAAAAATCCCCCGAAATCTTCAAAAAAGTCGCCGGAAATGCTGAAATTTTCCTTGACTTTGCTCTGCTTCTGTAGTAAAATAGACGATGGCATCAATAGCTCCGCTAGCCCCGGTAACTATTGAACACATACGCGACGGATATGCGACCATCATATCAGCGCAACATTTTCTGAACATTTCCAAGGAGGAATCTCACTTGAAGACGTTTATGCCGAAAGCGGCTGACATCACCCGTCAGTGGTATGTTGTCGATGCCGAGGGCCAGGTCTTTGGCCGTCTTGCCAGCAAGGTTGCCAACATTCTGCGTGGCAAGAACAAGCCCATCTACACCCCCCATGTGGACACTGGTGACTATGTCATCATCATCAATGCTGATAAGATTCAGATGACCGGCAAGAAGCTGGATCAGAAGGTCTACTATCATCATTCCGGCTATGTCGGCGGCCTGAAGGAAACCAAGTACCGCAAGCTGCTGGCTGAGAAGCCCGAATTCGCCATCCGCCGTGCCGTGACCGGCATGCTGCCCAAGGGCCCCCTGGGCCGTCAGATGGCCAAGAAGCTCAAGGTTTACGCTGGTGCTGAGCACGAGCATGCCGCTCAGAATCCCGTGAAGATCGAGCTGTAAGGCTGAAAGGAGTTAAGAAACATGGCTAAGGTTGATTACAGCGCTGTTGGCCGCCGCAAGAAGGCGATTGCCCGCGTCCGTCTGGTCGCCGGTGATGGCAAGGTGGTCATCAACAAGCGTGATATTGATAATTACTTCGGTCTGGAAACCCTCAAGATGACCGTCCGTCAGCCCCTGACCCTGACCAACACCACCTCCTTTGACATTCTGGTGAATGTCTGCGGCGGCGGTCTGACCGGCCAGGCTGGCGCTATCCGTCACGGCATCTCCCGCGCCCTGTGCAAGGCTGATCCCGAGCTGCGCGCTGCCCTGAAGAAGGCTGGCTTCCTGACCCGCGATCCTCGTATGAAGGAGCGCAAGAAGTACGGCCTGAAGGCTGCCCGTCGTGCGCCTCAGTTCTCCAAGCGCTAATCAAGTGCAAATTTCCCCGGAACCGCAATGGTTCCGGGGTTTTCTTTTGGTGTGAATTGCCCGCAGAAATGCTCAGTTTCGTGCAGACGTTGTGTTGAATTTTCCTCTTGCGCACAGAGCCATTTTTTGCTATAATCACTGTAATCAATCAAGCTCTCACAAAGGGCGATATATTCACGAAACCGAGGAAATATGGCGACTTATTGTTTTCAATTGTATCCCCATGCGAACATCCGATACCGCGAGTCCCTGCAAGCGCTGGGACGCGCTGAACTTGCGTGCCTCCTGGACGCCTGCGGCGTGGAGGCGGACATTCAGGTGCAGAAAATCGGTGGATGCACGTTTTTGACCTTTGAAGCGGAAGGGCTGACAAATCAGCAGTGGGCGGTGCTGTGCCGCCATTCGGCCACGCTGATGATCTGCCGGAAGGAAGACGACGTTTTGATTCCTCTGGAAAAGCCGGAGCCTATGTATCTTCCGGAGGACCTGGCGGAGCTGCTCAAGTATAAGGGCAAGACCAGCGCCATGTTCACGAAAATGATGATCAACTGCGCCCTGTGCGCCAGTGATTTCCTCGCGGTGAAAGCGCCGGTGGTGCTGGACCCCATGTGCGGGCGGGGCACCACCTGCTTCACGGCCCTGCAGAGCGGCATGAATGCCGTGGGGCTGGACTGCGACCGGCGGGATCTGAAAGAAACGGCTGATTATTTCTCCCGGTATCTGCAGTTCCATAAACTCAAACATGGGCTCAAGCAGGGCAGCCGCACGGTGAAGGGCACATCGGTGCCGGAAGCGATATACACCCTGGCGGACACCAAGGAGCATTATCAGGCGGGGGATACCCGCTCGCTGACGCTGCTGCTGGGGGACACGGGGCTCACCGGCGAACTGATGCGGAAGACCCCAGCCCATATTCTGGTGGCGGATTTGCCCTACGGCGTGCAGCACGCCCCGCAGGACGGACGGCGGGCAGAGGCCTTCCCGCAGTTGATGCGCAGGGCGCTGAAAAGTTGGCACGCCGCCCTGAAACCCGGCGGTGCGATGGCGCTGAGTTTCAACATCCTGACCTTCCCCCGGGGGCAGCTGAAAACGCTGGTGGAGGAAGCCGGATTCACGCTGGTGGATCAGGCATACGATCATCGGTATGAGCATTTTGTGGAACAGGCCGTGACCCGGGATGTGTTGATCGCCCGCAAGGAGCGGTAAGCCCCCAAAAGGATGCAATGTTGGTGGTGCCGTGGTGCAGGCGGGCGGTGGCCCTTTGCCCACGCTGACTGATATATAGGAGGTATTCCCTTGGCTGAACTGGATCTCAATAACAAAACAGTGGTGGAACTGCGAAAGATCGCCAAAGAATATGGCGTGACGCTGGGCGCTGGCATCTCCAAGGCGGGCATTATTGAAAAACTGGAGGCCTGCATTGGTGAAGAAGTCGCTCCTGCCAAGCCGGAAATCGCTGCGCCCAGGATTGTGGCGTCGGCGAATGTTCCTGCGCCCGCCCGGGTGGTGGAAGCGGCGGAAACGGCTCCTGAAACCAAGCCTGCTGATGCGACTGCGCCCCAGCAGTTTCGGGCGGCATGGCACAATCCTGCGCCCCGCTACGGCACCAAGCCGGCCTATCAGGCGCCGGCCCAGCAGCGCCCGCAGCAAACGAATTATCAGCGGCCCGCTGCGCCCAATAACAACGTCAACACCGTGGACGGCCGGGGCGTTTATACCCGCCCCACCGGCTATACGCCCCGCTTTGGTCCGGCGGCCCATCAGGAGCCGGCCCAGCCCCGTCAGGAGGAGCAGCGGCCCTATCAGCAGGAAGCACCCCAGCGCCCTGCTTATACCCCTGCTCCGGAGCGCCGCAGTTATGAATCTCCTGCGCCCTGGGCCTCCGAGCAGCGGGAAACCCCTGCGCCCCGGACGTATCAGGAGCAGCCCAGCCGCATGAATGCTTTCGGCGGAGAAAGCACTCCTGCTCCTGCCTATCAGCAGCCCCAGCAGCCTGCCGCTCCCGGCGGATTTGAGGGCTACAACCGGGGATACACTGCCCGTCCTGCTTATAGCGCCCCCCGCAGTTACGCTCAGGAGCCTGCCAATGCGGCCCCTGCCATGAACGATATGCTCACGGCAGCCGAGTGCGGCGACGGTGAAGGCGTGCTGGAACTGCATCCCGAGGGATACGGCTTCCTCCGGGGCAAGCAGCTGCTGTCCACCACCCGGGATATCTATGTGTCTCAGGCCCAGGTGCGGCGCTTTGCTCTGCGCACCGGCGATCACATCGTCGGCAAGACCCGCCCCCAGCGGGACGGCGACAAGTTCACCGCCATGCTCTACATCACCGAGGTCAACGGCCTCCCGGCGGATCAGTCTGCTTCCCGCCCCTGCTTTGAGGATCTGACGCCGGTGTATCCCACGAGGCGCATCAACCTGGAATCCGCCGAGGCGGCCCACCGGGATCTGCGTCTGGTGGATCTGATTGCCCCCCTGGGCTTTGGTCAGCGTGCGCTGATGCTCTGCCCGCCGGAGTGCGGCAAAACCGGCCTGATGAAGGATTTTGCCAACGTCATCGCTGCCAATCATCCGGGCGCCACCGTCATGGCGCTGCTGATTGACGAGACCCCCGAAGACGTGACCCTCTTCCGGGATGACGTGACCTGTCAGGTGGTGGCTTCCACCTTCGATCAGCCGCCGGAGAATCATCTGCGCCTGACGGACATGGTGCTGGAACGTGCCCAGCGCCTGGTGGAAATGGGCAAGGATGTGGTGCTGCTGGTGGATTCCCTCACCCGGCTGGCGAAGGTGTATACCAGCGCTGCCGCCCAGCAGGGACGCAGCGTGCCTGGCATGGTGAATCCCTCCAGCCTTTTCAAAGCCAAGAAACTCTTTGGCGCCGCGAGGGCCACGAGGGAAGGTGGCACCCTGACCATCATCGCCGCCATGAACATCGAAACCGGCAACAAGGTGGATGACGCCGTGGTGGAGGAATTCAAGGGCACTGCCAACATGGAACTGGTGCTGGACGCCTCCGTCGCCAGAGCCGGCGTGAGCCCGGCCATCAACCTGGGTCAAACGGGCACCAAGCGGGGCGAGGCGCTGCTGACGCCCCAGCAGCAGGAGGGCCTGCAGCTGATTCACTCCATGGCTGCCGGCAGCCGCTCTGCCGCCGCCATTCCCCAGCTGCTCTCCATGATGGAAATGGCCGGCAGCAACGAGGAACTGCTGAGCAAAATCAAGGGCTGGGCCCAGCTGTCCAACAAAAATGGCTGAGTAAAGGCAAAAAAAGACCTTCTCCCGGCAAAAAAACCCTTGCATTCCCCCGGTATCTATGATACAATAGTTGTCGCGACATAAGTCGATCATTGCATGCGCGAAAGAGGTGAAAGAGCAATGAAGGAAAAGATTCATCCCAACTACGGCAAGTGCATCGTTCGCTGCGTGTGCGGTGAGACGTTTGAAACGGGTTCTACCAAGAAGGAACTGAAGGTGGATATCTGCTCCAAGTGCCACCCCTTCTACACCGGCAAGCAGAAGCTGGTGGATGCTGGCGGACGCGTTGATCGTTTCAAGAAGCGTTTCGGTCTGAACTGATTCGCGCCTGGAACGGTGTAAAGGCAAAGATAACAGTGTATCGAATGCGATACGCTGTTTTCTTTTTTGGAAAATGATGCCGATGGCGCCCTTCCCGAAAGAAACTGCGCACTTTTGCAGGGAATCAGGGGGCAAAGGGCGAAAATATACAGGAACAGGTTTCTTTTCCGATAGGGGAGAGGGCTTGTTCTGAGCAGGTGGCAAATCAAGTGGCACATCAGTGCAGAAGCGAGGTTATGTATATGAAGAAGAACGATCAGGCGCAGGCTTCCTGCCCCCGGGTGGATATCGGCGGTCAGGCAGTGATGGAGGGCGTGATGATGAAGTCCCCCGACGCCATCGCCATCACCGTCCGCCGTCCCGACGGCACCATGGTGGTCAAGCGGGATGAATATGTGGCTCCCTCCAAGAAGCACGCCTGGATGGGCTGGCCTATCATGAGGGGCATTGTCAACATGGGCGGTATGCTCACCATGGGCATGAAGACGCTGGAAACCTCCATGAAGATGCTGGGCCAGGAATATGAAGAAGAGCCCTCTAAGTTTGAAAAGTGGCTGGCGGAAAAACTGGGCAAGAACATCGACAAAGTGGTGATGGCCGTGGCCGTGGTGCTGGCGGTGATCCTCGCTGTGGGTCTGTTCATCCTGATTCCCGCCGGTGTGGAAAGCGGCCTGATGGCTCTGAACGTGTCCGGCACCGTGGCCACGCTGGTAGGCGGCCTGACGAAGATTCTCATCCTGATTGGCTATATGGTGTTCTGCGGCTTTGTGCCGGATGTGCGCCGCACTTTCCAGTATCACGGCGCGGAACACAAGACCGTGTACTGCAACGAGGCCGGTCTGCCCCTCACTCCCGAAAACGCCGCCCAGTTCACCACCCTGCACCCCCGCTGCGGCACGGCGTTTTTGCTGATTGTGTTCGTGATCGCCATGGCGCTGTTCCTGTTTGTGGGCCGGGATATTGAGATGTATCTGCTGCGCTTCCTGCTGCACCTGGTGCTGCTGCCCGTGGTGGCCGGAGTGAGCTATGAGATCCTCAAGGGTCTGGCCCATGCGGACAACGCCTTCACCCGTGCTGCCCGCTGGCCCGGTATGCAGATGCAGCGCCTGACCACCAAGCAGCCCGATGAAAAGATGCTGGAAGTCGCCATCGTCTCCATGAATGTGGCGCTTCACGGTCTGCCGGAAAACGCCCCCACCACCGAGGAAGGCTGGACGGTGCTGACGGATTACCGCCAGTCCGAAAAGGGCTATGTTTTCCCCAAGGAAGAAACCGAAAACGATCAGGAGCAGCAGGCGTGACGCCCCGGGAGCTGATCAGGCAGGCGGCGGAAGCGTTCCGGCAGGCCGGGATTCCCGACCCGGAGGTGGACGCCTCCCTGCTGCTGAGCCATGTGACCGGCAAGCAGGAGCTGATGCTGCGCCTGGACGCCTGGACGGAGGTCTCCCCCCGGGAGGAGGAGGCCTTCGCTGCTATGTGCCGCCAGCGCCTGACCCGCTGCCCCCTGCAGTATCTGCTGGGGGAGCAGTCCTTTTACGGACGGGATTTTCAGGTGGACAGCCGGGTGCTGATTCCCCGGCCGGAAACGGAATTGCTGGCGGAACACGCCATCTGCGACCTGAAAAGCCGGAAAGCCCCGGCAGCGCTGGATTTGTGCTGCGGCAGCGGCGCCATCGCCGTCACATTGGCGCTGGAAGCCCCCCACGCTGAAGTTCATGCCTGTGATTTGTCCCCCGATGCATTGGCGGTGACGAAAGCCAACGCACAGCGGCATCAGGCGCCCATCACCCTGCATCAGGGCGACCTGTTTGCGGCGGTGGAAGGGTTCAAGTTTGATGTCATCGTCAGCAATCCGCCCTACATTCCCACGGAGGATTGCCTGCACCTGCAGCAGGAAGTGATGCAGGAACCGGCCATGGCGCTGGATGGCGGACAGGACGGATATGACTTCTATCGCCGCATTGCCCATGAAGCGCCCGCATATCTCAATCCCGACGGCTCTGTGTGGCTGGAAGTGGGCTTTGATCAGGCGCCAACCGTTATGGCCCTTTTGAAGGACGCTGGCTTTGCATATGTCGCCAGCCACGAGGATTATCAGCACATCGCCCGCATGGTGGAAGGCCGCCTTTCCCCGGAGGAAACATGATCGACAAGTTTCTGCTGATGAAAAACCGATATGAAGAACTGAGCGAAGCCATCGTGCAGCCGGAAATTCTTGCGGACGCTCCCGCCTATCAGCAGCTGCTGAAGGAGCGGGCGGCCCTGGAGGAACCCCTTGCTGTTTTCGCCCGATACGAGGACGTTCATCGGCGGCTCCTGGACGCCAGGGAGATGGCGTCCGACCCGGAAATGGGCGACATCGCCCGGGAAGAGATGGCGGAACTGCTTCAGGCGGAAGAAGCCCTTTTGCGGGAGATGCAGTTGCTGCTGTTGCCCCGGGACCCCCACGATGACAACAGCGTGGTGATGGAAATCCGGGCAGGCGCCGGCGGCGAGGAAGCGTGCTTGTTCGGGGCGGTGCTTTTGAGGATGTACAGCCGCTATGCCGAAAGGTGCGGCTTTCGGGTGGAGCCTGTTTCCACTGCGCCCACGGAACTGGGCGGAGTGAAGGAAGCGGTGTTTTCCATCGTCGGAAAGGGCGCCTATGCCCGCATGAAGTACGAAAGCGGCGTGCATCGGGTGCAGCGCGTTCCCGTGACGGAATCCAACGGAAAAATCCAGACGTCCACCTGCACTGTGGCTGTTTTGCCCCAGGCGGAGGAAGTCGATCTTCGCATTGACCCAAAGGACCTGCGGGTGGACGTGTATCGCTCCACGGGTCACGGCGGCCAGTGCGTCAATACCACCGACAGCGCCGTGCGCATCACCCATCTGCCCACAGGCGTGGTGGTGACCTGTCAGGACCAGAAGTCCCAGCTGAAAAACAGGGACAAGGCCAT
The DNA here is from genome assembly GCA_015056085.1 of Clostridiales bacterium. GTDB lineage: Bacteria > Bacillota > Clostridia > Christensenellales > Aristaeellaceae > UBA11524. The sequence goes on from SVHA01000002.1 coordinate 226,677, forward strand.
GCAGGTGCTGCGCAGCCGGCTGCTTGACAAAATGCGTTCCGAAAAGGACGCCGCCTATGCGGAAAACCGCCGCCAGCAGGTGGGCACCGGTGACCGCAGCGAGCGCATCCGCAGTTATAATTTCCGGGAAGGCCGGGTGACCGACCACCGACTGTCTATGACGCTGTACCGCATTGATGACATTGTGGACGGCGACCTGCAGGAGTTCATCGACGCTTTGCGGCAAAAGGAGCAGGCAGAACTGCTCCTGGCCCAGTCACAGCACAACGGATGACGCTTTCCCCCGGAAGGAAGGAGAACCATGATCACACAAGTGCTTCCTGCCACCCCTGAAGCCCTTCAAATGGCTGCTGAACTGCTGGCAAAGGGCGAGTTGGTGGCGTTTCCCACCGAAACGGTATACGGTCTGGGCGCCCATGCCCTGAACCGGGACGCCGTGCCGGGTATTTTTGCCGCCAAGGGCCGCCCGGCGGATAACCCTCTCATCGTGCATATCTGGCGCAGGGAGCAATTGACCGATCTGTGCTATGTCAACCCTTTGGCGGAAAAACTGATGGACGCTTTCTGGCCAGGCCCGCTGACCATCATCCTGCCCAGGAAACACACCGTGCCGGATACGGTTACGGCGGGACTTGACACGGTGGCGGTGCGCCTGCCCAGCCATCCCGTGGCCTATGAACTGCTCAAAACCTGCAATCTGCCCATTGCCGCCCCCAGCGCCAACCGTTCCGGCAAGCCCAGCCCTACCGCCGCCCGCCATGTCTACGAGGATATGCAGGGGCGCATCCCGCTGATTATCGACGGCGGTGATTGCCAGGTGGGCGTGGAATCCACCGTGGTGGACTGCACCGGGGAGAGGGTGTGCATCCTGCGTCCCGGCGGCGTGACCCGCCAGATGCTGGAAGAAGTGGCGGGCCCTGTGACCGTGGCAGGGAGCGTGCTGCGCCCCCTGCAGGAAGGGGAGAAGGCCCTTTCCCCCGGCATGAGGTATCAGCATTATGCCCCCAACGGTCAGGTGTCTCTGGTGGAAGGGGAGGAACAGGATGTGGTGGCGGCGCTGAAACTGCTTTGCCGTCAGGCGGAAGAAAACGGCCACCGTGCCTGCGTGATGTGCTTCACCGAGCACGTCGAAATGCTGCAACACTGCCATCCCCATGACATCGGCTCAAAGGATTGCCCCGAAGAAGTGGCGCACCGGCTGTTTGACACCCTGCGCCGCCTGGATGAAGAAAACATGGACGTGATTTTCAGCGAGGTTGTGCCCCCTGAGGGCGTCGGCCTTGCGGTGATGAACCGGCTGGGCCGCGCGGCTGCCTTCCGGGCCATTGAGGCCGGGGAAGTGCTGGCCTCCGGGCGCATCAGGTGACGGAGGAAGCAAGGATGCTGATGAGCAAGCGGGATCGGCTGCATCAGGCGGCGCAAGGGCTGCAAGCCTTGTGCTGCCCCGTGTGCGGCAATGGCCTCCAGCGGGAAGGGGAGACCTATTCCTGCGGGAAGCACCCCTTCACCGTCAACAAAAAGGGCTTCCTGAATTTCCTCAGCGCCCCGGCGCCCTCCTGCTATGACGCCGAACTGTTTCAGGCTCGTCGGCGGGTGTTTGACGCTGGATGCTACGATGCCGTGGCGGACGCCATCGGGGAACTGCTGCCGCCAAAGGGCACCCAAAAACTGCTGGACGCCGGGTGCGGCGACGGGTGGTATCTGCAGCGGATTTTGCAAAGCCGCCCAGACTGGCACGGCGCCGGCGTGGACATCAGCCGGGATGCCATTGCTCAGGCGGCAGATCACCCCTGCACGGCGCTGTGGTGCGTGGCGGACCTGCGCCGTCTGCCCTTTGCCGATCAGTCTTTCACCGCCGTGCTGGATGTCCTCACCCCCGCCAGTTACAGTGAGTTTCAGCGGGTGCTGACGCAGGACGGTCTGCTGATTAAAGTGTTTCCCGGCGGGGAATATCTGCGGGAAATCCGGGCGAAGCGGGGCATGGCGCCCTACGAGGAAGGCCAGGTGGACGCCTATTTGCAGGAGCACGGCGAAGTGGCGGATCGCCGCCGTGTCACCGTGACTCTCCCTGTGACGTCCCAACTTTGGCGGGATTTCGTGTTCATGACGCCCCTGAATCAGGACTTGCCCCCTGCAGAAAAGGAAGCGCTGGCGGAAAATCCGGCAGACACCGTGACGGTGGATCTGCACGTGGTGGCCTGCCGGCTGAAAAAGGAATAACACACAAAAATAAGACCGGTCTGAATCATCAGGCCGGTCTTTTGTGTTGCCTTTATTAGAGTTCCATCAGCAGGGCACGGCAGGGAGCGCCGTCAAAACCCGCAAAGTTGATGGGTGCGGCGCTGAGCAGGTATGCGCCCTGGGGCACATGAGCGAGACGCACGCCTTCCAGCAGCGTCATGCCCGCTCCCAGCAGGATGAGATGCACCGCCATGGGGGCGTCCTCCGGGCCGACGGTCTGCGACTCGTTGCCGTACAGCAGCAGCTTTCTTTCCGCCAGCAGACGGGCGGCTTCTTCCGTCAGAACGGACTTGCCTTTGATGAGCAGCCGCTGAACTTCCGTGCCGGTCCACGCCCGGTAGGCGTCCAGCATTTTCAGCACATCTTCGGTGGTGACGTCCCCCTCGTGGTCAAACACGCCCACCGGGCCCACGAAGTGCTCAAGGGGCACCTGATCAACGGCCAGCCCGTCATCAATGAAGTGCCTGGGGGCGTCCACGTGGGTGCCGTTGTGGGCGCACATGGAAAGGGCGGTCACGTTGCACAATGCGCCGTCTTTCATCCTCGCCAGCGGCAGCGCCTGGGGCGCCGGATCGCCGGGATACACCACGCTGGACAGCATTTCCTGGGAAATATCGTAGATCTTCATGGCAGCCTCCGTCAGTTTTTTTCGTCGGTCACGACCTGCAGTTCATAGAAGGAGAATCCCCAGCCGGTGGCCCGCTGATGGCACTCCACCTTCACATATCGGGCGTTTACGGGGGCAAAGGAAGTGATCACCAGACCGGCACTTTCGGGTGTTTCCCGGGCGACTTGGGTGAAGTTCACGCCGTCTTCCGACACAAGGATGCTGTAATCCTTTGCGTGGGCGTTCTCCCAGTGGATGTGCACGCCGTTGATTTTGATGACCCGGCCCAGATCCAACTGATAGGACACGTTGTTTTCATATTCCGATTCCCAGCGGGTGGAAAGGTTGCCGTCCAGCCCCTTGTCAGAGGTGTTGTCCGGGCGCTCGGAGTTGAGGGAAGTGGCGGTGGCAATGCATCCCTCCGAGACGATGTACCGCCCGGGGGTGAGGGGCATATCAAAGGCACAGGAGCCGTAAATGGTCACATTTACGTCGAGGATCTGATAGTTGTCGCACACGATGCGCACATCGTAGTCGCCTTCATCCCGGTGGCACATCAGGTGGAAGGTGGCCTCGCCCTGCTGATTGGCTCTGGCAGCGTGGCTTTTACCCAGAGACACCAGCGCACCGGGGGCAGTGCGGAAGGTGACGGTCATCAGTTCAGCACCGAAGATCTCATTGGCATAGCGCAGGGCGATGTAGCGGTAGCCCGACTCATTGCCGTGGAGTTTGTCGGGGAAGCTTTCTCCCCGGGGCTGGGTGAGGCGATTCATGTCCACCAGCGGCAGGCCGTACTGGGCCGCCATGGTGCGCACTGCCGTGGAAATCCAGCCGTTGACCCGCTCGTCATGCATACCGTTGGAGGCGTATGTGGGCGTCGCCAGCACCATCTGGGCGCCCCTGGTCAGATAGGGGTCGATGAGGTAGGTAGTGTAATCCTCCACGAAATAGTCCTCGGAGTTGTGCAGGTATCCGGAAAAACCGTCGTTGGTGCCCATCTGCACGATAACCACGTCGGCGGGGTAGGTGAGGGACTCGATGTACAGCGGATCGTCATAGAGGAAGTAGGCCATGCCGTCGCCGTCCTCGTCCATCACCCGCTGCCAGTGGCCCATGTTCATGTCGATTTTCTCCAGCCGGTGATGCACGGTGCAGCCGCCCTTGCCGAAGTTCTTCACCTCATAGGTGCGGCCGTCCCACCAGGAGAGGGAATTGAGGTAATCCTGCAGATACCGGGGCCAGTTGGTGTTTCCGCTGCCTTCGGTGATGGAATCCCCCAGGCATGCCACCCGGATGATTCCGTCGCCGTCCATGTCCCGGGCGATGGCGGTGCCGGGGGCGATGGGCTCCACGGGGGGCACTTCATAGGTGGTGGGGTCGGGGGTGAAATCAGTGATGGTGGCAACATCCTGCCAGTTCAGGTCCGTTTCCGTGGCGATACGGGCCAGGGGCAGGCGGAAACAGTCACCGCCGGAGATGGTCACTTCTTTCTCACGGGCATGGAAGCCCTCCCGCTGGATGGACAGGGTGTAATCCCCCTGGGCATTGCTGGGCAGAAGCAGCACCGCTTCGCCCCGCAGGTCGGTGCCGGTAGCATAGTTATCCCCCAGAGACACTTCAGCGCCGGGGGTGGTGAGAATCCGCACCGTGAGGGCGCCAATGTCCTCGCCAAAGGCCACACAGGGCGGAAGCATCAGCGCAAGGAGCATCAATGTCAGTCGCAGCATTTTCATCATGGGTTCCTCCGATGGATTTGTGTTGATGCCATTTTACCATAGTTCTCAGGTAAACACAATCAAAAAAGCCCTGCGCCATGAAAGCGCAGGGACTAAAATTACAGGGGATGCACGGCTTCCTTGCCGTGGAGGGATTCGTTCACGCTCACGTTTTTCAGCATCAGGTGAACAATCTCGTCCAGCTGGCTGCCGGGGGTGTAATCGCCGGGGCAGATGAAATGCACACGGCCTTCCTTCAGCAGCGTGTCTGCCGTTTCCTTGTGGTCGGGGGGATACACGGCGATGGACTGACCGCCGTTTTCCTTCAGCACCGTCATGCAGGGGATGTCCGTCATGCCGTCGCCGATGTACACCATGTTGCGGAAGGGGATACGCAGCGTATCCCTGCGGCGGTTGACGCCCACGTCGTCGGTGCTGTCCAGCACGCCCTTGGAGATGCGGAACAGGTACTGGGTCTTGGAGGTGTAGTTGATGGCCATTTTGGGCCAGCAGGCGACGCCGTTATCGTCAAAGAGGAATTCGCAGGCGTAGATGGCCTCGAATTCTTTGGCGATGGGCGTGCCCATGATCATTTCCCTCGTGCCGCTGGACACGATGTAATGCTCCACCTTCAGCCCCAGGGCGTCCCCGTAGGCATTGATGCGGCTGAACCATTCCTTCACGCCGTCAAAAAATTCCACACCCTGACCCAGCTCTTCCAGATAGGCTCTGGTGAGGGGGATTCCGTGCTCCTGGCACTTCCTCACCATCAAAAGCATATAGGCCAGAATCTTGTCCATGCCGTTGCCTTCAGCGAGGATGCCGGTTTCCTTCCAGAATTCCTCGGTGGTCATGCCCAGGGCGGGAATGAACCCAAAGGACTGCATATCAAAGGGGGACAGGGTCTTGTCAAAGTCGTAGAGGATGGCTGCAATGGGTCGGGTATCGTTCATGCTCTCACCTTTATCGGTTAATAGGAGCCGTCGTTTTTGGCTTCCTGGCCCTTTTCCAGCGCCTTGGCGATCTTGACGATGCGGCTGGTGCCCAGGCGGTCAGCGCCCAGGGCGATGAACTTCTCGGCGTCTTCCAGGCTGGAAATGCCGCCGGCAGCCTTGATCTTCACATGGGACGCCACATGGGCGGCGAACAGGGCAACGTCATCAAAGGTGGCGCCGGCAGTGGAGAAGCCGGTGGAAGTCTTGATGTAGTCAGCGCCGGAATCGGACACGCACTTGCACAGGGCGATCTTTTCTTCGCCCGTCAACAGGCAGGTCTCGATGATCACCTTGAGCAGCTTGCCCTTGCAGGCCTGCTTGATGGCGGCGATTTCCCGGGTGATGTCCTCCCACTTGCCTTCCTTGGCCCAGCCGATGTTGATGACCATGTCGATTTCATCAGCGCCGTTGTCCACGGCGTCGGAGGCCATGAAGCACTTGGCAGCGGTGGTGGCGTAGCCGTTGGGGAAACCGATGACCGTGCAGATAGCCAGCTTTTCGCCCACATATTCCTTGGCCTGCTTCACAAAGGAAGCGGGGATGCACACAGAGGCGGTAGAGTACTTCATGCCGTCATCGCAGATGCCCTGAATGTCTGCCCAGGTGGCCGTCTGGCCCAGCAGGGTATGATCGCAGCGGGAAAGAATCTCTTTGAGTTCCATGATGTCATTCTCCTTTCACGCGGAATGTGCGTGTGATAACAGTGTACGCTTTCTTTCGCTCCCTTGTCAAGCGCCTGACGGAATTTGTTGCCCAGGCAGGAAAAAAGGGGACGAAAAACCCCTTTCCGATATGGACCGGAAAGGGGCATCTCGATCGTCTTGATCGATGATTCCCGCAGGAATCACATCAGGACATCAATACTTGCGCTTGCGGGCAGCCTCAGCCTTCTTCTTGCGCTTCACGCTGGGCTTTTCGTAATGCTCACGCTTACGAACTTCCTGAATAACGCCTGCACGGGCGCACTGGCGCTTGAAGCGCTTCAGGGCGCTCTCCAGGGATTCGTTCTCACGGACGCGTACCTCGGACACTTGATCTCCCTCCTTTCGCTCATCTCGCCTTGCATCTACCGTTAGACAGACGGATGGCGAACCGTACAAACATTATATCGCTTTTCCCCTGAAGTGTCAATGAGGAATTGCAACTTTTTTTCAATTTTTCTCATGCTCCGGGGAGACAAGAGGGCCTCACGCCATGGTTTCGCCCATCTTCCTGCCGCCCAGAACGTGGAAGTGCAGGTGCTTGACGGACTGGCAGGCGTCGTCGCCGCAGTTGGACACCACCCGGTATCCGTTTTCCAGGCCTTCCAGCTTCGCCACGGTGCGGCAGGCCCGCAGGCAGGCGGCCAGCGCCTGATCGGACAGTTCATCGCAAGCGTCCACGGAGGCCACATGGGTCTTGGGAATCACCAGCACATGGGTGGGCGCCTGGGGCGCAATATCCCGGAAGGCGTACACGAGGTCATCCTCATACACCTTGGCAGAGGGAATGTCTCCTGAAATGATTTTGCAGAACAGGCAATCAGACATGGTCATCTTCCTTTCCATTTTGGTCGATTATCATTTCGCCCGTCATGCCGTCTTCCGTCAGGGCGGTGAGGCGCACAGGCACCATGGCCCCGGAGAAGCAGGCAGGGCAGGCGGGCAGGGTGACGGGGATGTATTCGGGGGTGTAACCCATCCACAGGCCGTTTTTCTCTTCCTCCAGCAGCACGGTGGTTTCCTTGTGAAGCCAACTCTCCCGGTAGGCGCGGGCGGTTTCCTCGCCGATGGCGATCAGTTCCCGGGCGCGGCGCTCTTTTTCAGCGTTGTTCAGTTGACCGGGCATCACAGCCGCCGGCGTGCCTTCTCTGGGGGAATAGGGGAAGACGTGAATCTTGGCGTATCCGATCAGGCGGATGAAATCAGCGGTTTGATGGAATTCCTCCTCCGTTTCGCCGGGGAAGCCGGTGAGCACGTCGGTGGTGAAGGCCGCCATGGGGAAGGCTGCCTTCAAATTCCGGGCAGCGGTCAAGTACATGGCGGTGTTGTAGCGCCTTGCCATGCGGGCCAGCACCGTGTCCGAGCCGGACTGCAGCGCCAGATGGAACTGGGGGCAAACTTTGTCGCAGGCGGCAAGCCCTGCGGAAAACTCCGACGTGGCGATGGTGGGCTCCAGACTGCCCAGGCGGATGCGCTTTACGCCGGGGGTGTCCTGCACCGCCCGGATGGCGTCCAGCAGCGTGGTGCCGTCGTGAAGATCCTTGCCATAACTGGACAGGTGGATGCCGGTGAGCACCAGTTCCGTGAAGCCTGCGTCCGCCAGACGGCGGGCTTCCTGCCGGATTTCCTCCATGGGCCGGGAGCGGATGGGTCCCCGGACGCTGGGAATGATGCAGTAGGTGCAGCGGTTGTTGCAGCCCTCCTGGATTTTCAGGATGGCACGGGTGTGATCTTCCTGATCGGCGATGGTCAGGTTTTCAAAGGGGGTGCTGGCGGTCAGGCCGTTCACGGCGCAAATTTGAATCTGCTCCCGCACGGCCTTTTCCAGCAGCGTCACCACTTCCTGGCGGCGCTGGGTGCCGATGATCAGCCTTGCGCCTGTTTCCAGCAGCTTCTCCCCCATGCGCTGGGCCAGACAGCCCGCCAGAATGATCTCGCTGTCGGGATGCAGGCGGCGCAGGCGGCGGGTGAGCTGCAGGGACTTTTTGTCCCCGGTGCCCGTCACCGTGCAGGTGTTGACCACATAGACGTCCGCCTTGCCGGAAAAAGGCACCACGGCATATCCCGCCTGACGGAACTTTTCCAGCATCGCCTGGGTGTCATACTGGTTGACCTTGCAGCCCAGGGTATGAAAGGCAACGGTGTTCAAAGAGAAATCACTCCAAAAAACAAATGATTGAGTCGTCACGCCATGTCGCCAAAGAGGCACATCAGGGCGCTGATGGCACAAAGGCCGGCGGTTTCCGTGCGGAGGATGCGGGGGCCCAGCGTCACGGGCAGGCAGCCGGCTTCCGCCATTTTGCTGATTTCCTCCGGGGACATTCCGCCCTCGGGGCCAATCACCACAGCCACGTCCGTCACATCGGGATGCTCCTGATGGAAGGCCGTGAGGGAATACCCCCTGGCGTCCTCCCAGGGAACAAGGGCCGCCTGATGATTTTCAAGGCGGCTGAGGAACTGCCGGAAGGTCAGGGGCGTTTCTACTTTAGGCATCATGCACCGGCAGGACTGCTTGCAGGCTTCACGGGCGATCTTCTGCCAGCGCTCCTGCTTTTTGCGGGCGTCCTTGTCATCCAGATGCACCACGCAGCGGCTCATGCTCACGGGCACGATGGTATCAGCGCCCAGTTCCACCGCCTTTTGCACAATCAGTTCCATCTTGTCCGCCTTGGGCAGCCCCTGATAGAGGGTGATACGCAGTTTCGCCTCGGTGGAGGGCAGTTCTGTTTGCAGGGACAGGCGCACGTCCTGATCGTCAATCAGGCTGATTTCAGCGCTGTATCGCTTGCCGCCTAAGTAGATTTCCGCTTGATCGCCCACTTCCATGCGCAGCACGCGCAGGGCATGGCGGGCGTCTTCCGGGGTGAGGAAGGCAGCGCCTTCCCCCCGGCGGGTTTCATCAGCATAAAATCGGTGCATCAGTCGTGCCTCCGGGACAGCATGGCCACCCATTCACCCTTGCGGCTGATTTTCAGGATGGTGTAATCAGCCTTGGTGAGGGCGTCCACCACGTCCTGCTCCCGCTCCTTGATGATGCCGGAGCAGATGAACAGACCGCCGGGCACGATGTGATCGTTGAGGGGAGCGGCGAACATACAGATGACGTCGGCGATGATGTTGGCCACGCACAGGTCGCACACGCCATCGGTGCTTTCCAGCAGGTTGCCTTCCACCGCCTTCACCTGATGGGCAAGGCCATTATGCTCGATGTTCTCCTTGGCAACCTTCACCGCCATGGGGTCGATGTCGATGGCCAGAACATCCCTGGCGCCCAGCAGCGCCGCGCCGATGGCCAGGATGCCGCTGCCGGTGCCCACGTCGATGACGCTCTCGCCGCCGTGCAGAGCTTCTTCCAGCAGTTCCATGCACATGCCGGTGGTCTCGTGGGTGCCGCTGCCAAAGGCCATGCCGGGGTCGATTTCGATGACCTTGTCGCCAGGCTGAGCATCATACAGTTCCCAGGTGGGCTTGACCACCAGATGTTTGCCGGCACGGAAGGGCTTGTAATACTTCTTCCATACCTCGCTCCAGTCCTCGTCATGCACATCCTTGGTCTGAATGTCCAGCGTGCCCAGATCCACGCCGAAATCCTGCACCTTCAGGGAAGCCATCTTCTCCTTCAGGGCATGGAGCCGGTCCATAAAGGTGTGGTCGGGCTCAAACCAGGCGTGAACCACCACGTCTTCAGGCAGGCTGTCAATCAGGGCGGGGTCGATCATCTCCCAGTAGCCATTGGGCTTGGAAGGGTCGGGAATATCCGCCCGGTCCTCCACCATGGTGCCGGTGGCGCCCTGGGAAATCAGCACTTCAGACACGATGTCCGCACCGCCGGTGGTGGTATGGACGGTCAGTTCAACCCATTGCATATTTTCATCATCCTTTTCGTTTCTCACATCCCCAAAGGGACGCTTCTATTATACGGCAAAACGCCGGGATACGCAAGGGCGGCGGCTTTTGCGGGGGAAAAGAAAATCCCCCGCCGCAGCAGGGGAGAAGCGTCACTTGTCGCTCTTTGCAAAGTAGTGATTGAGAATGGCGGTATCCCGTGCCTGAATGAACCGCCGCTGGGGCTGCTCATGGCGGGCGGCGGAAATCAGTTCCCTTGCCTTTTCCGGGGGGAACCACATCACATGGGTGTCGGCCTGGGTTTCTTTGTAGGTGAGGCTTGTTTCTCCGGGGGCGGACAGGGTTTTCACCAGGAAGTAGTGGTTGATCTGGGTGAAGTTGTGGCAGAAGCGGTTTTCCTCCACGATGGCAAGGGGCTCCACATAATCGCAGGAGCAGCCGGTTTCTTCCATGATTTCCCGCTTCAGGGCGGCCCGGACGTTTTCGCCGCCTTCCACGCCGCCGCCGGGCAGGCAGTACAGGTCAAACTTGCCCATGTACATCACCGCCATCAGACCCTGCTGATTGATCACGATGCCCCTTGCGGCATGGCGGGGCCGTGTGTGGGACAGGCCTTCGGTGCCCAGCACATCCCGGTCGGTGATGGTGGCGATGATTTTCACGGCGGCATCTTCCTCTCGGTGACTTTCGTATCATTCGGTGGTGAACAGCTCAATCCCCCTGAGCAGTTCCAGTTCCCGCACGTCTCTGGCGGTGGTGTACATCGCACGGGTCAGCACGGTGCCGCCCCGATAGAACAGGCAGATGAAGGGGCAATCCTCGGCAAACTGGCGCTGAATCTCGTGCAGCGTTTGCTGATAACTGCCGTGATCGGTCTTGGTGCGCAGTTCCTTGCAAAGATCGGTCATGGCGGTGGAGCGGTAGCGGCAGTAGTTGCCGGTGTTGTTACTCATCAGCAGGAAGCCATAGTCGGGGCACACATCCATGGCGTAGGAAACCAGCGCCAGATCAAAGTTGCCGGCTTTGAGCTTGGCGGCCATGTCTGCCATGGTCAGGGTGGTGATGGAGGTCTTGATGCCCACGGCTTCCAGGGCGTCGGAAATCAGGTTGGCGGTTTCCACACGCACGTCGTTGTCCGGCTCCTCATACAGGAAAATCCGCAGGGAGAACACCTTGCTCTGGCCGGGCTTGTCGGGGTCAGGCTTATCCAGATAGCCGTCGTCGTTGGTGTCGGCGTATCCGGCCTCGCTCAGCAGCCGCTTGGCTTCTTCCACATTGGGGCGGAAGTAATCAGAGAGGTTTTCGTTGTACATCCAGCTGCCGGGAATGGCAGGGGTGTTCGTGCGCTCCACCATGCCCATGTACACCGTGGCGGCGATGCGATCCACATCAATCAGATAGCGGATGGCCTTGCGGATGTTGATGTCCGACAGGGCGGTGACGGAGTGGTTCATCAAAAGCACTTCCAGTTGATTGGTGCGGTAGTCCATGGCCAGGTTGGAGGTGCCGGACTTATACTGCGCCGCAGCGATGCTTCTGGTGAAGATGGCGTCCACACGGGCGTATTCGTAGTTCTCGATGACCTTGTTGGCGGTGTCTGCCATCAGGAACATGATTTCCTTCACCTGGGGCGGATTGCGCCACCAGTGGGGGTTGACCTTGAGGGAAATGTAGCTTTGGGGGACGAAATCATCGATGTAATACGGGCCGGTGCCGGGGGGATTGTCCTGATCCACCATGTTGGCGGGCAGCACCGGGAAGGTCATGGCGTACAGTACGCCCCAGTAGCTGCGCTCGGCCTTGACCACCACCGTCTTTTCATCCGGTGCGCTGATCTTATCCACGAAATATTTGAGGTTGAGGTAGTAGCCCTTGTTCTCGCTGGCGTCGTCATTGGCTCTTGCGAGGATATACTCGGCGGTAGCCACCACGTCGCTGGCGGTGAGGGGCTGGCCGTTGGAGAAATACATATCTTCCTTCAGGTGGAAGGTCCAGGTCTTGCCGTTGCCGGTCATTTCCCAGGATTCCGCCAGAGAGGGCTGGGGCATATAGTCGTCATCGATGGTGACCAGGCTGTCATATACCAGATCATACACCGACATCATGTCCCTTTCCAGGGGATCCAGCGGGCGAATGAGAGACGTCTGGGTGGATTGAATGCCCACCACCAGACTGTCCTGCACGTTGGCGGCTTCAGCGCTCAATAATGGGCTGATACAGCTCATCAGCAAAGGAAGTGCCAGCATCATTGCCAGCAGATGGCTGTACTTGTGCCGTTTGGACAGTGAAGGGGTCGTCGGGGTACAGCATCGCCTGATAAATCGCATAGGCCTTTGTCACTCTCCCTGCGTATGTTTTGGTGGAGCCCTCCCGGAGGTTGTTAAGCGGAATCGTCAGCCCGTCGGGGGACAGGCTGCGGTCGGACAGCCACTGGGTCACCTGGGTCTGTCCGGCATGGTAGGCACAGGCTACCAGCACCGGGTCGCCCCGGAACAGCCGGGACAGGTAGCCCAGATACCATGCGCCGAAGCGGATGTTGGTCTGGGCGTCGTACATCATGTCGAAGTGGAAGTTGTGGATGTCCAGCTTGCCGGCGATCCACTCGGCGGTGTCGGGCATCAGCTGCATCAGACCCCTTGCGCCCACGCTGGATTCAGCATCGGTGCGGAAGGAACTCTCATTGCGGATGATGGCGGTCATAAAGGCGGGCTTCAGGTTATATTCGGCGGCGTACTGCTCGATCCAGTCCTGATACGTCACCCGCATATCATCACCCTTCTGGGTGAGATGATAGTTGTACATCAGTTCCTGATGGGAACTCTCCCTTGCGTCCTGCTGCTGCTTCAAATAGGCCAGCATCATGTTCTGAGAGGCCAGGAGCGCCAGCACCAGCAGCCCCAAAATCACCACTGCGGCAATCAGCCACCGGGGCAGGGGAGCGGCAGGTGCTTTTTCGGGCCTGGGCTTTGCCGCAGGACGATCATACTTCGGCCTGGCCATCACCGGGGGCGGCGTTTCTGCCTGCCGGGACATAGGGGCCATGGGCGCAGGCGTCGGCGGCTGAAGATATCCCGCTTCATGCCGTACCGCCTGCCGGGGCATTTCAGCCATGGGCGCCGGCGTCGGCTGATGAGGATGTTCCTCTTCGTATCGCGCCGCCCGCCGGTTGCGGATGGGAGGCGTGGGGGTGCTTTGCATGGGACCTCCTGTGTTACCGTTTTGCCAGTTCCTGCTGATAAAGATCAGGAATCATGGCTTTAGTGTACAAGATGCTGCCGCTGGTGTCAATCACAACATGGGCGCGGCGGGCCTTTTCAGCGGGATCCATCTGGCTGCTGAGGCGCTTGAGGGCTTCTTCTTCGGTGAAGCCGTCCCGGGCCATCAGCCGCTCAAGTTGCGTTTCCGGCGGCAGATAAGCGCACCAGACCGTGTCGCACAATTTGTCCAGCCCGGCTTCATACAAAAGGGGCATATCCAGCACGCAGGCGGCGGCGCCGGCTTCTTCCGCTTCCCGGATGCGCCGCTTGATCAGATTGAGCAGCAGCGGCTGCATGAGGTCATCCAGCATCTGCCGCTTTTCGGCGCTGGAAAAGATCACGTCGCCCAGCGCCCGGCGCATCAGTGTGCCGTCTGGGGCGAAAACGTCCTCGCCGAAAGCGTCCCTGATGAGGGGCAACGCATCCCCGCCGGGGGCGGTCAGTTCCCGGGAGAGTTTGTCACCGTCGATGATGACAGCGCCCATCTCCTGCAGGGTTTCGCTGATGTTGGATTTTCCGCAGGCGATGCCGCCCGTCAGGCCGATGATGCGCATAGCGTCTCCTTTCCGGCTTCTCACCAAGATAACGAAAGGCCCGGACGAAACCCTGCCGGAAGCGCCTTTCAGGGGAATCAGCCGAATTCACAAAGGGAATTTCTATCATTATACCACATTTCTTCGGGGGAAGAAAGACAAACATCCTGAAAATTTGGGGATTCGCTGCTTCCGGTGTGTTCTTCCACGGAAAAGGAAGGCATACAATGGGGCATGAGCGAAGGGCAGACTGCTGACTTCAAGGAGGAAATGGGAATGGAACTTCGGCTGATGAAAGAGCATATTCAGATGGAACAGCCTGCGCCCCCTGTCAGAAGCCGGGCGGCGGTGGAGGGCGAAATGGCTCTCCCCGGGGGATTGCGGGAGGAAACGAGGGTGATGTACACCCACGCAAGCGCCGTCATCGACCATGCGGAGGCCAGCCAGAATCGGGTGAAGGTGGCGGGCAAGGTGACCTTTCACACCCTGTACACCCAGGGTGACCCGGAGAAAATCAGCGCCGTGGAAGCCTCGGCGGATTTCACCCATATGGTGGATGCGCCGGGGGTGACGCCCAAGGCGATCTGCGTGGCCTCGGTGGAGGGCGTAAAGGCCCAGTCTCAGGCTCAGGGCGGCAGACTGCACCTGCAGGCGGCGGTGGATCTGGCGGTGCGGGCGACCTCCGCCCAGCCGGTGGAGGCCGTTACAGGCCTGCGGGGCGGCAGCGAGATTCAGGCGGCCGCCCGGGAGAGCACCATCCAGCGCACAGTGGCCACAGGCGGCAGCGAAGTGCTGCTCCGGGAGGAATTCGACCTGCCCGCAGCGCTGCAGGTGAAGGAAACCCTCTTTGCCACGGCGGCGGCCACGGTGGGGGAGATCACCGGCGGGCTGGGCCGGGAGGGCATTTCCGGGCAGGTAAATCTGGAAGCGGTGCACGCTTCGGCGCTGCCGGGGCAGCCCCTTGTGACCACGAGGCACGAGATGCCCTTCCGGCAGGTGTTTGATCTGCTGGGAGAAAACGGAGACGCCCTCTCCGGCGAAGTGACGGTGAAGGACGTGGCGGTGATGAGCGCCGAAAACGCCGATGGCACCAACACGCTGCGGGCGGAAGTGCTGCTTTCCCTGACGGGCCGGGCGGACAGAACGGAGAAAATCACGCTGCTGGAGGACGCCTACACCACTTTGGGGGAGGATTTGAAACTGACAAGCGCCCAGGTGCCCTGCCGGGTGGGGTGCCATCAGGTGCAGACGGCGGAAAGCGGCAAGGCGCTGTTGATGCTCCCCGAGGGTGCGCCGCCCTCCCGCACCGGGCTGTGCGCCTTTGCCAGTGTGGATGGCATTCAGGCGGAATGCAGCACAGGCCGTACGACCATCACCGGCAAACTGCACACCACGGTGATGTATCTCACTGACGGACAGGCAGCGCCGGTATCCGCAAAGGTGGAAACGCCCTTCCGGCAGGTGTTTGCGGCGGAAGTGGGCCCGGAGGATGATGTGCATCTGGACGTGCAGGATGCGGAGGTATCCACCATTACCTCTGACCGGCTGGAAATGCGGTATGTGATGCGCCTGCAGGCGTCGGGCACCCATCGGGAAACGCTGAAACTGGTGACGGACGCCCAGCCGGTGGATGCGCCTGTGCCCCCGGCGGGGATTATTCTCTACTACACTCAGCCCGGGGAGTCCCGCTGGGACATTGCCAAACGGTATCGTGTGCCCATGGAGCGCCTGCAGGAACTCAATCCCGAACTGACAGGTGAGCCCGCCCAAGGCCAGGGCGTGGTTGTCTGGCGCAGAGCCACCGGCGACCAAAGGGCGTGATGCAGGGGCTTTTGCGGGGCGTTGCCCCGCACCCCACCAGAGGGCTTTGCCCTCTGGACTCCCAATCGGGGGCGCTGCCCCCGATACCCCCGCAAGGGCCATTGGCCCTTGACCCATCAGCGGGGCGTTGCC
>SVHA01000007.1 GCA_015056085.1 Clostridiales bacterium
TTCGATCCGGCCTTCTTTGCTGCCTTCATCAACAAGATCAATCTCCGTCCCCGCAAATGCCTTGGCTGGAAATCTCCCTTTGAAGTTTTCTTCAACCAACTGTTGCACTTGACTTGACAATTCAAGGTGGATTACAGACCAGAAATGTCTTTCGCTGGTTCTTCCGTCGGCGGACAGAGCGCCAGCGCATCGGAAATCATCTGCTGGGCGCCCATCCACAGGTAGGTGATTCTCAGGAGTTTTGTGCGCTCGCAGAAACTCATCAGCACCTGCTTGTCATCAGCACCCTGCCAGAGGGTGAATTCGTATGTGTCAAACTTGTAGGTGTAGGTGGCGTCGTCCCCTGTTCCGTGCTTCGTTGTGCTGTAAGGCTCCGTGGCTGTCGTCGTGGATGCAACGCCTTCACCGTAGAGGGAATTCAGGATGCCCTTGAGTTCATCATGGACGTCACGGCAATTCAGGTCGCCCCAGAAAAAGTTCGACTCAAAGGAATAACTGCCCGCATAAAACACCGCCTGCTCGTCATCGGCGGAAATGGCGCCATCCACCACCGGGCGGACAAAACGCCAACTGGGATAAGCCTTGTATCCGGCGACCTCCATCGTGTCGCCCAGGCTGATCAGGAAAACGTCGCTGTTGCGTTCTTCCTTGACCGGGTTGCCTTCATCGCTGAAAATCTCGGCGGTCAGGCGCTCCAGGGTGCAGATGTCGTGAGATTGCGCCGGATGAATCCCTATCAGGTCGTCATATTCCGGGGTATCCTTGAGGGCAATCTTGACTTCGGCAAGCGTCAGGCCCAGTTGAAGACCGTCAAAGTCGATTTCCGGCAGACCTTCAGCGAAGGCGCAAAGGGGAAGCATCAGGAAAATCAGCAGGGACAGAAATCTTTTCATGGGCCACTCCTTTCTTTTACTGCGCCATCTTCCGCAGGTCGTTTTCAGACCCCTCACCGGCGCCGGTGGAGTAAATGCTCTGCCATGCTCCAATGATGGCATCCTCGCTGTGACCATTTTTGATGGCTTTCTGAATCAGGGACATGATTTCCTGCTGTCGGGCGTCGTCGCCGTAGATGGCGTCCTGCAGGAACATTTCATAAGTGGGATAGAATGTATTTTGAACCATCCAGTCATTAAGGAAGGCGTCGTCTGCCTTGGCCGGGGCGGTCAGGTTGGACACATCCAGCACGGTGGGGGCTTCCGTCGCTTCAGGCTTGGACTCCAGGTTCTCCGTTGCCTGTTTCAGCAGTTCATAGCCCTTCTTCGTGCCGAAAAGCAGGATATGTTCGCCCATGCCGGAGTCGTAGTTCTGCATCAGCAGGCAATCCTCTTCCCCGAAATAACGGTAGCAAAAGCTGTTGTATTTCTCCACCTCGCAGCCAGCATACGCCAGTTGGAGTTTTGCGTGCAAATCAGCAACCATCTGGTCTTTCGGCAGTTCCTTTGTGGGAAGCAGCGTGATCCAGATGGAAATCAGGCGTTCATCGACGCCGTCAGAAGCAAAGTTGAAAATGATGCCTTCCACGGGATACCCAGCCACGAAGTATTCTTCCGGCATGATGACCCAGCGCTTTTCAGCGTCCGGGGAAATCACCTGAGGGTAGTTGGCGGCGATTTCCACTTCCTTGTCCTTGAAGAAATAGGTCTCGTAGTCGTATGTCTGCCACTGTGTCAGATCGCTGATAACGCCCAGGTTCATCAGTTCCTGCGCCGTTTCATCGGGGGTGATTTCCCACGGGATGCCCATCCACTTCATTTCGGGGACTTCCGTTTCGGCAAGGGCGGTCAGGGCGATAAAGGCCAGCAGCAGGGCAAGGAACAGGGCAAATAACTTCTTCATGGTGATGTTCTCCTTCCTGTGTTACAGGCCGCCCACGTCGGCAGGATCGACGGTTTTATTCTCAACAGTAAAGTGCCCGTAGGCTTCATCCAGCCAGTCAAATGCCAGCGTTGTGCCGTACATGAAATCAAACGCGACATCACCGAGATTGTACATATACACAGCGGAATTGTCTTCGCACCTTCGGGTATATGTCAGCTCAGATCTCAGTTTATTTTTTACCTCCCTGGTCAATCTTCCGGGACCGTACACGCTGTCCAGTTTCTGTGCCAGGTCGAGAGTCATGTCAGGAAGGTTATCACTGGGCAAGGTTATCACCAGAACGCTGAGGAGCTTTGTATTCCTGCCGTCAAAGGCGAAATAAAAATACAGGCTGTTCACTTTATATCCGCCCATGGTGAAGGTGGGCAGAACATCGTAAGGCCCGATGTAACAATACTTCATCGCCTGGGGAGCGAAGTTGTTTTGGAAAAAGTCGCTTTCTCCCTGATGAACCTGATGCATCTCGCCTGATTCATTCAGCACATAAAAGTACACGTCTTCTTCAAAGAGAAGTGCTGAACTGCTATCGGCAATCACCCCGGCGGAAACAAGCCCGGCGACGGTGTCTTCAAAGCTGCTGCCCCAGGGTATGCCCTGGAAGGTGATAACTTGCGCCTCGGTGGGGGCATCATCCGCAAAGGCAAGCAGGGGGAAGGCCACCAGCATCGTCAACAGCAGGGCGAGGAGTTTCTTCACCGGGATCATCCTTTCGAAATATGGGATTTTCTGGTGATTTCATTGTAGCAGTTCCATGGGGGAATGTCAATCATCCTGGCCCATCAGCGAAGACAAAAAGGGCTTTCCATCGGGCGGAGGATGTGGTATAATCGGGGCAGATGGTACGAAAGGAGCAAGGTGATGAAGCGTATTTTCCTGCTGATGATGGTGCTGTGCCTGACGCCCTTTGCTGCCCTGGCGCAGCAGGGCGATTTGCCGGATATCGGCGCCTTTTCCAACGGATATCTGGTGATGGACGACAGCAAGAGCGAGTCCCTTGATTATGCCGAAAAGCGGCTGTATCGGGGCTCGGATGAAGCCGTGCTGGCAGTGGCCCAGGAGTATATCGCCCTGATGACGGAATCCTACGGGCTGGAGGAAATCTGCCATTTCAGCCATGTGGACAGCATCGGCCTTGTGCGGACCTACTACGCCTTTGCCTACACGGAAAGCGAACCTGCCATGGGCGGCATCAACAGCTGGTCTGAGACAGGCGGCTGGCGCATCAACGGGTATCAGGTGCGCATTGAGTACAGCCAGGCGAATGACGGTGGGGATGAGTATCTGGTGATTTACTTCCGGCCGGAATTCAACTATACAGACACCGGCGACCGCCTTGCGGCTGACCTCACGCCTGTCGTGATCGAAGTGCCCGCCGATGGCGAAATCTGCCCCTATTGCGGCGGCGACGGCAAGTGCGACGAATGCGGCGGCGACCAGTGGATGCTCTCCTGGAAATGGGTGTATGTGGATGGCGTACCCGAAAGCCAGCAGGTGCGGGAGATGTGCAACGGCGCCTACTGCACCGGCGGCGCCTGCTCCATCTGCGGCGGCACCGGCGTGCGGTGATCTCCCTGCCCTGATATGAAGAAAATATGATACCGCCCTGTGTGGGGCGGTATTATTTTGATGCAACAAAAAACACTGGAAGTTGCCTTCCAGCGTTTCCGCGTCTGGGTGAGAGGATTCGAACCTCCGGCCTCTTGAACCCCATTCAAGCACGCTACCAAACTGCGCCACACCCAGATATTCGGTTAGTTCATCAGGACAGAGCGTCCAGCGAACAGTAGATATATTACCATGTCCGGCGGGATTTGTCAAGGGGATTTTCCGCTTTTTTTGAACTTTTTTGCCATTCTTCAAGGAGGGGGGCATATCCAAGAAAATTCGCCATTCTGCGGCGGATTTCTTCCCTTTTGAGGGGAAATATGGTATACTGGCACAAAAGGAGTGATGGGCATGACCCCTGAAATGATCAAGGAACGTCTGGCGGGCATCAAGTGCTTCCTGCTGGACATGGACGGTACCTTTTATCTGGGCGACAACCTCATCGACGGCTCGCTGGACTTTCTGGCTGCGCTGGAGCGCACCGGCAGGACTGCCCGCTTCCTGACCAACAATTCCAGCAAATCCGCTGAAGTCTATGCGCGGAAGCTGGAAAAGATGGGTGTGAAGGAATGCTATCGGGATGTGATTTCCTCCGGCCACGCTGCGGCCCATTATTGCCTGGACAAATTCCCCGGCGGCAAGTGCTATCTGCTGGGCAACGAGGCACTGGCTGCTGAACTGACCGCCATGGGCCTTGAACTGACACAGGAAGACCCGGACTATGTGCTGGTGGCCTTTGATACCACGCTGGATTATCAGAAAATGTGCGTGGTGTGCGATTTCATCCGCGAAGGCAAGCCCTACATTGCCACCCACCCCGACTTCAACTGCCCCACGGAAACGGGATTCATCCCGGACATGGGCGCCATCATGGCGTTCATCCACGCCAGCACGGGCCGCTGGGCGGACATCATTCTGGGCAAGCCGAACAGGGGCATTGTGGATGAAGCCCTGCGCCGCACCGGCTTTGAACTGCACGAAATGGCTATGGTGGGCGATCGCCTGTACACCGACGTGGCCACCGGCGTCAACCACGGCATGACGGGCATTCTGGTGCTCTCCGGCGAGGCGACCATGGACGATGTGGCCACTTCCGACGTCAAGCCCGACCTGATCTTCGGCAAACTGGCCGATATGATCCCCTATCTGTAAGCGAAAGCGAGGACGACTCCATGCTGAACACCACTTTCCCCGGAATTGACGCCCCTTCCTCCATGCTGGGCTTTGGCTGTATGCGCTTCCCGCTGCTGGAAGACGGCTCTGTGGACGAGAAAGAAGCCATCGCCATGATCCGCCGGGCCATTGACGGTGGCGTGAAGTACATGGACACGGCGTATGTGTATCACAATCAGCAAAGCGAAGTGATTCTGGGCAAGGCGCTGCAGGGTGGCTATCGTGAAAAGGTGCTGATCGCCACCAAGCTGCCCGTATGGATGGTGGAAACCCACGAGGATATGATGCGCCTGCTGGACGAGGAACTGGAGCGCCTTCAGACGGATCATGTGGACTTCTACCTGATGCACGCCCTGAGCCGGGAGCGGTTTGAGAAGATTCAGAAACTGGACTACAAGCGGTTCTATCAGGAGGCCATGGCCCAGGGCAAGGTGCGCTTCCCGGCGTTCTCCTTCCATGATGACAAGCAGTGCTTCCTGGACATTCTCCACGACTTTGACTGGAAGATGTGCCAGGTGCAGATGAACATTCTGGACGACGAAAACCAGGCCACGCTGGAGGGCATCCGGGAGGCCGGACGCCTGGGCGTCGGCGTGGTGGTGATGGAGCCTCTGCGGGGCGGCATGCTGGGCAATCCGCCGGAAAAGGTCAAGGCGTATTATGCCGAAAAAGCCAGCGGCCGCAGCCCGGTGGAATGGGCCTTCCGCTATCTCTACGCCATGCCGGAAGTCATCACCATCCTCAGCGGCATGAGCACCATGGAGCAACTCAACGATAACCTGCGGATTTTTGACCTGACGGAGCGCCCTGTGCTGACGGAGGAAGAAAACGACCTCTTCCGCCAGGTGAAGGCCACCTACCTCGCCTGCACCAAGACCCGCTGCACCGCCTGCAAGTATTGCCAGCCCTGCCCCATGGGCGTGACCATTCCCCGCATTTTCACCGGGTACGACACCTCGCTGATGCGCTTTGGCGGCGATTTCAAGAAGGGCTATGCCCGCATCGTGGCGGATGGCGGCGACGCCTCCAAGTGCATCCAGTGCGGCCAGTGCGAATCCGCCTGCCCCCAGCACCTGCCGATCATCCAGTATCTGCAGGAAATCCACGAGGAGTGCTGCTGATTCCCCCTTGTAAACGCAATAGCCCCTTTCTGCAAATCGCAGAAGGGGGCTGCTTTTTTATCCGTAAAGGCTTTCCTGCAATCTTGGATGATGCTTCTACTTCCCTTGATTACAGGAGATATGCAACCTGTTAATCCGCTGAATGTTCATCCACGGCGGAGACCATCGTCCAACCCCGGCTCCAGCGGGTGAGCGGGGCGGGCAGGCCCACCATCAGCCGCCCGAAGCGCTTTTCGCCGATGGCATCCGCCGGATTCTTAGTGGTCATAAGGACTGCATTTTCAGGGGAAATATGACAGCGGTGAATCAGATGATTGAGTGCGTCATGCATCTGAAGCACGCCATCCGCTGAACCTTCGTCCATACCGATCGGCGGACATTCATCGCCCAGATTGTTCAGTCTCAGCGAAACGTCCTTTCCGACATCTGCAGCATGATTCACGCTGAGCAACCGGGCTGCTCTGACCGGAGGATGGGCGCAGAAGCGGCGAAGCAACTCAGCGGGAACATCCGCACTTGTCGCCACAAATGCCGCCACGCCCTGCCGGTAAAGTGACCTTGCCAGCGTCTGCAGGGATCGGATTCCATCGGCGTCATTGTTGATCTGAGGAACAATAACATTCACATCCACAAACCCGGGCAGTAGGTAATCGCCTTGCAGGTCCAGTTCGGATTCATACAGCCCTTTGCACAGGCCGGAGCCGATTTCCTGCACCTTGCCGTGCATGATGCGCAGGTCTGTGCCTTTTTCAAACCGGCAACCGATAAACGCAGTTGCGTTGCGGATGAGCATGGCGCTACGTCCCTCCTTCCGGGAAATCTTTTCATCATTATAGCACACAATCCTGAAGGGGAAAAGCGCCCTGCAGCATTGTCAGTAAAGCAGAAAACGGAGCGCATCAGCATGATACGCCCCGCTTTATTTTTCAGCATGGGGTGTCTGGCGTTGTTGCACCAAAACTGTGCCCACACACCCGGCCATCAGCAATCCTTTTCAAAAACCAGGTCGATGCTGTCGATTCTTCCGTTGCCGTTAATCACCACGGGAATGAAGCCGACATAGCGGTAGCCTTTGGCTGCATATTCATTAATCACCGTGCGGTGCTCCGCTGATTCGGAAATCATCATGCCCCAAATTTGCAGGCGCACATATTCATATACCTTCATATTTGGGCCTCCTGTCTCAATTGAAGTGCTGAAAGAAAAACAGGTGCAGCAAAACAAATGCTGCACCTGATCGCCATTTCATCAACACTGCCCATCAGGTGCAGGTGAATTTGGCAGATTACTTGTCGTAGTTGACGACGAGGGAGAAATCAGCCGCCTTCAGGGAGGCGCCGCCGATCAGGCCACCGTCGATTTCGGGCTGAGCCATCAGGCCCTTGACGTTCTTGGGATTCATGGAGCCGCCGTACTGGATGCGGACCTTGTCAGCCAGTTCCTGGCCATACTTGCGGGCCAGAGCCTTGCGGATGACGCCGATGGTCTCGTTGGCCTGCTCATCGGTGGCGGTCAGGCCGGTGCCGATGGCCCACACGGGCTCGTAGGCGATAACGACTTCTTCCACCTGCTCGTTGGTCAGGCCGGTGAGGGCGATCAGGGTCTGGTATTCCACCAGAGCATCGGTGTAGCCGGCTTCACGCTCTTCCTTGAGTTCGCCCACGCACAGGATGACCTTCAGACCAGCGTTGACAGCAGCCTGAACGCGCTTGTTGACGGTGGCGTCGGTCTCGCCGAAATACTGACGGCGCTCGCTGTGGCCGATGACCACGTATTCCACGCCGCAGGCCTTGAGCATATCAGCAGACAACTCGCCGGTGAAAGCGCCGGAAGCAGCCCAGTGCACATTTTCAGCGCCCAGCTTGATGTTGGAGCCTTCAGCGGCTTCCTTCACAGCCTGGAAGTTGGTGGCGGGCACGCACACGACCACGTCGCAGATGGCGTCCTTCACCAGGGGCTTGAGTTCGTTGACCAGCGCCGCAGCTTCAGCGGGGGTCTTGTTCATTTTCCAGTTGCCGGCAATAATCGCCTTACGCATCTTCATTCACCTCATATTGTTTTTGGGGAAAATTCATCAAAAGCGCCCCTGCCCAGCGGCAAGCCACCAGTGACAGGGGCACAGGGTATGCTTAGATCTCGTCCAGAGCCGCAACGCCGGGCAGGACCTTGCCTTCCAGATACTCCAGGGAGGCGCCGCCGCCGGTGGAGATGTGGGTCATCTTGTCGCCCAGGCCCATCTGCTCCACAGCCGCAGCGGAGTCGCCGCCGCCGATGATGGTCACAGCGTCGCTGTCAGCCATCGCCTGCGCAACAGCCAGAGTGCCCTTGGCCAGGGTGGGATTCTCGAACACGCCCATGGGGCCGTTCCAGACCACGGTCTTGGCAGCCTTGACAGCCTCGGCGAACAGTTCGCGAGTCTTGGGGCCAATGTCGCAGCCTTCCAGGTCATCGGGAATCTGCATGGTTTCCACGATGGTGGTTTCCACAGAGGGATCGAAGGTGAATTCCTTGATGCAGACGGTGTCGATGGGCAGGAGCAGCTTCACGCCCTTCTCCTCGGCCTTCTTCATCATGTCCTTGCAGTAGTCGATCTTGCTCTCGTCCAGCAGGGACTTACCGATGTTGCCGCCCATGGCCTTGATGAAGGTGTAGGCCATGCCGCCGCCGATAATCAGGGTGTCAACCTTTTCCAGGAGGTTATTGATGACGTTGAGCTTGTCCTCGATCTTGGCGCCGCCCAGCACGGCCACAAAGGGACGATCGGGGTTGTCCAGGGCCTTGCCCATGACGCTCAGTTCCTTGCCGATGAGGTAGCCGGCCACATTGGGGGACAGATACTCAGTCACGCCGGCAGTGGAGCAGTGGGCACGGTGGCAGGAGCCAAAGGCGTCGGACACGAAGCAATCAGCCAGGGAAGCCAGTTCCTTGGAGAAGGTGTCGATGTTCTTGGTTTCTTCCTTGCGGAAGCGGGTGTTCTGCAGCAGCACCACGTCGCCGTCCTTCATGGCGGCCACGGCAGCCTTGGCGTTCTCGCCCACGACGGTGTCGTCATTGGCGAACACAACGGGCTGGCCCAGCAGCTCAGAGAGGCGCACAGCCACGGGAGCCAGAGAGAACTTCTCTTCCGGGCCGTTCTTCGGCTTGCCCAGATGGCTGCACAGGATGACCTTCGCGCCATCAGCGATCAGCTTCTTGATGGTGGGCAGAGCCGCCACAATACGCTTGTCATTGGAGATCTTGCCGTCCTTCATGGGGACGTTGAAGTCGACGCGCACCAGCACTTTCTTGCCGGCAACCTGGATGTTGTCCACAGTCTTCTTAGCCATGATCCTACACTCCTTATTGGTGTTGATTTGACATTGGGAATCAGTGATACCGGAATCCCTCCCTGCCCCGGCCGATGGGTGTCATCATCGCCTGAAAAGAGCATAGAATAGGATTGCCCGGGATGGGGCACAGCCCGCACAGGCGGACATACCACATCCCCATTATCATACCACGATGTGACTGAATTGGCAAGGGATTTCCAGGGAAATTGACAAAAAAACATCAATATCTGCGTTGATTTTGAAAACATCCTTGCAGAGATGAAAGGTGATGGTGAAATGCTGATGTTTCCGGCAAAAGGGATTGTGTTCTTTGGAGTGAGTGCGTGGGCGTTATGGTTGCTGGTGAAGGGGTACTCCCCCAGTAGCATTGCCGGAAAAGTGGTGACGTGGGCGGTGGTGGGGATGGTGTTGATGTGGGTGTAGGGGTTGCCCGTACAGGCGGCAAAATGATTTTGCCATATCTGTTCCGATACCTGTCACATTGCTTTTACGCAACAACCAGGGGGCTTTCCGGTCGCCCCCCTGGACCCCTTCGGCTTGACCCCTACCGGTAATTTGGAACAAGTAACAGAAAAATCGTTTCTCCTACTTGCAGGCTAATATCCCTCCATCCGGAGGGAGCCCGAAGGTTTCCAAAGGGCGATCGGAAAGCCCTTTGGTCGCCCGTGAGGGCGAAACCCTCGCCTCGCATAATAGAACATTATGAAAGGAAAAAGCCACATAATAACAATCCCCCAAGCCCGTCAGGGCTTGGGGTGAAGGGTCAAGGGCCAATAGCCCTTGCGGGGGTGTCGGGGGCAGGGCCCCCGACCGGGGTGCAGGGGCAGAGCCCCTGCCGGGGTGTGGGGCAAAGCCCCACAAAAGGGGTGTCGGGGGCAGCGCCCCCGACAGGGAGTCCAGAGGGCATAGCCCTCTGGCGGGGTGCAGGGGCAGCGCCCCTGCTTAGCAGGTCACAATCTCGATACCGGCGATGGCCTCTTCAATCAGGGCCTCGCTGTCCAGCTTGCTCTCGCCTTCCAGAATCTTGTCCATCTTGGGATTGGTGGCGGGGTGCCGGGGCGTGAAGACGGTGCAGCAGTCCTCGTAAGGCAGGGAGGACGTTTCAAAGGTGCCGATCTTCTTGGCGATGTCGATGATCTCCACCTTGTCAAAGCCAATCAGCGGGCGGAAAACGGGCATATTCACCACGCAGTCGGTGGTGCCCAGTGCCGCCATGGTCTGACTGGCCACCTGCCCGATGGATTCGCCGGTGATCAGCGCTTCAGAGCGCTCCTGAAGCGCCACGCGCTCGGCAATGCGCATCATGTAGCGGCGCATGATCAGCGTGGAATACTCGTCCGGGCACTTCTCGTGAATCTCCATCTGAATCTTGGTGAAGGGCACAATGTGCACCCGGATGCCGCAGCAGCTTTCGGAAATAATGCGGGCCAGATCCAGCACCTTTTCCTTGGCACGGTCAGAGGTGTAGGGATAACTGTGGAAATGCACGGCGTTGATCTGCACGCCACGCTTGGCGATCATCCAGCCGGCCACAGGGGAATCAATGCCGCCGGAAAGCAGCAGCGTCGCCCGGCCGTTGGTGCCCACAGGCATACCGCCCACAGCGGGAATCACCTGCACGTAGAGGTAAGCGTGGTCGCGGATTTCCACGTTCATGATGTGGTCGGGATTCTTCACGTCCACCGTCAGGGCCGGATTGCTCTCCAGAATGCGGTGACCCAGTTCCCGGCCAATGGCCATGGAATCCAGCGGGTAGCGCTTGTCTGAGCGGCGGGCAATCACCTTGAAGGAGCCCTTCAAGCCGCTCATCATGGCGATGGCCTGGTTACAAATGGCGTCGAAGTCGTCCTTCCCCATTTCCACCGCAGGGCACACGCTGTGCACGCCAAACACCTTCGTCACCCGGCGGACACATTCGTCCATGTCCGGCACATCGGAGACAAAAATGCGGCTGTCATTGACCCAAACGGTGGCGTGCATATCCTGCAGGGCACGCTTGATGCGCTTCACCAGCGCACGGATGAACACAGGGCGATTGAGGCCCTTCAGGAAAATTTCGCCATAACGGACGAGCAGCAGTTCTCGCAAAGATGATTTCTCCTCTCGATTTGCCGCAAAAATCAGCGGCGCACAAAGATTTTCAGCAGTTCGTAGTGTTTGGCCATGCTGGCGGCGGCGTATTCCATCTGCTCCATGGTCAGGTCGTGGCTCAGGCTCATGCGCAGGGTGCAATCCGCCCGCAGGTGATCCATCCCCATGGCGGACAGCACGCCGGAAATCTTCTGCTTGCGGCTGGCGCAGGCAGAGCCGTTGCTCACCAGCACGCCGTCCTTTTCAAGGGCAAAGAGCATGGTCTGAGAGCGCACAGGCGGCAGGCTGACGGACAGGATATGGGGCGCAGCAGCATCGCTGTCCAGGTCGGGGCCGTTCAATACGGCTGACGGAATCAGCCGGGAAATCTCCTGCCACAGGTGGGTTTTGAGGTCCTGCATCTTTTCAGCGCCGTCTGGGGGATAAGCGGTCACAGCGGCCTTCAGAGCGGCAATGCCGGGGGTGTTTTCCGTGCCGGAGCGCTCCCCTGCTTCCTGTCCGCCGCCTTCCAGCAGCGGCTGCAGGCGGTGATCCTTGCGGACAATCAGCCCGCCAATGCCTTTGACGGCGTGGATTTTGTGCCCGGAAAAGGCGTAGGACTGCACGCCGGATTTGTCAAAGTTGAAGGGCACCCGCAGGTAGCCCTGCACGCCGTCCACATGGATGGCCGCCTTGGGGCACAGTTCATTGCGAAGGCGGACAACCTCGTCGATGGGCTGGATGGCGCCCACTTCGTTGTTGACCTGCATGACGGTGATGAGCAGCACGTCCTCCCCCATCATGGTGCGGAGTTTTTCGACATCCAGCACGCCGGAAACGTCCACCGGGATTTCTTCTACCCGGTGACCCAGCTTTTCCACCTCTTTGGCGCACTGCAAAACGGCGGGATGCTCCACGGAGAGCATCAGCACACGGCCGGGCTTCTTCTGCAGGCGCAGATGCCCCAGAATGGCCAGGTTGTCCGCTTCCGTGCCACCGGAGGTGAAAATCAGCCGGTGCTGCGTGGCGTTGACGGCCTTTTTGCACACAAGACGAGCGTCCTCGATGGCCTTTTCAGCGGCCATGCCCTGCTCGTAGAGGGAGGACGGGTTAAACCACTTTTCCTCTGCGGCCTCACGCAAGGCCGCCACGGCCGGCGCACAGGGCCTGGTCGTGGCGGAATTGTCCAGATATACAAACATTTTTCTGACTCCCGGTTACGCCTGATAGGTCCCCACAGGCAGGTAGTAGCGAACATACTCCACCATCTGCTCACTGGGCTCGAAAATCAGGATCTTCCTGACGCCTTCCTTGGAGAAAACCACATAGTACAGGGGGGCTTCCTTGTTGAGGAACCAGCGCAGCTGCTTGGTTTCCGGCATGGAGATGTAGCGGTTGAAACTGTTGGAAGCCACAGGGCCGAAGGCGTCCACATTGCGGACGTTGAGGGAGCCCAGATTCTTGCGCTTCTTGTTGTTATACACCTGGGCAAAGTCCAGGCTGCCGTTGGTGAAGGTGTATTCATACTCCAGGCGCAGGCGGTCGCGGAAGATGAACAGATACACCGCCATACCGGCGGCAAACACCGTCAGCGCCAGCATACCCACGCTGAAGGCAACAAAGACGAGATTCATCAGGAAAAAGGTGGCCAGAGCGCAGAAAATCATCATCACGTTGGCCATGTAGTAGATGATCTCATCCACCATGCGATTTTTCTTCACAACAACTTCTTCCAGAAAACGATCCATATTGAAAGCCCCTTTCGTTTTTCCTTGGCAAATTAAATCACAAACAGATACAATAGCGCCACCAGCACGCCCACCACGAAGCCGCCCACCACCTCAATATGGGTGTGTCCCACGACCTCTTTGAGTTCGTCGTCGGAGATGGGTTTGCCATCGATGAACACCTTGCGGAGAATCTCATTGATGACAACAGCCTGCTTGCCCGTTTCGTAACGCACGCCGCTGGCGTCATACATGACGATAAAGGCCAGAGCCATGGTGATGGCAAAAGTGACGCTGTCAAAACCCATGGTCCCGCCGGTGGTGATGGCCAGGGAGACCACCATCGCCGTGTGGGAAGACGGCATCCCGCCGGCGCCGAAGAAGCGCTTGAAGTCCAACTTCTTCTGCAGCACCCAATAGGTCGGGATTTTCAGCGCCTGCGCCACAAACCAAGCGGTCAGAAATGTCCAGACGAGTTTATTGCTGAAGATTCCCAGAACATTGTGTACCATGGAGCGCCTCCTTCCCTGTCAGCGGGACTGGTTTTCCCGATTCATCTTATTGTACCCGGTTTATGGTGCTTTGTGCAAGCGTTTCCAGAAAATTTATGTCCCAATTCTGATTTTTCATTCCGTGGAGGGCGTCTACTGCGCCTGCCACTGCCTTGCGGGCATCCTCGTGGGCACCTTCCAGGCCCCTGAGTGCCACCCAGGTCAGTTTTCCGGCGGCGGCATCCTTGCCCAGCGTCTTGCCCATCAGGGCGGGATCGCCCTCATGGTCCAGAATATCATCCACCATCTGAAAGGCCATGCCCAGACCGTAGCCATACTCGACGCCGGACTGAACGTCCTCGGCACACGCCCCAGCCAGCAGGAGACCGGCCTCGATGGGCGCCGTAATCAGATCAGCCGTCTTGTGGGCGTGGATGTAGCGCACGGTATCCTCATCCGGTGTTTTGCCTTCGCTGGTCACGTCCACCGTCTGACCGGCCACCATGCCGGTAACGCCGCAGCGCCGGGCAATGGCTTCCGCCGCCCGGACAAAGCGCATCTCGCCGCCCCGCACGGCCTGACGGAGCATCAGTTCCATGGCGGCAGAGAGCAATCCGTCCCCTGCCAGAATGGCCATGCCTTCCCCAAACACCTTGTGATTGGTGGGCTTGCCCCGGCGCAGGTCGTCGTTGTCCATGGCGGGCAGATCATCATGCACAAGGCTGTAGGTGTGGATCATTTCCAGCGCACAAGCATACGGCAGCGCTTCTTCCAGGCTGCCGCCGGCCATATCACAGGCAGCGAGCAGCAGCACCGGACGCAGACGCTTTCCGCCGGCTTTGAGGGAATAATCCATGGCATCAAGCAGCAGCGCCGGAATCTCCCCCAGGGAGGCCAGCTGCCCATGGAGGGCGTCTTCCACCATCTGCTGATATTCCTGATAGGGCCTCATTGCACATCCTCCTCCAGAGGCACTTCCACGTCGCCCTCCGGGCCCTGACGCAGCACGGTGAGGCGCTGCTGGGCGGACTGCAGTTCCTTTTCCAGATCGGCGATGGCCTTCATGCCCTCTTCATATCGCTTGAGGGATTCTTCCAGGGACAGACCGCCGTTTTCCATTTCGGCAATCAGGTTTTCCACCGCCGCCAACTGGCTTTCAAAGGTGGGTTTCTTCTTCGCTGCCATTGATTATTCCTCCTGATCAACTGCAAGGGGGTTGATGACCTGCATGGCGCCATCGGCAAAGTGCAGGGTCAGTTCTTGTCTTGTGCGGGCGGTGGCGCAGTCGGGCACCATGCCGTGCTGGTCGCTGACGATGGCATATCCCCGCTTCAGCACCCCCAAAGGATTGAGGGCTTCCAGCCTGGAAGCGCACCTTTCCAGCCGCCTCGCTCTGTCGCTGATGGTCTTGTCCATGGCGGCGTCCAGCCGCAGGGAAGCCATGCTGACCTTGGGCTCCATCAGCCGCACCTTGTCCTGAATGGCGCCGTCGATGCGGCCCTTCATCAGCATGAGCTGCTGCTGAAGCCGCTGAATGTGGCTCTCGGGATGCACCTGCATCAGGTCGTGGCGCAGGCGCATCAGGCGGTATTTCGCCCCTTGCATCTGCTGTTCCATCAGGCGCTCCAAACGCTCCCTGCTGCCGGAGAGCCCGGCGTAGATTTCACTTCTGTCAGGCACGGCCATTTCCGCCGCATTGGAGGGCGTGGCCGCCCGGCGATCGGCGACAAAATCAGCGATGGTAAAGTCCGTTTCATGGCCCACGGCGGAGATCACCGGAATAGGCGATCTCTCGATGGCCCGGGCCACCACTTCTTCGTTGAAGGCCCACAGGTCTTCCATGGAGCCGCCGCCTCGGCCTACGATCATCACATCCACGTCAGGCAGGGTGCCCGCCTTGCGGATGGCTGCAGCAATTTCCGCCGCTGCACCTTCGCCCTGCACCTGCACCGGCAAAAGCACCAGCGGCACGCCGGGGTCACGGTGGGCCGCCACCTGACGGATGTCATGGAGCACGGCGCCTGTGCGGGAGGTGATCACGGCGATTTTCCGGGGACGGTAAGGCAGCGGACGCTTGCGGGCAGGATCGAAGAGGCCCTCCTGCTGCAGGCGCATTTTCAGCGCCTCAAACTGCTGATACAGCGTGCCTACGCCTTCGGGGCGCATGGCGTCTGCATAGAACTGGTAGGAGCCGGTGGCTTCATACAGGCTCACCCTGCCGGTGAGAATCACCGACATACCATCTCTGGGCCGCATGGACATCCGCATCACCTGCGAGCGGAACATGACGCAGGCAATGCGGCTGCGCTCATCTTTCAGGGTGAAATACCAGTGACCGGCTGCGTTGGCCTTGAAGTTGCTGATTTCCCCCCGCAGACGGACATTCCGCAACACGGGATCATCGTCCAGCGAACGCCTGACGTAGTCATTCAGCGTGGAGACTTCCAGAATCCACTCAGCCATGGAGCATCCTTTCTGCGGCCTCCACGGTGTTTTCCAGCAGCATGGTAATGGTCATGCGACCCACACCGCCAGGCACAGGGGTGATCCACCCCGCCACTTCCTTCACGCCGTCAAAGTCCACATCGCCCACCACTTTGCCGTCCACCCGGTTGATGCCCACGTCGATGACAATGGCGCCGGGCTTGACCATATCAGCGGTGATGAACTTAGGTTTGCCCACAGCACACACCAGCACATCAGCGCGGCGGGTATGCTCAGCCAGATTGGCAGTGCGGCTGTGGCACATGGTGACAGTGCAGTTTTTCTGCAAAAGGAGCATCGCCATGGGCTTGCCCACGATGTTGCTGCGGCCCACCACCACGGCTTCCTTGCCGGTGAGGTCCACGCCCGTGCGCCGGATCATCTCCATGGCGCCCTTGGGCGTGCAGGCGGTGACGCCGGGCAGACCGCTGAAGAGTTTGCCGGCGTTCTCGATGTGGAAGCCATCCACGTCCTTTTCCGGGATGATAGCCGCCAGCGCCGAGGCTTCGTCCAGATGCCGGGGCAGGGGCAGCTGCACCAGAATGCCGTGGACGGTGTCGTCCTGATTCAGTTCCCGGATGCGGCTTTCCAGTTCGTCCTGGGTCGTATCTTCCGGCAGACGGATGGTGAGGGACTTCATGCCCACCTGCTCGCATCCGACGCCCTTGTTGCGCACATAAATCTCGCTGGCGGGGTCATTGCCCACCAGAATCACCGCAAGGCCGGGCGTGAGGCCCCGCTGTTTGAGGGCTTCCACCCGCAGGGCGATTTCCTCCCGACGTTCCTGAGACATCACTTTGCCATCCAGCAATTGGGCTGCCATATTGTTCGCCCCCGTTTCAAAAATGCGTGTTACTGCTGATTTTCCTGGAGTTTGCGCCATTTTTCAGCGCCGATGAGGGCCGTGCCCACGGCGTTATCGCCGGAATATTCCGGCTTGCCGAAGCACACCCGCAATTCCCTGTCCCGCTTGGCAATCCGGGCGGTGACCAGTTCCCTGAACAATGCAGAGGACGCCACGCCGCCGGCAATCAGCACCTGGGAGACGCCGGTTTTCTTTGCCCCGGCGAACACCATGCGGGCCACAGTGCGGGCCAGCAGGTCATAGACTTCCCGGGCAATGTCTTCTTTGGGCAGGGCGCCGGAAGCAATCCAGCGCTGCACCTGGGTTTCTGCGCCGGAGAAGTGACAGTAGAGGTCGCCTTCGCAGAGATTGGCGGGCAGGCGGGCTTCGCTTTTGCCCATGACCGCCCATTTTTCCAGGTGGGGCCCGGCGGGGAAAGGCAGCCCCAGCGCCACGCCGGTGCGATCCACCACCTGACCGGCGTGGAGGTCCTTCGTGCCGCCCAGCAGGGTCAGTTTATCCCCGGAGAGGTGCAGCAGTTCCGTGGTGCCGCCGGAGAGGTGCACCGCCAGCAGGTCGCCTTCCGTCACGCCGCTGTCCACTTTGGCAGCGGCCACATGGCCCCTTTGGTGGGTGGACGCAAAGCAAGGGACGCCCAGCATCGCAGCCAAACCACGACCCTGTGCATCCCCCACCTGAAACACCGGCATATATGATTCTTCTTCATCCCGGGGCTGGCGGGAAACACACACCGCCACGATTTCCATGCCCGCAATGAAGGTTTTCATCTCTTCCAGACGCTCCGGCAACTGACGGACATGGATAAACACGCCTTCCGACTGACGAAGGCCGCGCTCCCCTTCCCGGACGGGAAGAAGTTTCCGGCAGCTGGCCACCACCTCGCCTTCCACCGTCACAGCGGCGGCAGAGGTGGTGTAGCAACTGGTATCCAGGCCGATGACGATGCGTTTCATGCCTCTTCCTTCTCGCGCAGAATGGCGCCCAGAATGCCGTTGATGAAGCGGCTGCCGGCAGGTTCG
Source organism: Clostridiales bacterium (assembly GCA_015056085.1). GTDB lineage: Bacteria > Bacillota > Clostridia > Christensenellales > Aristaeellaceae > UBA11524. Next base: position 17,763 of record SVHA01000007.1, read on the forward strand.
CTGTAGCGGCCCGCCAGATTCACCGCCTCGGAAATGGCCACATTGCCGGGAACGCTGTCGTCATAGAGGATTTCCCAGGCAGCCAGGCGCAGGATGGTCAGATCCACCTTGGCCATGCGCTCAATGGACCAGCCCTTGGCATGGGCGGCGATCTTTTCGTCCAGGTCATCCAGATGCTCCAGGACGCCGTCCAACACCCGGGAAATATAGGCACGGTCGGCCTCGCCGGGCTCGTTGTCCTTCACGGCATCCACGCCGGGAACGCCTTCCTTGCGAAGCGCCTCATACACCATTTGGAGGGTCTGCTCTCCGCCCTCGCCGCCGGCCAGGGTTTCGAAAATCATTTGCATGACCGCCGCACGTGCGGTTGTTCGTGCCATTGTTGTTGCTTCCTTCCGTTGATCAGTATTTTAAGCCTCGGTGGCTTCTTCCTTGGCGGTTTCTTCAGATTCTTCGGTTTCAGCCGCAGCTTCTTCCGTTTCTTCCGCCGCTTCATTCGCCGTTTCTTCGGCTATTTCTTCTTTCTGATTTTCCCAGGCTGCTTCCTGCTCGGCCTCGGCGGATTCTTCCGCAATCACTTCCGCTTCGGGAGCCTGCGGGGCTTCCGGCGTCACGGGAGGTTCGGGCACAAAGGCCAGCTGATCCTCAGAGCTGAACAGGCGCTGATGCAGGGGACGATCGTCGTCGTCGTCCGGCAGGTCTGCCACAGGGACAGGCACAGGCACAGCGGGGATTTCCGCCACAGGAGCGGGAACCGGCACCGGGGGAATTTCCACAGGAACAGGAACTTCCGGGGCGGTTTCCGCTGTGGGAATGACGTCTTCCGGCACCACAGGAGGCACGGGCGTCACGGGCAGCATGGGCTCTTCCATCTGGGGCAGGGGCTGGCCTTCCGGCACAGCATAAGCATTTTCACCGGAGACGTCGCCCTCGGAGCGGGTCACTTCCACCCGCACATCCAGCACATCCACGCCGGTGCAGGAGGTGACATACTGGCGGATCTGCTTCTGCAGAGCACCCACAGCCAGCGGGATGTTCATCCCGGCTGCCATGCCCACATTCAGCCGGATGGAGATGCCGGTGCGCTCCTGGCGCATGGACACCTTGCTCACAGCGATGTCCTCGTGCTTCTCCACGCACTTGAAGACCAGTTCTTCCAGCACAGGCACGGCGATGCCGATGGAGCCGTTTTCACTGTTCTGGGTCACCATGCTCACCTTGTTGCCGCGAGAGAGCACCATCCGCACCAGCACATAAACGGCCAGCAGCACAGGCAGGACAGCGGCAATAATCACCAGCACGGTATCCGTGCCGGGCAGCAGGTTGCGGAGCTTGTTGAACAGGTCCGCCCAGTTCATCAAATCGGTAAAGGCCACTGCAAACAGCGCAGCGCCTGACAAAAGCAGCCACACCGCTGCAATCAGCAGCAATATACGGTCGATCACACGCAGCTTCATGCGGGCGTCCCTCCTTCCAAGGGGAATGCTCCCCTTCCACGAAAAGGCACACCGGCAAGGCACACAACCCTGCCGGCGTATGTCACACTCATCCTATGCGCTTGCAGGAAAGAGGATCATTCCTCCTGGGCTTCCTGCTCGGCTTCGGGCGCTTCTTCCTCGGTCAGTTCCACTTCCACAGGCACTTCGGGAGCGGGGGCCGGAGCGGGCTCCTTGGCGCCGGGGATGGCGGCATTCTTGCGGCCGGCGTTGATGGCGGCCAGTTCCTTCTCGAAGCTCACGCCCTGCACATGGACGTCCACCTTCACCACATGGAGCCCGGTCATGGACTCGATGCAGCGGCGCACGTTCTCCTGCACGTCATGGGCGGCCTTCTGAATGGGCTTGCCGTATTCCACCGTCACATAGAGATCCACGCTGGTCTCTTCGGTGCCGACTTCCACACGCACGCCCTTGGTGGCACTGGGCTTCTTGCCCAGAATGGTTCCACCCACCACATTGCCCATGCCGGCAATGCCTTCCACTTCCGCAGCGGCGATCCCAGCAATGGTCGCCACCACATCATTGGCATAAGTGATGCTGCTGCTGGGCTCCATATCCACATCCATCGTCAAAGGGAGATTGTCTTTCTTTGCCATGATAAGCACCTCCTGCAATTATGCATTGCCATCCGCCCCGGCAGCGGCCCTCATTGGAAGGGATTCCGCCCGCCAACGGGCATGATCATTCGGTTTATTATAACACAGTTTCCTGCGCTTGACAAGATTTCATGCGTGGATTCCCGCGGATTTGGGCGCTCTGCCCGGTGATTTTTCCCTCTTTTTTGCCGATTTTTCCCCGTCTGACAATTCTTTATCAAAAAAGCGCCCCGAATGCCGTGCTTCGAAGCGCATTTGAACAGAGATCATGCCTGATGACGCAGGGCCATCACCTGATCCAGAATATCATCAGCCAGGGCCGATTTTTGTTTCATAGGCAACTCTTTGACACCCTCATGGGTGATCAGAGTTGCGATATTGGTGTCCACATCAAAGCCGGCGCCGGGTTTGGTGACGTCATTGGCCACGATGAGATCCAGATGCTTCTTGTCCAGCTTGCGCCTTGCGTTTTCCAGCAGATTTTCCGTCTCCGCCGCAAAGCCCACCAGCGTCTGTCCGGGGCGCTTCATCTGGCCCACGGCAGCGGCAATATCCGGGTTTTCCACCATTTCCAGCACGAGGGCCTCGCCGGCCTGTTTCTTATGCTTTTGGGCAAAAGTCTCCCGGAAGCGGTAATCCGCAGGCGCTGCCGCCTGAATGACCACATCCATCTCCCCTGCCCTGCCGGTCACAGCGTCGTAGAGGTCGCAGGTGGATTCCACGTGCACTTTTTCCACGCCCTGGGGCACTTCTGCCGTGACGGAGCCATACACCACCGTGACGTCAGCGCCGCGCCTCTGCGCTGCCCGGGCAATGGCGAAACCCATTTTCCCGGAAGAATCATTGGTCATGTAGCGCACGGGGTCCAGGCGTTCTCTGGTGGCGCCGGCGGTCACCAGCACCTTCAGGCCCTGCATATCCTGCCGGGGGCAGAGCAGTTCCGCCGCTTCACTGACGATCTCTTCCGGCTCACTCATGCGGCCGGCGCCTGTATCGCCGCAGGCCAGCACGCCGCTGGCAGGGCCCACGAAATGCACACCCCGGCTTTTCAGGGTGGCGCAGTTTTCCTGGGTGACAGCAGCCGTCCACATCCCGGTGTTCATGGCAGGCGCCACCAGCACAGGTGCCTTGGTGGCCAGCACCGTGGTGGAGAGCATATCATCAGCGATGCCGCAGGCCATCTTGGCCAGGATGTTCGCCGTGGCGGGGGCAATCAGAAACAGATCCGCCCTTTTGGCCAGGGCGATGTGCTCCACTTCCCAGGTTTCGGGGCGGGCGAAGGTATCCGTCACCACCGGGTGATTGGACAGCGTCTCAAAGGTGAGAGGCTGCACGAATTCCGTGGCGTTTTGGGTCATGATGACATGGACGGATGCACCCAGTTTGCGCAGGCGGGACACCACTTCGCACGCCTTGTACGCCGCAATGCCGCCGGTAACGCCCAGCACCACTTCTTTTCCCGTCAACTTCATACCTCTCCCCCCCCTTTCCGGTTTCGCTGAATATCTTACACTTCCGCCTTGGGCAGTTCGTCGCCGGTCTCGGGACGGTCATAGGTGATCAGGCCGCGCTTGATCTCTTCCACAGCCGCCTTGAGGGGCTTCATTTCCTGATCGTTGATCAGGCGGGTCGCGCCGCTGACGATCTGACGGCCGCGCTTGGCAGCCTCCACCACCAGCGTATAGCGGGTATCGGCGTGTTCCAGCAGTTCCAGCACATTGGGCTCAACAACAGACATCAGGGTATCCTCCTTCAAACAATTGGCAATTGGGTATATTCACGCCGGGGGCTTTCGCTTTCCGGCGGAAAAGGCCTATCCGGGTATATATTCTACAGGAATGTGGTTTATTCCTGCGGAACGTCGGGATTAAATCGGGTGCGCTTGTGTTTTTCTGCCGCAATGATGGCCCGCACCTGGGAAAGCGCCTCGTCGAAGTTGTCATTGACGACGATGTACTCATAGCGGTCCTTGCGGGAAATCTCCCTGGCCGCCTTGGCCATGCGGCCCTCCACCGTTTCGGCAGATTCCGTGCCCCGGCCTTCCAGGCGGCGGCGCAGTTCCTTGTAGCTGGGGGGCAGCAGGAAGATGCTCACGCATTCGGGCATCTTTTCCAGCACCATCATGGCGCCCTGGCTGTCAATGTCCAGCACCACGTTTTGCCCCTTTTCCATGCGCTGATACACTTCGCTCTTGAGGGTGCCGTAGTGGTTGCCGTAGACCTCGGCGTATTCCACAAAGGCGTCCTCGCTGACCAGACGCTTGTATTCCTCCATGGTCTTGAAGTAATAATGCACGCCTTCCTGCTCATAGTCCCGGCGGGCACGGGTGGTGGCGCTGACAGAAAACACCAGAGAGTCATCTTCCGCCATGATGGCCTTGACCATTTCGCCCTTGCCCACGCCGGAAGGCCCGGAAATCACCAGCAGCATTCCCTTGCGATTGTCCATGTTCCTTCTCCTCCAGCATCTTTGGTTCCCCGCAACAGCAGGGAGAAATCCTGCGGGCTGTTACACCGCATTCTGAATCTGCTCACGCAGTTTTTCGATCTCGCTTTTGAGGTTGACCACCAGCTGGGCGATGGCGGCGTCATTGGCCTTGGAGCCGATGGTGTTGGCTTCCCTGTTCATCTCCTGAATCAGGAAGTCCATCTTTTTGCCGGTTTCACCCTGGGCCTGAAGGTAAGCGCCCATTTGCGTAAGATGGCTTTCCAGGCGGGACAGTTCCTCGTCGATGGCGCACTTGTCCGCCATCAGCGCCACTTCCTGGGCCAGCCGCTGGGGCTCCACCGGGGCCACATCCACCTTGGAAAGGCGCTCCGTCAGACGGGTGCGGTATTCCTCCACCACCAGAGGCGCACGCTCCATAATCTGAAGGCGAATCTGCGCCACTTGATGGAGGTGTGCTGCCAGATCGCTGCGAAGATGCTCGCCTTCCCTCAGGCGCATCTGCTCCAACTGGGCAGCGGCTTCCTGCAGGGCACGGGCCGTCAGGGCGGACACGGCTTCTTCATCCATGTCGGCCTCCGTCACCGTCACCACGCCTTCCATGGCCATGAGCCTGGTCAGCGTCATGTCGCTTGCCACATCGGAAACGGCATTTTGCAGCTGCTGAGCGGCCTGAACATACGCCCTGGCCAGGTTTTCATCCACGGCCACCTGCTTGTCGGAGCCTTCGGTGCGGCGGACGGTCACATACACGTCCACATGGCCGCGGCCCAGCACCGCCAGTTCCCGGCGCACCACATCCTCCAGAAAGGAAAGAGAGCGGGGCAGCCGGCAGGCAATATCCAGATACCGATGATTCACCGCGCGCAGTTCCGCCGTGGCTTCCCAGGCGCCTTCCCGGCACTGGCTGCGGCCGTATCCCGTCATTGAGCGCATTTGAGTCCTCCTTGCAAAGGGCGTACATCGCCATTTGAACTTTCATTATATCACCTTCTCCCCGCTTTGGCAAGATTTGTTTGCCGTGGCCTTCCTGTCCCGGAAGAATTTTTTTCTCAACTGGAATTTACTTTTTGCAAGTTACAGAGTATAATATACCTGCGACTCAAATCATTTGCTGGCGTATGTGGTGGCAACGCTGCGCAACAAAGAAGGATGGAGACACATGGCAAACTATGTTCTGAGCTGCTGCTCTACGGCTGATCTTTCCAGGGAGCATCTCGCCTCCCGTAACATTTCATACATCTGCTTCCACTATCAGCTGGACGGCAAGGATTATCTGGATGACCTGGGCGAAACGATGCCTATTTCTGAATTTTATGAGGCCATGACAAACGGCGCTGACACCCGCACCGCCCAGATCAACATGACCGAGTATGTGGAATACTTCCGCAAATTCCTCGATCAGGGTCTGGATGTGCTGCACCTGACGCTGTCCTCCGGCATTTCCGGCTCTTACAACTCCGCCCGTCTGGCGAAGGAGCAGCTGGCAGAAATGTATCCTGACCGCAAGGTGATCGTGATCGACTCGCTGGCGGCTTCCTCCGGCTATGGCCTGCTGATGGACAAGCTGGCGGACCTGCGGGACGAAGGCTACACGCTGGACGACCTTTCGAAGTGGGCTGAAGAGAACAAGCTTCGCCTGCATCACTGGTTCTTCACCTCCGACCTGACCTTCTTCATCAAGGGCGGTCGTGTGAGCAAGACCAGCGGCTTTGTGGGCAAACTGCTGAGCATCTGCCCGCTGCTGAATGTGAGCCACGAAGGCAAGCTGGTGGCGAGGGAGAAAATCCGCACCAAGCGCAAGGTGATTCAGGCCGTCGTGGAAAAGATGGCCATGTTTGCCGACGAGGGAGAAAACTACTCCGGCAAGTGCTATCTGTCCCATTCCGCCTGCATGGATGACGCCACAGCCGTGGCGAATCTGGTGGAAAGCCGCTTCCCCCGCCTGAACGGCAAAGTGCTCATCAACGATGTGGGCACCACCATCGGCAGCCACACCGGCCCCGGCACCGTCGCTCTGTTCTTCTGGGGCGAGGAGCGCAAGGACTGACAAATCAACACCCATCAGCCGCTTCCTGCAGGAGGCGGCTTTTTCTGCGCCCAAAAGGGCGCTCGCCTTGACAATTTCCGGCGAAAAGAGTATGATGAACATTGTGCGAGGTGACCAGACGATCGCGGGCCGCAAGGCGTGAGGAAAGTCCGAGCACCACAGGGCAGGGTGCCAGCTAACGGCTGGTGGAGGCGACTCCAAGGAGAGTGCAACAGAGATATACCGCCCCGGTTTGACCGGAGCAAGGGTGGAAAGGCGAGGTAAGAGCTCACCCACGGCTTGGCGACTTGTCCGTGATGTAAACCCCACCTGGTGCAAGATGCGTATGGGAGCAGATGCGGTTGCCCGCCGCGCTCCCGGCATCGCTTGAGTCTGCGCGGTGACGCCAGACCTGGATAGATGATCGTCCAATACAGAACTCGGCTTATGGGCACGCTCGCACACCTTTTTTGATCTTCTACCCAAGGAAACGGAGGAGTTGTCATGAATATCCGCCGCCTGATTGCTTTTATGCTCACAGCCATCCTGTGCCTGTGCGTCCTTTCCGATGCCCTGGCCTGGGAGCCCGGCTTCACGGTCTACCACGGCGACCGGGAACAGAAGCGCATCTGCATCACTGTGGACGACTGCAAAGATGTGGGCTATATGTGGCAGATCTTCAACCTCAGCCAGGAACTGAACGTGCCCATCACCTTCTTCACCCTGGGCTATGTGCTGGAAAACACCGACCGTGACCTGTGGCTGGCCATTGCCGCTTCCAACTGCGAAATCGGCAATCACACCTACTATCACAACACCCTGCCCAAGCAATCCCACACAGCCGGCGTCAACGCCCTTTTGCGTACCCAGGCCAAACTGGATGAAGTGCTGGGCTATCACTATCAAATGCAGGTGATGCGCCCGCCCTACGGCGAAATGCAGGATGCCTCCGGCAACTCCTCCGCCACGATCCAGATCATACAGGACGCCGGTTACAGCCATGCTATCCTGTGGGACGGCATTCTCGACTACCCCGAAGATTGCTATCGCAGCGTGCAGAACGGCAGCATCATGCTGTTCCATGCCCTGAAGGATGACGTGACCGTGCTGACGGAGATTCTCCCCTGGCTGATTGAGGACGGCTACGAGTTCGTCACCGTCAGCGAAATGCTGGGCCTGCCCCCTGTGACCACCAGTACCGACCTGTTCGTGCTGGATTAACTCCATACAGACAAAAGCAGCGGATACCCAGCATATGCTGAGTATCCGCTTTTTTATGCTGTTTTTTGGGGAATCAGTCGTTGTCCTGCTTGACAGACCGATCAGGCACATCCAGCATGAGGGTTTCTTCATCAGCGTCCCAGATGACGGAAGCGTGAAGGGCATTTTTGAGGAAATCCTCGGTGACGAACAACTCCGTCACTTTGCCATCAGCCGTTTCCCGGAGGACGTCGCCCTTTGTCAGGGGGATGGTTTCGTCCCCGAGGGTGACGGTGACTTCATCACCCTTGAAGGTGAAATGCAGGCCGTATCCGGCGCCGGAGAAATCAGCAGAGCCGTCATCGTGGCAGGTCAGCGCCCAGCCGGAAATGGCGGCGCACAGGTCGGAAAAGGACACCACCCGGCGACCATCCACATCCAGATACACTCTGGGGTAATACGCCTTGAGTTCGTCGCCCTCCACACGGGTCACCGTCAGGGGCAGGCCGCCATCCAGCATCACCACGGCGGCGTTTTCCACCCGGGTCAGGTTCAGCTGGGCGTCCGCTTCCGGCACGCTGCCGGGCACGGTGGGCACAGCGGTCTGCTGGCTTTGAAGCGTGGGCGTGGGCGTGGGCGGAGGCGGCGTGGCAGGAATGGCGGGGAAGTTGCTCACCACATACTCGTACTGGTACAGGAACGTCTGGGTGGCATCGCCGGCCACACCATCAGCAGTCAGGCCATTGTTACGCTGGAACTGCTTCACCGCCTGACGGGTCTTTTCGCCGTAAGCGCCATCTGCTTCGCCTTCCGGCAGATAACCCAGCTCAATGAGCCTTTCCTGCAGTTTGCGCACGTTCTTGCCCCGGTCGCCCGCCTCCAGATTGGCATAACTCAGATTAGGCGTGATAGTGGGATAAGGCGCAGGGGTGATGGGTACTTCGGTGGGCACCTCCGTGGCGAAGACCATCAGCTGCTCAGGCACTTCGGTGGCCACTTCCACCACAGCGGTGGGCGCCAGCGTGGGCGTGGGCACGTCCTGCGGCAGAGGGCCTTCCTGCACCGTGGAGACCACCGTCAGCCCCATATAAATCAGCAGCGTTTTCAAAAAGTCCATTCTTTGCATCTCCTTTGAGCGCTCAAAGCGTCTGCATACCGTCTCTATTATACGACATTTTTTCGGGAAAGACAATCATTTCCCTTTGATGAGCGGGCAAAAGTGAAGAATTTACATTTTTTCGCCGGAAAATGCGGCCTTGCTTGATTTTTCGTGGCATTTTTAGTATGATGGAACCATCCCAAAAGAACAATCACCAGAGGAGTGACCCTAATGAAAGAACCGATTCTTCTGATCATGGCAGCAGGCATGGGCAGCCGATACGGCGGCCTGAAGCAGATGGACCCCGTGGGACCCCAGGGCGAGGTCATTCTGGATTACAGCATTTATGACGCAAAGCGGGCCGGATTCAAGCGGGTGATCTTCCTGATCAAGCATGAGATCGAGGAAGACTTCAAGCGCCTGGTGGGCAGCCGCATCGAGCCCCACATGGACGTGACCTACGCCTTCCAGCAGCTGGACAAGATTCCTGCGCCCTTCACCGTGCCCGCTGATCGCCAGAAGCCCTGGGGCACCGGCCATGCGGTTTTGTGCTGCCGGGAATACATCGATGCGCCCTTCCTGGTGATCAACGCCGACGACTACTACGGCGTGTCTGCCTTTAAGACGGCTTATGACGCCCTGACTCATCTGGAAGACGACGACAAGCACCGCTACATGATGGTGGGCTATCGCATCGGCAACACCCTGACGGAAAACGGCCACGTCGCCCGCGGCGTGTGCACCATGGATGAAAAGGGGTTCCTCCAGACCATCTGCGAGCGCACCCACATTATTTCCACCAGCGACGGCCCCCTGTTCACCGAGGACAACCAGCACTATGAAAAGCTGTCGGAAGACACGCTGGTGAGCATGAATATGTTCGGCTTCACCCCCAGCATGGCCGATTCTCTGGCAGAAGGCTTCCCGGCCTTCCTGGAAAAGGCAATGGACGAAAATCCCCTGAAGGCTGAATACTTCCTGCCCAGCGTGGTGGAATCCATGCTGCGTAACGACGCCGCCACCGTGCAGGTGCTGCCCAGCCAGGACCGCTGGTACGGCGTGACCTATCAGGCGGACAAGCCCCAGGTGATGGCGGCTCTTCGCAAGATGACCGAGGACGGCCTGTATCCCTGCCCCATGTGGCAGTAAGCCTCCCCTGCCCCACAAAAAATCAGCACCCGGAACGTCTCATGTGAGAGGCTCCGGGTGCTTTTTGATGCTGATTCAGTTCCATTCGATGGTTTCCTGATACGCCTTGTAGTTGGAGTTGCACAGCAGCGTGCGGCCAATCTCCTTGCCGTGCTGATACCACACCTGCCAGGTTTCCACCTGATAGCCCGTGCGGGCCTTGACGGTGGTCTTTTCGGTGCCGGGGGGCAGTTCAGGATTCTGAACGTAGTTGATCTCCGACGGCGGCTTGGTGGTGCGGGTGACCTTGCTTTCCAGCTGGATGGTCACGCCGTCGCCCAGCGTCATACCGTAGATTTCCACAGTGAGTTTGCGGTTTTTGTACTGGGAGACGATGAAGATGGGCCAGTCGGTGTTGTTGCGGAAAACAAAGTCCAGATTGGGCCAGTTCACCGTAGCGTCCCAGCCTTTGTCCACATAGGTGGAAGGCCAGGCGTGGTTGGAGCGCTCCACGATTTCCAGATTGGCGCAGGCCACCGCCACAAACAATGTGGAACTGGTCTGGCATACGCCGCCGCCGATTTCGTCAATGCTCTGCCCGGCTGCGATGGCGCCGGCTTCCCGATAGCCCTTGGCGGCGGTGCGCTCGCCGGTGGCCTGATTGAAGGAGAAGGTCTCCCCGGGGAGGACGGTGCGCCCGTTGAGAGCCGCCGCCGACAGGGCGATGTTGTTGTTGCGATTGGTATCAGAAGTGGTGGATGTGGTGAAGGAGGAAATGCAGGCGAAGGAGTTCATCAATTCCGCCTTGGTGACTTCCGCCAGCACTTCTTTGGGGGCGGCATAGACCATCGGCTGACGGTTGCCGCTGTCCAGCGCAGCGCAGAGCTGGTTGAAGATGTCCTCCGCATCCACGTGCACGCCGGACATATCCTGGGAAAAGCCGAATTTCTTGGTGCCGAAGTCAAAGGACGCCACAGCAGCGTTGATGGGATCCCGGTTGACCATTCCCGCAATGGCGTCCACCTGATTGCGGAGCGCCTGCTTGTCGTAGGTGATGGTGGTGGTGTAGGAAACCGGGTCGGAGCGCAGATTCATGGCGGCATTGACCCGCTCCTGGAAAGGCGTGACCCTCGTGCCCCGGATGGCAGTGGTGTTGCCCCTGCCGTGGGTGTAGGCCATCTCCGCCACCTCAGCGGCGTTGCGGTACACAGGCACCATGGTGGAGTCAATCGCCCACTCGCTGCCGCCGATGTTCACCCGGGCGTAGAAATCGCCCCCGCCAGAGGGAGAAGTAGCCAGCACCGCCTGGGTGGCCTGCTGTCTGGTCATGCCGCCCACATTCACGCCGTCGATGTACACGCCGGGGTAAATGGTGTCGGTGGCCATGTACTTTCGCAGGGCCATATAGTTGGTGTAGGCGTCGTGGTCGTATTCCACGATGGTGCCGCCCACAAAGGCCAGATTGGGCATGGCAGAAAAATGGACGCCCAGCAATTGGGGCGTCATCAACAGCCCCAGCGCCGCAATCAGCAGCCAGCACATCAGCGCCACAGCCGCCCACAGGCCCCGATAGCCTGATTTGCGGGTGGGTGTGCCGGTCACGCGGCGGGGGCGGTATTCTTCCTGATAGGCAAGGTCGTCGTAGACGGCGCTTTCCCGGCGGACAGGACGCTTTTGAGGCATATAGGCTTCGTCATACTTGCCGGAGAACTTTCCGGTGTAGCCGCTATTCCGGGCATAGGACGGATTGCGTCCGTTCCCCTGCCGGGATGCGGCGCCGGGGCTCAGAATTTCCTCCCGTTCTCTGCCCATGATTCACCCTGCCTTCCTGCACCTCAAAAGCGCATCAATCCTTGAAATCCATTATGCATCATGCTGATGCGCCATGTGATAAGAGAGAATCTTGAGGCTGTCGGACAGGTGAACGTTGACCACGATCATGTCGTCAGGATGCGTCAGGTCAGTGGGAGCGAAGTTCCACACGGCCCGCACGCCGCCATCATAGAGGCGCTTGAGGGTGTCCTGGGCCACAATGGCCGGCACGGACAGCACCGCAATATCCACCTGATTCTCTTTGAGATAGTCGTCCAGTTCGCTCATGGGCTGAACCTTCACGCCGTGAAGGAGCATCCCGATTTTGTCTGAGGCCACATCGAAAGCGGCCACGGTTTCAAACCCTTCCCGGGAGAAGGTGGGATACTTCGCCACGGCACTGCCGATGTTGCCCACACCGAGAATAATCATCCTGTGAGACTGATCCATCCCCAGAATCTCGCCGATGTGGCCCTTGAGTTCTGTGACCTTGTAGCCGTAGCCCTGACGGCCAAATCCGCCGAAGCAGTTGATGTCCTGGCGAATCTGGGAAGGCGTGAGGTTCATGCGCTTGCCCAGTTCCTGGGATGAAATCTGCTGGACGCCCATGGCTTCCAGCTCCCTGAGATGACGATAATAACCGGGCAGCCGTCGGATGACCGCATCGGAAACGTGACCTGCCATCGGGGACTCCTCCTTTGTGCGCTTATGCCGGGCGGCGCTTCGGCGTCACCTGTCATCGAAAACAATACGTATACATGGAAATTGTACCACACGGCAGGTCACAAATCAACCATTTTTTCAATTTCTTCCAATATCAGGAAAAATCAGCGGCGATGATTCCGCACCTGACCCCGCACCAGATCGCCTTCCTTGACGGCACAGGGCAAGTCCATGCGGATGATTTCCCCCGCAATGCCCAGGGTGTCAAGGGTCTCGCCGGTCTTTTCCCGCAGGAAGGGCACAGCCTTCACCGGCACAATACCGGAAGACGTCATCAATTCCAGTTCATCCCCGGCATAGAAGCGGTTTTTCAGCATCAGGGCGGCGGATTTGCCGGTAGAGGTGTCCTCCATCACCCGGGCGATGAATTCCCTGTCCTGATGGAAGCCCTCTGCGCCGCCGGGATTTTGGGGCGCCCCCAGCAGGAAGCCGGTATCGCTGTCCCGGTGGCTGGCGCAGTTCAGTTCCGCCATCAGCGACGGCAGGGCCGCCCGGAAGGCGTCCTCCCCTTCCGCCAGCAGAGACAGTGCCCGGCGGTATGCGCCTGTGACGGTGGCCACATAGTATTCCGTCTTCATGCGGCCTTCGATTTTCAGGCTCGCCACGCCCGCCGAAGCCAGATCCGGCAACAGGGGCATGAGATTCAGGTCCTTGGCAGAGAAAATGTAGGTGCCGTTTTCGTCTTCCGACACAGGCAGATACTCCCCGGGGCGTTTTTGCTCCATCACCGCATACTGCCAGCGGCAGGGCTGGGAGCATTCCCCCTGATTGCCGCTGCGGCCATTGAGCGCCGCCGACAACAGGCACCTGCCGGAATAAGCCATGCAGGAAGCGCCGTGGACAAAGGTCTCGATTTCCATGCCTGGGGTGCTTTGAATCAGCTTGCCAATGCGTTCCAGGGAGGTTTCTCTGGCGAGAATCACCCGCTGGCAGCCCAATTCCCGGTAATGGTTCACCGCAGCAGCGTTCACCGTGCTGGCCTGGGTGGACACATGGATGGGCAGCTGCGGCACTTCCCGCCGCAGGGTGACGATGGCGCCCAGATCCGCCACGATGGCGGCATCCACGCCGATTTGCGCCGCCGTGCGGGCGGCGTCCACAAAGTCGTCCATCTGGTCGTCAAAGGGGAAGACATTCATGGTCAGGTAGAACTTCTTCCCCCTGGCATGGCACAGGGCGACGGCTTCCCGGAGTTGGGCTTCATCAAAGTTTCCGGCAAAGGCCCGCAGGCCAAAGCGCTTCATGGCGCCGTACACGGCGTCCGCACCGAAATGTAGCGCCGTTTTGAGGGCTTCCATGGTCCCGGCAGGGCACAGAAGCTCGGGCATCCTTCGTGGAGCCATCATCACTGGATTCCTCTCTCTGCGTCGTATTGCTGCCACAGGGGCGCATAGATGGCCACGGCCTGCTCATGGTCCTGCAAGGTGCGGGAGAAGTGGAGCGTGCCGCTTTCCGGGTCCTTGGCGCAGAAGTAGAGGTAGTTTTCCGCCAGGTAGGCCTCATCGGGATACAGGGCGGCGTGGATGGCTTCCGCAGAGGGGTTGCACACAGGGCCCACCGGCAGACCCGTCACCTGATAGGTGTTGTAAGGGCTGTTCAGGGCCAGATCGGTGTTGGTCAGCGCCATTTTCCGCACGCCGGTGACATAGTGGATGGTCACGTCGCTTTGCAGTTTCATGCCGGTGTTGAGGCGGTTATGGAACACTGCGGAGACCTTGGCAAAGTCCTCGTTCTTGGCTTCCTTTTCAATCAGGCTGGCCAGCGTCAGGATTTCATCCATGGTGTAGCCCAGTTCAGCGGCCCTGTCCTGCTTGTCCGCCGGGAAGGCACGCTCTATCTGCTGGAGCATCTTGCGGATAATGTCCTCCGCCGTGGCGTCCATGTACACTTCGTAGGTGTTGGGGGACAGGTAGCCCTCCAGCGCATACCGGCGCTGAGTGAGGGTGCCGGAGCGGCGCATTTCATCCACATAGTAGAAGTCGTCGAAGGCTTCGCCCGTGCGGCACAGGGACAGGAATTCCTCCCGGTTAGTGAGAACGCCCTTTTTCACCAGATCATCGGCAAACTCTTCCAGCGTCCAGCCGGGAATGAGGGTGATGTTGCGTACGATGGGATTGCCGTCGCCCATGGTGAGTTGCTCGGCGATTTCCTGCATATTCATGCCCGGCGTGAGGAGATAATTGCCCGCTTGAATCTTCTGTCCCATGCCGGCAAAGTCGCAGTAATACTTGAACACCGTGCGGTTGCGGATGAGCCCTGCTTCTTCCAGGTCGTTGGAGACGCCCGTGAGGCTGCGCCCACTGGGAATGGTGAAGGCAATTTGCCGCTGGCTGTTTTCCTCCACCGGCGCAAGGAAATTGTTGTACACAAGTTTCCAGCCGCTGGAAACAAGGCCCGCCACCACCAGCAGCGCAGCCCCCACCACCAGCACGGGGCGGATGATGCGCCACAGGGCGGAGTACCAGTAAGGGCCGTATTGCCTCTCCCTGTGCATGGAGCGGTATGTATAATCACGCTGATGCTTTTTCAAGGAAAAACTCCTTCCCCAAGATGGATTTTGATGGTCATTCCATGCCGGGCAGACTCATGTCGATGTCGGCGGCTTCGGTGATGATCTTGAAGATATCCGCCAGCGCCTGCTGCAGGCGCATTTCCGCCAGCAGATACTGGCTGACTTCCGGCTTGGAAAACAACAGGGCCGTGATGCCCTGAAAGCGCTGCATATCGTCGGGATCCGGCTGACTGCCGCTCATGGCGGCCATCTGCAAAGTGACCTGCAGCTTTTTATATTCACGGATGAGAGCGGCGGTGGTTTCATCCGCCATGACTTCATCCTTCAAACCGTGATACGTCTGGTATTCTTCGCTCTGGCGGATGTCCCTGGCCAGCAGATGCGCCTGTGAGTATTCCATATCGGTGTGCTCCTTCCGGCAGGCCGCCAAATTTTGGCTGATGGTACCTGCCTCACTGTCATAACGATTGATGAAACCGTTTTGTTCCCCCAAAGGGGGCATGGACGCAAAAAACGCAGGGAGACCACGCCAGAACGCTATCCCCCTGCATCATGCAATCAGATATCCAGAATGATGGGCAGAATCATCGGGTTGCGCTTCATCTTTTCCATAATGTAGCGATGGAGCTCGTCCTTGATGCGATTCTTCAGTGCCGGCCAGTTTTCGCCGCCGAGGTTGCTGTCGGCAAGGATGCGGCGCACCACGTCCCGGCAGCTCTCGATGACGTCTTCGTTTTCCCTGACGTAGATGAAGCCGCGGCTGATGAGGTCGGGGCCGGAGACCAGGCGGCGGTCATCCCGGTTGATGCCCATGGCCACGATGATCAGGCCGTCCTGGGACAGATGCTTGCGGTCACGCAGCACCACGTTGCCCACATCGCCAATGCCCAGGCCATCCACCAGCACGCCACCGTTGGGCACCTGTTCAGCCAGATAGCAGCCGTCGGGGCCCATTTCGATCACCTGACCGATTTCGGGGAGGATGATGTTCTGGCTGTCCATGCCCATGGATTCGGCCAGTTCGGCGTGCTGCCACAGCATCCTGTACTCGCCGTGAACGGGAATGAAGTACTTGGGGCGCACCAGCGCATGCATGAGTTTGAGTTCTTCCTGGCGGGCATGGCCGGACACATGGACTTCTGCCATGGCCTCATACACCACCTGCGCACCGCAGCGGTACAGTTGGTTGATGACGCGGGAGATGAACTTCTCATTGCCGGGAATGGGCGTGGCGGAGATGATGACCATATCGCTTTGCCGGATTTGCAGTTTGCGGTGCTCGGCGTAGGCCATGCGGGTCAGGCCGGCCATGGGCTCGCCCTGGCTGCCGGTGGTCATCACCAGCACCTCTTCATCGGGGAACTGGTCCAGGCTGTCCACATCGATGATGCACTCTTCCGGGATGCGCAGTTCGCCGATCTGCATGGCCACGCGGCTGACATTGATCATGGAGCGACCGATGAAGCACACCCGGCGGCCATAGCGGATGGCGTTATCAATGACCATCTGCATTCTGTGGATGTTGCTGGCGAACATGGCCACAATGATGCGGCCCTTGGCGTCCCTGAACATATTTTCAAAGGTGGAGCCGATCTTCATTTCGGACATGGTGTGGCCTGAGCGCTCCACGTTGGTGGATTCGCACAGCATCGCCAGCACGCCCTTTTCGCCCAGAGAGGCGAAGGTGGAAAGATCGGTCACATGGCCGTCGATGGGCGTGTAGTCAATCTTGAAGTCGCCGGTGATGACCACCGTGCCTGCCGGGCAGGTCAGGGCGATGGCGCAGGCGCCGGCAATGGAGTGGCTGACGTGGATGAATTTGGCGGTGAAATGGCGGCCCAGGCGCACTTCATCCCGGGGCTGCACCACCTGCATGGGAATGCCGGAGAGGCGGTGCTCCTTGAGCTTGAGGTCCACCAGCGCCAGCGTCAGTTTGGTGCCGTACAGGGGCGCAGGCACCTGACGCAGGATATAGGGCGTGGCACCGATATGGTCTTCATGGCCGTGGGTGAACAGATAACCCCGCACGTTGCGCTTCTTTTCCACCAGATAGGTCACATCGGGGATGACCAGGTCAACGCCCAGCATATCCTCCTTGGGGAAGATGCTGCCGCAGTCCACCACCACGATGTCGTCTTCATACTCGAAGACGGTCATATTCTTGCCGATTTCTTCCACGCCGCCCAGAGGCACAATCCTCAGGCGGCTCACGGGAGCCGTGTCATTTCTCAGACTCACAGAAAACCTCCTTTTGCGATTCTTCGCATCAATCAGAATAGAACGGAAACATAAAACAACATATCAAGCAGCGATGTCACGCCGCTGAATTTCATTTGTCTGTTTCGGTTGTACATAGCCCGGCAACGGCCCGAAGGCCCATCCGGGAGGACCGGCCGCCACGCGTCCTGCTCACAGACGTTTGCGCCGGAGATCCCTGCATGACCGGTCGCCCGCCGGCCACACCTTTCGTCTTGTTATTATACCACAATTCCGAGAAAAATGCTACTAAAAATCCACCAAAATTTTGCCGAAAGTCACGGCAACTTTTTGGTGGATTCGTTGGGAGTTTATGTTGATAAAATCAGCGGTCAATACAAAGGGAAATCAGCCATCATTTCTTCAACTTCCGCCTTGACCTGAGGCACGGCATTTTCGCCTTCCCGGATGACACGGGCGATCCAGCGGGCGACAAGCACCATGTGCTCTTCCTTCAGCCCGCGGGTGGTGACAGCCGGGGTGCCGATGCGGATGCCGCTGGTGACAAAGGGCGAGCGGGTCTCGTTGGGCACGGTGTTCTTGTTGACGGTGATGTTGGCGTCCTCCAGGAGGGCCTCCAGCCGCTTGCCGGTCATCTCCATGCCGGAAAGATCCAGCAGCAACAGGTGATTGTCCGTGCCGCCGGACACCATACGGATGCCTTCTTCCTTCAGGGCTGCTTCAAGCGCCTTGGCGTTAAGGATGATTTGACGCTGATATGCCTTGAATTCCTCCGTCAGCGCCTCGCCGAAGCACACGGCCTTGGCGGCGATGATGTGTTCCAGCGGGCCGCCCTGGGTGCCGGGGAAAATGGCCTTGTCAATGGCCTGGGCGTACTCCTTGCGGCACAGGATCATGCCGCCGCGGGGGCCGCGCAGCGTCTTGTGGGTGGTGGTGGTGACGAAATCCGCATAGGGCACGGGGCTGGGATGCTCCCCTGCCGCCACCAGACCGGCGATGTGAGCCATATCCACCATCAGGTAAGCGCCCACGCTGTCTGCGATTTCCCTGAGGCGGGCAAAGTCGATGATGCGGGGATAGGCGGAAGCGCCAGCGACGATCATGCGGGGCTGGCACTCCTTCGCCAGGCGGGCGACTTCATCATAATTGATACACTCGGTCTGGCTGTCCACGCCATAGGGCACGAAGTTGAAGTACTTGCCGGACATATTCACCGGGCTGCCGTGGGTGAGGTGACCGCCGTGGGAGAGATTCATGCCCATGACGGTATCGCCGGGGGTGAGCATGGCAAAATACACCGCCATGTTCGCCTGGGCGCCGGAATGGGGCTGCACGTTGGCGTGCTCGGCGCCAAAGAGGGCGCAGGCGCGGTCACGGGCGAGGTTTTCCACCACATCCACGCATTCGCAGCCGCCGTAATACCGCTTGCCGGGATAGCCCTCGGCGTACTTGTTGGTCAGGCAGGTGCCCATGGCGGCCATCACCGCCGGGGACACGAAGTTTTCAGAGGCGATCAGTTCCACGTGGCTGCGCTGGCGGGCCAGTTCATCCTCAATGGCCTGACAGACTTCCGGGTCCATGGTGCGAAGCAGTTCCAGTTCCATCGTCACGTCCTCCTGCTTTTGGGAGATTCTTTCCTGATTATTATACCCTCTTTTCCGCCCGTTTGACAAGAGCGAAAGAAAAAGCCAAAAAAGAAAAATACCGCTCGGACTGGGAAATCCCGCAGCACATCCAGCAAACGCTTACTGCTGCTTCCTTCCGGACCTGACAGGGTTCACGCCGAAGGATCGCACGGGGCCCAATCGTCATTGCGGCTCACACAGTATAGACCATTTGATGAAAAAATGCAAGGGGGGATTGCCTTGCAAATCCGCCTTTTTTGAAGTTTTTCGGATTTGCCTGCATTTTCCTCTTGACGGATCATCAGTCTTATGATAGTATTTTGTCCGCAAAGTTCATACCTTATCACGAGTGGCAGAGGGATGGGCCCGATGAAGCCACGGCAACCGGCGCAAAACGCATGGTGCCAAATCCCACAGTGAGGCACACAGCCCCCAGGATTTTCTCCTTCAGGCGGCACTCACTGACAGATAAGGACAATCCCGAAATGATTGTGTCCCGCCTGTTCTGTGTGCAAAACAGGCGGTTTTTTTGCGCCCTTGACCCTATTCCCCCGATGACCCCAACGAAAGGAAATGCTGAAATGCGCAAGCTCTTTACCTCTGAATCCGTCACCGAAGGACATCCCGACAAACTCTGCGACCAGGTCTCTGACGCCGTGCTGGACGCTCTGCTGGCTCAGGACCCCATGAGCCGCGTTGCCTGCGAAACCTGCGCCACCACCGGCATGGTGATGGTGATGGGTGAAATCACCACCACCGCCAAGGTGGACATTGCCTCCATCGCCCGGGAAGTGGTGCTGGACATCGGCTACAACTCCTCCGAAATGTGCTTTGACGGCGCTTCCTGCAACGTGCTCACCGCTGTGCACGCCCAGAGCCCCGACATCGCCATGGGCGTGGACGCCGCCCTGGAAACCCGCAGCGAGGACGCCTGCGACACCGGCGCCGGCGATCAGGGCATGATGTTCGGCTATGCCTGCAACGAGACCCCTGAACTGATGCCCACCGCCATCGCCTATGCCCATCGCCTCACCCGCCGCCTGACGGAAGTCCGCAAAAACGGCACTCTGCCCTGGCTGCGGCCCGACGGCAAGGCCCAGGTGACCATCGTGTACGAAGACGACAAGCCCGTGGCTGTGGATACCATCGTCGTGTCCACCCAGCACGACGAAAGCGTGACGCTGGAAGAGATCACTGCCGCCATCATGGAGCACGTCATCCGCCCGGTGATTCCTGCTGAACTGCTCACCGATGATACCCGCTATCTCATCAACCCCACCGGCCGCTTTGTGCTGGGCGGACCTGCCGGCGACTCCGGCCTGACGGGCCGCAAGATCATCGTGGACACCTACGGCGGCTATGCTCCCCACGGCGGCGGCGCCTTCTCCGGCAAGGACCCCACCAAGGTGGACCGCAGCGCTGCTTATGCTGCCCGCCATGTGGCCAAGAACATCGTGGCTGCCGGCCTGGCCGACAAGTGCGAAATCCAGCTGGCTTATGCCATCGGCGTGGCCAAGCCTGTGAGCCTGTGCATCGACACCAAGGGCACCGGCAAGGTGGCCGATGACATGCTGACTGCCGCTGTGGAGAAGGTGTTCGACCTGCGGCCCGACGCCATCATTTCCCGCCTGGGCCTGCGCCGCCCCATCTACCGTGCCACCTGCAACTACGGTCACTTTGGCAAGGCGGGTCTGCCCTGGGAAGAAACCAACTACGTTGAGGCTCTTCAGCAGGCTGTTGCCGCCCTGTAAGGCACGCCGACGTCCTTTTCCCTTCAATATTAAACATTGAGGGAAAATCAGCCGCAATTACGCAAGAAAATCCGGGATTATGTCTTGACAAGCAAGGCGAGAACCGGTATAATATAAAGGCTGTATCGAAGCGATTCGGGAATTTTCCCGATTGACTAATTGTGAGGAGTGTTGATCTATGTTCCGTACTTACCAGCCCAAGAAGCGTCAGCGCAGCAAGGTGCACGGCTTCCGCGCCCGTATGTCCACCAAGAATGGCCGTCGTGTCCTGGCTGCCCGTCGTCGTCGTGGCCGCAAGGTTCTGACTGTCTGATCCCCCACTGAGTTGGATGAAGCCCGCCCGAAGTGCCTGTGAGCAACTGTACCGGGCGGGCTTTTCCTGCATATCCCCCAAGGGAATCGGGCCAGTGAAGGTTAAAAGGATGTAAACCACCATGGAAAGACGATATCGGCTGCAAAAAAACAAGGCGTTCCAGTACGTGTATCACCGCGGAAAGAGCGTCGCCTGTCGGGACCTGGTCATGCTCCATGCCAAGGGCAAGGGGCTGAAGGTCGGCTTTTCCGTCAGCAAGAAGGTAGGCAATGCCGTGACCCGCAACAAGGTCAAGCGCCGCCTGCGTGAATGCTTCCGGCCCTATTTGAGGGACGTGAAAACCGGCCTGTACGTCATCGTCGCCAGACCCTCAGCCGCTGAGGCCACCTTCCAATCCCTGCAAAGAGATGTGCGCTACCTGCTCAGGAAGCACGGCCTGATCGGGCAATCAGGCAGTCCATCCTGACCATCAGGCGCATACCTGCCGCAAACAAGAAGGGAATCGTGCCATGAAGCGTTTTCTTCTCTGGTGCATCCGCTTTTACCAGAAACAGGTAAGCCCCCAGAAAAAGAGGCCCTGCTGCCGCTACATCCCCACCTGCTCCCGCTACGCCGTCACCGCCATTGAGCGCTACGGCGCCCTCAAAGGCGGAGCGATGGCCCTGTGGCGGGTGCTTCGCTGCAATCCTTTTTCCAAGGGCGGCTACGACCCGGTCCCGGAAGATCCCCTGACCACCTTAAGGAGGGAATAATCCGCATGAATGAATTCCTCAAAGGCATCCTGGATGGCATCAATGGACTGTTCAACAACTACGGCTGGTCCATTATGGCATTCACCCTGCTCATCCGCCTGTGCCTGACGCCCTTTGACTACAAGAGCCGCGTCAGCATGCGCAAGATGAACGCCCTGCAGCCCGAAGTGGCCAAGCTTCAGAAGAAGTACGGCAAGGACCAGGAGAAGCTCAACCTCAAGATGAGCGAGCTGTACAAGCGCAACCACGTTTCTCCCATGTCCTCCTGCCTGCCCCTGCTGCTGTCCATGCCCATCCTGTTTGCGATGTTCGGCGCCATGCGTGCCATCGCCAACGAGCAGATGGTCGCTCAGACCTTCGACATCCTGCTGGGCAACGCTCCCGTCATGGAGCCCTGGCTGTGGATCAAGAATCTGTGGATGCCCGACAGCCCCTTTGCTCCCACCTGGCCTGACCTGAGCAGCCTGCAGATGGTCTCCGCTGACGTGTGGGCCTCCAGCTTCGCCAACCTGGCCCCCGAAGCCCGTGACACCATCGCCACCCTGCTGAATGTGGATCCTCTGGTGTGCTTCTCCGGCGATCACCTCAAGGAGACCATCAACGCCATCCACACCACCATGTCTTCCATGCCCGCCTATGCTGAACAGGTGGCCAAGCTGCCCGGCTGGTCCTTCAACCTGCTCATCGCCCAGCTGGATGTGAACGTGCACTTCAACGGCCTGTTCATCCTGCCCCTGGTGGCTGCAAGTTCTCAGATGCTGATGACCAAGTTGCAGCCCACTGCCCCCGCTGCCAACGGCACCAACCAGAAGCCTGCCGGCGGCGGCTTCATGAAGTGGTTCTTCCCCCTGTTCTCCCTGTACATCTGCGCAGGGCAGAATGCCGGCTTCTCCCTCTACTGGGTGACCGCCAACCTGCTGAGCATGGTGCAGACCGTTGTCATCAACCGCTATCTGGACCACAAGGAAAAGCTGGCCGGCCCCGCCACCGTGGATTCCACCGGCGCCGACAGCCTGAAGTAATCACACATTTGCGACAACTGTAAAGGAAGTAAAATCGTCATGAAGACTTATGAATCCTCTGCCAAGACGCTGGAAGAGGCCATTTCCGCCGGCCTGGAAGTGCTGGGCGTGGCCATCAGCGATGTGACCATTGATGTGATCGACGAGGGCAGCAAGGGCCTGTTCGGCCTGTTCGGCTCCCGCCTGGCGAAGGTCCGCCTGACCCGCAAGGACGTGGAAGAAGATCCGCTGGCGGAACTGACCGCCGAGAAGAAGCCCGCCCGCAAGTCTGCCTCTAAGGCAGAAAAGTCTGAAAAGGCTGAAAAGCCCGCCAAGGCCGAGAAGCCTGCCAAGGCTGAAAAGCCCGAAGTGAAGGCGGAGCCCAAGGCTGAAGTCAAGGCCGAAGCCAAGCCCGAAACCAAAGTCGAAAAGGAAGAGACGCCTCTGGCCAAGCCCGTGCAGCGCAAGGCCAAGAAGCCCGCTGCCCCTAAGGCTGAAAAGGCCGAAAAGCCCGCCAAGAAGGTGGAGCACGCCCCCATCGAGAAGCCCGTCATCACCATGATTCCCAACGAAGAAGTGGAAGCTGAATCCGCCGCCGGCAAGGCGCAGGCGTTCCTGAAGGAACTGACCTCCCTGATGGGCGTGGACGTGACCGTGGACGTGGGCAACGACAAGGAAGGCAACGTGTTCGTGCAGATGACCGGCGACACGCTGGGCATTCTTATCGGCCGCCGCGGCGAGACCCTGGACGCCCTGCAGTACCTGACCAGCCTGAAAATCAACCGTGGTCAGGACAAGTACACCCGCGTCACCCTGGACACGGAAAATTACCGTGCCAAGCGGGAAGACACCCTCAACCGTCTGGCCAACCGCATGGCTAACCGTGCCGTCAAGACCGGTCGCAAGGTGTCTCTGGAGCCCATGAATCCCTACGAGCGCCGCATCATTCACGGCGCCCTGCAGGCCAATGACGCTGTGGATACCCACTCCGAAGGCGACGAGCCCAACCGCCACGTGGTCATCACTCTGCGCAAGTAAATCAACATGAAAATCCCCCGGAACATCGCAATTGGATGCTCCGGGGGATTTTTTGTCTCCCCTGCCCTCACGGGGCAATGGGGGGAATCAGCAGGAAATTATTCCTCCAGCTGAGAAGTGCAGTGGGGGCAACGGGTCGCAGCGATGGCGATGTCGCTCTGGCAATAGGGGCACTTCTTGGTGGTGGGGGCAGCGGGGGCAGCGGGCTTCTTGCCGATGGTGGCCAGCTTGTTCATGCCGCGCACCAGGCAGAAGAGCACAAAAGCGGTGATGATGAAGTTGATCACCGTGGTCAGGAAAGCGGAGCAGGCGCCGCCGATGGTCCATTCCACGCCAGCTGCGTCCACGCCGGGGGTGCCGGTCATGATCCAGTTCAGCAGGGGGTTGATGTAGTTGGCGGTCAGGGCCGTCACGATACCGGTGAAGGCACCGCCGATGATGATACCAACGGCCATGTCCAGCACGTTGCCGCGCAGAGCAAACTTTTTGAATTCAGCCAGGAACTTTTTCATAAAAAACGCCTCCTATGTATTTTCGATGCCCCCCTCTTGGAAAGGGCGATCAAGTTGGATACAGTATAGCACAACATTTTCCAAAGGGCAACACCCCCATCCCTCTGCCGGCGAAAATTATCTTGCAAATTTTCCCGCCCTGTGCTATACTGACACCTGACGCCGGTGTGATGGAATGGCAGACGTGACGGATTCAAAATCCGTTGGGGAGACCCGTGTGGGTTCGAGTCCCACCACCGGCACACCAAACAGAAAAGCCGCATAAGCGGCTTTTTCTTTTTGTCCTCTTCACTTTTCCCTCTTCCCTCTCCTCTCTTCCCTCTTCACAAAAAAGCCAGAGCCCGCGCTCTGGCCTTTGTCATTCAACTGGATTTACCGTCTTTGGGGCAAGTGCTGCAAGAACATTTCAAAAATGGCGAGAGCTTCTTCCGGGGCGTTGTCACAGTGAGCCTCAATCAGCTGAACATTGGGAATTTTGGGCATTTCCGCCTCTGGAATAGGCTTGTCAAAGCTGCAGAGCAAATGGGTCACTTCATCGTCCTTGCGGATGGCTTCCAGCGCATCATTCAGGTCACCCCAAATCAGATGCCCCACCCGGCAGCCATACCGCTGCGCCAGCGCCTGCACCTGATTGGCCAATGCCTGGGAATCAGACGCCACGGCAATACAAATCGGTTTGACATTTCTGCCCAGCAATTCATCGGTGGTGACCTGGAAAAAGTCAGCCAGCGCACAGAGCATCAACAGGTCGGGGAATGTGCCGTTGTTCTCCCACTTGCTCACAGCAGCAGCCGTGACGCCCATCTGCGACGCCAGTGCCTCCTGGGTGATGTTGTTTTTCTTCCTCAGAGCAACAATGTTTGCTCCAATATTCATGGTGTGTTCCTCCGTGTTGGTTAAGTGTCAAAGCGCTTTGCACCTTGATTGTAGCACAGCGGATACCCTTTTTCAATCGAAGCCTTGGAACATAACTTTCCTGTCCGTTAAGTTGCGGCGGCAGGGGGATATGTCCTTCTCATAGCGTCAAAACGTCACCCCGAAAGAATCCCCCTCTTCCCCCTGAAATGTTCGCCTTCTCCCTTGCAATTTTCCCGGCGATTCGTTATAATGTTCATTGTATGGTTTCCTTTTTTCAACAATGACCGACGCTGGAAGGAGCATCATCATGCCTACCGATATTGAGATTGCCCAGGCTGCCCATCCGAAGAACATCACTGAAATTGCTGCCGCTGCGAAGATCCCGGAGGACGCTCTGTCCCCCTATGGCCGCTACATCGCCAAGGTGGATCCCATGAAGATCCCCGGCGAAAAGAAGGCGAAGCTGATCCTCGTCACCGCCATCAACCCCACCCCTGCCGGTGAGGGCAAGACCACCGTGTCCGTGGGTCTCGCCGACGGCATGACCAAGATCGGCAAGAGCGCCATGCTGGCCCTGCGCGAGCCCTCTCTGGGCCCCGTGTTCGGCATGAAGGGCGGCGCTACCGGCGGCGGATACGCCCAGGTGCTGCCCATGGAAAACATCAACCTGCATTTCACCGGCGACCTGCACGCCATCACCGCTGCCAATAATCTCCTGGCTGCCATGGTGGACAATCACATCCAGCAGGGCAACAAGCTGGGCATCGACCCCCGCACCGTGTCCTGGCGCCGCTGCCTGGACGTCAATGACCGCCAGCTGCGCAGCATTGTGTCCGGCCTGGGCGGAAAGGCCAACGGCATGCCCCGTGAGGACGGCTTTGACATCACCGCCGCCAGCGAAGTGATGGCTGTGTTCTGCCTCGCCAATGACCTGCAGGACCTCAAGCAGCGTCTGGCCCGTCTGCAGGTGGCCCGTACCTATGCCGGCACACCTGTCACTGCCGGGGATATTCACGCCGAGGGCGCCATGACGGCCCTTCTGCGGGACGCCCTGCAGCCCAATCTGGTGCAGACCATTGACGGCACGCCCTGCCTGATGCACGGCGGCCCCTTCGCCAATATCGCTCACGGCTGCAACTCCGTCATCGCCACCAAGACTGCCATGAAACTGGCTGATTATGTGGTGACCGAGGCCGGTTTCGGCGCTGATCTGGGCGCTGAAAAGTTCCTGGACATCAAGTGTCGCCAGAGCGGCCTGTGGCCTGATGCGGTGGTGCTGGTGGCGACCATCCGTGCGCTGAAGTCCCACGGCGGCTGCGTGAAGGCGGAACTGTCTCAGGAGAACATCCCCTGTCTGGAAAAGGGCATGACCAACCTGCTGGCACACATCGATCACATCCGCAATGTGTGGAAGCGTCCGGTGATTGTGGCCATGAACCGTTTCATCACCGACACGGATGCGGAAATGTCCGTGCTGCGTGCTGCCTGTGAGGCTGCCGGTGCACCTGTGGAACTGTGCGACGGCTGGGCTCGCGGCGGCGAAGGCGTGACCGAACTGGCCAAGCTGGTGTGCGACACCGTTGACAAGCAGGAAAAGGTGGCTCCCTCCTTCACTTATGAGGATGAACTGCCCCTGAAGGACAAGATTATCGCCGTGGCTAAGCGCATTTATGGCGCTGATGGCGTCACCTTCGCCGGCAGCGTGCTCAAGCAGCTGGCAAAACTGGAGGAAGAAGGCTGGGGCAAGTGCCCGGTGTGCATTGCCAAGACGCAGTATTCCTTCTCTGATGATCCCAAGAAGCTGGGCGCCCCCACTGGCTACACCCTGACCATCCGTCAGGTTCGCCTGAGCGCAGGAGCCGGGTTTGTGGTGGCCTTTGCGGGTGATATCATCGCCATGCCCGGCCTGCCCAAGGTGCCCGCCGCTGAAGGCATTGATGTGAACGAAGAGGGCCTGATCACCGGCCTGTTCTAACGCTGACCAAAGGGCTTCGCCCTTTGGAAACCCAGGCGGGGGCGCTGCCCCCGCCACCCCCGCCAGAGGGCTGCGCCCTCTGGACTCCTGCTTGTGGGGCTCTGCCCCACACCCCACCAGAGGGCGCTGCCCTCTGGACTCCTGTTTGTGGGGCTCTGCCCCACACCCCACCAGAGGGCGCTGCCCTCTGGACTCCCGCAAGGGTCTTCGACCCTTGACCCATCACCCCAAGCCCTGAAGGGCTTGGGGGATTGTTTTTATGTAGGTCTTTCCTTTCATATTGCTCTGTTATGCAAAGTGAGGTTTCGCCCTCACGGGCGACCAAAGGGCTTTCCGATCGCCCTTTGGAAACCTTCGGGCCCCTTCGGATGAAGGGATTTTTGCGTGCTTATTGAGGAAACGGTTTTCGTTGTTCCGGCAAAGTCTACTAACAAGGATGCAGACCGAAGGGGTCCAGGGGGCGATCGGAAAGCCCCCCTGGTTGCTCCGGAAAAGACGCGCCCAATCCATAAGACTACCCAAAACAAAACGCCCCGGAAATCCTTCAGGATTTCCGGGTAAAGGGTCAAGGGTCGAAGACCCTTGCGGGGGCATCGGGGGCAGCGCCCCCGATTGGGGTGCGGGGCAAAGCCCCGCAAAAGGGGTCAAGGGCCAATGGCCCTTGCGGGGTGCAGGGGCGGCGCCCCTGCTGGGGTGTGGGGCAACGCCCCGCAAAAGGGGGCCAGGGGGCATAGCCCCCTGGCAGGATTTTTGTGTAAAAGATTCATCAGCACCTTGCAGGGCTGGGCATGAAATGGTATAATCAATAGTGGATTATTGTGGATTCGCCGGCATTTTGCCGTTTTTATGAAGGAGGCCATGGTCATGTTCAAACGTTTGATCGCCCTGATGCTGCTGGGTTGCATACTCTTCACCCTACCGGTGCTGGCAGAGGACTCCGACGAAGACTTTTCCGACGAAGAACTTCTGGAAGCGCCTGAGATTCTGGGCAAGGATCACGACTATAAGTACAATGGACGCTATCCCCACATCGGCCCTCTTTATGAAGAGAAGAGCCGGGAGGATTTCACCCTGTCCTCCCCTGCGCTGTACAGGGCCAAGTTTATCGCCAACTCCAGCGCTTACCGTGACCGGGACATTGACTCCGAGAAGCTGATTCGCAGCGGCGCCAACGGCAAAACGGTGGATGTGCTGTATGTGGGCAGCTACTGGGCCATCATCCGCTCCGGCGGCGAAATCGCCTATTGCAAGCGCTACAAGTTGGAAGAGCCCGAGGCTGTCGATCCTGACAACACCCCCCGCTACGGCACGCAGAAGCACGCCTACATCGCTACCACGGCGGATGTGTGCGAAGTGCGTGTGTCCATGGACAATACCGACGCCTGCTGGGTGGTGCTCAATCCCGGCACGCAGATTTCCGTCTGGGGTATTCAGGACGGCTGGGCCATCGTCAACTACTGGCGTGTGTACGGCTACATCGAGATCAGCGACCTGAAGGATCTCGCGCCGGTTTCCCCCACCGATACCCCCCTGTATCAGGAGGCTCCCATCGCCGCCTATACCTCTTATTACAAGATGGATCAGACGGAATCCAACATCAACCGCATCAACAACATTTCCGTGGCGTGTCAGCGCCTGACCGGCGTGCTTGCGCCCGGCGAATCCTTCAACTTCAATGAAGATGCCGGCCCGTACACCAAGGAAATCGGCTATCGGGAAGCACCGGTGCTGATCAACGGCAAGAGTGAGCCTGGCTACGGCGGCGGCACCTGTCAGGTGTCCTCCACGCTGTATAACGCCCTGCTGCAGCTCCCCGGCGTGGAAATCGTCCACCGCCGCCCCCATGGCCCCGCCGGTGCGGATTATCTCCCCCATGGCGTGGACGCCGCTGTGGGTAACACCGACCTGAATCTGATCTTCACCAACCGGTATGACTTCCCCATCCGCATTGAAGGCCACACCAGCGATGACGGCGCACTGTGCATGCTGGTGTACCGCGTCTGGCCTGAAGACGCCCAATGAGGCTGTATCACCATTTAACCTGCGGTGTATTTGTCAAGCGCCTCAATCGCTTCAGCGCCCTGTGCGACATCGGCAACACCATCCACACCGTCCATGTGAAGAACACGGGGCGACTGGGGGAACTGCTCATCCCCGGCACAAAAGTATGGCTGGAACAATCGGACAATCCCCTGCGGAAGACCGCCTTTGACCTGGTGGCAGTGGAAACGCCCTTCGGGTGCGTGAACATCGACTCCCAGGCGCCCAACCGCATCTTCAGAGAGTGGGCGGAAAGCGGCCGCTGGCACGCTGATGCGGCGCAATGGCGCAGCGAAGTCACCCGGGGCGATTCCCGGTTTGACTTTGCCTACACAAGGAACGGCAGCATCGGCTTTGTGGAAGTCAAGGGCGTGACGCTGTTTGACGAGCGCCGCATCGCCCTGTTCCCGGACGCCCCCACACTGCGGGGCGTAAAGCACCTGCAGGGGCTCATCCGGGCCCGGGAGGAAGGCTGCGAAGCCGGGGTATGCTTCATCCTGCAAGCAGAGGATGTGCGGGGCTTTGCGCCCAATGACGTGCAGCATCCCGCCTTTGGGGAAGCGCTGCGGGCGGCCCATTCCGCCGGGGTGGATATCCGGGCGCTGCGCTGCCGGGTGACGCCGGAAGGCAGCACGGCCCTGGGCGAAGTGCCGGTGATGCTGTCATCGCCCGGCTTCAGGAAGAATCAACAATAACATCGCCACAAGGCGGGAAAGGAACGATTGCATGGCTCTGCGACTACTTACGCTGATGCTTATTTTGGTCGTTCTGACGCCCTGCCCGGCACTGGCGGAAGAAACGGTGATCGAGCCGGAATGGTTCGTGCCGGAATATGTGACCCAACTGTTGGATATCGCCCGGGGCGAACTGGGCTACAAGGAAGGCTCCAACGGATACACCAAGTACGGTGAATGGAAAGGCGAGCCGCTGGCACAATGGTGCGCTGAATTCCTGTGCTGGTGCGTGGATCAGGTGGATCAGCAGCATGGAACACAACTGCTGCATAACGTATATCCCCTGTATTCAGGACAGAATGTGGGCAAGAACTGGTTCATCCAGCAGGGACGCTATGTCACCCGCAACGGAAACCTCCCCGATTGGGGCTATCAGTGGCTGCGTGGCGACGACAAATTCATCACCACAGGCACATATATTCCCCAGCCGGGGGACTGGATGTTCTTCACCTGGACCAGCGATCAGGACACCGACCATGTGGCGCTGGTGGAATACTGCACGGTGGATGAAAAAGGCCATGTGACCATCCACGCCATTGAAGGCAACAACCCTGATTCCGTCGCCCGCAACACCTACGCCATTGATAATTCCCGCATTCTGGGCTATGGCACGGTGCACGATGTGGCAGACTGGACCATGCGGGGCAACTGCACAGGCGTGAAGGTGAAAAAGTTGCAACAGAACCTGATGTACCTGAATTACCTGCCCCAAGGCGCTGATGACGGCGTCTACGGCCCTTCGACGGTGGAAGCGGTCAAGCGCTTCCAGCTGGATAACGGCCTCAATGACAGCGGCATTGCCAACATGGAAACCCAGCACACCCTGCAAAACACCGTGGACTGGAAAGTATACAACGACCTGGACGCCTGGCTGGTTCAGGACGACGAGGAAGAGTAAATCCCGAAAGGACGAAAGCACATGGATCCGATCTATGTTTTCGGTCACCGCAACCCCGACACCGACTCGGTGGTGTCCGCCATTGCCTATGCGGCGCTGAACAACGCCCTGGGCGAAAATGAATACATCGCTGCCCGCCTGGGCCACCTCAATGACGAAACCTCCTATCTGCTGGAGCATTTCGGGTTTGATCCGCCCATGTATCTGACCACTGTACGCACCCAGGTGAAGGACATCAACTTTGACCGTCCTCCCCTGCTGGGCCGTGGTGTTTCCGTCAGCCATGCCTGGAGCGTGCTGCATGAGGACAATAATGTGGCCTGCCTGCCGGTCATCAACGATCAAGGCGGCCTGTACGGTATGCTCACCGCCGGCAGCATTGCCGAGCATGACATGGAGTCCATCCACCGCCCCCAGGTGACGGACGTGCCCGTGTTCAACCTGCTCTCCGCCATCGAAGGCCGCATCCTCAATGATGACGAGGACGTGTTTGCCCACCTGTCCGGCGAAGTGGTGATCGCCCTGCCCAGCGCAGGCCCATGCCTCAAGGGCGTCAAACCCGGCAGCATCATCATCTGCGGTCAGCAGGACGACGTTATCGACGAAGCCATCCGCCTGGGCGCTTCCTGCGTGATCATCTGCCAGGGCGATGTGGCGGACAAATACCGTGGCCTGTCCTCCCCCACCTGCCTGATCGCCACGCCCTGCGACCCCTATCGTGCCGTGCGGATGCTGTATCAGGCCATCCCCATCGAGCGCATCGCCCAGAGCAAGGACCTGGTGTACTTCCACCTGGATGATTACATCGACGACGTGAAGGACACCGTGCTGCAAAGCCGCTACCGGGCATATCCTGTGCTGGACGGGCACAACCGGGTCGTGGGCACGCTGGGACGCTTCCACCTGCTGCGTCCCCGGCGCAAGCGCGTGGTGCTGATGGACCACAACGAGACCCGGCAAAGTGTGCTGGGACTGGATCAGGCGGAAATCATCGGCATTATCGACCACCATCGTCTGGCGGATGTGCAGACGGCGGGGCCGGTGTTTATGCGCAATGAGCCCGTGGGCTCCACCACCACCATCGTCGCCACCATGTATCAGGAGCGGGGGCTGATGCCTTCTGCCCCCCTGGCCGGGCTGATGGCTGCCGCCATTTTGTCCGACACTGTCATGTTCAAGTCGCCCACCTGCACCCAGCGGGACCGCATCATGGCCGAGCGCATGGCCCGCATTGCCGGCATCGACCTGGATCAGCTGGGCCGGGACATCTTCTCCGTGGGCGTGTCTGCCGACAAGACGCCGGAAGAGATGCTCCGCACCGACTTCAAGGATTTCCAGATTGCCGGGCACTCCCTGGGCATTGCCCAGATTTCCTGCCTGGACACGGAAAAGATTCTGGCGCGCCTGCCGGAACTGCTGCCCGCCATGGAAAAACTCCGGGCGGAAAAGCACTACGACATGGTGCTGCTGATGCTCACCGACGTGCTGAAATTCGGCACGGAACTGATCTTCTGCGGGGATGAAGACGTGATCCGCATGGCGTTCAACGTGACGCCTGTGGATTCCTGCCATGTGTTCCTGCCCAAGGTCCTCAGCCGCAAAAAGCAGATCGTGCCTGCCCTGGCACTGTTGTGGGGGTAATGTTAAGCATGAAGCAATCCCTCGTAAGGCTGATTCTCCTTTCGATGTGCCTGTGTCTGCTGCCCCTGGGCGCCTTCGCCCGGGAGGACGCCGCAGAGGCCATCTCCGGGGAAATCACCGGCT
The DNA here is from genome assembly GCA_015056085.1 of Clostridiales bacterium. Classification (GTDB taxonomy): domain Bacteria; phylum Bacillota; class Clostridia; order Christensenellales; family Aristaeellaceae; genus UBA11524. The sequence goes on from SVHA01000007.1 coordinate 50,284, forward strand.
ACGAATTCGACGTCTCCTTTGAGATGCACCCGGAATACTACGCTGAAGAGCAGCAGATGTTTGCCACCGCAGCGGCGGGGATTATCAATCCCATGACCCTTTCCGGCACCTATGCCTCAGACGGGGTGTACTTTAATCTGGCTGCGGAAATGATGCTGAACGGCGCCGAAAGCACCCGCACGCCCATTTCCATCAACGGGACGAAGGATCAGTGGCTCATCCGTTCCTCCCTGCTGGGCGAGGAGATTATCAATCTGCATCTGGTCTACCTGCTGGAATTCGCCGTCAAGGGCTATAACCATATGCAGGTGCCCTACCAGCGGGCGGCCATCCTGCTGACGCCCTTTGTGGATCTCATCGGCATGGATGAGCTGCACTCCCAGATTGCACCGCCCCTGGAAAAAGCCGTGGCGCAAAGGCAGTTCACCAAAAAGGCGATGCTGGAATTCGCCGATATCGTGCAGAAAATCGCCCTGGAAAACCGAGGTTTCCGTTATTGGGTGGCAGCCCTGCTGATGGAAACCGGCTATAACGATGTATTCCTGGAATGCCTGTCCCAGCTGCGGAGTTGGGTGGAGGAAACCGTTCCCTCCCGAGGCATCACCGTCACCGGCAATGAATCGCAGCAATCCTGGATGATGGGCCAGACGGAAATCTACCGCTGGGAGAAGGACGAAACCGGCACGGAGCGCATCCGGCTGCATCTGCCTTCCCTGCCCATGGAGTACACCGTCACCTGCAAAATGGAGCAGGCAGCATCCGGCGAACAAGATCTGATGCTGCTCATCACCGACTGGGCAGAGGAAACGGTCATATACCTGACCATGGAAGGCAGTCTGCCCACCGCCCTGCCTCTCTCCGGCCCCTTCACCCTGCGCTGGCACGCCGAAGGCGTGGCCGTGGGCCCGGAGCCCATCGACCTGTACTTGGACGGCTGGCAGGAGGGCGAGAACATTACCCTCAGGCAGTTGACGCCGGACCAGTCCCAGACGCTAATGGCCATCCGCCTGCGCATGGCCCCCACTGACGTGGAAAACTTCGTGCAGGAGGCCAATGTGGGCACCCACCTGACCAACCTCAACACCCAGTCTCTGGGAGAACTGACCAATAACATCGCCATGCCCCTGCTGGAAGGCGTTCTGCCCCTGCTAGTGGAACTGCCTGCTTCCACCTGCCAGAAGGTGATGGACCTACTGGACGAAAGCGGCATCTTTGGCCTGCTGACGGAGTCCTTCTTCATGGAGGAGAGTCTGGAAGGCGAAGGCATTTACGACGAGGAATGGTAAGAAACCTCAGGCTGCGTCCGCTCAATGGGCGCAGCTTTTTGATTTCCCCAAAACTTTTTTGAAAAAAGCCCTTGACTCTCACGCAGCGTCATCGTCTACACTGCCCATGAGGAGGTGGAAAGCATGGAGATGCAGGTCCGGGAATTTGCATCCCTCACCGGCGTGAGCATCCGCACGCTGCACTATTACGACGAAATCGGTCTGCTCAGACCCGCCCATGTGGACGAAACCACAGGCTACCGCTTTTACAATGAGCAGTCCCTCATGCGGATGCAGGAGATTCTGTTCTACCGGGAGTTGGATTTCCCCCTGAAAAACATCCGGGAGATCCTGTCTTCGCCCCGGCACGACACAAACAAGGCATTGGCGGATCAGAAGGTGCTGCTGACGCTGAAAAAACAGCGGATCGAGAGGCTGATCAGCGCCATTGACGCCGCCATGAAGGGAGAAAACATCATGAACGCATTTGACAACACGGCCTTTGAAAACTACAAGGCAGAAGCATCAAAGAAGTGGGGCCACACGGAGGCCTATCGCCAGCACGAAGAAAAAACCCGGGACTATTCCGGGGACAAGTGGCAGAATCTTGCCGGAGAGATGGATCGCATCCTGAATGATTTTGCCCTGTGCATGGCCAGTGGCAAGACGCCCGATTCCCCCGAAGCCCAGCAACTGGTGAAAGCCTTGCAGGAGCACATCACCGGCAGTTACTACGACTGCACCAAAGAAATTCTGGCGGGTCTTGGTCAGATGTACACGGCGGATGAACGCTTCCGGCGCAACATCGACAAGCACGGCGAAGGCGCCGCTGCGTTCATCAGCAGCGCCATTGAGGTATATACCGGAAAGTGATGTTGCATCCTTCCCCACAACAGAAAACCGGCCCGAGAGCGTATCTCAGGCCGGTTTTTTGTTTTCCGCAGTCAAGGCACAAACCGTTTATGCCTTATGTGTATCCTTCCCGCAGTGGGAACAGTATCTGCCAGTGTCCAGACGGACTCTTCCGCAGTGAGGACACCTGGCAGAGGAGACCTTGATACCGATCAGACACCCGAAGCAGATGGCAATGCAAACCAACCCAACGCACGCTTCGGTATGGAAGTCGTAATCGTTGTTGAAGATTTTCACGCCCATCACGCCCCAGGAAATGAGGAACGCAAAAAACGTGACAGCGATCACCCAGCAGGCGATTTTCTTCATGGAGATATTCTCCTTTCGGTTTCATCAGGCTGTTCGGTTTTCAGCCGGTTTTACTGCCCTATGGCGTTGCCGGTATAGAGTTGATAATACTTGCCCTTGAGGTCGATGAGGTCGTCGTGGGTGCCCCGCTCGATGATGCGCCCCTGCTCCAAAACCATGATGCAGTCGGAGTTTTTGACCGTGGAGAGGCGATGGGCAATCACGAAGGTGGTGCGCCCCTTCATCAGGGCGTCCATGCCCCGCTGGACAAGGGTTTCGGTGCGGGTGTCGATGGAGGAGGTGGCTTCGTCCAGAATCAGCGCAGGCGGGTCTGCCACAGCGGCACGGGCGATCGCCAGCAACTGCCTTTGGCCCTGGGACAGGTTGGCGCCGTCGCCGGTCAGCATGGTGTGATAGCCCTCTTCCAGTTTGCGGATGAAGCCGTCGGCATTGGCCAGTTTGGCAGCGGCGATGCACTCTTCATCCGTGGCGTCCAGGCGGCCGTAGCGGATGTTGTCCAGCACCGTGCCGGTGAACAGGTGGGTGTCCTGCAGCACCATGCCCAGAGACCGGCGCAGGTCATCCTTGCGGATTTTGTTGATGTTGATGCCGTCGTAGCGGATTTTGCCATCCTGAATGTCATAGAAGCGGTTAATCAGGTTGGTGATGGTGGTTTTGCCGGCGCCCGTGCCGCCCACGAAGGCGATTTTCTGCCCCGGCATGGCATACATGGTGATGTTGTACAGCACCTGCTTTTCATCGGTGTAGCCAAAGTCCACATCATCGAAGGTAACAGCACCCGTCAGTTTGGTGTAAGTGACGGTGCCGTCAGCCTGATGGGGGTGCTTCCACGCCCACACGCCCGTGCGCTCCTGGCATTCCTCCACCGTACCGTCAGCCTTTTCGATGGCGTTGACCAGTTCCACATAGCCGTCGTCCTGCTCCGGCTCGGCGTCCATCATGTCAAACACACGCCGGGCGCCGGCCATGGCCATGATGATGGAATTCATCTGGGAGGTGATCTGGCTCACAGGCTGATTGAAATTCTTGTTCAGCGTCAGATAACTCACCAGCGTACCGATGGTCATCCAACTCATGCCCAGGAAGATATTGAGCATGGAGCCCACCGTGGCGCACACAACGTAACTCAAATGGCCCAGGTTGTTGTTGATGGGGCCCATGGAGTTAGCGAAGCGGTTGGCGTTGTAGGCGGAGGTGCGGAGGTTTTCGTTCAGTTCACGGAACTGCTCCAGCGCCTTGTCTTCGTGGCAGAACACTTTGACCACCTTCTGGCCTTCCATCATTTCCTCGATGTAGCCGTTGAGGGCGCCCAGGTTCTTCTGCTGCTCACCGAAGAACTTGCCGGACTTGCCGGCGATCTTGGTGGAAACCACCATCATGATAACCAGCATCGCAACGGACACGCAGGTCATGGGCAGGGACATCCGCACCATGGAGTAGAAGGTGATCACCAGCGTCACAGCGCTGTTGACCAGATTGGGCAGGCTCTGCCCCACCAACTGGCGCAGGGTGTCCACGTCGTTGGTGTACACAGACATGATGTCTCCGTGGGCATGGGTGTCAAAATACTTGATGGGCAGGGATTCCATGTGGTTGAACAAGTCCTTGCGGATGGTCAGCATGGCGCCCTGGGCCACATATGCCATGATGCGGTTGTGGATGTAGCCGCTCAGGATGCCCACCGACAGGATACACGCCAGCCTAAACAGCGCATGGGCCAGGGGTGTGAAGTCCGGCGTGCCGCCCGCCAGGTACACATCCCGCAGGGGCAGCACATAGTCGTCGATCAGCGTCTGGGTGAAGAGCGTGCCCTGCAGCGTACACAGGGAGGTGGTCAGGATGCAGGCCAGCACGATGATGTAATGCACGGCGTACTTTTTCAGCACCAGCTGCAGCACACGCTTCAAAATCTTGCCCTGTCCCTTGAAGGACATCTTCTGCATCGGGCGGCGTCCAGGTCCTCTCATCATTGCTGGTCGCCCCCTTCCGCCAGATGATCCGGGCTGTCGAAGTCGCCGCCGCCGGAGGTCTGGGTTTCATAGATTTCCCGGTACAAGTCAGAGGTGTTGAGCAGGTTTTCGTGGCTGTCGAAGGCGGATATCATGCCGTCTTCCATGACAATGATGCGGTCGGCATCCATCACAGAGGCCACACGCTGGGCGATGATGATCTTGGTGGTGCCGGGAATCCTGGTGCTAAACGCCTGACGGATGCGGGCGTCGGTGGCGGTATCCACCGCAGAGGTGGAATCATCCAGAATCAGCACACGGGGTTTCTTCAGCAGCGCACGGGCAATACACAGGCGCTGCTTCTGTCCGCCGGACACATTGCTGCCGCCCTGCTCGATATGGGTGTCGTACTTTTCAGGCATCTTCTCGATGAATTCATCGGCGCAGGCCTGACGGCAGGCTTCCTGGCATTCTTCCAGGGTGGCGTTTTCATTGCCCCAGCGGAGGTTTTCCAGAATGGAGCCGGAGAAGAGCACGTTTTTCTGCAGCACCACGGACACCTGGTTCCGCAGTGCTTCCATGTCGTACTGCTTCACATCCACGCCGCCTACCAGCACCCGGCCGGAGGTGACGTCGTACAGGCGGGAAATGAGGTTCACCAGCGTGGACTTGCCGCAGCCCGTGCCGCCGATGATACCAATGGTCTCGCCGGAGTGGATGGTGAGGTTGATGTCCCGCAGGATGGCCTCGCCGTGACCCTCAGCGTGATAGGTGAAGGAAACATCCTCAAAGCGGATGCTGCCGTCCTTCACGACCATTTCAGGTTCATCGGGGTTGACCAGGGTGGGCTTTTCGTTCAGCACTTCCGCAATGCGGCGTCCGCTGGCAGCAGACATGGTGAGCATCACGAAGATCATCGACAGCATCATCAGGGACATGAGGATGCTCATAATATAGGAGAACACGCTGGTCAGTTCGCCTGTGGTCAGGGAGCCGCCCACCACGAAATGGGCGCCCAGCCAGCTGACGGAAATGATGCAGGCATACACCACCAGCATCATCACAGGATGATTCAGGGCGATGATCTTTTCAGCCTTCACAAACAGGCGATACACCGCCGTGGCGGCCCTGGAGAACTTTTCCTTCTCGTGGTCTTCCCGCACGAAGGCCTTCACCACACGGATGGCGTTGACGTTTTCCTGCACGGAAGCATTCAGGTCGTCGTACTTTTTGAACACCTGATTGAAGGTCTTGGTGGCCTGACGGATAATCAGCGACAGCGCAACAGAAAGCACCACCACCGCCACCAGGAACACCAGCGACAGCTGCCGGCTGATGGCAAGGCACATCACCATGGAAGAAATCATGGTCATGGGCGCACGGACGGCGATGCGGGTGAGCATCTGGAAAGCCATCTGCACATTGGAAACGTCGGTGGTCATGCGGGTGATGAGACCTGCGGTGGAATACTTGTCGATATTCGCAAAGGAGAAGGTCTGAATGTTGGAATACATGGCGTCCCGCAGATTGGCCGCAAAGCCGGAGGACGCCCGGGAAGCCAGCTGGGCCGCCAGCAGACCGAACAGCATACTCAGGCACGCCAGAAGGAGCATCAGCGCACCATACTTAAACACGTTTTCCGGGCTTTGCTGCATGATGCCCTTGTCGATGAGAGAGGCAGTGGTATAGGGAATCAGCACTTCCATAAAGACTTCCGCAGCAGCACACACGGGCGTGAATATGGTGGCCCACTTGTACTGGCGGATTTGTGCAATCAGCGTTTTGAGCATCCAATCATCCTTTCCATAACGGTTTGGTTCATTCCTGGCATTCCTTGACGCCGTCGTGGAGTTTTTGCAGCAGCATCAACAGCTGTGTCCGCTCCTCTTCGTTCAGGGGAGCCACCAGATTTTCCTCCGAAGCGAACACATCCTCAAGGCAGCGGCGGCGCACTTCCCTGCCGGCGTCAGTGAGGCGCACGCACTTGATGCGCCGATCGTGCTGGGCGGAAAAGCCCTCCACCAGACCCTTTTTCTCCGTTCTGGCCACAATGCCCGCCACGGTGGACTGGGCCGAACAGAAGCGCTGCTCCAGTTCCTTGAGGGTCATGGTGTTATCCGGCGCATGATGGAGCATCACCAGCAAACGGGACTGCTGCATGGTGATGCCGTGGCCCTGCAGGTTGCGGTCTGCTTCCCTGGCCAGAGCCTGATCGATGCGCTTGATGAACCAGCCATAGCCCATCAGTTTCTTTTCAGCCATCTTCTCCCCTCCTTTGAATCAGATGCATCATAGCATATCAATCGCAGGGTGTCAATAGTATGCGATTGATTTTGACAAGAAGATTTCCCGGCCTGATTTGAGCCGGGAAAACGCTTAGTCAAACACCCCGGCGGAGAGGTACTTCTCTCCCCCGTCGGGCAGGATGACCACGATGTTTTTACCCCGGAATTCTTCCTGCCGGGCCAGTTTTTGGGCGGCGCACAGAGCCGCCCCGGAGGAAATCCCCGCCAGCAGGCCTTCCGTGCGGACAAGGAGTCTCGCCATCTGGGTGGCCTCCTGGGTAGATACGGTCACTACCCTGTCGCACAGGGAGCGATCGAAGTTCTGCGGCACAAAATTGGCGCCGATGCCCTGAATGCCGTGCTTTCCCGCCTTGCCGCAGGAAATCAGCGGCGATTCCTCCGGCTCCACCGCCACGGCAATCAAATCAGGATTTTTGGCCTTGAGGGCTTTTGCTGTGCCGGAAAAGGTACCGCCGGTGCCCACGCAACTCACCAGCACATCCACCTGACCGTCGGTGTCCGCCCAGATTTCTTCTGCGGTGGATTTTTGATGGGCCTGCGGGTTGGCGGGGTTGTCAAACTGCCCTGCCACAAAGGCGCCGGCTGTTTTCGCTGCCAGGTCGTGGGCGTAATCCACCGCACCCTGCATCCCCTTGTCGCCGGGGGTGAGGATGACCTCGGCGCCGTACGCCCGCATGAGCTGTCGGCGCTCCACGCTCATGGAATCCGGCATGACGATCACCGCACGGTATCCTCTGGCAGCGGCCAGCATGGCCAGGGCAATGCCGGTGTTGCCGCTGGTGGGCTCGATCACCGTACCGCCGGGCGGCAAGATGCCTTCCGCTTCCGCCTGCAGCAGCATTTCCAGCGCCGGACGATCCTTCACGCTGCCGCCGGGGTTCATCCATTCCGCCTTACCCAGCACTTTGGCAGACAGTTGCAACTGCTTTTCCAGCCGGGAGAGGCGCATCAGCGGCGTGCAGCCAATCAGCGCTTCCACGCCTTCATAGATCTTCATGTTGTTCCTTCACTCCGTCCACACGCCGTCAAACACGAATTCCGCCGGGCCCTGCTGATGGATATGCCCGTCCTGCCCGGACCATTCCAGCGTCAGTTCGCCGCCCAGGAGCTGCATCTGCACCAGTCGATCCGCCCGGCCAGTCATCACCGCAACTGCCAGAGACGCACACGCCCCGGTGCCGCAGGCGAGGGTCTCGCCGGCGCCCCGCTCCCACACCCGCATTTTCAGGTGCGTTCTGTCAATGACCTGCACGAATTCCACATTGGTGCGGCAGGGGAACAGGGGGTGATTCTCCAGCGCTGCGCCCATGCCGGCCACGTCTGTCGTGTCCGTGTTTTCCACAAACACCACGCAGTGGGGGTTGCCCATGGACACGCAGTGGATGGCGACCTTCTTGCCCAGCACTTCCACCTCGTGGCCCAGAATGCTCTGACCGGACAGGGCCACGGGAATCTTTTCCGGCGACCATTCCGGCTGGCCCATGTCCACCCGCACGCTTTCGACTTTGCCCTCCCGGACCGTCAGGTGCAGCACCTTCACGCCGCCGCCCGTTTCCAGGGTGACGGTGGTCTTGTTGGTCAGGCCCCGCTCGTAGACGTACTTGCCGATGCAGCGGCAGGCGTTGCCGCACATTTCCGACTCGCTGCCGTCCCTGTTGATAATGCGCATGGAAAAATCCGCCGATGCGCCGGGGCCGATGAGCACAAGGCCATCGCTGCCCACACCGAAATGGCGGTCGCTGATGATTCGGGCTGTTTGATGGGGATGAGCCACCGTTTCTTCAAAGCAGTTGACATAAATGTAGTCATTGCCGGTGCCCTGCATCTTGGTAAAGCGCATGATATGCCCTCCTGAAAACCGAAAATGTCTGTTGACAGTTTCCTATTATAGTGGATTTTCCCTGGGGCGTAAAGGGGCGGGATGTACTTTTGGCGTATTCCGCAGGGGATCAGCCGACGGTAAAATCGTCATGAAAACGCTTTTGTCGGCATATTCTTTTTTGGTGGATGGCTCCTTCTGCTCTTTTCCGCCCTGCCTATTTGCCCGGAGATGGTGTTTCCAGCAGGTATTTGCCCAGATGACGCATTGCAAATTCGTGCGTTTTTTGACCGAATTTTCACTTTTTTCTATTGACACGAAGTTTTTGCTGTGCTATCATATTGCTGTGGTTGGAAACGATTCCAATGTGCCATCTGCACAAATTATCAGAGGTTGCAAATGAAAATATACACCATCCGGGACATTGCCCAGATGGCCGGTGTGAGCGTCGCCACCGTTTCGCGTGTGCTTAACGACCGTCCGGATGTCAATGCTGCCACACGGGAGAAGGTCAACCGGGTCATCAAGGATTGCCACTTCGTGGGCAATGCCAGCGCCCGAAGCCTCAAGCAGACCGATGGCGACACCATTGCCATCATCCTGCGCGGCAGAAGCAACCCTTTCCTCAACAGCGTGGTGGAATCGCTCCTGCATTACGGCCATGACCGCAAGGCCACCTTTATCACCGAGTATATCGACGAGCGGGATGATGAATTCCAGACCGCCGTGCAGCTTTCCCGTACGAGGCGGATGTCCGGCTTCGTATTCCTGGGCGGCTCCATTGACAGCCGTGCCAAGGTTTTGAGCAAACTGGACTGCCCCATGGTCTTCGTCACCGCCACAGCAGAGGATACACCCCTGTCCCAGGTCTCCTCCGTCTGCGTGGACGACCGCACCGCTGCAGCTACTGCCGTGCGTCTCCTGCTGGACAGGGGCCACCGCAAGATCGCCGTTTTCGGCGGACGCCCCATCGGCAGCGACAGCATGGCGCACCGCTATCAGGGCGCTGTGGACGCCTTCCTGGAAAAAGGCCTGACCTTTGACGAAAGCCGCTATGTGGAAACGAGGTTTTCCCACTCCGGCGGATACGACGCCGCCCGGGCCTTCTTCTCCGTCAAGAGTGACACCACCGCCGTGTTCTGTATGTCCGACTCCATGGCCATGGGCGTGATGCGCGCCCTGAGCGACCTGGGGCTGCGCGTCCCCGAAGACGTGAGCATCGTGGGATTTGACGGACTGGACATCTGCAATTATACCCAGCCGCGGCTGACCACCATCGAGCAGCCTGTGGACGAGCTGGCCCGGCAGAGCATCAATGTGCTGATGGATATGCTGGAAAACGCTCAGCCTCCCCGGCACCTGAAACTGGACGGACACCTGCGCATCCGTGAATCCGTCCGATAACAACTTTGTCATCCATGCAGAGAGATCTGCGTGAGATAAATTAACAAGGAGGACCTTACCATGAAAAAGTTCCTGTCTCTGGTTCTGGCTCTGGCGATGGCGCTGACCATGTTCAGCACTTTCGCAATGGCTGACGAAACGATCAAGCTGCGCGTCTGGGTTGGCGACAACCAGGATATGGCTTGGATCAACGGCGTCATCGACAACTTCAAGGCTGCTAACCCCGACAAGACCTACGAAATCGAAGTCGGCATCCAGTCTGAAGGCGATTGCTCCAAGGTTGTGCTGAACGACCCCGAGGCCGCCGCTGACGTGTTCACCTTCGCTGATGACCAGTTCAACTCCCTGTACAACGCTGGCGCTCTGCAGCAGGTTGTGGAAGGCGCTGACGAGATCATCGCTGCCAACGGTGGTGCCACCGCTGGTGCTGTGGTTGCTGCCACTGGCGACGACGGTGCGCTGTATGCCTACCCCGCCACCGCTGACAACGGCTACTTCATGTTCTACAACACCGAGTACTTCACCGCTGAAGACGTGCTGACCCTGGACGGCATGCTGGCCAAGGCTGAATCCGTCGGCAAGTATGTTGGCTTCCCCATGTCCAACGCCTGGTACTTCTACTCCTTCTTCAAGGGCGCTGGCCTGGACATGCACGTGTCTGAAGACGGCGTGACCAACGTCTGCAACTGGAATGCCACCGAGGGCGTGACCTACACTGGCGTGCAGGTTCTGGAAGCTCTGCTGGCTATCACCTCTCACAAGGGCTTCAAGGAAGCTGACTCCGATCCCTTCGTGGCCGGCATCAAGGACGGCTCCCTGGTCGCTGGCGTGTCCGGCACCTGGAACGCCAACGCTGCCGCTGACGCCTGGGGCGAAAAGTACGCCGCCACCAAGCTGCCCACCTTCACCGTGAACGGCGAGCAGGTTCAGATGGCTTCCTTCGCCGGCTTCAAGCTGGTGGGTGTCAACCCCTACTCCGAGAACGTGGGCGACGCCATGGACTTCGCTGCCTTCATGACCAACGAAGCTTCCCAGATCTCCCGCTTCGAACTGCGCGGCCAGGGTCCCTCCAACATCAATGCCGCCGCTTCTGAAGCTGTGCAGGCCGCTCCCGCTATCGCCGCTCTGGCTGCTCAGGCTGCTTACTCCGACGTTCAGCGCGTTGGTGGCAAGTACTGGGATCCCGCCGCTGCTCTGGGCAAGATCCTGGTCAACGGCAACCCCGACAACACTCCCCTGCAGGAGCTGCTGGACAACTGCGTGACCGGCATCACCGCTCCCGCCGATCAGTAATCTGATCTTTCCATCAGCCCAGCTGATGACATCGTAACCCTTCAGCCGCTCCGCTGCCTGATTTTTCACGGGAGCGGAGCGGCTCTTTCCCATTTCCACGGCCCCCTCATTACTACGATAAGGAGCGCGGATGCGTATGAGTAAGCACATCACCGCAGGTGCTGGCAACAAGCCCGCCCGAAAAGGGATTCTGGGCGCCATTGGCGGTTTTTTTGCCGCTATCATTGAATTTTTCACCGGAACCTACAAGGCTTTCCGGGACGGCGATATCTGGGTGAAGCTCTCTGCGATCATCTGCGGCGCCAGCTGCTTCGCCCGCAAGCAGTATGTCAAGGGCTTCCTGCTGTGTCTGGTGCAGGCAGTCATCATCTGGCTCTTCCCGGGCTTCCTGTGGCCCTACATGAGCAAGTTCCCCACTCTGGGCACGGTGCAGGCCAAGAAGGCCTACAACCCCGAAACCCGCAAAAACGAGTGGAACGACTACGACAATTCCTTCATGATCCTTCTGTTCAGCGTGGTGGGCTTTGTGCTGCTGGCTACAGCCATTGTGCTGTGGATGCGCAACATCCGCGCTGCCCGTGAGGTGGAAGTGCTTCAGAAGAAGGGCAAGCATGTCAATTCCTTCAAGGAAGACATTGCCGACTGCTTCTCCGTCAAGTTCCATCGCACCCTGCTTTCCCTGCCTGTGCTGGGCGTTGTGGTCTTCACCATCGTTCCCCTGATTGTGATGATCCTCATCGCCTTCACCAATTACGATCGAAATCATCTGGTGCCTGCCAAGCTCTTTACATGGACGGGGCTGAAGAACTTCGACACCCTCGTCAACATGACCTCCGACAGCTCCTTTGCCTACGCTTTCCGCAACGTGCTGATCTGGACGCTGGTCTGGGCTGTGGTAGCCACCATTACCTGCTATATCTTCGGTATCATGATGGCCATGTTCATCAACAACCGCAACACCAAGGGCAAGAAGTTCTGGCGTGTTTGCTTCATGGTGGCCATGGCTGTGCCCCAGTTCGTTTCCCTGCTGCTGGTGCGCAACTTCTTCGCTGACGCCGGCATCGTCAATACCATCTGCAAGAATATCGGCCTGACAGACTGGCTATACAGCATCAAGGCCATACCCACAGCCAACTATATCCCCTTCCTGACACACCCGGCATGGGCAAGACCCATGATTATCCTGATCAACATCTGGGTCGGCGTGCCCTATCAGATGCTGATCGCCACGGGCATCCTGATGAACATTCCCACTGAACTGCTGGAGGCCGCCCGCATTGACGGCGCCAACGCCCGCCAGTCCTTCATGCACATCACCATGCCCTACATCCTCTTCATCACCGGTCCTTCCCTGGTCAACTCCCTGGTGGCCAACATCAACAACTTCAACGTCATCTGGCTGCTCAGCCGCGACGTGTACACCACCTCCGACCAGCTCATGGCCAACGCCAACGCCAACGAAGTCGACCTGCTGGTCACCTGGCTGTACCGCCTGACCCAGGATCAGTCCAACTACAAGATGGCGTCGGTCATCGGTATCCTCGTGTTCATTGTCTGCGCCATTCTGACGCTGCTTGCTTTCAGCAACATGATTAAGGGTGATAAGGAGGAGAGCTTCCAGTGAGTAACATCGTGCTTCCCAACAAGAAACGCCCGGCCTCCCCTGCCAAGACCTTCCGTCTTGTCAGCCGTCATGTGGTGCTGGCCTTCCTGGCCATCGTTTGGCTGATTCCCATTGTCTGGCTGCTGGTGACTTCCTTCGGCATTGACAAGGGCCCCAACCTGTCCACCTTCTTCCCCAAGGCTTACACCCTGGACCACTACAAGGCCCTGCTCTTCCCCGGCACTGACACGGTCAACCAGTTCCCCCAGTGGTTCCTCAACACCTTCACCATCGCCATCTTCACCTGCATCATCTCCACGGCTTTCGTGCTGATGGTCGCATACGCCATGAGTTGTATGCGCTTCAAGGCCCGTAAGCCCATGATGAACGTCGCCATCATCCTCAACCTGTTCCCCGGTTTCCTGAGCATGATCGCCGTGTACTTCATCATGAAGGAAGTGGGCCTGACCAACTCCATGACGGGCATGGTCATTGTGTACTCCGCCGGTTCCGGCATGGGCTATCTGATCGCCAAGGGCTTCTTTGACACCATCAGCAAGTCCCTGCGTGAATCCGCCTATCTGGAAGGCGCCAATGAATTCACCGTCTTCTGGAAGATCATCATCCCCCTTGCCAAGCCCATCATCGTCTACACTGTCATCAACTCCTTCCTCGCTCCCTGGATGGACTTCGTGTTCGCCTCCATCATGCTCAACTCCGGCCTGTCTGCGGACAAGACCGTGGCCCTGGGCCTGTTCTCCATGGTGGATAAGGTCAACCGCAACAACTACTTCGCCCAGTTCTGCGCCGGCGGCGTGCTTGTCTCCATCCCGATCTCCATTCTGTTTGTCATCATGCAGAAGTTCTACGTGGAAGGCATCACCGGCGGCTCTGTGAAGGGCTAAGCCATACACCCTATGCGCTTCGGGGAGGGGGACTATCCCCTTCCCCGTTTTGAGTACCTACTCCCCTTGCAAAGGAGCGTTATCATGCATCACCTCACGAAACTGCTCTCCCTTGTGCTGGCTGCGGCGCTGCTTTTGTCCTGCCTGCCCGCCTCTGCGGAAGAATCCGCCTCCCATGTGACCTATGAAATCTATGTGGGCGCCTTTCAGGACTCCGACGGCGATGGCATCGGCGACATTCCCGGTCTGATCAGCCGCCTGGACTATGTGGCCTCCCTGGGCGTGGACATGATCTGGCTCATGCCCATCCATCCCTCTGTGAGTTACCACAAGTACGACGTCTCCGACTATTACGGGGTGGACAGCGACTATGGCACGCTGGAAGATTTTGACCGGCTGATCGCCGAGTGCGAGAGCCGGGGCATCAGCGTGATGCTGGACATGGTGTTCAACCACACCGGCAGTTATCACCCCTGGTTCCAGGAGGCCAGCAATGACGCCTTCTTCAACCGCACCGGCGGCAAGGCGGACTGGTATGTCTTCAAGGATGAACCGGACAACAACTACCACAAGGTGTCCGGCTGCAACAAGTACTACGAGGGCCAGTTCGGCAGCCATATGCCCGACCTGAATCTGTCCAACGAGGAAGTCCGGGCGGAAATCGCCAACATCCTCACCTTCTGGCAGAATCGGGGCGTGAAGGGCTTCCGCCTGGACGCTGTGACCAGCTACTATGTGGGCGCCAATGAATCCACGGCGGAATTCATCCGCTTCGTGTGTGAAACCGCCCGGGCCAACGACCCGGAGTGCTACATCGTGGGTGAAGCCTGGACCGACGCCCAGACGGTGCTGACGCTGTACAAGAGCGGCATCGACAGCCTGTTCAACTTCCCTGCCGCCGACGTGAATGGCAGGTTCATCAAGGGCGCCATCAACGGCAAGGGCATGACCAGCGCCACCGCTCAGGCGGAATGGAACGCAAGCATCCGGGAGGTCTCTCCCCTGTCGGTGGACGCCCCCTTCCTGACCAACCATGACCTGGCCCGTGCCAGAGGCATGCTGCGCAGCAAGGTGCCCAACATGAAGGCCGCTGCCATGCTGTACCTGCTCATGCCGGGGCGTCCTGTGGTGTATTACGGCGAGGAACTGGGCATGAGCGGCTCCGGCCGGGATGAAAACAAGCGCCTGCCCATGCTGTGGAGCACGGAAGAAACCCTGTGCAATCCTCCCAGGGACGCCGATCAGGATCAGCGGCTGAAGGAAGGCGTGGATGTACAGGAGGCAGACCCCGAAAGCCTGCTGAACTGGTATCGCACGCTGATTGGCCTGCGCAAGCAGGCGCCGGAACTCTACCGGGGCACCATGACGGCCCTGGACGCCGGCAATGACGCCGTCTGCTTCTATCAGGTGACGGATACAACCGGCACGGTGCTGGTTGCCGTCAATGTCAGCCAGAAGGAAAGCGCCGTCATTGACCTGACGAATTATGCAAACGCTTCCCTGGTGGGCGGCTGCGGCGAATTCACCATGGAAAACGCCAGCCTGACCCTGAGCACCGTTTCCTGCGCCATGCTGCGCCTGAACTAAGACGCATATAAGACACATAAGATCAAGTGAAAGGATGTTTTCCCATGCGCAAGAGTGGTATTCTTCTTCACATTTCTTCCCTGCCCGGCAAGGGCGGCATCGGCACGCTGGGCAAGGAAGCCCGTGTGTTTGCTGATTTCCTTCAGCAGAGCGGGATGTCCATCTGGCAGGTGCTTCCCATGGGCCCCACGGGCTACGGCGAATCCCCCTATCAGTCCTCCAGCATCTTTGCGGGCAACCCCATGCTGATTTCTCTGGAAACCATGCGGGATGAGGGTCTTGTCCAGTTTGACGACAGCGAGCTGTACGTCCCCCAGGACGAGTGCCGGGTGGATTATGACGCCGTGCGTGCCAACAAGGAAATGCTGCTGCACCGTGCCTTTGAAACCAGCGAAGAAGCCCTCCGTGAGGAGATCGACGCCTATGTTGCAAAGACTTTCTGGGTGCATGATTTCGCGCTGTTCACCGCCATCAAGCAGCACTTTGGCAATCAGATGTGGCAGAAGTGGCCCGATGATATCCGCCTGCGCAAGAAGGCTGCCATCGCCCGCTATGAAAAGGAACTGGACAAGGAAATCCGCTATCACGCCTTCTGCCAGTATATTTTCCATTGCCAGTGGGTGTCCTTCAAGGCGTACTGCAACGAGCGGGGCATTTCCCTCTTCGGCGATATGCCCATCTATGTGGCCGAGGACAGCGCCGACACCTGGACCCAGCCGGAAGTGTTCCAGATGGACAAAAACCGTATGCTGACCAAGGTAGCGGGCGTTCCGCCGGATTATTTCTCCGCTGACGGCCAGCTGTGGGGCAATCCCCTGTACCGGTGGAAGTATCTGGAGAACAGGGACTTCTACTGGTGGGTGACCCGCATGGATGTGATGAGCCAGATGTATGACATGATCCGTGTGGATCACTTCATCGGCTTTGCCAACTACTACTCCATCCCCCAGGGTGCCCCCAATGCCCGCTGCGGCAAGTGGATTCTGGGCCCCGGCAAGAAGCTGTTCACCTGCCTGAAGGAAAAGCTGCCCCATCTCAATGTGGTGGCAGAAGACCTGGGCGAAGTGAATGACCGGGTGCGGGATCTGCTGAAGTTCGTGGGCTATCCCGGAATGAAGGTAGCTTTGTTCGGCTTTGACACCGACGAAACCAATATTCACTATGTGCATAACTTCCCGGAAAACTGCATTGCCTACACCGGCACCCACGACAACAACACCGTCCGTGGCTGGTATGAAAAGGCTTCCCCCGATGTGCAGCACTTCGCCCGCATCACCTTCCACTTCCATAACGAAGAGGACGTCAGCGCTGCCTTCATCCGGGGCGTGATGAACTCCAACGCCAACACGGCCATCCTGCCCATGCAGGACATTCTGGCCCTGAACGACGACTGCCGCATGAACACCCCCGGCACCACCGGCTCCAGTTGGACCTGGCGCATGGCTCCCAACACCTACTCTCAGGGCCTGGTGGATTACCTCAGAGGCCTGAACATCCAGTCTCGCCGGGGAACCATCGGATAATCCCTACTCCTCTGTTGTAACAAGCGAAGACCGCACACCCCGAAAAGGTGTGCGGCCTTTTTTTATTGAGCAGATTCGGTAGGCGTTGCTTGCTCCGCTTTCACCTGCTCCACAAATCTCATGTCCACCAGTTCCTCGTAACCGTCATCGCCGTCATACAGACCGGTGGTCGTCAAGGCGTCCATGAGCGTTTCCACTGCCTGCTGGCTGATGACGCCGTCGAGGCTCCACAGGTTATCCTCATAGGCACGCTTGAGGGCCGCTTCCCTGCCCTCCTCCGTCAGGGTGGGGAATTCCTTTTCCAGCACCCGGGCGGCCATGTCACGGTCTTTCTGGACGGCTTCCAGCGCCTTCATCAGCGCCCGGACGAACTTGAGGCAAGTGTCGGGCTGCTCCGTCATGGTGGACGTCTTCACGCCGATGACGGAATAGGCATAGTCCCCCAGGTCGGGGAATTTGACAAAGGGCTCCTCCCAGATGCCGCCGGTAACGCCCTCGGAAATCTGGGGCTCGCCGCCGTTGCCGATGTCGCCCTGACCGTGCTGGAGCATGGCGGTAACGGTGGAAGCGTCAGCGTTTTCCACCAGCGTAACGTCCTTTTCGGGGTCAAGGCCCAGGGTGATGAGCAGATACCGGGTCAGCACGTTGGGCGAGCCGCCGTATCTACCGGCGACGATGGTCTTGCCCCGGAGGAAATCAGCCATGTCTGCATCGGAGTCGGAGGCAGGCTGCAGGCCCGTTCTGGCAAAGAGGTACACGTTGGCCCGGTTGACGCAGTTGCTGATGCCTACGATGGGGTCTCTGGCGCCCCGGTTGGCCAGGGCGATACTGTCAATGCCGCCGATGACGGCAAAGGCGTCGCCGGACACAACCGCCGTCACATGAGCGCCGCCGGTGGCCTGCACCACGTTCACTTCCAGCCCCTCTTCGGCGAAATAGCCCTCATGGATGGCCACATACAGGGGCAGATACCCGATGAGATGCACCGGCTCCGCCACGGTGAGTTTCTGCACCTCCTGCGCCATGGACATCTGAGGTACCAGCAGCACCATCAAAGCTGCCAACAGCACCAAAACCCTTCTTCCCGCCACACGCTGCATGGAAAAAACCTCCTTCATTTTCCTTGTGATCCATTCGCCGATGCGCTCCACCTGCGGGACAGTACCTTTTCCAGCGCCACCACCCCCAGGTACATCAGCACCGACAACACCGACAGCACCGTCACGCCCACCCACACCAGTTTCAGGTCAAAGGTCGTGCCGGCGTACACAATCATACGCCCCAGACCCTTATCTGATGCGATGAATTCGCCCACGATGGCCCCAGCCATGGCCAGCGCAATGTTCACCCGCAGGCCGGAAATCACCCAGGGCATCGCAGAAGGCACCACCAGGCGGGTGAAAATCTGCAGCCTGCGTGCCCCCAGGGAGACCATCAGCGTGGTGAAGGTGTCATCGATTTCCTTCACGCCGCTGTGGGCGGAAATGGCCGCCACGATGACCGTCATCAGGAAGGCCAGGGTCACCTTGGAAGCGAAGCCGATACCCAGGAGAATCACCAGCACCGGCGCCAGCGCCAGTTTGGGCAGAGCATTGAGCACCACCAGATAGGGCTCTGCTACCCTTGCCACAGGCCGGGAAAACCAAAACAGCAGCCCCACCGCGGACCCTACCACCGTGCCTGACACAAACCCCAGCAGCGTGGACATCCCGGTGTACACAACATCCCGCCACAGGGTGCCCTTCTCCCACTGCACAACCGCCGTCTGAGCAATTTCCACGGGGCTGGAAAAGAAATAAGGATCCACAAAGCCCAGGCGGGCTCCTGCTTCCCACAGGAGAATCAGCAACACCAGTATTCCCCACTGCCACAGGCGAATCAGCCAGGAGGAAGTGGCTTTCGTTTCCCGCACGCCAGCCAGCGTATCATGCCGTGCCATCTTGCCCCACCTCCTTCCACAACAGGTCCATCATGTCCGCTTTCAGGGCGGCGGTTTCCTTCTGCGCCAGCATATGAGGCGTGCGGGGGCGGGGCAAATCCACCATAAAACGGCGGAGTACCGTTCCCGGGCGGCGGGACAAAAGAAGGATTTCATCGGAGAGCAGCAGCGCTTCGTCTACATCATGGGTCACAAAGAGAATCGTCTTGCCCATCTCCTGCCAGATCTGCGTCAGGAGCATCTGCAGCTGCAGACGGGTGATGGCGTCCAGGGCCCCGAAAGGTTCATCGAGCAAGAGAGTTTCCTGCCCGGTGAGGAGCGTGCGCAAAAGCGCCGCCCGCTGGCGCATTCCGCCGGACAGGGCCTGGGGCTTGTGATGGGCAAAGCCGTCAAGGCCGCACTTTTCCATCAGCGGGAGGGCCATCTTTCTGGCTTCTTTGCGGGAAATGCCCTGCAGCGTCAGCCCCAGGGTGATGTTGTCCTCTATGGTGCGCCAGGGCAGCAGCAGATCCTTCTGCAGCATATATCCCACCTGCCCCGGGCGGTTGATGACGCTCCTGCCGTCCATGAGCACATCGCCCGATGTGGGCTGCATCAGCCCGGCGATGAGGTTAAAGAGGGTGGATTTTCCGCACCCGCTGGGGCCGAGAATGGACAGAAACGTTCCCTTGGGCACACTGAAGCTGATCTCCCTGATGGCGCTCACAGCGCCCTCCCCCTGCCCGAACTGCTTCGACAGGCGTGAAATGGTAAGCCAGGCAGCATCAGCCATGCTTCACTTCCTTCCCCAGCAGGGTCGCCTTCATCGCCCTGCTGTCATCATCAGACTATGCCTGACGGAAAAGGCGGTGCGAAAATGTATCTTTTTCCATCGTGCGGGGAAGGCTTTCCATTGCAGGAGGAAAACAATGCTGATTCTCACCATGATTTGCCTGATCCTGCTCACGCCCGTGCGGCTGCATCTGCACCTGTTTTACCAGGAAGAGATGCAAGGACGGCTGAAGGTGCAGATGTGGAATGCCTGCCGGGAGTTTGCCTTCCGCACAGCCATGAAGGACGGCCGACGGCAGCTTTTGTGGGGCCGAAGCGACGGCAAGGAAGGGCCCCTTCCCTCGCCGGGAGAGCCGTTTCAGCAAATCAAAACCGCCCTTTCCCTGTGGAAGAACACGCACCATGCCCGCAAGTTTCTGCTGCGCCACATAGAGGTGACAGACGCCCGGTTTGCCCTGCGTCTGGGCGGGGAAAACGCCGCCCGCATCGCCCTGTGGACGGGGCTGATGCAGGGCGTCATGCAGACGCTACCGCCTGCCCTTCGCAGGAAGGTGACATGGCGCCTGACGCCGGACTTTTTTCATGCCCGCAGCATTTTCCAGGGCCAGTGCATCCTTTTCTTCCATCTGGGCACGATATTGGTATCATCAGCCATGTTCTTTTGGGCTTATGGGTCCCTCAAGAGGCAAAAATCACCCCATCACAAGGAGGCAAGCAGACATGGAACATCCCATTGGTGAACTGATGCAGACCGCCATGGCGTCCATCAAGGACATGGTGGACGTCAACACCGTAGTGGGCGACCCGGTGACCGCCGCCGGGGGCACCACCATCATCCCCATTTCCAAGGTATCCTTCGGGTATGTCACCGCCGGGGGCGACCTGGCCCATCAGGACAAGCACCTGCCCGCAGAGGCGGACTTCCCCTTTGCCGGGGGCAGCGGCGCCGGCGTTTCGGTGCAGCCGGTGGGATTTCTGGTGGTGACAAAGGACGGCGTGCGGATGCTGCCCGCTCAGTGTCCCACAGTGGCCGACAGGATGGTGGAACTGATCCCCACGGTGATGGAGGACGTGCGCCATCTGATGGCCCGCCCCGATGCATCCCGTGAAGCGGACGGAGGGAGCGAATGCGCAAACTGATTCCCTCCCTGGCAGCGGGATTACTGCTGCTGTTTTCCGGCTCCGCCAAAGCCCAGGAGGTTTCCACCGGCGCCGCTGCCTGCCTGCTGATGGACGCCGATTCCGGCAGGGTGCTGCTCAGTCACAACGCTGATACACCCCTGCCCATGGCCTCCACCACCAAGGTGATGACGGCGCTTCTGGCCATTGAACTGGGCAACATGGACGCCCCCGTGACCTGCTCCAAGAATGCCTACGGCGTGCCCGGCACCAGCATCTATCTCTCTTTGGGGGAAACGCTGACGCTGCGGGAAATGCTCTACGGGCTGATGCTGTGCTCCGGCAATGACGCCGCCGTCGCCATTGCGGAACACATCGGCGGCAGCGCAGAGGAATTCTGCCGAATGATGACCGCCCGGGCGAAAGAACTGGGCTGCACAAACACCGTTTTTCTCACGCCCCATGGCCTGCCCATGGAAGGCCACTACACCACCGCAAGGGACCTGGCCATCATCGCCCGCCACGCCATGACGCTGCCCCTGTTCCGGGAAATCGTCAGCACCAGCCGGGCCACCATCCCCTGGGAAGGCCGTGCTTATCCCCGGGTGCTCACCAACAAAAACCGGCTCCTGACGGACTATCCCGGCTGTACGGGCATCAAAACCGGGTACACAAAAAAAGCCGGGCGATGCCTTGTTTTCGGCGCCCGGAGAGACGATATGGAAGTGATCGGCGTGGTGCTGAACTGCTACGACTGGTTTGACGAAGCCGCAAGGTTGATGAACCGCGCCTTTGAGAATTACACCCATGTCACCATGGGGCTAAAGGGGGATTGCCTTCGCACCGTGCCCGTGGAGAAAGGCACGATCCCGGAAGTCCCTGCCCTGCTGGGAAAGGACCTCTCTGGGGTGATTTCCTCCGGCGCTGTGCCGCAGGTGTGCATCCACCTGCCGGAAAGCCTGTCAGCGCCCTTGCACGAGGGCGACGTCATCGGCACCGCCTGCCTGATGGAAGGCGACGAGGCCATCGCTGAAGTGCCGCTGTGCTGCGGCGCAGATGTGCTGGAGGATGACTATGCCGCAAGGTGGCATCTGTATTGGGACAACTGGCTGGCAGTGCCTTAAAACAGGCGTACCCGGGAGCAAAAACGAGCATCCGTCATATAGACGGATGCTCGTTGGATTTGGGAGCGGAAAATTGGAATTTACCGTGTCAGCATTTCGATGGCTTCATCCTGTGTAGCAACGAAAAAAACATCCTTACCCTTGTTGCTTTCATAGATAAAGTCTTTTAGTGGCTTGCTTGTGTAATGGGAATAATCACCGTAAATTGCAATACGACCACCGTAATTCACATATTTTTGTAAAATCTCACCTGCAAGTCCTTTGCTGAGGATGAAAAAATCCTCTACAATCTTTTCTTTGTCTACAACGATGTTTTTTGTGCCAATATCATATTTTGCAGACATAAGCACATCTAAGGCAGATTGGGCATCTGTGATGACAATTTCATTACTATTCACGACGGCACAAGCAATGCCGTTCTTTTCAATTTTTGTTAATTGCATTTTGCTATTTCCTTGCAAATTCTGATTTGTCCCATTGAATCCACCAAAGGCAGCAAGCCACGCACTCGCATGGCTTGCTGTTGTTGCATGAGGGAGATTACTTCTTCCCGTCGAGGATTTCCATCCCCTGTTCCTCCTGGAACTGGTTGGTGTAGAGGTTGTAGTAGTACCCCTGCCGGGCGATGAGCTGGCGGTGGGTGCCGTCCTCCACGATCTTGCCGTTCTGGATGACCAGAATCCTGTCAGCCGAGCGGACGGTGGACAGGCGGTGGGCAATGATGAAACTGGTGCGGCCTTCCAGCACCGTCTGGATGGCGTGCTGAATGAGCTGCTCGGTTTCCGTATCCACAGAGGAGGTGGCTTCGTCCAGCACGAAGATGGAGGGGTTGGTCAGGATGGCACGGGCGAAGGACACCAGCTGCTTCTGGCCGGTGGACAGGCGGTTGCCGCCTTCACCGACCTGAGACTGATAGCCGTCCGCCATTTTCAGAATGAAGGGCTCTGCGCCCACCATGCGGGCGGCCTGGGCCACTTCCTCATCGGTGGCTTCCGGGCGACCATAGCGGATGTTATCCGCCACCGTGCCGGAGAACAGGTGGGGGGATTGCAGCACATAGCCGAGGTTGCTCTGCAGCCACAGTTGGCTGCGGTTGCGGTAGTCCTCGCCGTCAATGCGGATGACGCCCTCGGTGGGCTCATAGAATCGGCAGATGAGGTTGACGATGGTGGACTTACCGGAGCCGGTCTCACCCACCAAAGCGATGGTTTGTCCATGCCGGATGTGGAGGTTGAAATCCTCCAGCACCTTTTCGCCTTCCTTGTAGCGGAAGGTGACGTGCTCAAAGTCGATATCGCCCACCAGTTTGGGCCAGTTTTCCTTCCTGGGGTGGAAGTTATCGCCGTAGACGGCCTCCACCTCGGGGGAATCCACGATTTCCGGCTCGGTTTCCAGCAGCGTCAGCACACGTTCCGCCGCCGCCTGAGAGGACTGCAGGTCGGCGAACATCCGGGCGATGTCACGCACGGGCTGGAAGAAGGACACGGTGTAGTTCACAAACACCTGCAGCGTACCGATGGTCATGACAGTGCCCAGCAGTTCCGTGCCGGAGAGAATGGACTGACCGCCCTGCCAGAGGGTGAACGCCGTCGCCAGAGAGCCCAGGGACACCACAATGGGCAGGAACAGGGAGGACAGCGTAGCCGCCCGGACGGAAGACTTCTTCATTTCCCGGCAGGTGACGTCGAATTCCGCCATGTTCATTTCTTCACGAACAAGGGTCTTGGTGGTTTTGGCGCCGTTGATGCCTTCGTTAAAGCCGGCGGTGATCTCACTGTTGCGCTTGCGTACCTGACGCCAGGAATGGAGGATGCCCTTCTGGAATTTCCAGGAGATGACCGCCAGCGGCGGAATCACCAGCATGACGATCAGGCCCAGTTTCCAGTTCAGAAGCAGCATCTGCACGCTGCACATCACCAGATACACCACGCCCCAGCACAAATCTACCAGCGACCAGCCGATGGTTTCCGAAAGGCGCTGGGCATCGTTGGTCAGGCGGGACATGATGAAGCCCACAGGCGTCCTGTCATAGTAGGAGAAGGGCAATTCCTGCAGTTTCTGAAAGCCCTTTTTGCGGATGAGGTGGCAGAGGTTTGTTTCCACAATACCGCCCTGCATCAGAAAGCCGAAAATCACCAGCACCTGCACCAGAATCATCACGGCGTAGGCGATGACGAAGCCAGTCATATCCTGCGGCGTTTCAGAAAGGATGAAGGAGTCGATGGCGATGCCCGTCATGCGGGGAATCAGCACGTCGATGATGGCGCTGACGGACATCATCAGCACGATGTAGAGCAGATTTTTGTAATACGGTTTTGCCAGCACCAGGAGTTTCCGCCACAGGGAAAGGTCAAATCGTTTGGTATAGTCTGTTTCCTGAAAGGATTGCATATCAGTTCACCTCCCCGGTGAAGGCTGCTTGTTGTTCAGCCAGACAAGCCTGCTGAAGTTCCTCCTCCAGCACGCTCTGAATTCTGTTGATGCGCTGATACAGGCCTTCCTGCGCCGCCAGTTCCCCGTGGCTGCCCTGCTGGGTGATGCGGCCATCCTCCAGCACAAGAATCATATCCGCCTGGCTGAGGGTGGTGACGCGATGGCTGATGATCAGCGTGGTGACGCCCTTCTTTTCATGGCGCAGCGCAGAGCGGATTGACGCGTCGGTTTCCGTGTCCACGGCAGAGAGGGAGTCGTCGAAAATGAGAATGTTGTTGTCCTTGAGCAGGGTGCGGGCAATGGCAATGCGCTGCTTCTGTCCGCCGGAGAGGGTCACGCCCCGCTCGCCCACCAGCGTATCCCAGCCCTTGTCGGCACGGGAGATGAAGCCAGTGGCGGCGGCAATATCCGCCGCATGGACAACGTCTTTTTCCTCCGGGGACTTTAGGGCGATGCCCACGTTATCCCGGATGGACTTGGAATACAGGAAGGGTTCCTGCAGAATCAGGCCCACATGGCGCCGCAGGTGCTTACGATCCACTTTGCTGATGTCCACGCCGCCAATGGTGATGACGCCGCTGGTGGGCTCATACAGGCGCTGAAGCAGATACACCAGCGTGGATTTGCCGCTGCCCGTGCCGCCCAGAATGGCCGCCGTCTTGCCGGCGGGAATGGTGAAGGACACGTCATGCAGCACAGGCACGCCGTCATCAGGATAGGCAAAGGACACATGGTCAAAGACGATGTCGCCGTCAAGGTCGGGGGTGATGGCGTCGGGCTCTTCCGGCTCGGCAGGGGCATGAAGAATCTCCTGAATGCGCTCCATGGAGATCAGCGCCTTGCCTGCGCCGGACAGGGTGCGCCCCAGCTGTCGGATGGGGAACAACAGCATACCGATGTAGTTGGTGAAGATGATCAGCGTACCCACGCTGATTTCACCCTGGCTGGCATAATACACGCACACCAGCAGCGTCAGCATCTGCTGACCCATGCTCAGGGCGTCGCCGCCGCCCCAGTAGATG
Organism: Clostridiales bacterium; assembly: GCA_015056085.1. Taxonomy (GTDB): domain Bacteria; phylum Bacillota; class Clostridia; order Christensenellales; family Aristaeellaceae; genus UBA11524. Next base: position 75,567 of record SVHA01000007.1, read on the forward strand.
GCCAGCAGGTCCGTCAGGCGGCGATTCTTCTTTTTCAGGTCGTCATTGGCAGCGGAAAACTTTTCCACTTCCCGCTCCTGCTGACCAAAGGCACGCACCACGCGCACGCCGGAGAGGTTTTCCTGCAAGACGGCGCTGAGTTTGCCCTCGGCTTCGTCGCTTTCCCGGAAGGAAGAGCGCACCTTCTTGAAAAACCACATGGCAAACCAGAACAGGAACGGCACCAGCACCATGGAGATCAGGGTGATCTTGACGCTGCGGGTGATGAGCATACTCAGTGCGATGGTCACCATCAGCAGGGTGTTGACCACTTCCATCAGTTCCATGGACAAAAAGCGGCGGATGGTATCCACGTCAGAGGTGCAGCGCTGAATCAGGTCGCCTGTTTCAGCCTTCACATGATAAGAGAAAGGCAGTTTTTGCAGGTGATCATACAGTTTGCGCCTGAGGGACAGGGCGATGGTTTCGCTGGTCTGGGCGTTGAGGCGGCCCTTTGCGAAGGAAAACACGCCGTTTAAGACATTCAGCGCCACCAGGATGAGACCCATCAGCCACAGATTGGCCCGGAAGAACTCCCGGCCGCCCAAAGCACGGATGGGGACCAGCAGAAACTCCGGCAGGCTGGAAGGCTCATTGCCCAGAATGCAGTCGATGGTTTCCGCCAGCACCAGGGGCGTGAGGAAACCGATGATGACAATCGCCACCGTGGAAATCAGGGTGCCCGCATATCGCAGCGCATTCTCCTTCATCAGGGAAAGCAGCGCACGAAAGGGCGCAGAAGAGTGTTTTTTCATGGTACCTCCATTACATAAACCAGGTCGATAACAAAAAACGCCGCACTGCCTGTGGGCAGCCGGCGTATGAAAACAGATTACGGCAGGAGAATCCTCCTTAACAGACCGCACCCATTTCAAGAGGCTGTGCAAACAGGCAGACATCACCAGAGAATACATTGGCGTTCCAGAACTTCATCACAGCAGCCTCCTTTCATGGTTTCGTAACAGAATCTCTTCTGTCCGGGTACAGTATATGCCTGATTTTCCCATCCGTCAAGGGGAACAAGAAAAAATATTTTTGGGGGTCAGATGCTCACGCCCGCAGCCATGGCGGCCATGTCCTGCAAGGCCCTCTCCGCCAGGGGGACGTCGGTCTCGTTGGACAGGAAGCAGAAAATGACGGGATGCTCGGCAAATATCACGCCCACATCGTGGGTGATACCGTCGTCCTCGCCGGTTTTGTGGGCGCAGCGGATGCCTTTGTCGTGGAGGAAGAAGGGCATTTTGCCGTTGAGCCGCTGATCTTTGAGGATGTTCAGCATCCTCAGGGAGGCTTCCTCGCTGATGATTTCGCCCTTCAGCAGTCCTTGCAGCACCTTACCCATGTCTGCGGCGGAAACGTAGTTCTGCACGCCCCTGCGGGACAGTTCCGGCTCATACAGGCGGCGGTTGACCCTCGTGCCTGTCAGACCCAGGGATTCAGACGTGGCATTGATGGCGTCGATGCCCAGACGGTCAATCATCAGGTTGGTGGCGGTGTTGTCGGAAACAATGATCATCAGCGTCACCAGGTCAAGGAGCGTCACCTGCAGCCCGTCATGGAGATAGGTCAGGGCGCCGCAGCTGGGCTTTTTGTGCTCCGGGCGGATGGTGACGACTTCGTTTTCATCCAGTTCACCGGATGCAAAGCGGCGGAAGGCCTCCACCATCACCGGGATTTTGATGACGCTGGCGGACTGCAGGGGCAAATCCGCCTGATAGGCGCCTTCCTCCCCTGTCACCGTGTCCAGCACATATACGCCGATTTTGCCCGGCAGGGCGGCAGCCTTTTCCAGGATGGCCGTCATGTTCATGAGGCGCCTTCCTCCTTTTGGGATGCTTCCGTCTGCTGATTCCAGGCGGCAATCTCCATTTCCACAATGTCCGCTGCCCGCACAACGCCGCACTCCTGGCGCATACTGTCAGCCAGCGCCCGGGCAGCCGCCCGGTAGCGGGGCCGGGAGGTCAGGTCAATCAGCGCGCGGGTCAGGCGTACCACAGTCAATGCGTCCCGGGAAATAGGCCGGGGGCCGCAGCCCAGTTTGTGCACCTGATTGCCCCAGAAAGGCTGGTCGCCGCCAAAGGGAATCACCAGCGTGGGCCGGCCGTAGCGAAGGCCCGCCGCCGTGGTACCTGCGCCGCCGTGATGCACCACAGCGCTGACCCGGGGGAACAGCCAGTCATGGGGCAGATATTCCACGAAGAACACATTGTCATTGCCCTTCATGTGGGAGTTGTCCGCCCAGCCGGTGGCAATAATGGCCCGCACCTTGGCAGCCTTCACCGCCCGGAGCACCTTGGTCATGGTTTTGTTCATGTTGCCCGACACCATGGAGCCAAAGCCGATGTACACCGGCTTTTCTCCCGCCGCCAGGAAGGCTTCCAGTTCCGGCGAGGGGGTATAGTCGATGGGCATATCGTCATACCAGAAGCCGGACATATGGATGTGGTCGTTCCACTCGGCAGGACGGGGCATCACCTGGGGGGAAGTGGCATAAATCACCGGAACGGTATGACCGCCGCAGACGTAATCAGGATGGGTGTGCACCTTGCGAAGGGGCATCCCGTTTTCCTTGCGCCAGTCGGTGAGATACCACTTTTCCAGAATGCCGATGAGGAGATAGCCAATCTTGTAGCTGGCCTTGTTCCACGCTTTGCCCAGCCGCTGGAAGGGTGCAGAAGAAATGGGCATGGAGGAATTGGGGTCCATGGGGAAATAATGGGTCTGAATGCAGGGAATCTGATATTTTTCGGCAATGGAATAATACATGGAGCCGAAGAAGGTGCAGATGAGGGCGTCGGCGTCCTCACAGGCCCGCATCAGGTCTTTGAGCAGCACAGGCGCAATCTCCCGGATGGTCTTTTCCACCTGGGAGAGATACTTCACGCCGGAGGTGCCGGGCTTCATGATGTTTGCCATCATTTCCACCACATTGCCTGTGATGGGCGCATAACCCAGCCCTTCCTTCTCCAGCGTTTCCCGGAAGGAATCAAAGCAGGCAATGGTGATCTGATGGCCTCTTGACTTCAGTTCACGCCCCAGGAGAATATAAGGCCGAACGTCGCCGGTGGACCCCAGGGCAATCATGGTGATTTTCAAGGAACAACCTCCTTTGACAGAAAATTGCCACCCCTACTATTTTACCATATACACGCCAGAATGCAAGCGCTTCCCATCAAAAAAGGGACAAATCCGCCTGATTTTCCGGCGCTTTGGGGGCGATTTCGCCAGATTCCACAGCATCTACACCTTGTGGGAGAAAATTTTCAGCACCACTAAATATAGTGTTGACAAATAGAAAGCCTTCGCATATAATGTGTTTGTACAACGAAATACCACCGTGCATGACTGACGGAAGCGGATCACCGCAAGGGAGTGCACGAGTGAGGCAATCCCCTTTGGCCACGGTCTGAGAGGAAAGCGCATCAAGCCGACCGTCTGGGCAATTCAGTGCAAAGGGCACTGGGTATGCCCTTTTATTAACCCCATTTACAAGGAGGATGAGCCATGAATTACGAGCAGTGGAACGGTTTCACCCCCGGCGCCTGGACCGATGAGATTGACGTGCGGGATTTTATTCAGCACAACTATACCCCTTATACCGGCGAGGCTGATTTCCTTTCAGGCCCCACCGCCCGCACCAGCGCCATGATGGACAAGCTCAACGGCCTGTTCAGGCTGGAAAGGCAGTACGGCGGCGTGCTGGACATCGACACCGCCACGGTGACGTCCCTGACCAGTTTTTCCCCCGGATATATCGACAAGGACAGCGAACTGATCGTGGGTCTGCAGACCAACCGTCCCCTCAAGCGGGGCGTGAATCCCTTTGGCGGCATCCGTATGGCCCGCCAGGCCTGCGAAGCCTACGGCTACAAACTTTCCAGCAAGATCGAGGATGAATTCCGCTTCCGCACCACCCACAATGACGGCGTTTTCCGCGCTTATACCGAGGAAATGCGCAAGGCCCGCAAGTGCCATGTCATCACCGGCCTGCCCGACGCCTACGGGCGCGGACGTATCATCGGCGACTATCGCCGGGTGGCACTCTATGGCGTGGACGCACTCATCGCCCACAAAAAGCAGGACAAGCAGCGCATGGCGGAATACAACCACGACGCTGATCATATCCGCCAGACGGAAGAACTGTATCAGCAAATCGCCTTCCTGGGCTATCTGAAGGAAATGGCTGCCGCCTACGGCTATGACATCTCCATGCCCGCCTCCAACGCCCGCGAGGCCATCCAATGGACCTACTTTGCCTATCTGGGCGCCATCAAGGAGCAAAACGGTGCCGCCATGTCCCTGGGCCGTGTGAGCACCTTCTTTGACATCTACATTGAGAGGGACATCGCCAACGGCATCCTGACGGAGCAGTCCGCCCAGGAACTGGTGGATGACTTTGTCATCAAACTGCGGACCGCCCGCCACCTGCGCACCCCGGAATACAACGAGCTCTTCGGCGGCGACCCCATGTGGATCACCGAGGCGGTGGGCGGCATGGGCGAGGATGGCCGCACGCTGGTCACAAGGAGCAGCTACCGCATCCTCAACACCCTCTACACCCTGGGGTCCTCCCCCGAGCCTAACCTGACGGTGCTGTGGAGTCAGAATCTCCCTGCGGCCTTCAAGAAGTTCTGCGCCAAGGTGTCTGCCGACACCGACTCCATCCAGTATGAAAATGACGACCTGATGCGCCCCATCTACGGCGATGACTACTCCATCGCCTGCTGTGTTTCCGCCATGAAGACCGGCAAGCAGATGCAGTTCTTCGGCGCCCGCTGCAACCTGGCCAAGCTGCTGCTCATCGCCCTCAACGGCGGCTACGACACCACCAGCCAGATGCACATCGGCCCGCAGATGCCCGTGATGAACGCTGAAACCCTCACCTACGATGCGGTGATGGAGCGCTTCCAGATTTACATCGAATGGCTCAGCCACCTGTACGTCAACACCATGAACGTCATCCACTATATGCATGACAAGTATGCCTATGAAAAGACGCAGATGGCCCTGCATGACACCGATGTGGAGCGCTTCATGGCCTTTGGCATCGCCGGTCTGAGCGTGGTGGCGGATTCCCTCAGCGCCATCCGCTATGCCTCCGTGCACCCCCTGACGGACGAAGCGGGCTTCATCACCGATTTTGATACCCAGGGCGACTTCCCCAAGTATGGCAATGATGACGACCGGGTGGATCTGATGGCAAAAGACATGGCCCACCGCATGATCACCGCCCTGCGCAAGACCCCCACCTACCGGGGCGCCATCCACACCCTGTCGGTGCTGACCATCACCTCCAACGTCACCTACGGCAAGAACACCGGCGCCACCCCCGACGGCCGTCCTGCCCACACGCCCTTCGCCCCCGGCGCCAATCCCATGCACAACCGGGAAATGAACGGCGCCATTGCCTCGCTGAACTCCGTGGCGAAAATCAGCTACGACGATTGCCGTGACGGCATCTCCAACACCTTCTCCATCACCCCTGAAGCCCTGGGCCGTACGCCCGAGGAGCGCATTGACAATCTGGTGACCATTCTTGACGGCTACTTTGCTAAGAATGCCCACCACATCAACGTGAACGTCATGAACCGGGAGACGCTGCTGAAGGCCTATGAGCATCCGGAAGATTACCCCAACCTGACCATCCGTGTCAGCGGCTATGCGGTGAACTTCTGCAAGCTCTCCAGAGAGCAGCAGCGGGAAGTCATCAGCCGCACTTTCCACGAGGCTGTGTGACCATGGCGGACATGACGGGCAGGGTGCATTCCCTGCAAAGCCTGGGCACGGTGGACGGCCCCGGCGTGCGCTTTGTGGTGTTCCTGCAGGGCTGCCCCCTGCGATGCGGATGCTGCCACAACCCCGACACCTGGGACTTTGACGGCGGCGAGCCCTACACCGTGGAAGACCTGATGCAGCGCATCCGCCGCTGCCGTGCCTACTTCGGGGAAAAGGGCGGCGTGACCGTCTCCGGCGGCGAGCCGCTGATGCAGTCCGCCTTCGTGACGGAGCTGTTCTCCGCCTGCCGCAGGGAAAACATCAACACCTGTCTGGACACCTCCGGCGCCATAATGAATGAAAGCGTCCGCAGACTGCTCACCGTCACCGACAGGGTACTGCTGGACGTCAAATATCCCACGGAAGAAGGCTACCGGGCCCATGTGGGCTGCTCCCAGCAGATGCCTCTTGCCCTTTTGCAGGCGGCTAATGAACTTCGCATCCCGGTGACGCTGCGCCAGGTGACCATCCCTACCCTGACGGACAACGCCGAAAGCGTCGAGTTTCTCCTGTCCCTGCGGGAGAAATACGCCTGTGTAGACGGCATCGAACTGCTGCCCTTCCGCAAAATCTGTCAAGTGAAGTATGACCAGATGGGTCTCCCCTTCCCCTTCGGACACCTGCCCGAGCCGGACAGGGAGACCATGGAGCGGCTGAATGGGCTGGTGAACCAATAATCGCACACAATTGCCTCCCTGCGGGGAGGTTTTTCACTGGCAGCAAAAGAGCCGGCTCTATCCAGAACCGGCTCTTGTTTATTTGGTTTCCCGGAAGGCTTTGAGGCGCTTCATCACGGCGTTTTCGCCGCCGAAATAATCGTGGAGGGCCTTGTATTCCCGGTAGAGGGCGTCATAGACCGTCACATTTTCCGGGATGGGCGTGTACACCTTCTGCACCGGAGCGCCCATGGCCCGCACGGCTTCCGCCGGGGAGGCATAGGCCCCCGCAGCGGCGGCAGCAAAGATGGCGCTGCCCAGCGCAGGACCCTGGGCGGCGTCCGTCACATGGACGGGCATTTGCAGGACGTCAGCGTAAATCTGCATGGCGAGGGAATTCTTCTGCGCCACGCCGCCGCCGGCATAAAACGCCCCGATAGCCACACCGCTGTCCCGGTAGGCGTCCAGAATCACCCTGGCGCCATAGGCGGTGGATTCCATCAGTGCCCGATAGATTTCCGCCGGGGTGGTTTGCAGCGTCATGCCCAGCATCATGCCGCTCAGATCGCTGTCCGCCAATATGCTGCGGTTGCCGTTGAACCAGTCCAGCGCCAGCAGGCCGCTTTGTCCGGGGCGCAGGAGGGCCGCCTGCTTTGTCAGATACGCCTGCAGGGAAAGGCCTTCCCGGCGGGCGGCGGCTTCTATATCAGCAGAAACGCAGGTCTTTTCGCACCAGTGGAACAGATCGCCCACGGCGGTCTGTCCGGCCTCGTAAGCAGTAAATCCGGGCAGGACGCCGCCCTCCACCGCACCGCTCATGCCGGAAACGGGCACGGCGCATTCGCTCATGACGATATGGCAGGCGGATGTGCCGATGATGGCCAGCAGCTTGCCCGGGCCGTCAATGCCCGCAGCGGGCACACAGGCGTGGGCGTCAATGCTGCCGGCAGCCACCGCCGTGCCAGGCATCAATCCCCATCGTTCAGCGGCTTGCAAGGAGACTCCGCCCGCCCTGCTGCCCAGGGGGATGATCTCGCCGGAGAGTTTTTCTTCGCACACGTTTTCAAAATCGGGATGCAAAGCGGCAAAGAAGGCTTTCTCCGGGAATTTTCCGGTATAAAACGCCTTGTAGCCCAGGCAGGAAGCGCTGCGGGTCAATCGTCCGCACAGCATCCACGTAACCCAGTCCGCCAGTTCCACGAAGTGGGCCATTTCCTGATAGACTTCAGGGGCACATTCGAAGGTTTCCAGCAGTTTTGGGAACAGCCACTCGGCGTTCACCTTGCCGCCGAAGGTTTTCAGCCACGGCGCCTGCTGATTTTCCGCCAATTCCGTCATGCGATTGGCCTGCCCCTGTCCGCCGTGATGCTTCCACATCTTGACATAGGCGTGGGGATTGCCTGAATACTTGTCCGTCAGGCACAGGGGCGTGCCGTCGGCACACACCGGCATGACGGTGCTGCTGGTGAAATCAACGCCCACGCCGATGATGGCCTCTATGGGCACCTGACAGGTCAGCCGGGGCAGGATGTCATCCAGCACATCCAGATAGTCCTGGGGGTGCTGCAGCGCCCAACCCTGGGGCAGCGGCATGCCATCGGGAAGGCAGCGGTCCATGATGCCATGGGGATACTCCATCTGGGCAGCGGCGATTTCCCGGCCGTTGGATGCGTCCACCAGCACGGCCCGTGCGCTGAGGGAACCGAAGTCCACTCCGATGGTATAGGCGGCCATGGCGTCCTCCCCTTTCGTGGTTGATGAGGATTGAGAGGCCCCCGAAGCGGAGGCTGCGGGGGGAGCGTGCTTTTTATTGGGGGTATTTTCCATAAAGAAAGATTGTTGTGCAAGGTGTGATTTCGCCCTCACGGGCGACCAAAGGGCTTTCCGATCGGTCCGCCTCCGCTTCGCTCCGGAAACTCGCCTTCGGCGACTGCCCACTGGGCAGTTCGTTTCCTTTGGAAACCTTCGGCTCCCCCTTCGGATGTGAGGGGTTTTATCCTGTTAATTGGGGAAACCGTTTTTCCTCCCATGATGAGCGTTTGTGGGGCTCTGCCCCACACCCCGCCAAGGGGCTTTCCGATCGGTCCGCCTCCGCTTCGCTCCGGAAACCTTCGGGCCGCATCCTTGTGAATAGACTTTCCCGGAGCGCCCCCCTGATTATCAATACGGCCTGAGTTCATCCCAGATGTAAGTCACATCCGTGGTCTGGCGATGGGCGTAGGTGATCAGGGTGGAGTACACATCATGGCGCTGCAGGTGGCGCACATAGCAGATTGCCTCGTAGCCAAAGGGCGTTTCGTTGGTGTGCAGTTCCACATAAATGCCGTTGTTGGCGGGCCGGGATTCGGTATAATACCTCGTTTCGGGGGTGTAGTACATATTCTTGTACTCATCCGCCACTTCCGCCGGGAGGTCAAAGATACCCGAATCAATCACAGCGCACTGCAGGGCCTTCATGGTGTCCACATCCACAGTGTTCTCGCCGTACTTGGTGGTGCCGGTGGCGCTGCGGATGCACACGCTGATGAGGGTCACATCGTCGTGACACTGCCGCTCGGACTCCTTGAAGCCTTCGTAGGGCTGATAGGTATAGGCGTCAATATCCGTGGTGACGCTGAAGCCGGCAGCCTTGGCTTTTTCCACCAGTTCAGGGCTAAAGGCGGCCATCAGCTTGTCGATGATCTCCTGACCGGGCTGAGCAGGAACCTCCGTGGGAGCCTCCGTGGGCGCCTGGGTGGGGGCGTCGGTGACAACAGGGGCGCCGGCTTCCTGGGCGCCGCAGGCCGTGCAGACCAGCACGGGAATCATCAGCAGAATCATCAGCCACTTTTTCATGTTTGTTTCCTCCATACGATGTAGATTGCTTATTCCGGGCGGGGTTACTCCTTCTTGTCGCTTTCCCGCTTCAGAGCCTTGATGAGCGCATTGCCCGCCAGATTGAACTTGCCTTTTTTCAGGAACACCTGCAGTTGGCGTTTCTGATGGCACAGTTTTTCCTGGCACATGGCGCAGCTGAGGGACTTGTTGCACTTTTCGGAGAAGCGCTGGGGAAACAGCCGCAGGGTGACTTCCCACTTGATCAGCAGCACCAGCGCCGTGCCCAGCAGCGTCCAGGCGTAGACGTTGGGGATGTAAATCAGGGGCGTGAACATCATGGCGTAATCCCAGTTGTAGATGCGGCAGGTGGCGCAGCACTTATTCTTCATGAACCAGGTCTGGAAGGGGCAGAAGAACAGGATGCAGATGACGTCGCACACGGAATACGCCAGGGCAATCAGCAGCAGGATGCCCTTGTCGATGATGCTGGTGTAATACAGTACGCCGATGATGGCGTTGAGGGCAATCCACGCCGCCGCCACGGAGAAGGTGACGATGCCGCTTTGCACCACGGGGCGCTTCTCGCTGCCCTCGATGGGGATGAAGTTTTTCCTGAACTGCTTCTGGCAGCCCATGCTTTCCAGTTTGGCCGGAAAGAGGCGCATCACCATTTCCGCCATGAAGATGAACCAGATCAGGCCCATCAGGAAGTGGTTTTCCTCATACCCGTTGAAGAACTGTCCGGTGTTGTTCAGCCGGTTATGGATATACATCCCCACCGCCGCCAGAAACAGCAGGGAGCGGAAAATCAGCTTGAGATAATGAAGAATCACGGTTTTCGTCAGCTGCTTTTTGATCATGGCCCGTGTCCTCCTCTTCTGCGATGCTTTTGCTAAACATTTTGCCGTAACAGACATATTATACCACACCGTTTATCAATGGACAAGGGAAAAAGCATAGGCGGAGCATACAAAAAGCAGCCGCCATCGCAGCTGCTTTTTGATGTCATGAGTCAGGAGGTTTCTTTGGGCAGGCCGAGGATCACATCAGCGCTCACATGATAGTACAGGCAAAGGGTTTTGAGGTGGCGAAGGGGCAGTTCATTGGTGCCGTTTTCATACCGGGAATAGACCTGCTGGGTCGTGCCAAGCACGGCTGCCACATCCGCCTGACGCAGATCGTGGTCTTCCCGCAGATCCCGCAGAACCTCCCAGTATTCTTTCACGCCCCTCACCTCGCTTTTAGTATACTCACACTCAATGTGATGTATTGACATATACACCACATTAGGTGTATAATGGGCGAAAAGATGCGGATATATGAGGAGTGAGGGCTATGGTTGGAGGGTAGATTGAGAGACCACAGCAAATCGAGTCACACCCACGGAGATAGAGACGCATGGGGAGGGGGTATATTTCGGGATAACTATGCCGAGGTGGGTCGGCGTGTTGGTCGCAGTAGTTGTTTGAGGAGGATATACCGATGAAGAAGATTCTTTCTGTTTTGTCTTTGGTTCTGGCAATAATCATGGTTTTGTGTAGCGGCGTAGTGTTTGCAGAAGAAACAACCGATGCAACAGCACAGACCTTAGAAGTCCCGCAGATTCCTGCTGATATTCAAGCGATTCTGGACAATCTGACCGAATCCGAAGGACTTGAATTTGAAAGCAACGGCGATGGCACTTGCACCATTACTGGAATTGGTACATGCACAGATGAAATCCTTGTCATTCCTGCAAAAAGCCCTGCTGGCGACACAGTTACCTTGATTGCTGAGTATGCTTTCCAAGAGTGCGAAGAATTCAAATACGTTGTATTGGCCAATAGCACAGTTACGGTTGATGAATACGCATTCCAGAGTTGTGAATTGGAAACTCTTATTGTTAGTGATTCTGAGATTGAGATTTCCGATAGAGCATTTGCGTATTGCAAAGATCTTGTTTCTATTTACATCGTAGGCGGCAAAGTAACGCTGGGCGAGTATGTTTTCTACGAGAGCGGCGATGATTCTTCCGTTGCATTGATGAATTCGGAAATGGTGCTTGAAGATTACGCATTCCAGAGCTGCGAATATCTGACTCTCTTGATTGACGGATGCAACATTGAGATTGGAGACCGCGTTTTCTCTTACTGTGAAGACGCAGAAGTCATCACTTTCAATAACAGCGAAATGGTTATTGGTGAGTATGCTTTCTATGAAAGTGGTGACGATGCGGTTGTAACGATGACCGAATGCGAAATCGAAATGGAAGACTATGCTTTCCAGAGCTGCGACATGACTTCCCTTGCAATCAATAATTGTGAGATGGAAATCGGAGACCGCGTTTTCTCTTACTGCGATGACCTTGAAACGGTATCTATTATTGGCGGCAAGGTATCTGTGGGCGAATACGGCTTCTATACTTGTGAAGACATGACGAATGTTACTATCGGCAATGAAGATACCGAAATTGAACTGACTCTTGAAGATTATGCTTTCCAGAGCTGCGAAAAGCTGGAATCTGTTCTGATTGGCAAGGGCGAAATCGAAATCGGAGACCGTGCTTTCTCCTACTGCAATGTATTGAACAGCGTAAACATCCTTTCGGATGATGTAAAGATTGGAGAATATGTTTTCAACAACTGCTCCGATACTTTGGTGATTACTGTTGATGGCATTGAGTATAATGCAAAGTCTATCGAAGACAGATAAAGGAGATGTTGGGTGTGAACAAGAATTGCGTTACCTTACCGCGAATCCTTGCATTTCTTATGGCTTTGGTCGCCGTAGCTGCTTTCTTTCTTCCCTACATTTCGGCAACAGAAGAATATAGCGAATACATTGCAGCTCACGCAGACGAAAAGATTTATTCATCCGTTGATGTGACTGTTGGTGATTTGGAAGAAATGTCGCTGTTCACATACGCAAAGGTATACATTCAAGGCGGCGAAGAAATTTTCCGCAGTGCGGCTGGCGGCTATTTTACTGGCGGTATTTATGCCGCTGTTGGAGTGTTCGCCTTGCTTACGGCTCTTGCAGCATTGGGAAAGAAACCGATTCTTACATTCTTCATGAATGCTATCATGGGTATTGCTTTCTACATGGTAAATTGGGATGTCATTGACCGAAATATCATGCCTGATAGCAACAGAGTGTGGGGCTTGTCTTATCATCTGTATTATCCCATTATTGCAATCATTGCGATTGTTGCAATCTGGATGTTTGTAGCGAAGCGGAAGATGAAAAAACACGCCTAACATTTTCTTTTCAACATGTAGGAAATCGCCTTTCTCATTCCCGAGAGAGGCGATTTCTGCGTAATGCGGTGCGTCCCGCTGAAAAGGTCGGATGAGCTGGAGGAATCGTCGGCACACCGAGGCGGAGGAATCGGATCGGCAAACCCCATAGCCACAAACAACCCTTGTGTTGAGGTATAATACATAGGTAACACCGGAACGAAAAAAGAGAACCAGACTGTGGTAAGATAGTTCTGCTACAAACACCACGCACAGGGAGGTTCTCCATGGACAGGATAACACAGGAAGCATACAATCGTCAACGGGTAATTAAGTGGGCAAGAACGCATGGAGTGACAGCGGCGTCCATCCGGTATCATGTAAGCCGGAAAACGATC
>SVHA01000021.1 GCA_015056085.1 Clostridiales bacterium
AAGCAGGCGAGGACGCCCAAGTTCTCCACCCGCGCTTACACCCGCTGCCGTCTGTGCGGCCGTCCCCACTCTGTCCTGCGCAAGTACGGCGTGTGCCGTATCTGCTTCCGTGAACTTGCCTACAAGGGCGAGATCCCGGGCGTGCGCAAGGCCAGCTGGTAATCGGGGAGAGAAACGGAAGGAGGTACCAACATGGTTGTGAATGATCCCATTGCCGATATGCTCACCCGCATCCGCAACGCGCAGATCGCTAAGCACGAAGCTGTGACGCTGCCGGCCAGCAACACCAAGAAGGCCATCGCCAAGATTCTTCTGGCTGAAGGCTACATCAAGGCTGTCGATTTCATCGACGACGGCCTGCAGGGCATCATCAAGATTACCCTGAAGTATGTGGGCAAGACTCCCGTCATCGCCGGCCTGAAGCGCATCAGCAAGCCCGGCCTGCGTGTGTACGCCCGTTGCGAAGAACTGCCCAAGGTTCTGGGCGGTCTGGGCATCGCTCTCATCAGCACCAGCAAGGGTCTGATGACTGACAAGGAAGCGCGCAAGAACGCCATCGGCGGCGAAGTGCTCGCTTACATCTGGTAAGACCGACACGCTTAATGGAGGTGTGATTCAATGTCTCGTATCGGAAGACTTCCGATCACTGTTCCCGCGGGCGTGACGGTCACTGTCGACGCAGACAATCTGGTCACTGTCAAGGGCCCCAAGGCCACTCTGACCCAGAAGATCGACAAGATTATCACCGTCAATCAGGAAGGCAATGTCCTGACCCTGACCCGCCCCAATGATTCCAAGACTGCCCGTGCCATGCACGGTCTGTATCGCGCCCTGGTCAACAACATGGTCGTGGGCGTGACCGAGGGTTTCAAGAAGACCCTGGAAATGGTCGGCACCGGCTACAGCGCCACTGTCGATGGTTCCAAGAAGCAGCTCAGTCTGAAGATTGGCTTCTCTCATCCCGTTGTGATTGATGCCCCCGGCGACATCACCTTCGAGTGCCCCAACGCCACCACCATCGTGGTGCAGGGTTCCTCCAAGCAGCAGGTGGGCAACCTTGCGGCCGATATCCGCGCCATCCGCAAGCCTGAACCCTATCTGGGCAAGGGCATCAAGTATGTGGACGAGCATATCCGCCGTAAGGAAGGCAAGACCGGTAAGAAGTAAGGAGTGAGTGACTAATGTTCAAGAAGCGTGACCGTAATGAAATCCGCGTGATCCGTCATGCGCGCGTCCGCAAGAAGATCAGCGGCACTCCCGAAATGCCGCGTCTGTCTGTGTACCGCAGCCTCAAGCACATCCAGGTGCAGGTGATTGACGACGTCGCCGGCAAGACCCTGTGTGCTGCTTCCACCATGGAAAAGGCTCTGCAGGAGCAGCTCAACGAGCTGACCAAGAAGGATGCCGCCAAGCTGATTGGCAAGATCGTGGGCGAGCGTGCCCTCGAGGCCGGCATCAAGACCGTCGTGTTCGACCGCGGCGGCTATGTGTACACTGGCCGCGTGGCGGAAGTCGCTGCGGGCGCCCGTGAAGCCGGACTTGATTTCTAAGAAGGAGGATGCACGCAATGCAACGCTATGAACAGCCCAGCGAATTCAAGGATCGCCTGGTTATGCTGAACCGTGTCTCCAAGACCGTTAAGGGCGGCCGCAACATGCGGTTTGCTGCCCTGGTGGTTGTTGGCGACGAAAACGGCCGCGTTGGCGTCGGCATGGGCAAGGCCACGGAAGTGCCCGAAGCCATCCGCAAGGCTAACGAGGATGCCAAGAAGCATCTGGTGAATGTGCCGATCACCGGCACCACCATCCCCCATGACTCTACGGGTTACTTCTCCACCGCCAAGGTGGTGCTGCTGCCCGCTCCCGAAGGTACCGGCGTTATCGCCGGCGGTGCTGCCCGTGCCGTGCTGGAAATGGCCGGCGTGAAGGATATCCGCACCAAGTCCTTCGGCACCAACAATCCCATCAACATGGTGAAGGCTACCATCGAGGCCCTCAAGCAGCTGCGCAGCGCTGAGGAAGTTGCCAAGATGCGCGGCAAGACCGTTGAAGAAATTCTTGGTTAAGGAGGTAATGGAAAATGAGTCTGAAAGTTACTCTTGTCAAGTCTCCCATTGCCAGCCTGCCCAAGCATAAGGCAACGGTTGCTGCCCTGGGCCTGAAGAAGGTTGGCCAGACTGTGGTCAAGCCTGACAACGCCGCCATCCGCGGCCAGATTTTCGCCGTGAAGCACATGGTGAAGGTCGAAGAAGTCAACGAGTAAAGGAGGGAAACCCCAATGAAACTGCACGAGCTTCAGCCCGCCGCCGGTTCCACCACTGCTGCCAAGCGTCTTGGCCGCGGCTCTGGCTCCGGTCTGGGCAAGACCTCCGGTAAGGGTCATAAGGGTGCCAAGGCCCGTAGTGGCGGCGGCAAGCGCCCCGGCTTCGAGGGCGGCCAGATGCCTCTGTATCGTCGTGTGCCTAAGCGCGGCTTTACCAACATCTTTGGTACCGACTATGAAACCGTCAATGTCGAGCGTCTGGAAGTGTTCGAGAACGGCACTGTTGTGACCGCCGAACTGCTCAAGGAAGCTGGCATCATCAAAACCGTCCGTGACGGCGTGAAGATCCTGGGCGATGGTGAGCTGACCAAGAAGCTGACCGTCCAGGCTGCTAAGTTCACCGCCTCCGCGAAGGAAAAGATTGAGGCCGTTGGCGGCACTGCCGAGGTGATCTGACATGCTTGAGACGGTTCGCAAGCTGTGGAAGATCGATGACCTCCGCAAGAAGATTGTTTTCACCTTTGTCATGCTGCTGATCTATCGCCTGGTGGGCGTCATTCCCGCCCCCGGCGTGGACGCGGCTGCGGTTCTGTCCAGCGGCGGCTCCAACCTGCCCCTGCTGGAGCTGGTCAACATGATGACCGGTAATGCGTTCTCCCAGATGACCATCATGGCCATGGGTATTACGCCTTACATCAACGCCTCCATTATCATGCAGCTGCTGACCATCGCCATTCCGGCGCTGGAGCGTATGCAGGCTGATGAAGCCGGCGGCGGCCGTCAGAAGATCGCCCGCATCACCCGCTATGTGACCGTTGGCCTGGCTGCTGTGCAGGCAATCGGTCTGGCTGGCGGCATGAACTACGTCAAGGACGGCTGGTACAACTATGTGCTGGTGGGCGTCAGCATGGCTGGCGGCTCTGCCCTGGCGATGTGGATCGGTGAGCGGATCACTGAGAAGGGTGTCGGCAACGGCATCTCCCTGCTGATCTTCGCCGGTATCATTTCCAACCTGTTCAACGGCATCGTGTCCTCTTTCGGCACTGCTTTCGCCAACGGCACCGCTACTGCGTGGCTGAGCGCGATCGTGCTGATCGTTGTCACCCTGCTGCTGACCGTGGTCGTGACCTTCATCGACCTGGGCGAGCGCCGGATTCCCCTGCAGATCGCCAAGCAGGTCAAGGGCCGTCGCGTCTACGGCGGTCAGAACACCCACATGTCCCTCAAGGTCGTGTCTGTCGGCGTTCTGCCCCTGATCTTCGCTTACTCTTTCCTGTCCTTCCCCGGCACGATCGCCCAGCTGGTGGACCCCCAGATGCAGGGCTGGTTCACCCAGTGGTGGATGATCAACATGAACACCGCTTCTGTTGGTTACATGATCGTCTCCGGTCTGCTGATTGTGGCCTTCACCTTCTTCTACAGCTCGATCTCCTTCGATCCCAAGAAGCAGGCTGAACAGCTCATCATGCAGGGCGCTACCATTCCTGGTCAGCGCGGCAAGAACATCCGCGACTACCTCAAGCGCACTGTGAATCGCCTGAACCTGTTCGCGGCTCTCTTCCTGGCCGTTCTGGCTGCTGTGCCCACGCTGCTGACCTCTCAGCTGCAGATCGCCGTGCCCTTCGCCGCTTCTTCTATCCTGATTGCGGTGAGCGTGGCTCTGGAATCCATCCGCACTGTGGAAGGCGAAATGAGCATCCGCGGCATCGAAACCGACAAGGAAAACGGCTTCATGTAATGAATTCAGCCACGCCCGGGGGATGATGTAAAATCATCTCCCGGTGTGTGGCGTCTGCTGTGAACTCGAAAGGAGCAACAGAATGAACATTATCTTTCTGGGACCTCCCGGCGCCGGTAAGGGGACCCAGGCGCAGCGCATCTGCAATGCCCTGAACATTCCCCAGATTTCCACCGGTGATATCCTTCGCCGTGCCATCAAGGAGCAGACTGCTACCGGCATGAAGGCCAAGTCCTACATTGACGCCGGCAAGCTGGTGCCCGATGATGTCATCATCGACATCGTGAAGGAACGCCTGCAGCAGGAAGACTGCCAGGGCGGCTATATCCTCGACGGCTTCCCCCGCACGGTGCCCCAGGCTGAAGCCCTGGAAGGCATTGCGAATATTGACGCTGTGGTGGATCTGGATGTGGCTGATGAAGAGCTCATCAACCGCCTGTCCGGCCGTCGTGTGTGCCTCAAGTGCGGCGCGACCTATCATGTCAATATGCTCGGCGGCGAAACCAAGTGCGCAGCCTGCGGCGACAATCTCATCCAGCGTGCTGACGACAAGGCCGAAACGGTGCTCAACCGCCTGACGGTCTATCATCAGCAGACGGCTCCCCTGGTGGATTTCTACCAGAAGAAGGGCCTGCTGAAGGTGATTGACGGCGCACAGGATATGGACACGATCTTCGCGTCCATCATGGAAACCCTCAAGGGCTGATTCGAGGCAGACATGATAAGTTTGAAGAATCCCGATCAAATTGCGAAAATGCGCGTGGCTGGCGCTCTTCTGTACGAAGTGCTTCAGCAGCTGCGTGAAATGGTCAAGCCCGGCGTGAGCACCGCTGAACTGGACGCCCGTGCCGAGGAACTCATTCGCAAGGGTCATGCGATTCCTTCCTTCCTGAACTATGAAGGCTATCCCGCCAGCATCTGCGCATCTGTGGATGACGCAGTGGTGCATGGGATTCCCTCCAAGAAGCAGGTGCTGAAGGAAGGGCAGATCATCTCCATCGACTGCGGCCTGATTCTGGACGGCTGGCAGGCGGACAGTGCATTCACGGTGGGCGTGGGGGAGATTTCTCCTGAAGCGCAGCACCTGATTGACGTCACCGAGCAGTGCTTCTGGGAAGGCGCGCGCCAGGCTGTGGCCGGCAATCGCCTGGGCGATCTGGGCCATGCGGTGCAGACGCTGGCGGAAGCAAACGGCTTCGGCGTGGTGCGGGACCTGACCGGTCACGGCATCGGACGGGAAATGCACGAGGATCCTGCGGTGTACAATTTCGGTACGCCGGGCAGGGGCCTGAGAATGCGAAAAGGCATGACCATCGCCATTGAGCCCATGATCTCCGCTGGCGACTGGCGGGTGACCGTGGACGATGACCAGTGGTGCTATCGCACCCGTGATCGCAGCCTGTGCTCCCATTACGAGCACACCATCGCCATCAACGAAGAGGGTCTCCCCGAAATCCTCACTCTGCCCGGCTTTGTCTGGGAGCAGAAGGAGGACTGACGATGGAGAGGATTCCCTTCGAGATCGGGCGGGTGGTCCAGTCCCTTCAGGGACGGGACGCCGGCCGCTTCTTCGTCATTCTGCAGGTGGTGGACGAACAGTATGTGATGATGGCCGACGGCCTGACCCGCAAAATCGCCCACGCCAAGAAAAAGAAAGTAAAGCATCTTCACCCTAAGCCCATCGTGGTGGATGAGGTGGCCCATAAGCTGCCGACCCACCAGCTGCTGGACAGCGACCTTCGCAAGGCGCTCAAGGCACACGGGCTTGAAATCGACCAGCCGCTGTGCAAGGAGGGCTGAAATTTGTCCAAGAGCGATGTCATCGAAATGGAAGGCAAGGTCATTGAAGCCCTGCCCAACGCCATGTTCCAGGTGGAACTCCCCAATGGCCATCAGATCATGGCACATATTTCCGGCAAGATGCGCATGAACTTCATCCGTATCTACCCCGGTGACAAGGTTACGATTGAGCTTTCGCCCTACGATCTGACCCGTGGTCGGATCACCTGGCGCAGCAAGAGCTGATGCAGCAGCCGCAAGGCTGTTTCCAGGGTGCAGATTTGTTTTCGCGCCCGACACGTTACGACTTTTGAGACCAAAGGAGGTAACACCATGAAGGTTCGTCCGTCCGTCAAGCCGATCTGCGAAAAGTGCAAGATCATCAAGCGCAAGGGCAAGGTCATGGTTATCTGCGAAAACCCCAAGCATAAGCAGAAGCAGGGCTAAGGCCTATCCACAGCAGGCACCCATGGAGGGCCTGCTGTTTTTTTGCACAGAAATGCCAGCAATTTGCAGTGTTGATAATCCTCTTTGGCGGTGGTACAATGAAAACAGCACCGGGAATATGCCAGAGAAAGTGAGGAAGAATGATATGCGTATTGCAGTCACCTATGAAAACGGCGAAGTGTTCCAGCACTTTGGCCACACGGAACAATTCAAACTTTATGATGTGGAAGGCACGGAAATCAAGTCTGCGTTTGTGATGTCCACCGGCGGCAGCGGCCACGGCGCCCTGGCGGGATTCCTCCAGCAGGTGAAGGCCGATGCCATCATCTGCGGCGGCATGGGCGGCGGCGCCCAGAAGGCGCTCAAGGATGCGGGCATCGCCATTTATGCCGGCGTGACCGGCTCCACGGATGACGCCGTGGCGGCGCTGCTCAATGGCACCCTGGAATACACCAGCGATGCCAACTGCTCCCACCACCATGACCACGATCATGGCGACCACGATTGCAACCACCATGACGACGATTGCTCCTGCCACTGCCATTGATGGCGGAGAATGTGAGACAATGAAAAACCCCTCTCTGTGTCGAATGCATAGAGAGGGGTTTTGCTGCATGAGAGGGTGGCGGTGCAGAATCGCATACCGTACGTGCAATGGTCGGGTGTATTGATGAAAAAAAGGAGGAAAAAATGGAATGTGGTTTTACCAATGATGTACTACATCATGATAAATCTGCTCATCAAAGTCGATAATGTATTTCGCGTGCTCTTCAAAAGAAAGTATATAGGCAGGAACTTCTTTTATCCCCAATCGCAAAGCTTTTTGCAATCTATGATTGCCATCAATAAGCTTATATTTGTCATTTGATAATTGAACGACAATCACGGGCTGCGAGATGTCGGTGCTCATGATGTGGCATCCATTTCCGTTGAAAGTGTTATTCTGAGACAAGTCATTAACATCACACATCACGATTTTGAAATGGTCTTTATCGTGAAGGATTTTGCTGACATCCCACATGATGTTGCCATATTCATTGCCGATTTGATATTTTTGTTCCAACGTCACCCCTCCTCAAATCGTGCCGAAAATGGCTTACCCTTCCCCTGTCAGTTTTTTCAGCGCAGTGAGGGCAGCGGTCTGTTCGGCCTGCTTTTTGGTGCGGCCCTTGCCCCGGGCAAGTTCTTTGCCGTAGCGGGACACGGCGCACTCAAAGGTGCGGTCGTGGGGTGGGCCGTCCTGTCCCACAAGGGTATATACAGGCGCTTCGCCGCCGTCCTTCTGCAGGTGTTCCTGCAGGGCGCCCTTGCTGTCCTGCATGGGGCGGTGGACGTCCTCCGGGCGGGGCCAATGACGGCACACCACCTGCCGGGCGGCGTCCAGGCCGCCGTCGAGGTAAATGGCGGCCAGAATGGCCTCCATGGCGTCGCACAGCACGCTGGGCTTGTCCCTGCCGCCGGTGAGTTCTTCGCCCTTGTCCATGATCAGCGCCTGGCCTACCTTCAGCCCACGGGCCACCTGGGACAGCGCCGCCTCGCAAACCAGCAGCGCCCGCAGGTGGGTCAGTTTGCCCTCCCGGTCCTTGGGGTGGGAGGCATAGAGCAGGTCGCTCATGATGTACTGCAGCACCGCATCCCCCAGGAATTCCAGGCGCTGATTATCCTGCGCCCCGGCGGAAGGGTGGGTGAGGGCCTGACGGAGCAGGTCCGGGTTGTTGAATTGATAGCCGATTCGCTGCATCAGCTGTTGCATGAGAATATCCTCCATTCACGGGCAGACAGAACGGAAAAAACCGGAGTAGTGATTTTCTCTGTTCCGGCCACTCAGATTCGCCTGAAAATCCTGCGTCCCTGCCGGCACGTGGCTGACAGGGACGCAAGGGATGCGGGATCACTTGTTGGCGTCGATGTAGGCGACCACATCGCCCACCGTGCGCAGCTTCATGATCTGATCGTCTTCGACCATGATGCCGAAGGTATCTTCCAGATCCATGATCATCACCATCACGGTGGCGGAGTCGGCACGCAGGTCTTCCACCAGGCGGGAAGACTCGGTGATGGCGCTTTCTTCCACCTTGAGCTGCTTGGCGAGCATGGACTTGACGGTTTCAAAAGTGGTCATGGGAAATTCCTCCTTCAAAATTGATTTTTCTGTTGCAATGTTTGTCTGAATTTATGCTCATCCCTGGGCTGCCCCGAGGGAATCAAGCCTGCTGATCAGCGGGGAGCATTTCTGCCACACCCTTTTCGATGATGCCCACCACGTCGCCTTCGATCATCTTGATGACCTGAGCGATGGCGCAGGACAGCGCATGGCCGTTGGAGGAGCCGTGAGCCTTCACCACAGCACCCTGCACGCCCAGCAGGGGTGCGCCGCCGACTTCGGTGTAGTCCATCAGCTTCTTGACCCGGCGGAAGGCGGGCTTGCCGATGAGACCGGCGATCTTGCCCCGCAGGTCAGCCATCATTTCCTTCTTGATGATGCCCATGAGCGTGCCGGCCACGCCTTCCATGAACTTCAGCACCAGATTGCCGCAGAAGCCGTCGGCCACCAGCACGTCGGCCACGTCGCCGGTGATGTCCCGAGCTTCCACATTGCCCACGAAGTGATAGGGCGCCTGCTCCATCAGGGGATAGGTGGCCTTGACCAGCGCATTGCCCTTTTCGGCCTCAGCGCCGATGTTGATCAGACCCACACGGGGCTTTTCCATGCCCATGACGCCCTTCATGTAGGCGTCGCCCAGCAGGCCAAACTGCTGCAGGAAATGGGGCTGGCAGTCCACGTTGGCGCCGCAGTCGATCAGCAGGAAATGGCCCTTGCCGTTGGGCATCAGGGGGGCCAGGGCAGGCCGCTCAATGCCGGGGATGCGGCCCAGGCGGAACATACCGCCTGCCATCACGGCGCCGGTGGAGCCGGCAGACACAAAGCCGTCCACTTCCTTGTTGCGCAGCATCAGCATACCGATGACCGTGGCGCTTCGGGTCTTGCGGCGAACACCCATCACGGGGCTTTCCTCGTTGGTGATGACCTCGGGGGCGTCCACCAGCGTGATGCGGCTGCGCACGTCGTCGCAATCAACCAGCAGGGGCTCCACCTGGGAAAGATCACCGGCGAGGGTGATGTCAATCTGCGGGAAACGGCGCAGGGCTTCAATGGCGCCTGCCACGGGTGCCTGGGGAGCGAAGTCGCCGCCCATGGCGTCCACGAAAATACGCATGAGAACACCTCCGTCAATGGGTGTGGAAATAGGTAAGTGTATTCAATATATTCTACCACAACCCCATACAGGATTGCAAGCATTCGGTGCAAAAGAAACGAAGGTGAAAGGCCGGGTGAACGGAAATGGAAGAGAGAAGGAAGCGGAGGGCATTTATGGGGCGCTGGCGGTGGAAAGTACCGCAAGAAGTGAAAATAAAGGCCAAAAACCCCCTTGATTTGATTGACATAATTCCAACAAAAGATTATAATACAAGGTGACAAAGGATGTCCCGCGTGTTTGTTGTGCCTGTGTTTGCCCACAAGGCGTCATGGGCCTGGCAGATGTGCGTGATTTTTCCATGAAAGGGCCTCCAACGGGGCCCAAACCAATTGCACAAGGAGGAATATCCCGATGGCAATCAAAATGACCGTCGACGGCAATACCGCCGTCAGCCATATCGCGTACGCATTCAGCGATGTGGCCGCCATTTACCCCATCACCCCCTCTTCCCCCATGGCGGAAGTGGCCGATGAATGGGCTGCACAGAGCCGTGAGAACCTCTTCGGCCAGACTGTGCGTATCGCTGAGATGCAGTCCGAAGCCGGTGCTGCCGGCGCTGTCCATGGCTCCCTGGCCGCTGGCGCGCTGACCACCACCTTCACCGCTTCTCAGGGCCTGCTGCTGATGATCCCCAACATGTACAAGATCGCCGGCGAACTGACCCCCTCCGTGTTCCACGTCAGCGCCCGCGCTCTGGCATATCATGCCCTGTCCATCTTCGGCGATCACTCCGACGTCATGGCCTGCCGCCAGACCGGTTTCGCCATGCTGGCCAGCAACTCCGTCCAGGAAGCCTGCGACATGGCTCTGGTGGCTCACTTGGCTACCCTGAAGAGCTCCGTGCCCTTCCTGCACTTCTTCGACGGCTTCCGCACCAGCCACGAAATCCAGAAGATCGACGCTCCCACCTACGATGAGATCGCGACCGTCATGCCCTGGGACAAGGTGGAAGAATTCCGCGCCCGCGGCCTGAATCCTGAGCATCCCCATCAGGCTGGTACCGCCCAGAACCCCGACATCTACTTCCAGGGCCGTGAAGCCGGCAACAAGTTCTACCTGGATGTGCCCGCCATCGTGGAAGAGACCATGGCGGAAGTCGAGAAGCTGACCGGCCGTGCCTACAAGCTGTTTGACTATGTCGGCGCTCCCGATGCCGACAAGGTCATCATCGCCATGGGCTCCGGCTGCGACGTGGCTCATGAGGCCGTGAACAAGATGGTCGAAATGGGTGAGAAGGTGGGCCTGATCAAGGTGCATCTGTATCGTCCCTTCTCCGTCAAGCACTTCCTGGGCGCCATCCCCGCCAGCTGCAAGAAGATCGCTGTGCTGGACCGCACCAAGGAATCCGGCTCCCTGGGCGAGCCCCTGTACCTGGACGTGTGCGCTGCGCTGCTGGAATCCGGCCGCAGTGACATCAAGGTGGTCGGCGGCCGTTACGGCCTGGGCTCCAAGGAGTTCACCCCCACCCATGTCAAGGCTGTGTTCGCCAACCTGGACGGCGAAATGAAGAACCACTTCACCGTGGGCATCGTGGACGATGTGACCAACACCTCCCTGCCCGTGGGCGAGCTGTTCAACGCCGCTCCTGCCGGCAGCATCTGCTGCAAGTTCTATGGTCTGGGCTCTGACGGCACCGTTGGCGCCAACAAGAACTCCATCAAGATCATCGGCGATCATACCGACCTGTATGCTCAGGCGTATTTCTCCTATGACTCCAAGAAGTCCGGCGGCCTGACTGTCAGCCACCTGCGCTTCGGCAAGACCCCGATCCAGAGCCCCTATCTGATCGACGCTGCCGACTTCGTGGCCTGCCACAACCCCGCCTACGTGACTGCTTATGACATGGTGTCCTCTCTGAAGGACGGCGGCGTGTTCCTGCTGAACTGCCAGTGGTCCGCTGAAGAGCTGGATGCTCATCTGCCCGCCAGCATGAAGCAGCTGCTTGCCAAGAAGAACGCCAAACTGTACATCATCAACGCCATCGAGCTGGCCGCCAAGGTCGGCATGGGCAACCGCATCAACACCATCATGCAGGCCGCTTTCTTCAAGCTGGCTGACGTCATCCCCTACGAGAAGGCTGACGAATACATGAAGGCTTATGCCAAGAAGACCTATGGCAAGAAGGGCGATGCCATCGTTCAGAAGAACTGGGACGCCATTGACATTGCCATCTCCGGTCTGATCGAGGTCAAGGTGCCTGCTGAGTGGGCCAACGCCACTACCGGCGCCGTGGCTGCCAAGGTGGAAGGCACCACCAAGTACTTTGACGAATTCGTGGCTCCTGTGCTGGCGCAGGAAGGCGACAAGCTGCCCGTGTCCGCGCTGGATCCCCGCGGCATCGTGCCCACTGGTACCACCAAGTACGAAAAGCGCGGCATCGCCGTGAAGGTTCCCATGTGGATCCCCGAGAACTGCGTACAGTGTGGCAACTGCTCGCTGGTCTGCCCCCATGCCTGCATCCGTCCTATCTACACTGCTGACGGCACCGAACTGCCCGAAGGCTATGTGACCAAGAAGGCTACCGGTAAGGAATTCGCCGGCATGCAGTACCGTATCCAGGTCAGCCCCCTGGACTGCACCGGCTGCGGCAACTGCGTGGAAATCTGCCCCGCCAAGGTGAAGGCTCTGTCCATGGAAAAACTGGATTCCCAGATGAAGGAACAGGATCTGTGGTCCTTCGCCATGACCGTGCCGGAAGTCAACGACAAGGTGGAAAACCGTGCCACCGTGAAGAATTCCCAGGCGCTCAAGCCCCTGTTCGAGTTCTCCGGCGCCTGCGCTGGCTGCGGCGAGACTCCCTACGTCAAGCTCGTTACCCAGCTCTTCGGCGATCGCATGATCGTTGCCAACGCCACCGGCTGCTCTTCCATCTACGGCGGCTCTGCTCCCACCTGCCCCTACACCACCAACAACGAAGGCCATGGTCCCGCTTGGGCCAACAGCCTGTTCGAGGATAACGCTGAGTTCGGCTTCGGCATGAACCTGGCCGTGACCCAGCGCCGCGCCAAGCTGGCCGACCTGATCAAGGAACTGGCCGAGAAGTGCCCCGATTGGGCTGAGTATCAGGAAGCTGCCAAGGAATGGCTGGATAACATGGAAGAGGCCGAGGGCTCCAAGGCTGCTGCCAAGAAGATCATCGCCTGCGTGGAAGGCTGCAAGGATTGCGGCTGCGAGTGCGACAAGCTCTGCAAGGAAATCTACGGCATGAAGGACATGCTGGTCAAGAAGTCCGTGTGGATCTTCGGCGGCGACGGCTGGGCTTATGACATCGGCTACGGCGGCGTTGACCACGTGCTGGCCCAGAATCAGGACGTCAACATCCTCGTGCTGGATACTGAAGTGTACTCCAACACCGGCGGTCAGGCCTCCAAGTCCACCCCCACCGGTTCCGTGGCGAAGTTCGCTGCTGCCGGCAAGCGCACCAAGAAGAAGGACCTGGGCATGATGGCCATGTCCTACGGCTATGTGTATGTGGCCACCGTGGCTATGGGCGCCAATCCCGCTCAGCTGCTCAAGGCCATGACTGAGGCTGAAGCCTATCATGGTCCCTCCCTGATTATCGCCTACGCGCCCTGCATCAACCATGGTCTGAACATGGGCAAGGCTCAGGCGGAAATCAAGAAGGCTGTGGAGTGCGGCTACTGGCCTCTGTACCGCTACAACCCCGCCAAGGCGGAAGCTGGCGAGAATCCCATGACCATCGACTCCAAGGAGCCCACCGGCGACTATCAGGAGTTCCTGCGTGGTGAGGTTCGCTACACCTCTCTGCTCAAGCAGTTCCCCGATGCTGCCGCGAAGCTCTTCGTGCAGCAGGAGGAAGACGCCAAGGCTCGTCGCGATGCCTACAAGCGTCTGGCCGACTAATTATCAGGTTTACCCACAGCAGGGGAGGAAACTCCCCTGCTTTTTTGGGGCTTTGCCCCAAGCCCCACCAGAGGGCTGCGCCCTCTGGACTCCTGCTTGTGGGGCTCTGCCCCACACCCCGGCAGGGGCGCCGCCCCTGCACCCCGCAAGGGCCATTGGCCCTTGACCCCTTTTGCGGGGCTTTGCCCCGCACCCCAATCGGGGGACGCTGCCCCCGATACCCCCGCCAAAGGGCTTTGCCCTTTGGAATCCCAGTTGGGGGCGCTGCCCCCAACACCCCCGCAAGGGCCATTGGCCCTTGACA
>SVHA01000003.1 GCA_015056085.1 Clostridiales bacterium
AAGAGGGCCAGAGGGGGTGTCTCAATTCATCCCACCCGGAGACACCCCCTCTGGACTCCCCCCTTTCCCCCGAACTTATACAGGTTATTGAGTTGACTGACCCTCAAACGCCTCGCGGGGGCGGCCCGTTTCGGGGTCGCTCCGATGGAGTCCGTGTGCGGCGACGGTGCGCCGCACGCCGGAACTGTTGTGGAGTGTCTTGTCGGATACCTGTTTCTTATCTTTGCAGGGGCAACCAGGGGGCTTTCCGGTCGCCCCCTGGACCCCTTCGGTCTGCATCCTTGTAAGTAGTTTTTGCCGGAACAAAGAAAACCGTTTCTCCTACAAACATACTAATACCCCTTCATCCGAAGGGAGCCCGAAGGTTTCCAAAGGGCGATCGGAAAGCCCTTTGGTCGCCCGTGAGGGCGAAACCATACCTTGCACAAAAGATTGTCCCATTTCCATGCTTATACCTGCAACGTCCCTTTGCCGGAGCAACCAGGGGGCTTTCCGATCGCCCCCTGGACCCCTTCGGTCTGCATCCTTGTAAGTAGTTTTTGCCGGAACAAAGAAAACCGTTTCTCCTACAAACATACTAATACCCCTTCACCCGAAGGGAGCCCGAAGGTTTCCAAAGGGCGATCGGAAAGCCCTTTGGTCGCCCGTGAGGGCGAAACCATACCTTGCACAAAAGGATGGCCCGAAAGGAAAATCCTCCTCGATAAAAATCCCCCAAGCCCTTGGGCTTGGGGTGACGGGTCAAGGGTCGAAGACCCTTGCGGGGGTGTTGGGGGCAGCGCCCCCAACTGGGTTTCCAAAGGGCAAAGCCCTTTGGCGGGGTCCAGGGGCGGCCCCCCTGGTCAGCTGAGCATGGAGTGCAGGGTCTGGAGGGCCCGCTTTTCCAGCCGGGAAACATAACTCTGCGTCACACCCAGCATCTTGGCAATGGTGCGCTGAGGCAGCGGCGCTTCGCCGTTGAGGCCGTATCGCATGGCAATCAGCTTACGTTCCCGCTGATGCAGGTGCGCTACCGCCCAGCGCAGGTTGCGGCAGTCCTCCGCCCATTCCAGCTGGCGCTGCACCACATCGGCGTCTGTACCCAGCAAATCCGCAAAGGTGGCTTCTTCTTCCCGGGAGGCAGGCGCATCCAGATACAACTGCCGCTGATGGCGCTTGTTGCGGCGCAGATACATCAGCAGCTCGTTTTCAATGCATCGGGCCGCATAGGCGGAAAACCTTGCGCCCCGCTCTGCCCGGAAGGCCCGGATGGCCTTCAGCAGCCCGATGGTGCCGGTAGCACGCAGGTCTTCCTCCTGATAGAATCCGCCGGCGTAACGACGCGCCATAAAGACCACCAGCGGCATATATTCCTTGATCAGGCGGGATTCGTCTTCTTCTGATAAGGTTCGGGGCGGAACGGTCACAGGCGCTGTATTCACAGGAATCCTCCTTCTTGGCGGCGGTATTTCTGAAAGGTTTTCTCTTACGCAATCAAAGTATAGCACGGAAAATGCCCCTTTTGAATGACCTGTGGCGCCATCTGAAAAGCCACTGGGACACGCCGGAATGCAGGCAAAATCGCCCCAGCGGCACATCGACACCATTCGGGGTCAAACGCCGCAGAACAGGCGCATTTCATGGCTGATTTTCCCGCCGGCAGTAGCGCCTGTACGCCCTGCGGA
Organism: Clostridiales bacterium; assembly: GCA_015056085.1. Taxonomy (GTDB): domain Bacteria; phylum Bacillota; class Clostridia; order Christensenellales; family Aristaeellaceae; genus UBA11524. The sequence goes on from SVHA01000003.1 coordinate 1,665, forward strand.
TCTCCTCCCGGCGGCCCCGGGACATCAGCATGGATGTGCCGTCCTGCATCACGCAGGCCTCGGCGGTCATCTGGCGGATGAAATCGCAATGCACCATCACGCCTCTGGTGATCTGTATGAAACAGGGCTGATTCATCTGCGCCGCCATCTGCTGAAAGGACAGATTCACCCGGAAGGGCTGCTCCTGCCCGGCCAGATAAACGTCGCACTTCTTCTGGGCGCTGACCACCTTGCACACCTGCCGCAGAGGAAAACTCATCTCCTCGTGGGAGGTGTGGATGCGAAGCAAATCCGCCGTGCTTTGCCCCCGCCGCTCCTGATACCGCTCCAACAGTTCCCGCACATCCGCCGCCGTGACCGGCTTGACCAGATAATGCAGCGCATTGAGGGAAAAGGCGTCCAGCGCATACTCCCGGGAGGCGGTGAAAAACGCCAATTGCACTCCCGGCAGTTTCTCCCGCACCTTCATGGCGGTGAGCATTCCGTTGCAGCCACCCATGTAGATGTCCGCAATCAGGCAATCCACTTCCTGCCCCGCAAGCACATCCGCCAGCAGTTCCTCGCCGCTGGCATAGGCGTGAACGCTGACCTCCAACGCCAGATGCGCCGCCTGCGCCCTGAGCAGATCACACAGCATATCCCGCTGCAATGGATTGTCTTCACAAACAGCAATCTTCATCCTCCAGTCCTCCCTTTTGCCACCACACCAGACGTGCCACCATTTGCTCATGTTTGAGGCGCAGCCCGTCCATCCGCTCCGCTGCCCCCTGCCTGTCTTCCGCCCGGGCGCAGGCTTCGATTTCCTGCGCCGCCTGGGCCATGTCATCCATCAGCAGCATCCTCCACAGCCCCTTCACTGCATGGGCGGCCTGGCGGATTTCCTCACACCGCCCGCCCCGCACGGCTTCTTCCAGCACCCGGAAGCTCCCATCCCCGGGATACCGCAGCAGTTCCCGCAGATACACCCCTTCCAGCACACCGTACTGACTTTTCACCTTCTCCGGGGAAATCCCCAGCGCTTCCCATAATGTGTTCACGGCTGTTCCCTCCTGACAATATGCTACTGTGCGACCAGTTTTTTGTCGCCATTATAGCACAATTACGCCTTGCAGGCAACATTTTTCTTGCTTTTTCCCTGTTTTTCTGTACTTTCAGACCAGTTTTGATTTCTATCCTTGTGTTGCTGATGATTTCCAGATGTGCTATACTATGGGTACACAGGGAAATCAACAGCACCATCATCAGGGAGGGAACGATATGTGCCTTGTATGTGACCGCATCGACATGATCAAAAGCGGAACAAACCCCTATTTCGTCAAGGAATTGGAAACCTGCTACGTGGTCATCGGCGATCACCAGCACTTCCGGGGCTATGCGCTGGTGCTGTGTAAGCAGCATGAAACGGAACTGTTCCGCCTGGAAAAGTCTTTCGCTGCCAAATTTATGGAGGAAATGGTGCTGGTGGCGCACGCCGTCCAGATCGCCTTTCACGCTGAAAAAATGAACTACGAGTGCCTCGGACAGGGCGACGCCCACCTGCACTGGCACCTGTTCCCCCGCCGCAGCGGCGACATCGGCGCCTATGGCAACAAAGGCGTTGGTCCCGCCTGGTGGTATCCCCGGGAACTGATGTACGCAGATGACAACCGTCCCACCGATGCTGAATTGAGCGACATGAAAGACACTCTGCTGGCAGCCCTTGATGAACTGCTGGAGAAAGAAGGACAGTAACGGCCATTGCCGGATGTGAGGGACCCGATATGCTGATCTATTCGATTGTGATGTTTGCCGTGTCTGCCCTTTTCATGGTGTTCAGCGTTTTGATTTTCAAAGGGAAGACGCATCTCATTCACGATTATCATCAGGAAAGAGTCAAAGACCATCAGGCATACGGCAGGGCCTTCGGCAAGGCGCTGTCCGTAGTGGCCGCAGCGCCCCTTGTCAGCGGCATGATCGCCCTACTGGGGGAATCAACAGCCGTCCTGGCGGTTTGCCTTCTGATGGCGCTCCTCCTTGTGGGGTTTGGCTGCCTCCTTGCGGTGCAGAAGAAGCACAACGGCGGCGTATTTTGACGCCCCTTCTTTCCAATAAAAAAGAGCGCCCGTGCTTTTCCGCACTGCGCTCTCAACAAGCCGATGTCCCATCGGCTTTTTTGTTTGCCATTTTTTGCCGTTATTCCTGCGCCTTGTAGTATTCCTCCGGCACATCCTTGTGCTGAAGGCACAGGTCGTGATCGGCCTTGGACCAGATCAATTTCATGGTGTCGGCGATTTTCCGGGCGTCGCACACATACACCAGCGCCTGCCCCAGGCGGTCATAATGCACGGCGCCCGTATATTCAAAGGCGGCCTTGAAATTGGGATAGAAGTCCGACAGCCACTCCGTGATGCCCTTGGTTTCGTGGGGATGGAAGGGCTGGCCGATGATCTCCCGGCCGTCCCTGTCGATGATGCGGGGCACGAAGGCGTCTTCGCTGATGCGGTTGGAGATGTTGAGCCTTTCCTCCACAGCGTGCATATAAGTATTGCGGCCATGGCCCACGCCCACCAGCAGAATCTTTCCGCCTTCTTCGTACATCCGGTTCAGCCAGCCGGACACAGGCGCCGGGGTGGTGCTGTTTTCCTCGCCCCGGATGAACTCTTCCGCCCCCTGACCAAAGGCCATCACCGAATGGGTGGGATGCAGGCTGCGTACGCCATCCCGGCGCTTTGCCGCCACCTGGGCCATGGTGCCAATGCAGGACACGGTGCTGCGGACGTCAAACACAGGCTGATCCTTGTTGACATTGGCCCAGGTATGGGTGGGAATCAGCAGCATCCCGCCCGGTGCAGAAAGATACGCCTTCATGGCGTCGATCAGTCCGTCTGCGCCGTTTTCAATGGGGCCCAGCGCCCGAAGGGACGTGTGCATCGTCACCTTGTGATGGGGCTCGATGCCGTTGCGGGCGAAGAAATCAAACACTTCCTGCTGTGTGACCAAGGTTTCCTCCTGTCAGGCGCCGGGGTGCGCCGCCTCTGTTGATTCGTTGTCCCACGAGAGCATCACCGGGTCGTGGTCGGAAAGATACACACCGCCATTGCACTCATGCCAGCGGCTGATGGCATACTTGCCCGGCTGGCCCGCCAGAATGTAGTCGATGCGGACGGGATCCACCGTGCCGAAACCGTGGAAGGTGGGAGCGACGTCCCTGGTCAGGTCTTCAAAGCCAAATTGGCCGATCAGCCCATAGGTGCCTTCCTCCGGCGGGAAGTTAAAGTCCCCCGTCACGAACACCGGCACGCCCGTTTCCCGGCGGATGCGGTCCGCTTCCGCCAACACCTGATTGAGCCCCAGCGTCCGGGCCTTTTCATGCACATGATCCAGGTGGGTGTTGACCACCGCAAACCGCTGGCCGCTTATGCGGTGCATCAGCATCGCCCAGGTACACACCCGGGGGCAGCCGCTCTGCTCCTCATAACGGGAGCCGGGCACCTCCGGCGTGGGACTGAGCCAGAAATGGCCCATGGCGTGAACCTCCACCGTCTCCCGGCGATAGGCCAGGCGGCAGCTTTCGCCCCGATAATCCCTGTCCCGTCCGGCGCCGATGAATTCGTATTCCGGCAGGCCTTCCCGCAGGGTGGAAAGGGCGGTGTCCTCCAGCTCCTGAAAGCCGATCACATCCGGCTTTTCCTCCCGGATTTTCTCCATCACCCGGGGCATCCGCAGAGGAGAATAGTTGACGCCGTCCATCTTCGCAGGGCAGCGGAGGTTGAAAGTGAGGATGGTGAGCATCATTTTGGGCCCTCTTTTCTCAAATGGTATTTGATCTGCTTTCTTCCGGTATCGTATCAACAGTATACCACGAAGCGCTGCTGATTGCAACGCAGCGCCGCTCAAAGCAATTCCCGAACATTCCGTGTCAGTTTTCACAAATTTCCAGGAATAAGTCACTTTTATATGGACATTCCCGGAAAATCGTGGTAAAATAATCGTGAATTAGGAAGGCAGGGAGGCTTTCCAGAAGAAAAAGGAGTGAGAATCCATGAAAGGTCTGTTTAACCTCAAGGCCAACGGCACCAAGTTGGCCACGGAAATCATGGCTGGTCTGACCACATTCTTCGCGATGTCCTACATCATTGCGGTCAACCCCAGCATTCTCAGCCAGTCCGGTATGCCCTGGGGCGCCGTGTTCCTGGCAACCATCATCTCCGCCGTCGTCGGCACCCTGGTGATGGGTCTGGTGGCCAACGTTCCCTATGCGCAGGCTCCCGGCATGGGCCTGAATGCCTTCTTCGTGTTCACCGTGTGCTTCGGCCTGGGCTTCAAGTGGGAGCAGGCACTGTCCATGGTGTTCATCTGCGGCATCATCAACATCCTCATCACCGTCACCAAGGTGCGTAAGCACATCATCAAGGCCATCCCCCTGAGCCTGCAAAACGCCATCGGCGGCGGCATCGGCATCTTCGTGGCCTACATCGGTATGCTCAACGTGGGTCTGATCAACTTCGGCGCTGGCGTGCCCGGTCTGACCACCCTGAATCAGCCCGCCCTGTGGGTGTTCCTCATCGGCCTGGCGCTGACCATCGTTCTGCTGATCCTCAAGGTCAAGGGCGCCATCCTCATCGGCATCGTCGCCTCCACCCTGATCGGCCTGATCCCCGGCTGGAACGTGACCTCCGTGCAGGACACCATGAGCTTCACCGAGTGCGTGGCCCAGCTGCCCACCACCTTCGGCGCCATCTTCCGTGAAAACGGCATCGTGAGCCTGTTCTCCGATGTGTCCAAGCTGCCCCTGGTGCTCATCACCATTTTCTCCTTCTCCATCTCTGATACCTTCGACACCATCGGCACCTTCATCGGCACTGGCCGCCGCGCTGGCATCTTCTCTGAAGACGACGAGCGCCTGATGAGCGAAAACGCCGGCTTCAAGTCCCGTCTGGACAAGGCCCTCTTCGCTGACGCCACCGCCACCTCCATCGGCGCCATCTTCGGCACCTCCAACACCACCACCTTCGTGGAAAGCGCTGCCGGCATCGGCGCTGGCGGCCGCACCGGCCTGACCAGCGTGGTCGTGGCGATCTGCTTCGCCCTGTCCGCCTTCCTGGCCAGCGTCGTGTCCGCTGTTCCCTCCGCTGCCACCGCTCCTGCGCTGGTGGTCGTGGGCGTGATGATGGTTTCCGCCTTCAAGGACATCAAGTGGGATGACCTGGCTGAAGCCCTGCCCGCTTTCTTCGCTTCCATCTTCATGGGTCTGTGCTACTCCATTTCCTACGGCATCGCCGCTGGCTTCATCGTCTACTGTCTGGTGAAGGTCTGCATGGGCAAGGCCAAGGAAATCCACCCCATTCTGTGGGGCTGCACGGGTCTGTTCATCCTCAACTTCGTGCTGCTGGCTCTGCTGTAAGAGGCACTTCACGCACCCTCCCCGGCGGACCGTTTCGGCGGTCCGCTGTTTTGATTTCGCCGCAAAAAGGCACCCCCTCTCCAGCCCTTCCCCGGATGTATCCAGGATGCAACTGGCAGATTGCCCGAATTGCGCCTGCCTTTTCATGGAAATTTGGAAAAATGTCAAAAGAACAGTGGACTTTGGGCCAAAATGTAGTATAATATGTAATTGGAATTCCCCTTGTTTTCTCTGCATGAAATCGCAGAGATTTTCCATCTCCCATCATATAAATAGGAAGGGCTGTTTCCATGATTTACGATTTGCAGAAGGCAAGCGTATGGAAAAGAATCTCTGCCTTCCTCTTCGACGTGATTTTGCTGGTGATTCTGGCGGTTTCGTTCTGCTGGGCGTTATCTGCTGCCCTGGGCTTTGACAGCCACTACGAAGCCATGAACAGCGCCTATGCGAAATACGAGCAGGAGTACGGTGTTTCCTTCAACATGACTGCTGAAGAATACAACGCCCTGACGGAGGAGGAACAGCAGAACTACGCCGAGGCATCCAAGGCCCTGTCCCAGGACAGTGACGCCGTGTATGCCTACAACATGATCCTGCAACTGACCATCCTCATTTCCACCTTCGGCATTCTGGCGGCTTTCCTGGCACTGGAATTCGGCGTGCCGATGCTGCTGGGCCACGGCAGGACGCTGGGCAAGAAAATCTTCGGCATTGCCGTGATGAAGAAGGATGGCGTGCGCGTCAACGGCGTGTGTATGTTCATCAGGACCATCCTGGGCAAGTTCACCATCGAAACCATGATTCCCCTGATGCTGATCTTCATGATCTTCTTCAACGTCATGGGCATGGCAGGCACGGCGATGCTGCTGCTCCTGCTGGCGCTGGAAGCAGGTATGTTCCTGTTCACCCGCAACCACACCACCATTCACGATGAGCTGGCCACCACCATCACGGTGGACTTCGCCAGCCAAATGATCTTCGACTCCAAGGCAGAACTGATCGCCTACAAGGAGAAAGTTCACGCCGAAAAGGCGGCCCGTAAGGAATATCCCTAAAGCCCCACCATACACAGGAGAGGAAAGGTATACGCTATGAAAGTTGTGCTCAAGAACCTCACCAAGATCTTCCCCAGCCGCAGCAAGAAGGCGGGCGAAGAAGTCGTCGCCGTGAACAATTTCAACTTTGAAATTCCCGACGGCAAGCTCATCGGCCTGCTGGGCCCCTCCGGCTGCGGCAAGTCCACCACGCTGTACATGATCTCCGGCCTGCAGAAGCCCTCCAGCGGCCAGATCTTCTTCGGCGAAGAAGACGTGACCGAACTGAGCACGGAAAACCGCGGCATCGGTCTGGTGTTCCAGAACTACGCCCTGTATCCCCACATGACGGTGAAGCAGAACATCCTCTTCCCCCTGCAGAACCTCAGGGGCAAGGACAAGATGTCCAAGGAAGCCATGCTGGAGCGTGCCTATGAAGCCGCCCGCCTGGTGCAGATCGAAGAACTGATGGAGCGCAAGCCCTCCGAGCTTTCCGGCGGACAGCAGCAGCGTGTGGCCATCGCCCGCGCCCTGGTCAAGATGCCCCAGGTGCTCCTGCTGGACGAGCCCCTCTCCAACCTCGACGCCCGCCTGCGCCTGCAGACCCGCGAGGAAATCCGCCGCATCCAGAAGGAAACCAAAATCACCACCATTTTTGTTACCCATGACCAGGAAGAGGCCATGTCCATTTCCGATATGATCGTGGTGATGAAGTTGGGCGTGGTGCAGCAGATCGGCGCCCCCCAGGATGTGTATGACAATCCCGCCAACCTGTTTGTTGCCAAGTTCCTGGGCACGCCGCCCATCAACGTGTTTGAGGGCTGTGTCAAGGAAGGCAAGCTGTACATCGGCGATGACTGCGTGATGGACGTTGCCGGCGCCGAAGACCAGGAAGTGTACGTGGGCGTGCGCCCCGAAGGCTTCGTGGTGGATGAAAACGGCCCGATGCACTGCGTGCCCACCAACCTGGAAGTCATGGGCCGTGACGTGAGCGTTGTGGCAACCCACGCCGCCTCCGTCAATCCCCAGGTGCGCTCCATCATCAACAGTGACATCAACGTCCGCTCCTGCATGGAAAGCGGCGAGATCCGCTACACCCTCAAGTCCCACAAGACCTTCGTCTTCAACAAGGAAACTGAAGAACGCGTGTACTTTGAGGTGAAGTAAGATGGTAGAAAGCAAGCATCAATGGAAAGCCTGGCTGTATCTGGCACCAGCCATCGTGCTGCTGCTGGTCTTTACCGTCTGGCCCATCATCAACACCGTCCGTCTGGCCTTCCTGGATGGCTACAACAGCCTGGCCAATGTGGGCGGACAGACCTTCACCTTCGGCGTGAAGAACTTCCTGGACGTGGTCAACAGCACTGACTTCTTCAAATGCCTCAAAAATACCATGCTGCTGTGCGTCCTCACCGTGCCGATTTCCACCCTGCTGGCACTGCTGATCGCTGTGGCCCTCAACTCCATCAAGCCCCTGCAAAAGGTGCTGCAGACCATCTTCTTCCTGCCCTATGTGACCAACTCCATCGCCATCGGCATGGTGTTCGCCGCCATGTTCAACATCATCGGCACGCCCCATATCGAGCGCCTGATTCAGTCCAAGGGCATCGTGAACAACATCATCGAAGCCTTTGGCGGCACCCACATCAACTGGATCAACCAGGGCAGTGAATACTGGGCCAACATCGTGGTGATGGTGTTCTACATCGTGTGGAATGCCCTGCCCTTCAAGATTCTGGTGCTGCTGGGCGGCCTGCAGAGCATCAACAAGCAGTATTACGATGCGGCCAAGGTGGACTCCACGCCCCGCTGGCGTGTGTTCTCAAAGATCACCGTGCCGCTGCTCTCCCCCATGATCGCCTATGTGGTCATCACAGGTTTCATCGGCGGATTCAAGGAATACACCAGCATCGTGGGTGTGTTCGGCGCCAAGATGGGACCGGCCCACGACCCGGGACGCCTCAACACCATTGTCGGCATGATTTACGATGCACTGCCCCAATCCAACTACGGCTATGCCAGCGCAGCTGCCCTGATCCTCTTCGGCATCATCTTCGTGGTGACGATGATCAATATGCAGGTCAGCAAGAAGCGCGTGCATTATTAAGAGGTGCAGTATGTCTGAAAACAAGATGAAAGTCATGAATGCCCGGGATATGGGCCGCGTCAGGGCGCTGCAATCCATCACCAAACCGCTGGTGATTGCCGGCACCTACGCTTTCCTGCTGCTGATGGCGCTGATCGTCCTGTTCCCCTTCTACTGGATGATCATCTCCTCCCTGAAGTCCCTGGCGGAATACAAGATGTCCGTCCCCACCTTCTGGCCCCTGCAGATCGTGCTGCAGAACTATCTGGACGCCTTCACCACCGCCAAGCTGGGCCGCCTGTTCCTGAACACGGCGTATGTGGGCCTGATGTCCACCCTGCTGAGCCTGGTCATCACCGTCCTGACGGCCTTCGCCTTTGCCCGCCTGGAATTCAAGGGCAAGAACGCCCTGTTTGCGGCGCTGCTGGCCACGATGATGATCCCCGGCGAACTGTTCACCATTACCAACTATCAGACCATTTACATCTTTGGCTGGCAGAAGACCTTCACCGTGCTGATCGTGCCTTTCCTGGTGAGTGTCTTCTACATCTACCTCCTGCGTCAGAACTTCCTGCAGATTCCCAATGAACTGTATCTGGCCGCCAAGGTGGACGGCACCAGCGATTTCAAGTATCTGTGGAAGGTCATGGTGCCCCTGGCGCTGCCTACGCTGATCTCCATCACCATCCTCAAAATGATGGGTGCGTGGAACTCCTACGTCTGGCCCCGGCTGGTCGCCAACGATGACGCCCACGCCATGATCACCAACGGTTTGCGCAACGCCTTCACCGATACCTCCGGCAACGTCAACTATCCCGTGCAGATGGCCGCCGTTGCCATTGTCTCCGCTCCCCTGTTCCTGGTCTTCATTTTCCTGCGCAAGTACATCATGAGTGGTGTCAGCCGCAGCGGTATCAAGGGTTAATCTGGTTCCTTGGTCGTGTCAAGCGACCTGAACATACATCATCTCAATTCATTAAGGAAGGAAGGATACCAACATGAAAAAGCTGTTTGCCCTGCTGGCTCTGCTGCTGGCTCTGGTCATGGCGACCACCGCCTGCACCACGCCCGTCTCTGAGCAGCCCACCGAAGTCCCCGTCGTCGTGACCGACGCTCCCACCGAGGCTCCCACTGAGGTCCCCACTGAGGTCCCCACCGAAGTGCCCACCGAAGAGCCCGTCGTTGAAGAGCCCGTCGTCGAAGAGCCCGTCGTCGAAGAGCCTGTCGTCGAAGAGCCCGTCGTCGAAGAGCCCGTCGTCGAAGAGCCCGTCGTCGAAGAGCCCGTCGTTGAAGAGCCCGTCGTCGAAGAGCCCGTCGTCGAAGAGCCCGTCGTCGAAGAGCCCGTCGTCGAAGAGCCTGTCGTCGAAGAGCCCGTCGTTGAAGAGCCTGTCGTCGAAGAGCCCGTCGTCGAAGAGCCTGTCGTCGAAGAGCCCGTCGTCGAAGAGCCCGTCGCTGAAGAGCCCGCTGCTCCCGCCATCTCCTACAATGGCGAGCCTGTCACCATCGTGTTCTACCACACCATGGGCGACAACCTGCTGGCCGTGCTGAACGACTACATTGCTGAGTTCAACGCCATCTATCCCAACATCACCGTCGAGCACAGCAAGATCGGCGGCTACGATGACGTCCGCGATCAGATCGCTACCGAGCTGACCGTCGGCGACCATCCCAACATCGCCTACTGCTATCCCGATCACGTGGCTCTGTACAACCTGACCAAGGGCGTCATGACCCTGGACGAGCTGATCGCTGATCCCACCATCGGCCTGACCGCCGAGCAGATCGCTGACTTCGTGCCCGGCTACTACGCCGAAGGCGTCCAGTTCGGCGATGGCAAGATGTACACCCTGCCCCTGTCCAAGTCCACCGAAGTGCTGTACTACAACAAGACCTTCTTCGATGCCAACAACCTGTCCGTGCCCACCACCTGGGACGAGATGGGCAAGCTCCTGGAAGACATCGTTGCCATCGACCCCACCTCCATTCCTCTGGGCTATGACTCTTCTGCCAACTGGTTCATCACCATGACCGAGCAGCAGCAGAGCCCCTACACCAGCGCCACCGAGCCCCACTTCCTGTTTGACTGCGATGAAAACAAGGCCTTCATCAAGCAGTTCCGTGACTGGTACCAGAACGGCTACCTGACCACCCAGGATCTGTACGGCGCCTACACCTCCGGCCTGTTCACCTCCACCGACGGCACTGAAAGCTATATGTCCATCGGCTCCTCCGCCGGTGCGACCCATCAGCGTCCCCAGGCCGTCAACGGCGAATATCCCTTCGAAGTGGGCATCGCCACCATTCCCCAGGTCAACAAGGACCACCAGCGCGTGATCTCCCAGGGTCCCAGCCTGTGCATCTTCGAGAAGGGCCCCGGCTACACCCAGGAAGAAATCGCCTCCTGGCTGTTCGTGAAGTACCTGACCACCACCGTGGAATTCCAGGCTGAATTCTCCATGGCTTCCGGCTATGTGCCCGTGCTCAAGTCCGTGGCTGACAACCCCGTCTACGCTGACTTCATCGCCAATGCTGACGGCGGCGACAACATCGCTGCTCTGTCCGCCAAGGTCTGCCTGGAGCAGGCTGACTACTACTACACCTCTCCCGCCTTCAACGGTTCCTCCAAGGCCCGTGATGCTGTGGGCGAGCTGCTGAACAAGTGCATTGCCGAGCTGGACACCGGCGATCTGGACGAGTTCCTGAACAAGGCCTTCGCCGACGCCATCGCCGATTGCCAGAAGTAATTTTTGCATAAGCACACTGAATCATGAAGATGCATCGTAAAACGCATCCCCTGCTGCGCCTGCTGGCGTGTGCGCTGGTCCTCTGCCTCGCCCTTGGTCAGGGTTTTGCCCTGGCCGGGGAGGAGGAGGCAGTGGACTACGCCTCCCAGCTCAAACTGCAGCTTCTCTCCAACACCGCCAAGACCGAAGCGACTGTCAAGACCTTCGTGGATGGCGACACCGTCCATTTCCATGTGCCTGAAACGGTGGCGGAAAACGGTGTGCTCAAGGGCCGTTTCCTGGCCCTGGACACCCCTGAATCCACCGGCAGAATCGAGGAATACGGCAAGGCCGCTTCCCGATTCACCAAGGAAAAACTCTCCGCCGCCACTTCCATCATGCTGGAATCGGACAATGCCCTCTGGAATCCTGATTCCACCGGGGACAGATACCTGGTCTGGGTGTGGTACAAGACCGCCGACATGACGGAATACCGCAACCTGAACCTGGAGATTCTGCAAAACGGTCTGGCAGTTGCCAGTTCCACCCAGCAGAATCGCTACGGCGACACCTGCATGGCGGCCCTGACGCAGGCCCGCAAACTCAAACTGAACGTCTTTTCCGGCCAGCCCGACCCGGACTTCTACTACGGTTCTGCCGTGGAACTGACTCTCAAGGAGTTGCGCACCAATCCGGAAAAGTACAACGGTATCAAGGTCGCCTTTAACGGCGTCATCACCACCAACTACAACAACACCGCTTACATCGAAGCCTACGATGCTGAAACCGGCATGTACAACGGTCTGAGCATCTACTACGGCTTTGGTCTGAACGGATCCGGGCTCAAAATCCTCACCATCGGCAACGAGTGCCGCATCGTGGGTACCATGCAGTACTACGAAACCGGCGGCACCTGGCAGGTCTCCGGCCTGTCCTACCGTGCCATGAGGCCCACTGATCCCGACAACATCCAGAAACTCAGCGAAGGCCATTCCCCCGCCTACGCCCTCACCTCGGCTGAAACCTTCGCCACCGGCAAGGTATCTGTCACCATGGAGGACACGGTGCAGGAGTTTGACTGGGCTGAACTGGCTCTGGGCACTTCCATCGCCATGAACGGTCTCACTGTCAAGGATGCCTACATCACTGACAATGAGGACAGTTCTTCCTACGGCGCCTTCACCCTTGTGTGTGAAGCAGATGGCCACACCGTTGCGGTGCGCACCATTCCCCTCAGGGACGCCGAAGGAAACCTGTTGACCCCCGACGCTTACATGGGCAAAACCATTGACGTCAAGGGCATCGTTGATTACTTCGATGGAAACTACCAGATCAAGGTTTTTACTGCGGATTCCATTTCTGTTCACTAATCAACCGTAACATAAGGATAAGGAGCGTTTGATATGAAGAAGATCGTTGCTCTGGTTCTGGCGCTCACCCTGTGCGCCACCCTGCTTGCCGGCTTTGCGATGGCCGAAACCAACGCTGATCTGGCTGACGCCCGTGACTACGTGGTGGGCATCTACGAAGGCAAGCCCACCGCTACCCCCGTGGACTACACCGTGATCGGCCGCGTGTACTTCCCCGCTACCGGCCTGACCTTCAACATCGACTGGACCGTGGACAATGAGGCCGTGAAACTGGTCAAGGCCGAAGACGGCAAGACCTGGACCGTGGACGTTGACGACCGCAATCCCAAGGAAGTCACCTACACCCTGACCGCCACCCTGAAGGACGAAAACGGCAACACCGAATCCGCTTCCTTCACCCACACCGTGCCTGCCGCTCTGATCCTGACCACCCGTCAGGACGTGCTGAATGCTGGCTATGCTCTGGAAAGCGGCGCTTCCCTGCCCATCCAGACCGCTCTGACCGGCGTCATCACCAAGATCGACACCCCCTACTCTGAGCAGTATGGCAACATTTCCATCATCATGGAAGTGGACGGCAACACCGAGCAGCCCATCATGGCCTATCGTCTCAAGGGCGAAGGCGCTGACAAGCTGGCCGTGGGCGACACCATCTGCGTGATGGGTACCCTCAAGAACTACAAGGGCACCATCGAGTTTGACGCTGGCTGCGTGCTGATGCCCGTGGACACCGACAGCTCCATCCGTGCTCTGCTGGACGCCTACACCCTGGAAGAAGGCGCTGCCGCTGTGGCCGCCTCCACCATCACCGGCGTCATCACCAAGATCGACAGCGCTTACTCCGAGAAGTACGGTAACATCTCCGTCATCATCGAAGTGGCCGGCCTGACCGACTATCCCTTCATGTGCTATCGCCTGGCTGGCGAAGGCGCTGAGACCCTGGCTGTGGGCGACACCATCACCGCTACCGGCACCGCCAAGAACTACAAGGGCACCATCGAATTCGACGCTGGCTGCACCCTGGACGCTGTGGTGAAGCCCGTGGCTGAAGAGCCCGCTACCGAAGAGCCCGCTACCGAAGAGCCCGCTACCGAAGAGCCCGCTACCGAAGAGCCCGCTGCTGACGAAGTGGCTACCCCCGCTGACGCTGAGTAATCCTTCCCATCCTCTGCCCTGTCCGGTTCACTCCGGGCAGGGCTTTTTCGTGGGGCTTTCGTGGAACTCCGCCCGTCCAAAGGGCTTTGCCCTTTGGAAACCCAGCAGGGGCGCCGCCCCTGCACCCCGGTCGGGGGCGCTGCCCCCGACACCCCCGCAAGGGCCATTGGCCCTTGACCCATTACCCCAAGCCCTGACGGGCTTGGGGGATTGTTATTATGTGGGTTTTTCCTTTCACAATGTTCTATTATGCGTGGTGAGGATTTCGCCCTCACGGGCGACCAAAGGGCTTTCCGATCGCCCTTTGGAAACCTTCGGGCCCCCTTCGGATGAAGGGATTTTAGCGTGCTTGTTGAGGAAACGGTTTTCGTTGTTCCGGTAAAAACTACTTACAAGGATGCAGACCGAAGGGGTCCAGGGAGCGATCGGAAAGCCCCCTGGTTGCTCCGGCAAAACCGAGTAACAGGCATCAGACAAGTATCTCCACAACAGTTCCGGCGTGCGGCGCACCGTCGCCGCACACGGACTCCATCGGAGCGACCCCGAAACGGGCCGCCCCCGCGAGGCGCTTGAGGGTAATTCAACCCGATAACCCTTTTTGATAGGGGGAAAGGGGGGAGTCCAGAGGGGGTGTCTCCGGGTGGGATGAATTGAGACACCCCCTCTGGCCCTCTTTGGTTCTTTCTCAGGCCTGAGAAAGAACGCCTATCAAGCGCTATCCCTTGCAAGGTGGGGCTCTGCCCCACACCCCGCCAAAGGGCTTTCCGATCGCCCTTTGGAAACCTTCGGGCTCCCTCCGGATGGAGGGGTATTACCCTGTTTGTTGAGGGAACGGTTTTCATCGATTCGGGAAAGTCTACTTACAAGGATGCAGACCGAAGGGGTCCAGGGGAAACGAACTGCCCAGTGGGCAGTCGCCGAAGGCGAGTTTCCGGAGCGAAGCGGAGGCGGACCGATCGGAAAGCCCCCTGGTTGCTTCAGAGCATACAAGCCAAATCCATCAGACTACCAAAAAACAAGAACACCCCGGAAATCCTTCAGGATTTCCGGGTGATGGGTCAAGGGCCAATGGCCCTTGCAGGGTGCAGGGGCGGCGCCCCTGCTGGGGTGCGGGGCAACGCCCCGCCGAAGGGTCAAGGGCCAATGGCCCTTGCGGGGTGCAGGGGCAGAGCCCCTGCCGGGGTGTGGGGCGGAGCCCCACAAAAGGGGTGCAGGGGCAGAGCCCCTGCCGGGGTGTGGGGCGGAGCCCCACAAAAGGGGTGTCGGGGGCGGCGCCCCCGACCGGGGTCCAGGGGCAGCGCCCCTGATGGGATTCCAAAGGGCAAAGCCCTTTGGTGAGGGTGTCGGGGGCGAAGCCCCTGTCAAGACAGCCCCTTCAGTTCCTCATACACATTCATGTCCGTGCGAATCAGGGTCAGCGGCGTGACAGAAATGTACCCGTGCATCACAGCATCGGTGTCCAGGGTGTCATCACCCTTGTCTTCATAAATGCAGCGGCCCATGGGCATATACAGGTTCTGCCCCCGGGGCTCAAAGGCGTCGGTAAAGTACGGCCCGCCCTGATGGGTCACCCGGATGCCCTTTGCCTCAAGGGGAATGTTGATGTTGTATGCCAGATTCCTTTGAAGCAGCCTGTTTTCCTCAATGAACTGCCACACAGTCTCCAGATGCTCTCTGGCACTATCAAAGGACCGTGGATCCGTGGACACCGCCAATGCCGGAACGCCCAGCGCAGCGGCCTCAAAAGCCGCCCCCACCGTGCCGGAATACATGATGTCACTGCCGATGTTGAAGCCCTTGTTCACGCCGGAAATCACCAGGTCGAATGTCTCTTCCAGCCCCAGCAGCGCAAACCGCACGCAGTCCGCCGGCGTGGAATCCACCGACATAGCCTTCACGGCCCCTGGCATATCCACTGGGAGCACCTCAAAGGGGCGATGCAGCTCAATGCTGTGGCTCTTGCCGCTCTGTTCTTCCTTGGGGGCCACCACCGTCACCTCGCCGTGACGGCTGGCCCAATCAAGCAGCAGCCGCAGGCCCTCGCCCCGGATGCCGTCATCATTGGTCAGTGCAATCCTCATAACCAGCCCTCATGGCTTTCCTTGTATTCTTTCACCGCAGCGTCAGCGTCGGCAATCAGCGCCGCCATTTCCTGCTGATTGTACACCGTGGAGCCGCTGGCGCAGGCGTGGCCGCCGCCCCGGTACTTTTCCGCCACCGTGTTGATGGCCATAAACCGGCTGCGCAGCCGCACCCGGATGCTGCCCTCGGCGTCGCCGCTCTCAATGAAGGCGATCCAGCTCAGGCAGCCCTTGATGCCCTCAAGAAAGGACACCGCCGTGCTGGCCGTTTCCAGCGTGATGCCGAATTCCTTCTGCATCTCCCGGCTGATGAACACGTGGGCCACGCCATTTTCCGTGATCTGCATCTGCTCATATACGGCCGCCTTGAACTTCAGGGTAGCAAAATCCGACAGATACAGGTTGGCGAAAAGAGGCTCGGTTTTCACGCCCTGATCCAGCATCAACCCCGCCAGACGCATGGTATCGCCGCACACGCCCTCAAAGCGGAAGCGCCCGGAGTCCGTCACCATGCCAGTGTAAATATAGGTGGCGGCTTCCCGGTCGATGACCAGTTCGTCCTGAAAGGCTTCGTACAGCCTGGCGATCATCTCACAGCAGGAGGAGCGTTCCTCCTCCACCCACATGACGTCGCCGTAGGGCTCGTTGTTGATGTGGTGGTCGATTTTCACCAATTCCCGGCAGAGTTTGAACTTCTGGTTGGAAATGCGATCCGTGCAGGCCGTATCCACCACCACTGCCAGCGCCTCCCGGTAGAAGTCGTCGTCGGCTTCGTCCTCATCCGCGCCCAGGAAGGCCAGAAAGTCGCTCTTCTGATAATCCACCAGCCGGATGTCCTTCCGGGGCCAGGTGAGCTGCAGCAGCCTTTGGAGGCCCTTGGAGGACCCCACGCAGTCGCCGTCCAGGCGCACATGGCGGAAAATCAGAATCTTGTCATACTGCCGGATTTTGTCCATCACGGCATTCATTTGCTGAAGGTTTGTCATTCATTCTCTCCTGCGAGGGCATCCAGATCGCTGAGCATCTGCATGGCCTCGTCTTTCGTTTTCAGGGTGGCCCCGCTGGCCTTGGCGTGACCGCCGCCGCCATACTTGACGGCAACGGGGTTGATGTTATAGCGGCTGGAGCGCAGTTCGCACAGGATGCCGCCCTCGGTCTCGGTAAAGTTCACCCAGATGTCCACGCCCCGGATGTCAGCCATGGTGCTGACCATGCTGCGGGAAATGGTGAAGGTGTCGGCGTCAATGGCCGCTGCTTCCTCCCTGGTGGTGTAAATGTACGCCACACGGTTGGGGGTGAAGGCGATCTTCATCACGAACTGCGCCCGAAGACGCATCATGTCGAAATCATTGGCGTAGAGCTGGCGATACAGCTCGTTGGTGTTCACGCCCACGTCCATCAGGTGCGCCGCCAGCCGGAAGGTGTTGGCGGTGGTGGCGTCATAGCGGAAGCGGCCGGAGTCGGTCACCATGCCCGTATAGAGGGCCTGGGCCGCCAGTTGAGGAATGGACAGGCCGCAGGTCACGGCAAAATCCGTCACCAGCCCGCAGCAGCTCTCGTAGCCCGTGTCCGTCACTTCCAGAGCGCAGATGCGCTCGCAGAAAATATGATGATCCAGCCGCACGGTATCCTTTGCGGTCAGATACCGCTCGTCGCTGATCAGCGCCTTGGCTGAAGTATCCAGCACCACCGCCAGCGCATCGTGATACATCCCGTCCGCCACGTCGTCCATCACCGAATCAGGGATGAACCCATACCGGCCCGCAGGGTCGCCCACGGCCAGAATCTCCTTTTCGGGGAAGTTCTCCTTCAGGATGTGCTTGAGGCCCACCTGGGCGCCGATGGCGTCTCCGTCGGGCTTTTCATGGCGATGGATGATGATGCGCTGATAGCCTTTCACCTTTTCCAGAATGGCTTGAAATCCTGCTTTCGTGGTGTTCATCGGACCTGTCCTTTCGGCCTTGCTTGGCGTCTGCCGCTGGCAGGCGCTCCCCAGTATTATACCCTATAACCATGGTCTGTGTCAAAAATTCAGCACCTTACAGCCAGAGAATTTCTTCTGCCCGGGCGGGGTCTCCCCGGCCCATGCGGCGCATGAGTGCCGCTGCCGTGCGGTCAAAGGCCGTGTGGTCAATCAGCCGGAAAGCCGCCGCCAGCGTGTCCACCAGCGCATGGTCCTCCTTTTGCCACACAGCGTCCCCCAGGGTGAGGAAGCGCATCAGCCCATACACGGCGCACAGGCCCAGATAGGCGTCCGGCAGCGTGAGGCGGCTCTCCCCAAAGGGAAAGCGGGAGAAGAAGAGGTGATTCACCAGTGCGTGCTCAAACCAAATCTCCCAATCAGGGTAGCGCTCCTGCAGCAATCGACAGGCTTCCTGATACGCCTCCTGCCCATGCTGAACAAACCGGCTCAGCGCCCGCTCGCCATAGTCATGGATGCTCCTGCTGCGCTGATCGAGCTGCGCCACCAGTTCCTCCATGATGGCAAGGCCGTCTTCCAGATGGCCTTGTCCATGGCTGTTAAGAGGCGCAGACGCCTCCAGGAGGCGCTGCAGCGCCGCTTCATCCCTGCTGGCAAGCACTGCTTCAAGCGCCTGCAGGCGGCCTCCCAGGGCCGCTATACGGGCGGGCAGGGGCGCTTGACGCTGCTGCAAGCATCTGATGAGCCACAGGCGGATATCCTGTTCCCGCCCGAAGGTCTTTTCCTGAATCTCCCGTCGGGACTGGCTGGGGCTATCGTCCTCATCAGGCAGACGCACAAAGGCGAGGGGCTCCTGCTGCTGAAAGAGCATTTCCAGCACGGCTTCGCAGCTGTTGGTGCAGGAACACTCCGGCGATTCGTCGTTTCTCACGCCACGGGGGTACATTTTGCACACCCGGCTGAGCACATCGCCGCCCAGTTCGGCATGGAGGGCACAGCGTCCGTCCTCCAGCCGCAGGGGGCAGTTGCCGTCATAGCGGGGGCTGATTTCAGCGTAGGCCTCCGGGGAGCGCTGGGATTTCAGCCGCAGCGCCACGTCAATCTTTCGGCGCAAGTCCGGGCTGCATTCCACACCCAGCAGGCGGAAATAGTCCTCCATGGACACGGAAATCGGCCAGCCTTCGCAGCAGGCATGGCGGCAGGCCCCCATCTTGCAGGAAAAACGGGGATAATATGCCGGCATCAGAAATTCTTGCCTTTGCGCCATCAAGGCACCTTCTTTCAAGACAAATCAACGTGAATATTATACGCCTTTCCTTTTTCCGGCGCAAGAATTTTCCTTTGTAACAACACAAAAAAGCGGCACACCTTCGGGTGTGCCGCCCATGTTTCATCTGTATGCGCCAGATGTCACGTCCATCGGATTATTCGCCGATGGTGGTGTACATCAGGTACTTGTAGCCCAGAGGATTGGAGAAGAAACCATCCACCTTGTCGCTGAGCATATAGATGTCGGTGTAGTAGTACAGAGGAGTGATGCAGCCGGTAGCCATCAGCATGTCTTCAGCAACGTGCATCAGAGCATAGCGGGTGGTGGTGTCGGTGCAGGCCTTGATCTTGGAGATCAGCACGTCATAGGTCTGAGCCCAGGTGCCGTTCTCGACCTTCACGTCGATGCCCAGGCCAGTCAGGTCCAGGTTGTACATGGCCAGTTCAGCGTGAGCGCCCTTGCCATACTGGACGTCGTTGTTGCCGGAGCCGGAAACCCACATATCCAGGAAGCAGATGGGATCGTTGTAGTCAGCCAGCCAGCCGTTACGGGCCACATAGTAGTCGCCGTTCTTACGGGTGTTCAGGAAGGTGTTCCATTCCTGGTTGACCAGGGTCATGTTGACGCCGATGCCAGCCACAGCATTCTGCAGATACTCACCGATGGCCTTGTGGGCATCAGAGGTGTTGTACAGATATTCCATGGAGGGGATATCGGTGAACATACCGGTGGCTTCGTCGTAGGTGTAGTACTTCTTCAGGGTCTCAACGGCAGCAGCGTAGTTGGCGTTGAAGGCTTCCTTGGTCACGTCGTAATAGCCGACGAATTCGGTGGACTGGTTGCAGTTCTTGTAGAACTCGGTGCCGTCAGCATCGGTCATGCCCATGGCGACGAAGGAAGAAGCGGGGACCTGGCCGGCCTGGCCGATTTCTTCCACGATGTAGTTGCGGTCCAGCAGCAGGGCCAGAGCCTGACGGATTTCAGCGTTGGCCTTTTCAGCTTCCACGCCGGTGAGGGTGGAGGTGGCAGGCAGCAGGTTCTGGTTGACGTTCCAGCAGACGTAGTAGGTACCGATCTGGCCGGCCACCACGAACTCAGTGGGATACTCGGTCTTCAGGGTAGCGATTTCAGCGGTGGGAACGTCGTCGATCAGCAGCCAGTCGCCGTTCTTGTAGTTGGCGAGCATATTGTTGGCGTCGTCAGACAGGTAGCACTCGATGACATCCATGGTCACCTTGTCGGCGTTGAAGTAGTTGGGATTCTTGGTCAGGGTGATCTTGGCAGAGTGTTCCCAACCAGTGATGGTGTAAGCGCCGTTGCACACATAGGTGGCAGGCTCGGTGGCCCAAGCTTCGTTGGCAACCACGTCTTCACGCACGGGCAGGTAGGTGGGGAAGGCCAGCAGCTCATTCCAGTAAGCCACGGCGTTGTTCAGGGTGACCTTGATGGTCTTGGCATCGGGAGCTTCCACAGCCAGATCATCGGGATAGCCCTTCACGACTTCGAACATATAGCCATAGTCAGCGCCCAGGGCAGTGGAGGCAGCGCGCTTCCAAGCGAAGACGAAGTCATTGGCGGTCAGTTCCTTGCCGTCGGACCACGTAAGGCCATCCTTCAGGGTGTAGGTGTAGGTCACAGTGCCGTCATCGTTGGCAACGGGAGCGGGCAGCTCGGTGGCGCACTCGGGAACGATCACCAGGTTGCCGTTGGCATCCTGCGCCCAGGTAGCCAGGCCGGAGAACAGGTGAGCGATCATGGTCGCGCCGTCAACGGCGGAGTTGAGGGCGGGGTCCAGGGTGTCGGGCTCAGAGGCCAGGCACACGGGCAGGACGACCGCTTCGGCGGCAGCCGCAGGAGCCTCGGTGGGATCAGCGGGAGCAGCAGGGGCGTCGGTCACGACGGGCTGGGGGTCGGCCGTGGGGGTGGTGCAGGCGGTGGTCGCCAGAACCACAACCATCAACATAGCCAACAGTGCAAGCAGCTTCTTCATGGGTAAACCTCCTAAAGAATTTTCTCAAAAACGCGTTTAACGCGCTGATGGAACAGAGTGACTGGAAATCAGTTGATTTCCTCAGCGAAGTGGCAGGCCACGAAGTGTCCCGTTTCCACTTCCTTGAATTCCGGCATACTGGCCGCACATTCTTCCTTGGCGTAAGGGCAGCGGGTGCGGAAGGGGCAGCCGGAGGGAGCATTGAGGGGAGAGGGAATGTCGCCGTGAAGCACGATGCGCTGATTGGCGCGGGCTGTCTTGGGATCCGGCAGCGGCACCGAGGAGAGCAGGGACTTCGAGTAAGGATGCAGGGGGCGGTTGTAGATGGTGTCGGCGTCTGCCAGCTCCACCATCTTGCCCAGATACATCACGGCGATTCTGTCGGAAATGTGCCTCACCACCAGCAGGTCGTGGGCAATGAACAGGTACGTCAGACCCAGACGATCCTGCAGGTCATCAAACATATTGATCACCTGTGCCTGAATGGACACGTCCAGGGCCGACACCGGCTCGTCGCAGACGATGAATTCCGGGTTGACCGCAAGGGAGCGGGCGATGCCGATGCGCTGACGCTGGCCGCCGGAGAATTCATGAGCGTATCGGGAGGCGTGCTCGCTGTTGAGGCCCACATAGCTCATCAGCTCCAGGATGCGTTCCTCACGCTCCTTTTTGGAGGAATAGAGTTTGTGCACATCCAGCGGCTCACCCACGATGTCGCTGACCGTCATGCGGGGGTTGAGGGAGGAGTAGGGGTCCTGGAAGACCATGGTAGCCTTCTTGCGGAACTCCTGAATGTCTTGTTCGGACTTGAGCAGCTTTCCATCATACCATATTTCGCCGGCGGTGGGTTTATACAGGTGAAGGATGGTGCGGCCCACTGTGGTTTTGCCGCAGCCAGATTCGCCCACCAGACCCAGCGTTTCGCCCTTCTTGATGGCGAAGGATACATCATCCACCGCCTTGAGGGGCTTGGACCGGAAGAAGCCCATGTTGATGTCAAAATACTGCTTCAGGCCCTTGACTTCCAGAAGGTTGCGATCTTCGGACATCACTCATCGCCTCCTTCCTGGGGATTGTCTTCCTCGTCGCCGACCAGCACCATTTCGTTCACTGCCAGGCCGGAGGTGAGCACCTTCAGGCCATCGGCCAGGGTTTCATTCTGGGCTTGCGGGAGGCATTCCTCCAGCGCCAGCTTGACGTTCTGCCAGCAGGTGGCGTAATGGTCGTCATTGATGTAGAGGCGCTCTGGCCGCTGGGTGAGGCAAACCTTCAGGGCCTTTTCGCACCGGGGTGCGAAGGGGCAGCCCAGGGGCATATTCAGCAGATCGATGGGGGTACCGGTGATGGGCTGCAGCCGCTGGCCGTTGTTGGCAGCCGTGGGGATGGAGCGCATCAGGCCCTTCGTGTATTCGTGGCGGGGGTTGTAGAAGATCTCGTCCGCCGTGCCCTGCTCGCAGATGGCGCCGGCGTACATCACGATCACTTCATCGCACATCTGCGCCACAACGCCCAGGTCGTGGGTGATGAGGATGATCGCCATGCCCAACTTCTTCTGCAGGTCCTGCATCAGATCCAGAATCTGCGCCTGAATGGTCACGTCCAGGGCGGTGGTGGGCTCGTCGGCGATGAGGATATCCGGTTCACAGGCCAGCGCCATGGCGATCATCACGCGCTGGCGCATACCGCCGGACAGTTCGTAGGGATACTGTTTCAGGCGTTTTTCCGGCTCGTTGACGTTCACCAGCCGGAGCATTTCCAGCGCCCGCTCCTTGGCCTGCTTCCTGTTGCGGTCCGTGTGGAGCAGGATGGCTTCCATCAGCTGTGCGCCGATGGTGTAGGTGGGGTTGAGGCTGGTCATGGGGTCCTGGAAGATGATGGAGATGCGGTTGCCGCGCACGGTGCGCAGTACCTTTTCATCAGCACCCACCAGTTCCTGGCCGTTGAACTTCACGCTGCCACCCACAATCTTGCCTGTGGGCGCCAGAATCTGCATGATGGAGTAAGCCGTCACCGATTTGCCGGAGCCGCTCTCACCCACGATACCCAGCACCCTGCCTTTATCCAGGTTGAAGGAGACGCCGTCAACTGCCTTGACCTCACCCGCATCGGTGAAGAAGGAGGTCCGCAGCTTACGGACTTCAAGCATTGCCATATCCGGGTTGCTCCTTTCTTACGCGTTGAGCTTGGGGTCAAAGGCATCCCGCAGGCCATCGCCGAAGAGGTTCAGGCTCAGCACGATCAGGCAGATCACCAGCGCCGGAATGATCAGGCGATGCGGATAGGTGTTGATGCCGTTGAGCGCATCAGAGGCCAGGGAGCCCAGAGAGGGCATGGGAGCGTTAACGCCCAGGCCCAGGAAGGACAGGAAGGACTCGGTGAAGATTGCATTGGGAATCTGCAGGGCGGTGGAGATAATCACCACGCTGATGCAGTTGGGAATCAGATGCTTACGGATGATCCACTTGCCCTTGGCGCCGGTGGCCTGGGCGGAGAGGACGTATTCCTGCTCACGCAGGGAGAGGATCTGGCCGCGGATCATGCGGGCCATGGACACCCAGTACAGAAGGGCGAACACAATGAACATGGAAATGACATTGGAGCCGATCTTTTCAAGGAAGGTGCCTTCCACGTTAAGCGATTTGTTCAGCACCACGCTCAGCAGGATGATCACCAGCATATCCGGCAGGGAGTAGATGATATCCACCACACGCATGATGGCCAAGTCAACCTTGCCGCCGAAGTAACCGGCGATGGAGCCGATACTCATGCCGATCATCAGCACGATGATGGAGGCGAAGAAGCCAACCGCCAGGGAAATGCGGGTGCCGTAGACCACGCGGATGAAGTAATCTCTGCCCTGGCCGTCCGTGCCGAAAATATGGGGGAAGATGTACTCGCCGTTTTCGATGCGTTCCAGTTCCGTGGCGCCGTATTCAAAGGGCGCCAGATTGTTGTAACTGCGGTCCATGGGCTTGCCGGGCGTGTTGCCCAGGAACTGCTGATAGGCATAAGGCCAGAACAGCGGCAGCAGGATGGACGAGAGAGTAATCAGCACCACCACAATCAGGCTGACGGTTGCAACTTTGTTCTTCAACAGCCGCTTCACGCCATCCTTGAAGAAGGTGGAAGAAGGCCGCATCTTGGAGATGTATTCCTTATCCGCATCCGTTGCATCTTCAAACAGATTCGGATTCAGGTGCAAGCTGAAGGGCTTGTTCTTGTTGGTCATGAGCTTTTCTCTCCTTAATCGAACTCGATGCGGGGATCAACGGCCTTATACAGCAGGTCGGTGACCAGATTCATGACCACAATCAGCGACGCCAGCACGATGGTGGTGCCCATGATCATGGTGTAGTCACGGTTGATGATGGCGGAGATGAACTGGCGACCGATGCCAGGCACAGCGAAGATCTGTTCCACCACCATGGAGCCGGTGACGATGAAGGCCAGCATGGGTCCGAAGTAGGTCAGCACGGGAATCAGGCTGTTCTTGAGTGCGTGACCGAAAATCACCTTGGGGGCAGGCACGCCCTTGGCCCGGGCAGTGCGGATATAATCCTGTCCCAGCACATCCAGCATGGAGGAACGGGTCAGGCGGGTGATGTACGCCATGGGGTAGAGCATCAGGGTGATCACGGGGAGGATCAAGCCCTGAGACGTGGTGCCGTTGGCTGGCAACCATCCCAGCGCCACCGAGAATATCAGGAGCAGGAATGTACCCATAATGAACGACGGCATGGACACAAAGGCGGTGGTAATCACCATGATGACCTTGTCCAGAATCGTGTTCCTTCGAAGGGCTGCGATAGCGCCCAGTGTGATGCCCGTCAGCGCCGCTGCGCAGGCTGCAATCAGGCCCAGCTTTGCAGAAGTCTGCATGCCATCTACGATAATATCAATGACCATGCGTCCGCGCTGCTTGAGGGAAGGACCGAAGTCAAACTTCGTCACGATGTCGCTGAGATAGGTGGTGTACTGCTCAAAGAGCGGTTTGTCCAGACCAAATTTGGCTTCCAGCGCAGCTGTGGCTTCCTTGGAGATGGCTTTTTCACCAACAAAGGGGCCGCCGGGAATGGAGTGCATCACGAAGAAGGTCACCGTGATTACAATCCAGATCGTCAGCAGCGCCAGCAGGACGCGCTTGAGGATGTAAAACATCATCTTGGAACTCATGGATACCCACCTTTCATGAAACAGTGTTTTCCCACCGACCACAGGGGCGAGGATTGTATACCGTGTCCGGGAACACTGTATACAGGCATTATACGCAACATCGCGAAAAAATCAATACTTTTTTCACAGAAAAACATTGGCTGTACAGTATTTTTATTGTTTTTTGGGCCAAATTATGCAGATTTTCTGGCTGATTCTACATTTTTATACACCAATTTGCATAATTCATGGAAAATCTGGCAACTTTCTTCCTGTATCCCACAGGAAGACGGTTTCCAGGTGAATGGAGGGCGGGGAGGAGGCACCCCTTGACAAGGGAGCATACCCTGCCCCTTTTTGTGGCGATGCACGTTGATTCTCCACAACAAAAAGATTGCGCCGAATCTAATCCGATACCCGTCACGTAACTTTTCCTCAACAACCAGGGGGCTTTCCGATCGGTCCCTGGGCCCCTTCGGCCGCACCCCCACAACTTTTTTGAGCAAGCGACAAGGGAAAACCGTTTTTCCAACAAACAGGCTAAAAGCACCTCCATCCGGAGGGAACCCGAAGGTTTCCAAAGGGCGATCGGAAAGCCCTTTGGTCGCCCGTGAGGGCGAAACCCTCCCTTGCATGTAAAGCCATGCCATTAAGGAAAAAGCGTGCATCGGCACAAACGAAAAGCCCCCTCCGGGAGGGGACTCCGCCGTCAGGCGGTGGGGGAGCCTGCACTGCAGCGGGTATGATTTCATGCAAGGGGTAGCGCTTGTTGGGTGTTCTTTCTCAGGCCTGAGAAAGAACCAAAGAGGGCCAGAGGGGGTGTCTCAATTCATCCCACCCGGAGACACCCCCTCTGGACTCCCCCCTTTCCCCCGGTCTTGTGAGGGTTATTGAGTTGACTGACCCTCAAACGCCTCGCGGGGGCGGCCCGTTTCGGGGTCGCTCCGATGGAGTCCGTGTGCGGCGACGGAGCGCCGCACGCCGGAACTGTTGTGGAGGTTGTTGTCTGATGCCTGTTTCATGTCTTTTCCTCAACAGCCAGAGGGCTTTCCGATCGGTCCGCCTCCGCTTCGCTCCGGAAACTCGCCTTCGGCGACTGCCCACTGGGCAGTTCGTTTCCCCTGGACGCCTTCGGCCGCACCCCCACAACTTTTTTGAGCAAGCGACAAGGGAAACCGTTTTTCCAACAAACAGGCTAATACCCCTTCATCCGGAGGGAACCCGAAGGTTTCCAAAGGGCGATCGGAAAGCCCTTTGGTCGCCCGTGAGGGCGAAACCCTCCCTTGCATGTAAAGCCATGCCATTAAGGAAAAAGCGTGCATCGGCACAAACGAAAAGCCCCCTCCGGGAGGGGACTCCGCCGTCAGGCGGTGGGGGAGCCTGCACTGCAGCGGGTATGATTTCATGCAAGGGGTAGCGCTTGTTGGGTGTTCTTTCTCAGGCCTGAGAAAGAACCAAAGAGGGCCAGAGGGGGTGTCTCAATTCATCCCACCCGGAGACACCCCCTCTGGACTCCCCCCTTTCCCCCGGTCTTGTGAGGGTTATTGAGTTGACTGCCCCTCAAACGCCTCGCGGGGGCGGCCCGTTACGGGGTCGCTCCGATGGAGTCCGTGTGCGGCGACGGAGCGCCGCACGCCGGAACTGTTGTGGAGGAGCGGGTACGAGGGGTGCTTCGGTTTGTTGCCGGGGTAAAGTCAACTAACAAGGATGCAGACCGAAGGGGTCCAGGGGGCGATCGGAAAGCCCCCTGGTTGCCCCGGCAAAGACAAGAGAGATGTACAAATGCCCTCAACAAAAAATCCCCCAAGCCCTTGGGCTTGGGGTGATGGGTCAAGGGCCAATGGCCCTTGCGGGGGTATCGGGGGCAGCGCCCCCGATTGGGGTGCGGGGCAAAGCCCCGCACGCAGGAGTCCAGAGGGCACAGCCCTCTGGTGGGGGCGGTGGGGGCATAGCCCCCACCAGGGGTGTCGGGGGCGGCGCCCCCGACTTGGTTTCCAAAGGGCAAAGCCCTTTGGTCATTTGAGAGTCTTTTGCAGTTCAGACCAGGCCTTGTCCACGGCCAGCTGATGACTGGTGGCGTACTTGCCGATGGCCGTCACCTGCGCCATGGTACGGGGGAAGTGGAAGCACACATGACCGTCAAAATTGTTGTCACCATTGTGATAAATGCCATGCTCCATGGAGTGGGTGGTAGCCAGATACACTTCGCCGTTGCTGAGGATCACCCAAACCGGCTTGGGATTCCAGTCGTTGCCGCCAAAGGCCTGCAGCATCTTCGCCGTGTCAGCGGCGGTGATGGGCTCGGCGTCCGCATGAGCGCCCAGGGAGAACATATGGATCTGCCAGGAAATGCCGCTGGCGGGATCATACACCGTGGCGTAGGGATACTTGCGTGCCTGCGCCCTGATGACGTTGTACCAACTTGCGTACTGCACGTCCCGGGCCGTCACCGTGGTCACGTTGGGAATTACCTGCGTCGTGCCGCCCGTTGTGCCAGCATTGCCCGACGTGCCGGAATTGCCGGTATTACCGGTACTGCCGGCGCCCTGCGCATTGACGCTGGACAGCACGGACAGGGTGATTTTGCCCGCAATGCCGTCCGCTTCCAGATCATTGGCCTTCTGGAAGGCCTTGAGGGCCTTGTAGGTCAGCGCACCGAACTTGCCGTCGGCATCGCCGGTAAGATAACCCAGGGAAATCAGCCGCTGCTGCATGGCCTTCACGGAGGCACTCACGTCGCCCCGGCGCAGGGTGTTGCTGGTAGCCAACTGAATGGTCTGGTCCGTCACCACGCCGGTGGTGGGAGCAGGAGTGGGCTTGGCCGCAGAGGCGGAATACAGCTTCGTCTGGGTCTCGGCGCCGGCGATGCCGTCACGCACAAGGCCGTTGACCTTCTGGAAGGCGTAGACCGCTTCCGCCGTCTGGGCGCCATACTTGCCGTCAGCCGTGCCGGAGAGATAGCCCAGGGAAATCAGCCGCATCTGCAGCTGGCGCACCATAGCGCCGGAATCGCCCCGGCGGAGGGTTTTGTAGGAATCCACCGTGCCGCCAGCCATGTCGCCGGAATCGGTGATGGCGGTGATGGAGTAGAGTTTGCTCTGGGTGTCGTAGCCCGCCACACCGTCGGCGGTCAGGCCGTTTTTCTTCTGGAAGGCCTTGATGGCCGCAACGTCATCCGCCTTGCACACGCCGTCGTTCATCGCCTGATAATACCCCAGGGCAGTCAGCCGCTGCTGCAGGCGCAGCACTTCCCAGCCGGAGGTGCCCTTGCGGATGATCACCACGTTATCCGGCGTCAATTCCGCAGGTTCGGGGGTGGCGGTGGGAGCGGGCGTCACAGGCGCAGCGGTGGGCGCAGGGGTGGGCGTGGCGTCCACGGACAGGGCCGTGTGGCTGAACAGCACCGCCTGGGTGGAAGCGCCTGCCACGCCGTCTGCCTCCAGATTATGCTTGCGCTGGAAGGCTTTGAGGGCCTTTTGGCTGTCGGAGCCAAACTTGCCGTCCGCCTTGCCCGTCAAATAGCCCAGATCGATCAGCCGCTGCTGCACCAGTCTGGCGTCCGCGCCCCGATCGCCCCGGCGCACCGTGTCAGAAGGCATCTGGAAGGTGGGCGCAGGAGTAGGAGGTGCGGTGGGCTTGGGCGTTGCCGTAGCGTCGGGCGTAAGGGCTGCAGCGCTCAGGAGCACTTCCCGGGTCTTCACGCCGCACACGCCGTCCACGGCCAGGCCATTCTTCTTCTGGAAGGCCCGCACCGCATCCCGGGTGGCCTTGTCATACACGCAGGTCACAGCGCCCTGATAATATCCCAGCTGCTGCAGGCGGGTCTGCACCGTGCCCACCAGTTCGCCCTTGTTGTTCAGGCGGATGCTCACACCGGGCAGAGGGGAGAGGGTGTCGATTTCCGTCTTTTTGCCGGCGCTGTTTTTCGGTTCACCGTTATACAGGAATGCCTGCAGATTCTGATCTGCAATGCCGGTGGTAGGGTATTCATTCACTTCCTGGAATTTTGCCACAGCGCTGCGGGTGCCGGCGCCATAGACGCCGTCCGCCGTGCCGGAGAGGTAGCCCAGTTCAATCAACGCTTCCTGCAGGGCACGCACACGGCTGCCCCGACTGCCCACCTGCAAAAGCGTATAGACGTCATCGCTCAGTTCAGGCGCAGGCGTTGCCACAGAAGGCGGCGCAGCCGTGGCCGGCTTCACCGTACGCAGGTTGACGTACTTCTTCAGGCACCAGCCCTCCTGCCCCCGGTAGATCACCCGGACGTAACTGCCGGAGACTTCCTGCACGGATACCTCGGCGCCTTCCGGAATGGAAGCGATTCTGTCCGAGGAGGTGGACTTCTTTTCACGTAGGTTGACCTGATCGTTGGTGGTGGTCTGATAAGGATAGCCGCTGACCGGCGGCAGGGGCGTGGGCGTGATCACCACGCCGGGATCGTCGTTGACGTATGCCTTGACCACATACCCGGTCTGTCCCTGATAGCGTACCTTATAATAATTGCCTGACTGACCCAGCACCTCCAGCACTGCGCCCTGGGGAATAGAATCCAGGCGTGCCGAGGACGTGGATGCGCTGCGGCGCAGATTGACCTGATCATTCGTGGTGGTGGTATAAGGATAGTCTGCCGCAAAGGCCGCCGACAGGTAGGTCACTACCAGCACAGCCAGCACCGTCAGCCACATCAGCCTCACGGCTGCAGGATGATTCTTCCGACTCATCAATGCCTTCCTCCAATAAATCTTCTTATCTTACATACTTTTGCCGATATATTCGGGTGATCATACTTTACCAGTATTTATTCTACCCTGATATCCCCTGAATTGTCAAGCGCAGGCGCCCTTTCCGGGGATGTAGCAAATGTAAAATCTTTTTGCGGGGCTCTGGCCCTGCACCAAAGGGCTTTGCCCTTTGGTAACCCAGTCGGGGGCGCTGCCCCTGGACCCCTTTTGTGGGGCTTTGCCCCACACCCCAGCAGAGGCTCTGCCCCTGCACCCCGCAAGGGCCATTGGCCCTTGACCCATTACCCGGAAATCCTGACGGATTTCCGGGGTGTTCTTTTTTTGGAGGAATCTTATATATCGGGCTTATTTTCCCCGCAGCAACCAGGGGGCTTTCCGATCGCCCCCTGGACCCCTTCGGAGTCCCCTCCGATGATAGTTGACCGAACAATAAACAAAGGATAATCCCCCATACAAACAATCCCCCAAGCCCTTCAAGGCTCGAGGTGGTGGGTTAAGGGCCAAATAAGACTACTTGCATCCGAAGGTTTCCAAAGGGCGATCGGAAAGCCCTTTGGTCGCCCGTGAGGGCGAAACCTTTCCTTGTAAGGGATAGCGTTTGTTGGATGTTCTTTCTCAGGCCTGAGAAAACCCTTGCGGCATTTCGGTAATGATTAGCGTTCTTTCTCAAGCCTGAGAAAGAACCAAAGAGGGCCAGAGGGGGTGTCTCAATTCATCCCACCCGGAGACACCCCCTCTGGACTCCCCCCTTTCCCCCAAACTTGTACAGGTTATTGAGTTGACTGACCCACAAACGCCTCGCGGGGGCGGCCCGTTTCGTGGGCGCTCCGATGGAGTCCGTGTGCGGCGACGGAGCGCCGCACGCCGGAACTGTTGTAGAGTGTCTTGTCTGATGCCTGTTTCTTATCTTTGCAGGGGCAACCAGGGGGCTTTCCGATCGCCCCCCTGGACCCCTTCGGTCTGCATCCTTGTAAGTAGTCTTTTCCGTAGCAGAACAATCCCCCACCGCCTAACGGCGGAGCCCCCTTTACACAAGGGGGCCTTTGTTGGTTTGACTACAAAATTCGTTCCTTCAACAAACAGGTTAATACTTCTCCATCCGAAGGGGGCCCGAAGGTTTCCAAAGGGCGATCAGAAAGCCCTTTGGTCGCCCGTGAGGGCGAAACCCTACCTTGCACAAGAACATACTTTCAAAGGAGAAACCCACTAACAAAAAATCCCCCAAGCCCTTCAGGGCTTGGGGTGATGGGTCAAGGGCCGATGGCCCTTGCGGGGGTATCGGGGGCAGCGCCCCCGATTGGGGTGCGGGGCAAAGCCCCGCAAAAGGGGTGCAGGGGCGGCGCCCCTGCCGGGGTGTGGGGCGGAGCCCCACATAGGGGCAGCGCCCCCAACTGGGTTTCCAAAGGGCAAAGCCCTTTGGCGGGGTCCAGGGGCAGAGCCCCTGGTTACTCTTCCCGGTCGCTGCGGCGATTACGGGTTACTTCTTCGGTTTCCTGCTCACGGGGATAAAGGTTGCGCAGGGTTTCTTCCATCAGTTCATTCTTGGCAGTCACGGCTTCATCACCGGGCTGTACTTCAGGAATATCCGTGGGCTCCTTGTCCTCGCCGATGGGGCGGGTCACTTCCTGCTCCACGGGAGCCTGTTCCACCTGAGGATGCTCAGAGGGCTCGACATAATTGCGGGTCCTGCCGCGCTGGAGGTGATCCTGCGCCTTGGCGGAATCAATGCCCGCCTTCACGCGGCCAATCACGCCCACCAGCAGCAATGCGCCGCCGATGCAGGTCAGCACCATCAGGATGCGATACACCACGCTCAGGCCGCTCTGCACCGTAGCCACATAGCCCGGCAGGCCGTCGTCGGTGGGGATCTCCTCGTACTTGGGGGCGGGAGGCGTCACGATGGGCGCTTCGGTGGGAACGGGAGTGGGAGCGGCATAGTTGATCTGGAGGATCTCGCTCTCAAACACGTCCGTTTCATCCAGCTGATTTTCCACATGGGCCTCAAAGAGATACTTGCCGGCCATGGGCACGCTCACGTCACGGATGAAGCTGCGGGTCTCGCCGGGCTGAATGCTCTCGAAGTTGTACAGAGTCACGCCGGTGGCGACCACATCCACATCTTCAGCGACCACAGCGGAATTGTTGGTCACATACACCTTGAAGCGCACCACGCCGGGCAGGGTGTAGATGGTCTCCCGGTCAGCAGTGGCCTTGACTTCCAGCACCACGGCCTTGGTAGCGTCCACCGCCACCACTTCCAGGCGGCCGGTGGCCGTTTCCACCGTGTTGCCGGAGGCGTCGGTGCCCCGCACGGAGAACTGATAGCCCGTGGTCTCGGTGACGGTGACTTCCTTTTCCAGGGTCACGGTCTTGCCGGCAGCCACGCCCACGCCGGTGAACACTTCGCCCAGCACGGCGTCGGAAACGGTGATGTTCTCAAAGTCGGACTTGCCGGTATTCTTGAGGGTCACGGTCAGCTTCACCGTGTCGCCGGGAGTGCCGCCCTTCTTGTCCGCCTTCACGGAGGCAGTGAGTTTCACTTCGCCGTACTTGACGGTGGCTTCATCCACCTTGGCAGTGCCGGTCTTGCTGCCGGCCTTGAAGGTGATGGTGGCGGCGCTGGTAATGTCCTTGGTGCCCATCTTCACAGTGAAGGTATGGGTGACCTTTTCGCCGGCAGCCACGCCCGCAATGGTCACGGGGCTGGAGGAAACAGCGCTGTTTTCCTTGATGGTGACGTTGGTGATATCCACCGTGCCCACGTTGGCGATTTCATAGGTAATGGACACCGTCTGATCCTTGCTGGCCATGTTGGGCAGAATCACACGGCTGATGTCCACCTGAGGTTCTGCCTCGTTGAAGATCAGCGCCTTGGAGAAGTTCTTCTGCTTCTGCACAGTTTCGTCGCCGACTTTCTGAGGATACACCAGTCCGAAGGTCAGGCGGCCCTTGCTCAGCTGTTCCGCCGTCACATCCCAGGTGCCGCTCCAGCTGCGGGACTGGCCCGCATCCAGCGCCTCGGAGCCAAACTCCGCCACCTGCTGTCCATCGGGATAATACAGTGCCACCATACCCAGCTGTTCGTTGCTGACGTTGGTGACCCGAATGGTCAGATCAATGGTGGCAGGGCCGGTGAACTGATTGGTGGACATTTCCATCTCAATCTTGATCGGCTCCTCCGCCGCCAGGGCAGCAGTCGTCCCTGCTGCCAGCAGCACCAGCAGCATCACGCTCAGGCATACCATCCACAAACGCTTCATCATCTTTTTCTGGACGCACTTGCGCGTCCATCCTCCTTCCGCATCCGGCAGGCGCCGGAATCTGGCTTGGGTGATTGTATCTCAAAGGATACAGTCTTGCTATCCTATTGTACTCGCCAAAGGGCTTTTCTGTCAAGGCATCGGAGCAGGAGAAATGTAAATCTTCCCACGAAACTGCGGTTTTTTTGCCGCAGCGAGACCAAATCCCGCATGGAAGTGTTGCCCGCACCATAAAAATGTGCTATAATTTTGTTACCAGCAACATCGCTCTTCAGGTCAGGGAGGCCCCGGGAGGCAAATTCCCCCGGGCTCTGACCGTCACCCGAAACAGAAAGCGAGGGATTTTCACATGGCAGGCAACACCGTCATTACCATCGGCAGACAATTCGGCTCCGGCGGTCGCTATGTTGGCAGGCTGCTGGCTGAAAAACTGGGCATCCCCTTCTACGACAAGGAACTGCTCAGCGAGGCAGCCCGTTACAGCGGCATCTGCGAGGAAATCTTTGAAGATCACGACGAAAAGCCCACCCGCTCGCTTCTGTTCTCTCTGGTGACGGGGATGCAGATGCACGGCGACGCCGGCAGCATCTACATGGATATGCCCCTCAACCACAAGATCTTCCTGGCGCAGTTTGACGCCATCCGCCGCCTGGCGGACGAGCAGTCCTGCGTGATTGTGGGCCGCTGCGGCGACTATGTGCTCAGGGATCACCCCAATGCGGTGAGCGTGTTCGTCAAGGCCGGGCTGGAAGATAAAGTCGAGCGCGCTGTGAAGTATTACGGCGTGGATCCCCTCAAGGCCGAGGACGTCATCCGCAAGGCGGACCGTCAGCGCGCCAGTTACTACAACTATTTTGCCACCAGTACCTGGGGCGATGTGGACAACTATGACCTGTGCGTGGACACGGGCAAGCTGGGCGTGGAAGGCGCCGTGGAACTGATCTGCCGCTATGTGGAAATCCGGGATCAGGTGCTTTCCGGAAAGAAGATCACCCTGTAACGGAGGCCCCCTGATGAACCTTATCAAAAAGCTGGCAGCCCTTGCGCTGGCGCTGATCCTGGCCTGCTCCTGTTCCCTGGCGGAACTGACCTGGCCCGAAGAGGTCAACCCCGCCCAGGCAGCCCTGCGCGCCTATGTGGAAACCCTCAACGATACCCTCACCGTGTGGAATCAGCCCACCATCAATTCCATCTTTGAATACTACCCCGCTTTTGTGTCCATGGGCGTCACCGCTTTTGACGACGCTGAAGTGGCAGAAGGCGTTGAACTGTCCTTCTCCCTGGAAGTGGACCGCATCTGGACGCTGCAATTGCGCATGAACGACCCGGAGCGCTTCGCCAACATGGCCGGCGCCTGCATTCAGGCCACCTCGCCTAAGAGCATCTCCACCGAGGACGCCCGCAAGGACCCTGTGGCCTATGTGGATCGGGTGCAGGCCGCTCCCCTTTCCCCCTTTGAGGATGAAATCGTCCTTACCCCCACCTCTGCCCTGCGCACGTTCTACGCCTATTATCCCAACCAGTACCACGACGGCGTGAACTGGCTGCAGCTCACCATCGTCTTCCCCTTGCCCGGCACCCAGAACCCCGGCGTGGCCGTGACGCCCCTGCCGGAGTTCGCTCCCCAGGAGGGCGAGGACGAGTACGGCAACGAAACCAACGCCTATCTGGACGGCTACGGCCAGTACGACATTTTCGTTACCGCCAGCCCGGAACCTGATTCCGCCGCCATGGAATGACCTTCCCCCATATATAAAATCCGGTCTGTACCTGCAGACCGGATTTTTTGTTGATTTTTTTCAGGCGCCCTTTTCCTGATCGATGGAGGATTTGATGGCATACACCAGCATCGCCGCCACCAGCACGCCCTCCACGGCCAGCAGCCAGCCCGTTTCCAGCAGGATTTCCGCCGCCATGCAGGCAAAGACGCCGCAAATCATGGCAAACACCACCGCCGTCTGGCGGTAATGGGGCTTCTTGTCCAGTTTCTCCCGCTCTTCCCGGCTGGCCCAGATGTAGGCGTTGTTGAAAAGGAAGCCCTTTTCCTGAAAGGAGCGGATGCTGATGACCAGCGCCGCCAGCGAGATGATCCCGCAGATCACCGCAAAAACCATGGGCATCCTCCTTTTGTGTGGGCGTTACTTCTTGATGATGCCTGCGCCGTACTTGCTCACCAGACGATCCCTGTCGCTGGCTGCCAGCACGATGGTCAGTTCCGTGCCTTCATCGGTGTAGTTTTCGCTGATGACCCTGCCCAGAGGACGGATCTGGCTCAGCACGCCATACTGGCTGAAGGGCAGGAAGAAGGTCACCGGAGCGTAGGTCTGCTGCAGCTGACGGGCAATCCTGTCCGCCAGTTCGTCCAGACCCTCGCCCGTTTTGGCAGACACCATCACGGCGCCGGGAATGGACGGCGCCACCGTGCCCAGGTCGCACTTGTTGATGACCTCGATGCGGGGCTGCTGGGTGGCGCCCAGTTCCGCCAGCACCTGTTCCACGGTATCGTGCTGCTTCATCATTTCGCTGCTGGCGCCGTCGGAGACAATCAGCAGCACATCCGCCAGGGCGGCCTCGTCCAGCGTGGAGCGGAAGGCGCTGACCAGCGTGTGGGGCAGTTTGCGGATAAATCCGACGGTATCCACCAGCAGGAAGGGCGTGTGCTCCGCCGTTTCCATGCGGCGGCTGACGGCGTCCAGCGTGGCGAAGAGTTGGTCCTGCACGTACACGTCGCTGCCGGTCAGGCGGTTGAGCAGGGTGGATTTGCCTGCATTGGTGTAACCCACCAGCGCCACCACCGGCACTTCATTCTTTTCCCGGCTCTTGCGCCTGAGTTCCCGCTGCTTTTCCACCGCTTCCAGGCGGCGGCGCAGTTCCGTCATGCGCTCCCTGATGCGGCGCCGATTCATTTCCAGTTTGGATTCGCCGGGGCCTCTTGTGCCGATGCCGCCTGCAAGGCGGGACAGCACCAGACCCTGGCCGATCAGCCGGGAGGACTGATACTGCAATTGAGCCAGTTCCACCTGCAGTTTGCCTTCTGCGCTGGCGGCCCGCTGGGCGAAGATGTCTAGAATCAGCGTGGTGCGGTCCACCACCTTCACCCGGAGGATTTCTTCCAGATTGCGCACCTGAATGCCGGTCAGTTCCTCGTCAAAGATGCACACGTCCGCTTCCAGCGCCTGACACTGGCGACACAGTTCGTCTGCACGGCCCTTGCCGATGAACAGGGCGGTGTCCGGCTTGTCCCGCTTCTGCAGGAAGGCCCCCACCACCTCTGCTCCGGCGGTTTCCGCCAGCCGGGCCAGTTCTTCCAGAGATTCATTGCTCTCAATGCCCATCAGGACGGCCCGCTCCGTGAGGTTTTCCGCCT
Organism: Clostridiales bacterium; assembly: GCA_015056085.1. Taxonomy (GTDB): domain Bacteria; phylum Bacillota; class Clostridia; order Christensenellales; family Aristaeellaceae; genus UBA11524. Next base: position 38,199 of record SVHA01000003.1, read on the forward strand.
TTTGGGCCGTTTCCCAGCCCACGATGCGGTCGCTTTCCTCAATCTGGCGCATCCACTCCCTGTCCGGGAGTTTGTACCAGCGCTGGGGTTCGTCCATGAGGATGGTGCTGTTTTCTCCCAGGAAGGCCGCCTGCACAAAGGTGGCCTCGCCGTCCTTGCAGCCGATGGCCGCCATGGCGTCATAACGGAAAGCCCGCAGGGCGGACAAATCCACATCCGAGAGGCGCCCGTCGCCATTGGGGTGGGTGTGGATGCACCGCACGCAGGACAGGCGGTTTTCATTGCGGCGCAGGCGGTAATCCCGCAGCTCCACATCCCTGTCCGTACCCACGCTCACATCCACCACTTCGCCATCACGGGTGATATAAACGGCGATCTCCCGGTTCATCAGCCCGGTGAACTTCGCCAGCACCTGCATCAGGTCCCGGGGGAGGAAGGCGTCCTCCTCCGTTTCATACTGATACAATTGTGCCAGGGCGGCGATCACGGAATCCCTGATGCCCGTGAGGTTTCCATGAACTTCCTGCTTCATGCATTCTCCTTATTGGTTTGCGTTTCGTCCTTTTCCTGATGGTCAATGGGCTTGCGGCGCTTGCGCAGGCTGGAATACACCTGATCGCCGGCCCCCACCAGCAGGCACAGATAATAGGTCACAAAGCGCCACACCAGCAGCGCCACCGGCAGCACATTGTCGGCAAAAATCCCCCTGAAATACATCAGGAAGCCGCCTTCCTGGGCGCCGGATGCACCGGGCAGGGGCGTATAGGACGCAGAGACAAAGAGCATATACGCCACGGTGAGAATCTGATACCACGGCGTGCCGGACTGCCCCAGGGCATAGAACACGAACACCGGCACCAGCATCAGCGCCGTCATTTCCACCACGCTGATGACAAACTGAATCAGCAGATGCAGCGGATGATGGATCAGGTCAAACAGGGATTCGTGGAAGTTGGCCACGGCTTTCATGCCCCGCTCGATCTTTTCCTCCGGGCGCTTGCACAATTTGTGTCTGGCCAGGAAGCGAATCACCCAGCAGACGAACTTTTCCACCATCTTGCGGTTGAGCATCACCAGAATCACCAGCGGCACGGTGAAGAAGTTGATCACGCAGCCCAGGATGATCAGGCCATGGACGTGGCCCGTCTGCTGCAGGGCAAACTCACCATTGAGCACCCACAAAACCACCGTCATCAGCACCAGCGCCAGCTGATTGAAGAAGTACCTGGCCGTCAGCGCCGAGGTGGCAATGCCGCCGGGCACGCCCCGCTGATTCATCAGATACACCTGCATGGGCTGTCCGCCGGTGGAGGAGGGGGTGATGTTGGCATAATAGATGCCGGCGAAGGAGAAATGGGTCGCTGTGGACCACTTCACCCGATAGCCCTCCATGCGCAGGAAGGCGCACAGTCCGCCGCCTTCAGCGTACACATACACGGCGTAGCAGGCGATACACGCCAGCAGCCAGAAGGGATTCAGGCTCGCCAAAACGCCCCAGGCATTGTCCAGTTCCTGGGAGGTGAACACGATCACCAGCACCGCCGCCACGGAGATCAAAATGACCGCCGTGGAGAGAATTTTGCTCCATTTATTCTGTTTCAATTCCTTGCACCTCCGGAATTTGCACAGATTTCACTGCTTATTTCTTCTTATTTCCTGGTTCTGAAAAGTTGCACCAGCATGAATCCCACAATGGTGGATTCCACCAGCACCGTCTGGCCGCTCTGGGTTTCCAGCACCCGCAAAAGCGGCAGCGCCCACTGGCCTTCCGCCGCCAGGCCCTGATAGACCACCGTGGCAGTCAGCAGCACCGTGGGCACCCACAAAAGCACCGCAAAGGGCTCCCGCCGCCTTGTGGCTCCGCTCAGCGGCAGCAGCAACGCCAGTCCCGCTCCCAGCACCACGCCTTTTGCGGCGTTGGACCAAAAGCCCCAGGAGGACATCAGCGGCAGCACCAGACTCAGCACCCATGCCAGCGCCAGCGGCACCACCATCACCGTCAGTTTTCTCAGGAACATCCTTCTGCCTCCTTAAGCGCCCGGCGCTCCTTGTCCGTCAGTTGCGCCGTTTCCAGCAGGTCAGGGCGGAAGCGTCTGGTCGCCTTCAGGGACTCCATCCTGCGCCACGCCTTGATTTTGGCATGATCGCCGCTGAGCAGCACTTCCGGCACTTCCATGCCCTCCAGCACCCGGGGTCGGGTGTACTGGGGGTACTCCAGCAGACCATCGGAGAAGGATTCCTCTTCGGGGCTTTCCGCACTGCCAAGGACGCCGGGAATAAACCGTGCCACGCAGTCGGTGAGCACCATGGCGGCCAGTTCGCCGCCGGTGAGGATGTAATCCCCGATGCTGATTTCTTCGTCGATGCAGGCGTCCAGCGCCCGCTGGTCCACGCCCTCATAATGGCCGCAGAGCAGCACCAGTTCTTCTTCCATGGCCAGTTCCCTTGCCTTTTTCGTGGTCAGGCGCTGGCCTCTGGGGCCCATGTAGATGCGCTTGCCGGAGAAATTCTCCCCGGTCACGCTCTTCATAGCGTCCATGATGGGCTGGGCCAGCATCACCATGCCGGCGCCGCCTCCGAAGGGATAATCATCGGTATTCTTGTGCTTGCGGTCGGAAAAGGGGCGGATGTCCACGCAGGACACCTCAATCAGGCCCTGTTCCCGTGCCCTGCCCAGAATGCTGGAATTCAGCACGCTTGTGAACATTTCCGGGAAAATGGTCAGGATGGTGATTTTCATGCTTCCTCCCAGACCGCCACTTCGTCAAGGCGCTCCGTCACCACGTCCATGCGGCGGGCAGACACATCCACCTGGGGAAACACCGCCTTCAGCGCCGGCGCCATCATGGTGCCTTTGGGCGTTTTGAACACATAGGTGTCCACCATGCCGTGCTGCAGCACGTCCTGCAGCACACCGATGACCTCGCCCTTTTCGTTGACGGCCTCGCAGCCCACCAGGTCGGAAATGTATACCTCGTCTTCCCCCAGGGGGTTGGCATGGGCCCTGTCAATATACAGCTGCTCGCCCCGCCACTTTTCCGCATCCTCCATGGAAGTGCAGCCTTCCAGCGTCACATAGGCAAAGCCGTCATGCACCCGGGAGCACCTGGCAGCCACAGGGGTATACTCCTCGCCCTTTTTCACATACAGCGTCTTCCACAGGCGAAAATCATCCTGGTTGGCGGCAAAGGGCTTCACCTTCACCTCGCCCCTGATGCCCTGGGGCTTGAGCACTTCGCCGATCATCAGGTAGTTGTTCATCGTAGCACCTCGCTGGGTATCATTCTTCATCATACATCATACCACAAGGAAGGGTTTCATGCATCACATTTTCAAAAAATTGTGCAAAAAAAGCAGGGGAAAGGCGCTGTGCCTTCTCCCCTGCTGATGTGCAACCGGCTGGCGGTTACTGAATTTCGACAAAAACAGGCTTGCTGTTCTTGGCGGTCGCAGCCTTGACCACCGCACGGATGGCCTTGGCGATGCGGCCCTGCTTTCCGATGACCTTGCCCATGTCTTCCTCGGCTACATTCAGCTCCAGAATGATGGCTTCCGGGCCCTCGGTGGCATGGACGCTGACCTGGTCGGGATGATCCACCAGGGACTGCGCCACAAAGGTGAGCAGCTCTTGCATGGAGATTTCCTTTCTGCAGTCGCTCAGGAAAGGGCGCTCCCCTCCCCCTTGCGCTGACGGACCATTACTTCTCGATGACGCCGGCCTTCTTCAGCAGCACGCGCACGGTGTCGGTGGGCTGAGCGCCGCAGCCGAGCCAATACTTGGCACGCTCGCCGTTGATCTTCACGACAGCGGGAGCATGGGTCTTGTCGTTTTCCTTGTTGTTGGGCACGTTCACGCCGTTTTCATCCTTGACGCAGGTCATGGGATTGTAGTAGCCGATCTCCTCGATGAAGCGGCCATCACGGGGGCAGGCGGAGTCAGCGACGACAACACGGTAGAAGGGCTTCTTCTTCATGCCCATCCTCTTGAGACGAATCTTAACAGCCATTGTGGTTCCTCCTCAAATGTTGCTATGTGGGGTATTTTGTATATGGAAATCATGCAGTTTTCTGCACGATACCACGCGTAGGGAAGTTATCTGCCGCCGAACATCTTCATCATCCGGCTGGCCTTGCCGCCCCGCATCTGGGAAGTCATCTGCTTCATCATCTGACGGGACTGCTCAAACTGGCGGATGAGCTGGTTGACGTCCTGCACCGTGGTGCCGGAACCGGCAGCGATGCGCTTGCGGCGGGAGGCGTTCAGGATGCCGGGATTCCGGCGTTCCTTGGGGGTCATGGAGCGGATGATGGCCTCGGGCTTCTTCATGGCGTTGTCGTCGATTTCGACGTTCTTGCCAGCCATGCCCGGCAGCATATCCAGCATGGACTTGAGGCCGCCCATCTTCTTCATGGACTGCATCTGCTCCAGGAAGTCTTCCAGCGTCAGGTCGTTGGTCTTGACCTTGCGGGCCAGTTTGTCGACTTCCTTTTCATCGAAGGCTTCGGCAGATTTTTCAATCAGCGTCAGCACGTCGCCCATGCCCAGGATGCGGCTGGCCATGCGGTCAGGGTGGAAAGGCTCGATCTCGGTGAGTTTTTCGCCGATACCGCTGAACTTGATGGGCTTGCCCGTCACCGCTCGCACGGAGAGAGCCGCACCGCCGCGGGTGTCGCCGTCCAGCTTGGTGAGGATGACGCCGTCCACGCTGAGTTTTTCGTTGAAACTCTGGGCGACGTTCACCGCGTCCTGACCGGTCATGGCGTCCACCACCAGGAGGATTTCCTGGGGCTTGACGTTTTCCTTGATGCGGGCCAGTTCATCCATCAGTTCCGTATCAATGTGGAGGCGACCGGCGGTATCGATAATCAGCACATCCCGCTGATAATACCGGGCATACTCGATGGCTTCCTTGGCGGTTTTGACCGGATCCTGCGTGCCCTTTTCAAAGACGGGCACCTTCACCTGCTCGCCCACCACCTGCAGCTGCTTGATGGCAGCGGGGCGGTAGATATCGCAGGCAGCCAGCATGGGCTTTTTGCCCTGCTTGGCCAGATAACCGGCCAGTTTGGCAGCCATGGTGGTTTTACCGGCGCCCTGCAGACCGCAGAGCATATACACCGTCAGCGGGGAGGAAGAATAGGTCAGTTTGGCATTGCTGCCGCCCATGAGCTGGGTCATTTCCTCGTTGACGATCTTGATCACCTGCTGGGCGGGCGTGAGGGAGGAAAGAATTTCCTGTCCCACGCACCGCTCAGTGACCTTCTTGATGAAATCCTTTGCCACGGCGTAGTTGACGTCGGCTTCCAGCAGGGCCATGCGTACTTCACGCATACCTTCCTTGACAGCCTGCTCCGTCATCTTGCCCCTGCCGGTCATTTTCCGCAGGGCGCCTTGCAGTTTTTCACTCAAGCCTTCAAAGGCCATTGCTTTCCTCCTGATCCAGCGCAATCAGCTGCTCCAGCATCTGTTCCGCTTCGTCATATCGCTTCAGGCGGAGGGCTTCCCGGCAGTTTTCCAGCCCCTCCTCCATGCGGGAGAACCGGGCGGCAACGCCGAGTTTGCGCTCCATGTCAAACAGTTTGTGGGCCGCACGGGTGAGCAGATCGTGTACGCCCTGGCGGCTGATGCCTGCCTCCTGGGCGATTTCCCCCAGGGACATATCCTCCTCACAGTGAAGGGTCAGCACTTCCCGCTGCTTGTCCGTGAGCATTCCGCCGTAAAAGGCCTGCAGCCATGCCAGTTCCACCTTGCGGTCGATTTCCTCGCTGGCCCTGTTTGCTGTGTGCTGATTCTCCACGGCGTTTTCCTTCCTGTCAAGGGGTTTCGATTGACACCAGATGATTATACACGAACAATCCCCGCCTGTCAAGGGGTTTTCCATGACAGGCGGGGATTTTTTTGCAACTTTTATTGTGCCAGGCGCAAAAGGGCATTGGCGAAGATCTTCATGCTCAGCATCAGCTTGTCCAGATCGGCATACTCGCCGGCCTGATGGGCCAGATCCTCGTCATCGGGGAAGGCCGCACCGAAGGCCACGCCCTGCTTGAGCACCTTGGCGTAGGTGCCGCCGCCGGTGGACAGCGCCATGGGCGGCAGACCGCTCTCCTCATGGTAGGCCGCCAGCAGGCTGGACACCAGTTCGCTCTCGGCGGGCACATGATGGGGCTCCTTCATGTCCACCACTTCAGGGGTGAAGCCAGGTAGGCGGGCAAGAGCAGCATCCCGCAATGCTTCCAGGTCAGCCGTCACCGGGCAGCGCATATCCAGCGTGGCAATCACTTTGCCTTCCTTCAGGTGCAGGATGCCCATGTTGCAGGTCAGGGGACCGGAGACTTCATCCGCACAGGCGCAGCCCAGAGAAGCGCCGTCATGCTCCATGCCGTAGGCGTTGGCCAGGGTCAGCAGCGCACCCTTCACGCCCAGTTCCTTGAGGAGCAGCAGCATCATGCCGATGGCATTGCGCCGCCCTTCGGGATAGGCAGAGTGACCGGGAATGCCTTCCGCCGTCACCCACACGCCCTCCGCTGTCACTTCGGCGGTATAGGGCAGATTCGTCTTCCGAGCGTATGCCTCCACCGCTGCGGCCAGGGTTTCATCACCCGCCAGCAGGGCCTTGGCTTCGCCGGGAATCACGTTGATTCTTTCGCCCACCTGCATTTGCTTGACCTGCAGGCCTTCCGCAGAAACAGGGGCGCTCACGAACATATGCAGCATGGCCTTTTCGGTGTTGATCACCGGGAAGGACGCATCCGGCGAGAAGCCGACTTCCGGCATATCCGCATGGGCGGCATAATAGGCCATGTCCTCCCAGCCGGATTCCTCGTCGCAGCCCAGAATCATGCGGATGGTCTTCTTCAGCGGGACGCCGGCGTCCTTGATGGCCTTCATGGCGTACAGCGCCGCCAGAGAGGGGCCTTTGTCGTCGCTGGTGCCACGGCCGTACATCCGGCCATCGATGATCTCGGCCCCGAAGGGATCCACCTGCCAGCCGTCGCCTGCCGGCACCACGTCCAGATGGCCCAGCACGGCGATGGCTTCGTCGGATTCTCCCTTGAGGGTGATGTCGCAGGCATAGCCGTCAAAATCCCGCACGGCAAAGCCCATAGCAGCAGCATCTGCCATGGCCATGTCCAGCATCTTGCGGACTTCCTGTCCGAAGGGAGCGCCGGGCGCCTTGTCATCCTTCACGCTGGGCACCTGAATCCACCGGGCCAGATCGGCAGTGAACTGCTCCCGGCTGCCATCAATCAGCTCATAAATTTTCTTGTCCATGTTTCTTCCTCCTTGCCCTGTCAGCCGTTGCGGGGGTCTCTCGACCGCTTTTTCGGCGCATCGGGGTCAATAAATTCAATCTCCAGGCGGTCAAAATGCACCTCGTCCATAAAGGCGTCCGGCAAAAAGCGGGTCTGACCGAACTCGTCCCAATCAAAGCTGTTCTTTTCCAGCCACAGGGGCACGGAAATGTCAAACTCATGGCACGCCTTTTCCAGGGCGTCCGTGGGGTCAATGCGGGTACAGGGGATGACCGTCTGCTGCACGATGCGCTGATGACGGATCGCCCTCACCCACAGGGCAGTTGCCATGGGGCAGTCCTCCTTGCAATCTCATTCCTGCTTATTATGCCACGAATCCCGCCCCTTGGCAAGCACGGCAGACGGTAAAATCCTCCTGTGTACAAAAAGAATACCGCTTTTCCTTCTCACACCCGTCCGAAGGTACATCTTCCCTTGGAAAAAGAAAAAACCCGCCGGTTTCCCGGCAGGGAGAAAGAAGTTTCCGGGCAGGATGATACAGCCTGCCCGGAAGAAAAACTCAGTTGGCGTCCGTATCAGAAGCCACGTCCAGGTCGGTAGCAGTGGCGTACTCGTCTGCAAATTCCGACCAACTGGCGTACCATTTTTCCACCTGGGGATTGTACTTGTTCCTCAGTTCGGCAGCCTTGTCCGCAGCGACAAACGTGCCGTTCTTGAGGTTCTCGTTGATGCCGAACAGGAAGTATTCCAGATTCGCCATGATGCAGTAAGGCGTATGCTGCTCCACTTCGGGGTAGAGGGGCTTCAGGTTCCTGTAGAACTCCGTCAGTTTGGGAGAAGACTTGGCAATCAGGTCGTCCCAGACTTCCTGATCGTCCGTCACGGGCACGTACATATTCATGACCTCGTTTTCCTGATACCAGGTGTTGCGAAGGATCATGGCTTCCTTGCCCCAGCCCATCCACTTGGCCAGTTCCCATGCCTCTTCAGGATGCTCGCAGGCAGCGGAAATGCAGGCGTAAGTCATCGTGGCAGGATTCGTGCCAGCCAGACCGGGAACGGGGTAAATCAGGAATTCGGTGCCGATCGCCTGGTCCGCAGAACCGTCCACAAAGTGCTCGCCCCAGTAAATCGCCTGGATGTTGATGGCAGCATAGCCGTCATCGAATGCAATGGCGCCGGGGTCGCCCAGCAGAGCGATCTTTTCTTCGCCCTGCAGGTTGTCAGCAATGCCCCTGACGTACCAGTCAGAGAAAACTTCGGTGCCGCGCACCCAGTTGTCGTCAAAGGTATAGCTGTCGCCGTCCCAGCCGTAACGGGGATACACCACGTCAGCGCCGACGTTATGGCCGTAGCCGAAAATGTTGTCTTCGGGATGGGCAATCGCTTCCACCGTCTGAACGAAGGTATCAAAATCCCAGTCATAGGGAGGCAGTTCCATGTTGTAGCGTTCAAACAGGCCCTTGTTGAGCAGCGCCATGAAGGGCTGTGCCAGCATGGGGATGGAATAGTACCTGCCGCGGAAATCCATGTGATCCAGCAGACTCTGGGTGAAGGTGGCGTCTTCGTCCTTGGCATAGTATTCGTCCAGCCGCAGCGCCCAGCCGTTGTAGGCATGGTCCGTCACAAGGGTCGACCAGTAAACGTCAGGCAGCGCCTGGGTGGCCGCCCAGTTGCCCAGCGTATCGCCGTAGGTGGCATTATCCACTTCCAGCACGTTCACGGTGATGTTGGGATACTGATTCATAAACTGCTGTGCCAGTGCCTGCGTCAGTTCGATGTCTTCCTTACCGTTGGTGCAGTAAGTCAGGGTGATTTCTTCCGTTCCGTGGTGATTTCGATCTCCGCCAGCGCAGAAACGCAGCTGAGGAGCATCATCGCGGCCAGAAACAGGGAAACGATCTTTTTCATGGGGGAACCTCCTTGTATTTTATTTTCATACCCTCTTTTTTGAGGGTGAATGAACGCAGAAAACGGTAAAAAACTGTCCTTACACGCCAATTATACTCCATTCTGGCCAAAACGCAACCATAATTCCTGCTAACCTTTCATACGATATTATCGTCTCATCAAGACAAAGCAACTTTTTGTAGCAAAAACCGTTTCTTCGCTCCGTTGGGGAACAGGCAAAACGCATGGGATTACCTGCCCCACATAAAAACCCCCTGCGGATTTCTCCACAGGGGGGAGGAGGTATTCCGGGCAGTGCTCGTGAAACTGCCCGGAGGAAAATGGCTTACTCAGTCACATCCAGGTCGGTGGCGGTGGCGAATTCCGGAATGCCAACGAACCAGTCTTCCATGTAGCCGTTGTACTCCTCACGCAGCTGGGGAGCGATGTCGGCAGGAGTGGTTTCGCCGTTGGCAAACTTCTGGGGCACGCCGCCGAAGTAGAACATGACGTTGACCCAGAGGATGGCGGGAGCATGGGGATCGATGCGGGGAGCCAGAGGCTTGACGTGATTATAGAAGGTTTCCATGGAGGGCAGGGCGCGGGCCTTGGTGTCAGCCCAAACGTCCTCGTCATCGATCAGAGGCAGAGCGAACTGCACGATCTCGTTCTCCTGGTACCACTTGTTACGCAGCAGGTGTGCTTCCTTGTTCCAGTTCATCCACTTGGCCAGCTCCCAGGCTTCGTTGGGATACTTGGTGCCCTTGGAGATGCAGGCAAACCAGGTTTCGTCGGGGTTGGTGTTCATGGGGCCGGGAACGGGGTAGATCAGGAATTCGCAGCCGGTCTGCTGGGCCATGGAGCCGTCAATGAAACCGGCGGCGCCCCAGATGCTGGACTGCAGGTTGATGGCAGAGAAGGGGTAAGCACCGGCATCGCCCAGAACGGCAATCTTTTCATCGGCGGTCATATTTTCGGCAATGCCGCGGACCCTCCAGTCAGCGAAGGTTTCTTCCAGCATCTGCCAGGTTTCACCCATGGTGTAGCTGTTGCCGTCATACTCGTGACGGGGCATCCAGTATTCCACGGTCATGTTGTTGCCGTAGCCGAAGACGTAATCTTCGGGATGGGCGATTTCTTCGGCGATCTGCACGAAGTCTTCCCAGGTCCAGTCGGGATCAGGCAGTTCCATGTTGTACTGGTCGAACACGGTCTTGTTGACCACGGCGATGATGGGGCGGGACTTGGCAGGCACGGAGAAGCGCTTGCCGCGGATCTGGGCGACGTCCAGGATGGACTGAGAAATCATCTGGGCGTCGGGGTCGTTGGCGTAGAAGTCGTCCAGCAGCAGCGCCCAGCCGTTGGCGACGGCGTCGCACACGTTATCCATCCAGAACACGTCAGGCAGCTTCTGCTCGGCGGCCAGGTTGCTCAGACTTTCGACGTAGGTGCTGGAGTCCATTTCCAGCACTTCAACGGTGATGTTGGGATACTTCTCTTCAAACTGATCGGCGAGGGCGCAGGTCAGTTCGTAGTCTTCATCACAGCTTACATAGGTCAGCGTGATTTCTTCCGTGGTGATTTCGATTTCAGCCAGGGAAGCGGTCGCGCAGAAAACCATCACCAGAGCCAGAAACAGGGAAACGAACTTCTTCATGGGGAACCTCCTTGTATTTTATTTTCATACCCTCATTTTTGAGGGTGAATGAACGCAGAAAACGGTAAAAGAATGTCCTTACACGCCAATTATACTCCATTCTGGCCAAAATGCAACCATAATTCCTGCTAACTTTTCATACGATATTATCGCCTCATCAAGACACAGCAACTTTTTCGTAACAAAACCGTTTCTTCGCTCCGTTGGGGACAGGCAAAACGCATGGGATTACCTGCCCCACAAAAAACCCCCTGCGGATTTCTCCACAGGGGGGAGGATTCAGTTCAGCCGCATTCCGCTTACCACGGAATCTCCTGGCCGGTGATTTTCAGCCAGTGCTTGCGGATGTCCTTCTGGTGGCGCACGCCGTTCTTGGGGGCGTTGAGTTCGCACTCGGACATGGTGCGGGGGAAGTGGATGCACAGGTGACCCACGAAGGCATCATCCTTGCCCCAGTCGGATTCATGGGGCATATCGTGCATGGAGGCGATGCACCAGGTGCCGTTGGTCAGCTTGATGTACACGGGCTTTTCATCCCAGGTGAAGCGGTTGCCGAAGGCCTTGTACATAATCTGCGTATCCTGCAGGGTGACAGGCTCACAGTCGGCATGCTGACCCATGGAGCCCACGCGGCAATACCAGGTCAGACCGGAAGCGGGGTCATAAATCTGCAGATTGTTGTCGTGGAAAACCTGCTTGCCCTTCAGGTCATCATACCAGTGCAGAAGTTTGACCTGAGAGGAGGAAGGCGGATTGTTCATCACGCCGGCGGTGGTGGAGCCGGGGCCTTCTTCCGTCTCCGTGTCAGCAGGCACGGCCTTTTCGGAATAGAGCACCATCTGGGTCAGTTCGCCCGCCACGCCGTCCGCAGAGAGGTTGTTGCGGCTCTGGAAGGCCTTGACCGCCGCCACGGTATTGTAGTCATAATTGCCGTTGGTGTTGGTGGCATAGCCCAGGTTGAGCAGCGCCCGCTGGAGCAGCAGCACAGCCTCGCCGCTGGAGCCGCGGCGCAGCAGGGTGTAGCTGTCAGGCTTGACGGTGGTGCTGCCGGAGGAAGTCGTGTTGTTGGGCTTGGCGTCAGCGCTGAACAGTTTGGCATAGGTCAGCACGCCCGCCACGCCGTCCGCCGTCAGGTCATGGGCGTCCTGGAAGGCAATCACTGCGGACACAGTGGTGTAGCCATACTTGCCGTCCACCATGCCGATGTAATAATTCAGTTCCTTCAGGCGGGTCTGCACAGAAATGACGTCATCGCCGCTGTCGCCGCTGCGCAGGGTGCGGGTGGGGATGACCACATCGGTTTCCGGCTCTTCGGGTTCTTCCGGCGTTTCCGGGGCAGGCTGCTGGGTCTGAGGGCCCAGGGCCTCTTCGCTGAAGAGCACGGAGCAGGTCTTGCGGCCCGCCAGACCATCCACATCCAGGCCGTTGATATACTGGAACTTGGACACCGCCGCCAGGGTCGCAGAGCCGTACTTGCCATCCGCTTCGCCGGTGAGGTAGCCCAGTTCAATCAGCCGCTTCTGCAGGGATTTCACATCCTCGCCGGTGCAGCCGTCTCTGAGGGTGCGGTCGGGGATGATGTAGCCCTCGGAGCCTTCCGGCGCCGGCAGAGCCTGATCCGCCTTGAGGGCGCTGTCGCTGTAGAGAATCTTGTAGGTCTTCGTGCCGGCGATGCCGTCCGTGGTCAGGCCATGCTTATCCTGGAAGCGGCGCACCGCCTCCACCGTGCCCTTGCCGTAATCGGCGTCCACGTTGCCGGTGTAATAGCCCAGTTCCTTCAGGCGGGTCTGCACGGAGGAAACATCCGAGCCCACATCACCCTCCCGCAGGCTGCGGGTGGGAACAGTCAGGCCGCCAGGGGCCGGCGTGGCCTCGGGGGCGGGGCTGGGAGAGGGCGAAGGCGTGGGGGAAGAGGCGGAAATCGCCATGCTGGAATACAGCACCGCATAGGTCTGCACGCCTGCCACGCCGTCTGCCATCAGGCCGTTGCGCTGCTGGAAGTTCCGCACTGCTTCCATGGTACCCTTGCCGTAATTGCCATCCACCGTACCGGTGTAATAGCCCAGTTCCTTCAGGCGCTTCTGCACAGAGGCCACGTCGTCGCCCTGGTTGTAGCGGCGCAGGCTCCTGTCGGGAATCAGATAGCCGCCGGTGGAAGAATCATTATCGTCATCATCGTCCGGGGCGGGCGCCGTGCCGGGGTTTTTCAGCGTGCCGTCAGCGTTGATGAAGGTCTCGATCTTCTGCAGGGTCAGTTTGCCGGCCTTGCCGTCAGCTTCCAGATCCATGTCCTTCTGGAAGGCGATCACGGCCTTTTCCGTGGAGCGGCCGAAGTCGCCGTCGGCTGTACCGGCAGCATAGCCCAGCAGCACCAGCGCCTTTTGCAGCTTGGTGACTCTCTCGCCCACATCATCCCTGCGGATGGTGGAGTAATCGCCGCCGAAATACTTGGTGCTGTCCGTGGGCTGGGACGTGGAGGGCTTGTTTTCCTGCACGCCGCCGGAAATCACCGACGCCAGCTTGTTCTGGGTGGCATTGCCGGCCACGCCGTCAATCTCCAGCCCATAGGCCGCCTGGAAGGCCATCACGGCGGATTCCGTGGCCGGACCGTACTTGCCGTCGGGGTCGCCCGTCAGGAAGCCCAGAGAAATCAGCCGCTTCTGCAGGGAGATCACATCATCGCCACGATCGCCGTAGCGCAGGGAGTCTGCCATCGCCGGCGCCATGATGCCAAGGCACAGCACGACGCACAGCAGCCACGCAACCATTTGTTTCATTCGCATACCTGTTACCTCCTGAAAAAGAGGGAATTTCCTTTTACTTCTTCAGTATAGCAGGAAATTCCCTCCATGGCAAGACATATTTCACTTTTGTTACATTTATATTTCTTCCAGCAGGTCCATCGGATGAAAAATCACCCTTTTGGCGCCGTTTTGCGCCAGTTCCTCTGCGTCCCTAAAGCCCCAGGCCACGCCTACAGGGAACATCCCTGCGTTCACGGCGCAGCGCATATCGGTGTTGGTGTCCCCCAGATAGAGGAATTCCTCCGGCGCAAGGCCCATCTCCCCTGCCACCGCCAGCGCTCCGGCGGGATCGGGCTTGACAGGCGTATCCGGCTTCTGGCCCCGCACCACTTCAAAGGTCACATCGGGGAAATAATGCCGCACCACCTCGCAGGTGTCCGGGTGGGGTTTGTTGGAAAACACCGCCAGCCGCATTCCCTTTTCTTCAAGGGCTCTGAGCATTTGAGGGATGCCCTCATAGGGCGCTGAATGCACCCGGGAATGTTCGCCGTAATACGCCTGATAATCATGAAGCACTTTCGGCGCCATGTCGGTGCGCTCCCGGCAGGCCCGCAGCGCCAGATTCTTCACGCCGTCACCCACCAGATAACGGTAGGCCGCCTCTTCAAACTCCGGCAAACCGTTCATGCGCAGGGCACGGTTCATCGCAAAGGCGATATCCTTGAGGGTGTTGACCAGCGTTCCGTCCAGGTCAAACAATACGGCCCTATGCGCCATGGGAATCTCTTCCTTCCTGCCCCGCCGGAACTCCCGGCGGTTACTTGCGCCCCTTTCAGGGCATACTGTCATCACAACGCCTTATTAAAGGAAGGAGTATCCCTCATGGACAAGCATCGTCCCTTCAGGAAATCAGGTTCCTCCCCTGCCCGCCTGCCGGACGGCAAACGGGCCATTGCGGCCCTGTCAGCGCTGCTCACCGGCATTGCCGTGATGCTGGCGGTGAGCCTGACGCCCCGAAACGCCCAGGATGACGCCGCCCTGACAGGCATGGACGCCGCCGCCCGCCTGCAGGCGGATTGCGAGATCATCCAGCAGATGTACTACACGCCCTGCGGCCATTCCATGACCAGGCGGCAGACGCTGCCCCCGGAACTGGCGGGCAAGACCCGCAGCGAGCTGGAAGGCGTTTACGACCTGTGGCAGGTGACCAGTTTTTCCCCCTCGTCGGTGGAAATGACGGCTTCCTTTGACCTGTACTGCCCCCAGCACGTCGTTCTCCGCCCCGATGACAGCGGCATCCTGTGCCTGTGGGCCAATCACTACGGCGATGCGCTGATGCTTTTGTCGGAAACAGGCAGCCGCATGGCCGACCTGCCCGACGCCTATCAGGAAATGCTTCTCCCCGGCATGGGATTTGCCACCCGGGAAGAAGCAGAAAAATGGCTGGAAAATATCGATAGTTGATTCTTAGCCCGGCGTGCCGGGTCTTTTTTATTCCTTGCTGCCGAAGGAGATGCCCATCTGGCGGGCAATGGTCACCATCTGGTCATCTTCGGGCACCAGCTTGGGCACGCCGGCAATGTCCTCCAGGCGGTTGTGGGTGATGGTGTTGCCCTTGAGGGCCACGGTCACGCCGTAGGTTTCGTCCCTGATCAGTTCCGCCGCATGGACGCCGAACTGGGTGGACAGCACACGGTCATAGGCAGAGGGGCTGCCGCCGCGCTGGATATGCCCCGGCACCACGGCGCGGGCTTCCACGCCCACCAGGTCCCGCAGCTGCTGGGCCACATAGGCACTGGAGGAGAAGTGTTCCGCGGCACGCTTGGCTTCCCGCTCCTTCTTCTTCATCTTGGCTTCTTCGGTGGTCATGGCGCCTTCCGCCACGGCGATGATGGTAAAGCCCTTGTTGCTCTTGGCGCGCTGTTCCACCACCTTGGCGACCTGCTTCATGTCATAGGGAATTTCCGGAATCAGGATGGCGTCAGCGCCGCCGGCCACGCCGGAATACAGCGTCAGCCAGCCCGCCTTGTTGCCCATGATTTCAATCACCATGCACCGGCCATGGGAGGCAGCGGTGGTGTGGATGCGGTCGATGACCTCGGTGGCGATGTCCATGGCGGTGTGGAAACCGAAAGTGAAATCCGTGCCATAGAGGTCGTTATCGATGGTCTTGGGCAGGCCGATCACGTTCAGGCCTTCCTGGGAAAGCAGGTTGGCCGTCTTGTGGGTGCCGTTGCCGCCCAGCGTCACCAGGCAGTCCAGTTTCAGGTCCTTATAGGTCTTCTTCATGGCGGCGACCTTATCCACCTTGTCCTCGCCGATCACCCGCATATTGCGGAAAGGCGTGCGGGCCGTACCCAGAATGGTGCCGCCCAGCGTCAGGATGCCGGAAAAGTCGCTGCGCTTCATGGCATGATAGTCGCCCTCGATCAATCCACGGTAGCCGTCATGGATGCCGATGATTTCCGCATCAAACATTTCATACGCCGCACGGGTTACGCCACGAATGGCCGCATTGAGTCCGGGGCAGTCTCCGCCGCTGGTGAGAATACCGATTCGCCTTTTCATACAAAAACGCCTCCTGGCTTTAGTATTTTGCCTTTGATAACTACAGTATACCACTCTCCTGATGATTTTTCCACTGTTCCCGGCAGATTTTGTCTGATACCTATCCAAAACACATTTTACAGTTATGACGGGGGGAATGCCATTGTTTCCCGGCAGGCGGAATGGTATAATCAGGAAAAGGAGGGAATTGTATGAAATCAACGTTCCTGAAAATACTGATGATGCTCATGGCACTTTTGCTGTGTCTGTCTGCCTGCACCGCCCCCACCGACAGCCAGAAATTCCCCGTGGTAATGGACGCCGTCACGGACGTCCCGGCTTCTGCCCCCACAGACGCCCCCACGGACGTCCCCGCCGCTGCGCCTGCCCATCAGCTGGTGGCTGAAAAGCCGGAAGCGCCCTATCTGGAAGTGGCGTTTTACATCGGCGGACAGTATGTTTCCGGATATATCCCCCTGACGCAGGAGGAAGTGATGAACGCCATGATGTTCTCCGCAGTAGTGGACACCATGATGACCATCGCTCTGGTCACCCCGGACAACCCGGACGAAAATTACGGGCCTCTGCCTCAGCCGCTGGTGGATATTGCCGCCGAAACCGCCGGTTTCCTGTGCCAGTCCCCCGCTGATGTGGGGAACATCGTCTCCGCCACCATGGACACCACCCTCTTCGGCGAGACCCACTCTCAAACTGTCACCGACCCTGCTGACCTTGCACGCCTTCAGACAGTCCTGCAGGGCGCCCAGAAGATGGGTTTCCGCTCGAAATGCCCCTGGACAGGCGTGCTGACCCTGACCATGGATGATGGCCGCACCATGGTGATTCAGAAGGCCTCCGACAGCTGCCAATCCATGCTCTTCGGCACGTCCTTCTGCTACGAAATCTCCAAGGCCGATAACACCTGGCTGTGGGAGCTGTTCCACGAGGCCGCCCCTGAATCTTTCTCTTTCGGAGAGTAACCATGACCGCCGCAAGCACAAAAGAAATCATCCTCGCCCGCCTGCAGGCACTGGGCGTACCCTTCACCCTGTTTGAACACGCAGCCGCCAACACCATAGCGGATTGTCTGGCCCTGCCCTGCGCCGAAGCGGACGTCACCTTCTGCAAGAACATCCTGCTGTGCAACCGCCAGCAGACCGCCTTCTACCTTTATGTCACCCCGCCGGAAAAGCCCTTCCGCACTGCGGACACCTCCAAGGCGCTGGGGGTGTCGAGGCTGTCCTTCGCCCCGGCTAACTGTCTGGTGGAAATGCTTCACCTGCACAGCGGCTCCCTGTCGCCCCTGGGACTGTGGTTTGATGAATCCCGAAAAATCACCCTCGTGTTCGACCGGGACATCCGCACGGGCGGGCGCATTGCCTTTCACCCCTGCGACAACACCGCCACCGTGGTGTTCACCCAGAAGGACTTTTTCACCCGCATCGTGCCTTCGCTTCATCACGACCCCGTGTGGATCTGACTTTTTCAGCACAAGAAAAGGGACCGGCATTGCATTCCCGCAATCCGGCCCCGTTTTTTGTTTGATTTACAACAGGCACAGCACCTTGCCCACATAGATCAGCGCAAACAGCGTGCCCATGGAGCAGATCGTGGTCATCACCAACTGACTGGCCGCCAGCGTGCCATCGGCGCCCATGGCCACCGCCATCGGGTAACTGCTGACGGCGCCCGGTGCGCCAAAGAGAATCACGATCACGCCCAGGGCTTCCTGGCGCATCCCCAGCAGGGCAGCCAGCGTGACCATCACCGCCGGCAGAATCAACTGCTTGATGACCAGCGTCACCGCCAGTTCCCGCTTGTTGTCCTTCACACCCTGCCACTTCAGCGATGCGCCCAGCACCAGCAGCGACACCGGCGAGGCCAATCCGCCCACGTCCAGGCAGACCTCATCCACCACATGGGGCAGCTGCCATCCCGTCAGCAGGAACACAACGCCCAGCGCTGCAGCGATAATCAGCGGATTGGTCAGCACCTGACGGAGCATCTTCAGCGGGTTGATTTTTTCGCCCCGGGAGAAGGCCACCACCGCCAGAACGTTGTTCAGCAGCGTCACGATGGGCAGCGCCAGCGACACCGCCGCTTCGCCGGATGCGCCGTACATCGCCGACATCAGCCCGAAGCCCAGCACCGCAAAGTTGGAGCGGAACACTCCCTGCACCATCACGCTGGACTTGCGGGGATCAGGGAAAAACCGGGGCATCAGCAGCTGCGCCACCGTAAACACGCCGATAATGGACAGGGTGATGAACAGCGTCATCTCCAGCCCGGGGCTGGCGGACACATCCAGCGAGCGGATGCTGTTGAACACCAGCATCGGCAAAAACGCCCTGAACACCAGCTGATTCATCCCCGGCACAATGCCCTCAGGCATCCAGCCGATTTTCCTGAGCACCACGCCCAGCAGCAGCATCAAAAGCAGCGGCAGCATGATATCCATGGTGATGAACAGTTCCTGCATACCCTCGCCGCCTTTCGTATTCTGGATTCAATGTCTATAGCATACCACGGAGAAAAGGATTTGTCCAGTGCGGACCCCCCCTGTTCGTGATTGCCCGCAACAAAAACCAGCCCCTGCTTGCGCAGAGGCTGAAATTTTCACCCTTATCTCAATGAAAAGCCGCAGCCGGCCCTGCTCACATTTCCGCATTCTCCGGGAGAAAGGGGAAGCTGTCGCACAGGAAGTAGAACGGCGCAAATCCGAGGGCTTCGCACAGGTCAACGAACTTTTCCAGGCTCATTTTCTTTTCGCCCCGCTCATAGGCCCGCAAAAGCGACACAGAAATGTTCAGCTTTTCCGCCAGTTCCTTCTGGGTGATCTTCTTTTCCTTCCGGCCCTGCACGATTCTTTCGCCCAGCCAGGTGTAGAGCATGATTTTGTAATTATATTTATCCGGAAGCATGATTTCACTCCTTGTGGGGCTGATGGAATGGGTGTCGGGGTTGAGAGTGCAAAACGGCATCATCCGGGTACAACGGCGAAAGCAAAAATGTGAAAATGTTTTTGCTTTCTGATTTATATTTTGATTTCTCCATGGCTTGTTGTTTTCCTGCATGGAAGGCAAGGATTTTTGTGTTTTGGGTGAAAAAAAATGTTGTTTTGGGGACCGATACAGGGCTTCGAGGGCTCCCGTAAGGGCAAAATCTTGTCTTGCACAAAGGTTTTTGCTGTTTCTATGCCTATACCGCCAACGCTCCTTTTCTGGATATACCAGGGGGCTTTCCGATCGGTCCGCCTCCGCTTCGCTCCGGAAACTCGCCTTCGGCGACTGCCCACTGGGCAGTTCGTTTCCCCTGGACCCCTTCGGTCTCCATCCTTGTAAGTAGTCTTTTCGCAGCAGGACAATCCCCCTCCGCCTAACGGCGGAGCCCCCTTTACACAAGGGGGCCTTTGTTTGTTTGACTACAAAATTCGTTCCTTCAACAAACAGGTTAATACTTCTCCATCCGGAGGGAGCCCGAAGGTTTCCAAAGGGCGACCGGAAAGCCCTTTGGTCGCCCGTGAGGGCGAAACCCCCTCCTTGCACAAAGGATTGTACCGAATCCAATCCAATACCTGTTTCACAACTTCGCCACCACAACCAGGGGGCTTTCCGGTCGCCCCCTGGACCCCTTCGGAGTCCCCTCCGTTGTTGCTTGTCCGAACAACAAACAAATGAAAATCCCACAAACAAACAATCCCCCAAGCCCGTCAGGGCTTGGGGTAATGGATCAAGGGGCGATGCCCCTTGCGGGGGTATCGGGGGCAGCGCCCCCGATTGGGATTCCAAAGGGCAAAGCCCTTTGGCGGGGTGCAGGGGCGGAGCCCCTGCTGGGGGTGTGGGGCAAAGCCCCACATAGGGTTTCCAAAGGGCAAAGCCCTTTGGTGGGGGTGTGGGGCAAAGCCCCACATAGGAGTCCCCTGGTCACTTCTTCAGGCGACGATCGTTCTTGATGGCCAGCCAGGTGCCCACAGACTGAATCACCTGCACCAGCACAATCAGCAGAATGACGGTCATCAGCAGCACGGGGTAGTTGTAGCGGTTGTAGCCGATCATGATGGCAATCTTGCCCAGACCGCCGCCGCCGATGGCGCCGCTCATGGCGGTGTAGCCCATAATGGTGGTGATAGCCAGGGTGAAATTGTTAATCAGGCTGGGCACACTCTCAGGGAGCATCACCCGGGTCATGATCTGCAGGGGCGAAAAGCCCATGGACTGCGCCGCTTCAATAATATTGGGGTTGACTTCCCGCAGGCTGCCTTCCACCAGACGTGCAATAAAGGGGAAGGCCGCCACCGTCAGGGGCACAATGGACGCCACCGTACCCACCGAGGTGCCCACCAGCAGACGGGTGAGAGGAATCACCAGCACGATGAGGATGATGAAGGGTATGGAGCGCAGCAGGTTAATGACCACATTGATGACTTTCATCAGCCCGGAAGGAATGGGCCGGATGCCATTCTTTTCGCCAGCCACCAGCAGCATGCCCAGCGGCAGGCCGATCAGGATGGCCAGGAAGGTGGCGGCAAAGGTGACGTACAGGGTGTCCCACAGGGCCAGAGGCACTTCATCCCGCAGGATTTCCCATGCTTCCGCCAGTTTCTTTTCATTGATGGTGAACACTTATGCCTGACCCCCTTTCACCGCATAGTCCACTTCCACCTGCACGGTGACGTTCTCGTGGCCCCGCAGATACTTCACGGCCTTGGCCAGTTCGTCCGGGCCGCCCATGATTTCCAGCAGGATGTAACCGTAGGCGCGATCGCCCACGCTGCGGGTGGATGCGCCCAGAATGCTGGCTTCCACGCCGGCATCCATCGCCATGCGGGCAATGAGGGGCTCCCGGGCGGTGAGGGCGCCATTGAAGATCAGGCGCACCCGCTGGCCGTGTTCATCCGCCAGCACGGCGCTGTCAGCCATTTCAGGGTAGACCAGATTGCGGGTGGCGTCCGCCTTGGGATTGGAGAATACATCCGCCACGGTGCCTTCTTCCACCACTTCGCCGTTTTCCAGGATGGCTACACGGTTGCAGATTTCCTGCACCACGCTCATCTGGTGGGTAATGACGATCACGGTGATGCCCAGCTTTTCGTTGATGTCCCGGATCAGTTCCAGGATGGCATGGGTAGTTTTGGGGTCCAGGGCCGAGGTGGCCTCGTCGCACAGCAGGACGTCCGGGTTGGTGGACAGGGCGCGGGCAATGGCCACGCGCTGCTGCTGACCGCCGGAAAGCTGTGCCGGGTAGGCATTGGCCTTGTCCGGCAGACCCACCACGTCCAGCAGTTCCAGCGCCCGCTTTTCCGCTTCCTTCTTGTCCACGCCGGAAAGTTTCAGGGGCAGCATCACGTTTTGAAGCACCGTGCGCTGCATCAGCAGATTGAAGCCCTGAAAAATCATCGTGATGCGGCGGCGCGCCTGCTGCAGCTCCTTTTTGTTCAGCGCACCCAGATTGCGCCCATCCAGCAGCACTTCGCCTTCCGTGGGGCGCTCCAGCATATTGATGCAGCGCACCAGCGTGCTCTTGCCGGCGCCGGACATACCGATAATGCCGTAGATATCGCCGTTGTTGATGGTCAGGTTGACGTGCCTGAGGGCTTCCACCGGACCGTCGGCGGTCACAAAGCTCTTGCACAAATTGCGCAGTTCAATCATGAATTTGGCAACCTCCGTAAACGCAAGGGCACACCGGCTGCGAAAAAAGCCGCCGGTGTGTCCTGATTGATATGAATCTTACTTGACAGTCAGGGCATCCAGGTTCGTCTGCTTGCCGCCGTAGAGGCCCATGGGCTCCACGTGCACAGCCGCCACGACCACCAGGTTGGTGCCGTTTTCCAGGTTGAAGTTGTCCTGATAGGGGATGTGAGCGAAGTAGTTGGCGTAGACTTCACCGGCGTCCACCACCATGTTGGGCTGCACATAGTCGGAGAACTCGATGACCTTGAGGGTGATGTCCTTCTCAGCCAGGATTTCCTTGACCACGGCCAGGATCTGGGCATGGGGGGTGGGAGAAGCCGCCACGCTCACTTCGGAGCCGGCCAGAGCAGCGTAATCGATGGTGGCGTCAAAGCCGTCGGTGGGGTTTTCCACAACGCTCACAGCAGCGCCGCCGTAGGTGGAGTTGATGAAGTCCTTCACCTTCTGGCTGCTGATGGCGGCCACCAGGGCCTTGGTCAGAGGAGCTTCTTCGTTGCCGCCCTTGACGCACAGCACGTTGGAATAGGGAGAATCAGCGGATTCGATCAGCAGAGAATCCTGCACGGGATTCATGCCGGCGTCCAGCGCAAAGTTGTTGTTGATGATGGCGTAGTCCACGTCCGCCAGGACGTTGGGCACCATGGCGGCTTCCACTTCCTGGAAGGTGATGTTCAGGGGATTCTCGGCGATGTCAGCGATGGTGGCGGTGATGTCAGCGCCTTCCTTGAGCTTGATGATGCCGTTGGCTTCCAGCAGCAGCAGCGCGCGGGCTTCGTTGGTGGTGTCATTGGGAACGGCGATGGTCAGGCCCTTGTCCTGACCGGGCTTGACGATCACGAACACGCCCACAACGATGGCGACAACCAGAATCACAGCGATGATGATGGCAAGGATGGACTTCTTATTCATGGTGACACTTCTCCTTCAAATTGAATCGTTTTGTTTGGGGATTCACAGGGAAACGATGGCAAGGGGAGTCAAATATGCTTTTTCAGCCAAGGGCGCTTGGAGCGTCACATTCGGCGGCTTTCCCGGTTCATGCTTGCCGGGTAGCGGATGGTGCTCTTTGCCAGGTCGGACATAGGCACACTCCCTTCTTGCAAAGTGGTCAGGATGAATCGGATACAGAAAAAGGAAGCTGGCATCTTCTGCTCAGCTTCCTTTTCACGTCTGCCGGACTCTTTTTGAATCCCGGCAACGATGGAGAATTAAGCGCACAGAAGACAAACCGTTGAACGCATCATACGGCACATGTACATCCACATGGGCATGGCGTCAAACAACTTCATAGCGCTTCTCCTTTCATCCGGAAGATGGGATTAGCATACCATACCCGCTGGGCTCTGTCAACCCCGGCATTGTTTTCCGATTGTTTTTTTGTCAAAGACTGCCATTCTTCTCCCATTTCTGCCCAGATGTAAATTCCTGCGCAGCTCTTGTAATCCGTCCCGGATATTGCTACAATAAGGAAGGAACAAACGCAATGGCGGAAAAGCCGCCCCGGGGAGTGAACGAATGAAGCGCCTGTTGATTTTCCTTTTGGCCCTGCTGCTGACGCCCGTGATGGCGCTGGCCGTGGAAGCCGTGCCCATGGATGACCTGGACTGGGTGGATCCCGATCAGGCGGCGAATGTGCCCGAAGGCACGCTGCAGTTCGGCGATTCCGGCGCTTCGGTTTTGCAGCTGCAGACCCGGCTGACGGAACTGGCGTATTATTCCGGCGCCATTTCCGGCGAATTCGGCGCCGGCACCCGCACGGCGCTGGAATCCTTTCAGGCGGATTTTGACCTGCCTGTGACCGGCATTGCCGACCCGGACACCCAGGACATCCTCCTGGCCGCCCAGTATCGCCCCCTGCGCTACGGCTCTCAGGGGCAACTGGTGAAAAACCTGCAGACCCGCCTGCTGGTGCTGGGATTCTACGGCGGAAAGATCTCCGGCAATTATCTCACCGCCACCTTAGACGCCGTGACGGCCTTCCAGGCAAAAAACGGCCTGATCGCCAACGGCGTGGCTGACCCGGACACCCAGGCCATCCTCTATGACCGCAATGCCCGGGGCTATAACGACTCTCCCCTGCCTGCCGCCACCCCGGCGCCTGTTAAGGAGCCTTCCTTCCTGGTGGATGAATCCTCCGAGGCTTTTGCCACCCCCGCACCCACGGTGGCCTTCACCAAGATCATGAAGTACGGCGACGCTTCGCCGGAAGTCAAGGTGGTGCAGGCCCGCCTGACGGACCTGGGCTTCTATGAAGGGCCCATTTCCGGCAATTATCTGGGCCATACCCGCAATGCCGTGAAGGCCTTCCAGGAGCATCACGCCATGGAAGCAGACGGCATCATGGGCGAAAGCACCTGGAATCTGCTGTTCAATGATGACGCCGTGCTGTCCGCCGAGGAATCCCCCCGGCCGACCCCCGCCCCCACCCCGGTGCCCTTTGCCATCACCGTAGACGTGACCAATCAGGTCACCACCGTCTACACCCGGGATGAATACGGCGATTACACCGTCGTCGTGCGGCAGATGCTCTGCTCCACCGGCACCAAGGGCTATCCCTCCGATGTGGGCGAATTTGTGCTGACGGGCCGCCGGGCCCGGTGGTGCGACTTCCCCCAGTGGGGCGGCCACGCCCAGTACTGGACGAAGATCAACGAGTCCATCGCCTTCCATTCCGTGGTGTATAACACCGTAGATACCATGGACCTGTCGGTGAAGAGTTACAACAATCTGGGCAAGCGTGCCTCCCACGGCTGCATCCGCCTCACCGTCGCCGACGCCCGGTGGATCTACAACAACTGCGGCGCCGGAACAGTGGTCACCATCACCGAGGACCTGCCCTCCGACCCGGAACTGAAGGCGGCGCTGAAACTCCCCGCCCTCAATAAGGAGTATATGCTGCCCTATGTCACCGCCCAGCCCACCGCTGCGCCGGTGTATGTCTCCGGCGCCCAGCCGCCCCTGCCCCTGACGACGCTCAAAAAGAACCAGACCTCCCCTGCGGTCTACTGGCTGCAGAGCAAACTCAAGGAGGAAGGCTACTACACCGGTACCGTCACCGGCACCTATCTGGACGGCACCGTCAAGGCCGTCAAGGCCTTCCAGAAGGCCAACGGCCTCAGCGTCACCGGCACCGCCAACGTGCAGACGCTGGAACTTCTCTACGCCGATGAACTGTCCCTGCTCTCCCCTGCGCCGCAGTGATGATGAGCGGGATTCATGGTGCTCCCCTTCGGGGGAGCGTTTTTTGTTGCGGTGAAAGGTGCGCAAAAAAGGCACGGCAAATGCCGTGCCTGAAATAGCCTTATTCTTCCGGCCCGAGTTCCAGCAGAATCATCTCACAGGGATTGCCCCACCGGGGGGCGCCGCTGGAGTTGGTCATGCCCCGGGAGACCAGCAGTTTTCCGCCGAAATAGGCGCCGTGGGTCCATCGGGGGAAGACGCCCTGTCCCGGCGCATAGACGCCCCGGTTCAGCAGGTTGATCTGCCCGCCGTGGGCGTGCCCGGCGAGGGTCAGATCGATGTCATGGCCCGCAACATAGCGCTTGAAATATTCCGGGTGATGGCACAAAAGCAACCGGAAACCTTCCTGCTTTTCCATGTCAGCGAGGAAGGAAGCATCCACTGCCTTGCGGGGGGCGCTGGACAATCCGCCGATGACCACTTCACCGAAGGAGACGAAGCGGTTGTGCAGCACTGTCACGGGGCACTTGACCGCTTCCTGCCAGTAGGCGTCCCTTTCCGCCGCTTTCCATTCATGGTTGCCGATGGAATAGAAGGTGGGGGCGATGTCCGCCGCCGCCTTCAAAAAGGGAATGGCGTAATCATAGCCCGGCTTGTGACGGTTGATCATGTCGCCGGCAATCAGGATGGCGTCCAGCCCTTGCAGGGCGGGCAGTACATCGGCATAGGGGCCGTTGTGCAAATCGCTGACCACCGCCAGCGTCAGGGGCTTTGTGATGCGAGGGCTGCGCACCACATGGCGGGTGATAACTCTCTCAGCCATGTTGGGCGTCCTCCTGCTTGGTCAGGGGGCCGAACATTTTGCGGCGCACCCGCAGGGAGAGGCAGGTCCAGCCTGCCAGTGCCAGCGCCAGCAGCACCGGCTTATACCATTCCACGCCCATGAAGATCTCCGCCTGCAGCCCCAGGGGTTCAGACAGCCTCGCCAGCTGACCGGGGAAATCCATCACCATCAGAAAAACCGTCAGGGCCATCAGCACGATGATGAGCGCACTCACGCCGTGAAGCACGTCCACCACGAGATACCGCCTGTGCCGCAGGCGCACAAGCACCAGCAGCACCGCAAACACCCCAAAGGCGCCCCATGCCGCCAAGCGGGCGTACATCAGGCAGGTTTCCAGAGTGACGGGCAGTTCGCGCTGCATCATCATCACGCCAAGGCTCAGCACGGAAGGCCGCAAAGGCATCACCGTGCGCTGCAGGCATTCGCCCACCTCGTAGGCCACTTTGTCACGGGCGATGGTCTTGCGCTGATTGGCGGGAGTATGCTCCCGGAACAGTTCATCCGCCCGCACCGCCTCCTGAATGGAAACCGTGCTGATAAAGGGCACTTCCGCCTGAGCAGACAAATCCCGCAGCAGTTCCTGCCACCAGGCGATCATTTCCAGATTGTACGCTTCCAGCGCCTCGCCCGTCACCAGCGGCAGCACCGTTTCCGGCGCAAAGTGCCACTGCCGGGCCAGTTCATTCACCCGCAGTTCAATGCGCTTCTCCTGGGCTTCCTGCACAGCGGGGTGCAGTGCCACCCGCTCATGGTAGGAACTGTCCGAGGCCAGCGTGCTCACAATGCTCAGGCCAATGGCCAGCGTCAGGAACAGCACAGCGCCCATCAGAAGCACATACGCCGCTGCCCTGCTGAAGATGCCGGGCTTGTCCGTCTTTTTCATCAGGGCATCACCACCAGTTTCAGCGCCACGGAGATCATGTCCCGCACAAGGGAACCATAGCGCACCGCCAGCAGCGTCACCACCGCTGCCACCGGCAGCAATAACACCACCGGCCGCAGCAAAAAGGGAATCAGTCGGGATTTCAACTCTTCATGCTCCTTTCAGGAGATCAGGAATAACAGGAACATTATACTCCTGTTTGCGGGTTTTCGCAACCTTGGATCCCTTTGCCGCCCCTCCGCCTCAATGATGGCGGGTGCTTTCTCTGGTGCGGCGGCGCTTTTTCTGCACCTGGGACTTCACCGGCGCCTCGCCCTTGAGGGCCAGCAGGCGGTCGCGCAGTTTGGCGGCTTCCTCGAAGTTGAGGGCTCTGGCGGCGCTGAGCATCTGGTCCTCTATCTGACGCATCAGGGCGTTGCGTTCATCCTCTGTCATGTCGGGACCGGCGCTGCTTTCCACCTTTTTGGTGATTTCCAGCACGTTGTGCACGGCATTGCGCACCGTTTCAGGGGTGATGCCGTTGGCCTCGTTGTACGCCTTTTGCAGTGCCCGGCGGCGGTTGGTCTCACCGATGGCCCGCATGAGGGAATCCGTCATGGTATCCGCATACATGATCACGCACCCGTCCACATTGCGGGCAGCACGGCCGATGGTCTGCACCAGGGAGGTTTCGCTGCGCAGGAAGCCTTCTTTGTCGGCGTCCAGAATGGCCACCAGCGCCACTTCCGGCAGGTCAAGGCCCTCTCTGAGCAGGTTGATGCCCACCAGCACGTCGTATTCCCCCAGGCGCAGGTCCCGGATGAGGGCCATGCGCTCCATGGTGGTGACGTCGGAGTGGAGATAGCGCACCCGGAAGTCCATGCCCTGCAGATAGCCGGTCAGGTCTTCCGCCATGCGCTTGGTGAGGGTGGTCACCAGCGCCCTGTATCCCGTGGAAATGACGCTTCGCAGTTCGCCCACCAGGTCGTCCACCTGGCCGGTGGCCTTGCGTACAGTTACCTTGGGGTCCAGCAGGCCCGTGGGGCGGATGATCTGCTCCACCACCTGCTGGGCCTTGTCCATTTCATAGGGGCCGGGGGTGGCGGAGACATAGATCGTCTGACGGATGCGCTGCTCAAACTCCTCAAACAGCAGCGGACGGTTGTCATAGGCAGAAGGCAGGCGGAAACCATATTCCACCAGCGTATTTTTCCGCGCCCGGTCGCCGTTGTACATGGCACGAATCTGGGGCACGGTGACGTGGCTTTCGTCAATGAAGCACAGGAAGTCCTTCGGGAAATAGTCCAGCAGGGAGTAAGGCGCGTCGCCGGGCTTTCGGCCGTCAAAATACCGGGAATAGTTCTCGATGCCGGTGCAGTAGCCAATTTCCCGCATCATCTCAATGTCATAGTTGGTGCGCTGGGCGATTCGCTCGGCCTCCAGCAGTTTTCCCTGACTTTCAAACAGGGCAATGCGCTCCTGCAGGTCTTTTTCAATGTCCTCGATATGCTCCTCCATGTGGCTGCGGTCGGTGGCATAATGGGTGGCGGGAAACACTGCACAATGTTCCAGCGAGGACAGCACATGGCCGGTGGTGACGTCGATTTCGCTGATGCGGTCAATCTCGTCGCCGAAGAATTCAATCCGCAGAGCGTGCTCGTTCATCCCGGCGGGAATGATCTCCACCGTGTCGCCCCTGACCCTGAAGGAACCACGGCTGAAATCAAAATCGTTGCGGACGTACTGGATGTCGATCAGTTGGCGCAGGAGGTGCTCCCGGCTCATGTCCATGCCGGGGCGCAGGGAGATCATCTGCCCCTCGTATTCGCTGGGGTCGCCCATGGAATAAATGCAGCTCACCGACGCCACGATGATCACATCCCGGCGCTCCCGCAGAGCCGCCGTGGCGGAATGGCGCAGCCGGTCGATTTCCTCGTTGATGGCAGCGTCCTTGTCGATGTAGGTGTCCGAGGAGGGAATGTACGCCTCGGGCTGATAGTAGTCATAATAGGAAACGAAGTATTCCACCCGGCTGTCGGGAAAAAAGGCCTTGAGTTCCGAGCAAAGCTGGGCGGCCAGGGTCTTGTTGTGGGCGATGACCAGCGTGGGCTTTTGCACCTTTTCGATGACAGACGCCATGGTGAAGGTCTTGCCGGAGCCCGTCACACCCAGCAGCACCTGGGAGTGCATTCCCTGATGAACGCCCTCTGCCAGCCCTTCAATGGCCTGGGGCTGATCGCCGCTGGGCTGATAAGGCGCCTTGAGGACAAACCGTCCCGTCAGCTGATTCTCCACCCGCATCACCGCCTTTCCCTGCATTTATCCTATCACATGGTTCCCCGCTTGTGAAGGGGAACACGCCAAAAGGGATTCACCTGTGGATGTACATCCGGGAGAGGGCGTCTTCGCCGTCGCCCTGGGCCATGCACAGGAATTCCCAGCCGTATTTTTCATAAAACCCGGTGTGGTCCGTCAGCAGATACACCGGCGAAATACCTTTTGTCTTGAGATCCTCCACCGCCAGCGTCAGCAGTTTTCCGGCAATGCCTTGCCCCCGGCAGTCTTCTTCCGTATACACGGCGCACACGTTGGGCGTCAGGTCCTTCCTGTCGTGGAAGTCGTTTTCAATCACGCCCAGCCCGCAGATGATCCTGCCACCCATCAGGCACAGATACCAGCCGTATTCCGTTTCCCCCTGAAGGTAAGCATCCATGCATTCCAGATAGGCTTCTTCCGGCACGCCCCACTTTTCGTGAAACCACCGGGCTGCGTCCAGACGGAGATGGGGTCTCTCCCGCAGCGTCACATATTCACAAGCAGACATTTTTCTCTCTTTCCCCTTGCAGCAGGGACAGGCGGCCTTATTCCGCCTTTTCGTAATTCAGCGCCACAGCGGTGGTGCTGCCACCTTCCCGCATCATCACACACAGCTGATCTCCCAGCACAATCCAGCAGGGGCCGTCATAGCCAAAACCCTTGACTTCCTCGCCGTTCACCATCTGAATCAGCTGCGGGCCTTCGGTAATTTCCCAGTTGATCATGTCGGTGGAGCGGGCAAACATGTGGCTCCACTTGGCGTCCGCAAAGCCGTTATAGCCCATGGGCAGCGTGCTGATTTCATAGACCATGTAGTAGTATCCGCCGGCGTACATCACGTCCCGGCGACCGGTGGTGCCGCTCCAGCGGGTATCCCGCTTGGTGCGAATCCTGGGGCCTGCCTCCATGGTGAGGCTGTGCAGGTCCTCGCCGTGGGCCACGCTGATCTGGCAGGTGCTGCCGCTGTAACCGTGGAAGGTGAGATACCACATATCCCCCGCCTTGTACAGGTCAGGCGTACCGATGTTGAGTTTCTGCCAGCTGCGGGAGGATTTCTTATAGAGGATGACGCCCTCCTTCTCCCAGTGGACGCCATCTGATGACACTGCCAGGGCGATGTTTTCCAGCACGCCGTATTCCGTGTCCTCGCCGCCCTTGCATTCATACGCGCAGTAGAAGGTGCCGTCCGTATCATGCCAGACGCCGGCGAAGTAGGCGCCGTTCATGTCCCAGTCAGCATCCGGGGGAATCACGCAGCCCTGATCTTCCCAGTCAAGGCCGTTTTCCGACGTGGCAAGGCCCACGCCGCCCTTGCCGGTGGGGGTGTTATAGGTGATGTAATACGCCCAGTATTTGCCCTCCCACCACAGCATATCCGGGAAGTGGAAGCCAAACTCCCCGCCGATGCCCTGACGGACGATTTCTTCCTTCGTCTCGCCGGTGAACAGGCCGTTGAGGGTATCCGCAAACATTTCGTCCACCTGCTGCTGGCTCAGGCCGCAGAACACATCCGGCTGACCGTCATCCGGCACAGGTTCGCCCATTTCCCAGGCAAGGGCTGCGCAGGGCAGCATCAGCAGGGCGATCATCAGGCACATCAGTTTCTTCATGGCGGAATCCCCCTTTTGTATCCTCTGTTTCAAAAAAGCAGACGCAACTCGTGCTGCGCCTGCTTTTCATGAATTATTCCACCTCGGGCATCGTATGCCACAGCACAGACTCCACCCGGCCCACGATCATATCCCGGCTGATGGGTCCCACCCGGGGATTGCGGCTGTCGTTGGAGTTGTTGCGGTTGTCGCCCATCACCAGATATTCGCCTTCTCCCACCGTATAGGGGCCATAATCGCTATAGGGGCGCTCGGCCAGATAATCTTCCGGATAAATGACGCCGTTGACCATCAGATAGCCGTCCCGGATTTCCAACGTGTCGCCGGGAATGCCCACCACACGCTTGACGAAATTGGTGTTGCCCCGCTCGGGATAGTGGCAGATGACGATGTCAAAGCGCTCAGGATTGCCGCCAAAGACATAGCAGGGCTTGGAGACAAACATGATCTCGCCGTCCTTGAGGGTGGGATTCATGCTTGCGCCGTCCACCCGCACCAGCTCAAAGAGGAACGTGCGCACCGTCAGCGCCAGCACAACGGCCACCGACAGGGTGATCACCCATTCCAGCACTTCCCGCTGCCAGGGCTTCTTCTGTTTTGATTTCTTCGTTTTCCCGGTTGCTTTGGCTTCTTCCGCCGTCACTGGCTGAAGGTTTTCCTGTTCAGACATTGGCATACCCTCGCTTTCTTCTTCCTGTGGATTGCTTTGCTGCTTTCGCTGCGTCAAAGTGTATCAAAAAACCGTTCCTGCCCCCGTCTGGGGAAACAGCACCACCGCCAGCATCACCGCCAGCATCACGGCAGAGCGCAAACCGACCTGTCGCCGGGGCTCCAACGCCATCACCAGCGCCGCTTCCTCCAATTGCTGGAGGGATCTGGCTTTTTCCAGCACCCGCTGGGTGTATTCCTTCATCACAGGTCACCTTCCTTTTCTGCCAGGCGCTTTTTCAGCCGCTGACGCAAGCGGTGCAGGCGGATTTTCACCTGTCCCGGCGTCAGGCCGTTCTCCCGGGCCAACTGGCGGTACTTCTTTCCTTCCAGGGCGTATCCCAGCAGCAGGCGCTGCTCCAGAAGCGGCAAATTTGCCACCTCTTCCAGCACGCTTTGCCGGTGCTCCTGCCTGAGCACCTCCTGCTCCACCGACGTCTCCGCCGACCGGGAAAGGTTTTCCGGCAGTTCCTCCATGGGCAGGGGGATGTGCTTCCCCCGGCGCAGCATATCAATGCACACCCGGCGCAGAAGGGTATACAGGTAGGTGCGGAAGGTGAAGTCGCTCAGGTAACGCTCCCTGGCCAGATAAATGCGGGCGAAGGTTTCCTGCACCGCATCCTGGGCCAGGGCGTCATCCCGCAGCATCTCCCGGGCATACCGCTCGGCTGGATTCCGGTAACAGGCAATCAGCGCTTCCAGCGCTTCCTCGTCCCCCTTCGCCAGGCGGGCCATCCACTGCTGATCCCGCTGGTTTTCATCCTGCGTTTGCGGCATAGGCGCCTCCCTCTCCTTCCTGTCATATACGTTCACGCACAGGAAGGCAAAAGGTTACAGCCCGGGAAAACGCTCGGTCCTCGTCGGGCTGAAAAAGGTCACTCTGTAATGAATTTTTCTTTGGTACATCGGCTGATTTATTCGCTCAGCCAGGGCGCAGGCCGCACCACGGCGGTCTCCTGCTCGCCGCCCTCGATGCTCAGGAGCATCAGGCTCTTTTCGCCGGCGATGCGCTTTTTGTCCGGGGAGGCAGTGGCCATCACGAAGGCGGCGCCCACCACTTCCACATTGAATTCCCGCATCAGTTCCACCATGCCCCGGGCCGTTCCGCCGCCCCGGAGGAAGTCATCCACGATCAGGCACTTCTGCCCTTCCTCCACCGCACGGCGGGACAGGGACATGGTTTCAATGTTGCCGGAAGCAGACACATAGTTGATGTTCACAGCGCTGCCTTCATACACCGTGGAAGAACGCCTTGCGATCACCAGCGGCACGCCCAGGGCCTTTGCGGTGGCCAGCGCCACCGGGATGCCCTTGGTCTCCATGGTCAGGACGAAATCAGGCGTCTGATCGTAGTATTCCGTGGCAAGGATGTTGCCCATGCGCTGCACGATGTCCGGGGTGGACAGGATGTCGGAATAATACAGGAATCCGCCGGGCAGCACCCGCTTGGGGCCGGAGAGCTTCTCGCACAGGCCGGTGATGTACCGGCAGGCTTCCTCCCGCTCCACGCTGCAGCGATAGCGCACGCCGCCGGACGCGCCGGTCACCGTTTCCAGTTCACCCAGACCGAACTGCTTCACCACATCGCGGAGGATGTCGATGTCCTCGCTCATGGTGGACTTGGCCGTGCCAAACATTTCGCAGAAGTAGCTCAGGGTGAAGATGCGGTTGGGCGCATCCGAAAGAATCTTGATCATGGCGCTCATGCGCTCGTTGCGTCGGATTTTATCCACGGGTGTTCTCTCCTTCTATTGTAACCGAATCGGTACGAAGTACCCGTTTCGGCGCTTTTCCTCATTATACCACAACAATGCGAATGATGGAAGATGTATTTTTCAAAAATGTTCGGGATTTTTAGCCTTCCTGCCTCGTGCCGGGGATATCCGCCCCTTCCAGCATCTCCATCAATTGCTGCGCGAGGCTGGGGGAAACCTCCTGCCACTGCAGCGCCGCATGGCGGGCCATGGCTTCCTCCGGCAGGGGCAGCATCAGCGTGATGGCGGGATGCTCCTGATCGTCAGAAAGCGTCAGCAGCCATTCCTCCGTGTCCAGATGCTGCAGGGCATTTTCCGGCGCCGGGGGCATGGGGGCAGTCGGGTCATATCCCTGCGTCAGCCGCAGAAGGATGGTCTCGTATGCCTGCTGGGCGCAGGAGTGCCACCGCTGGTGCAGGAAGGTCATCCGCCGGGAGGTGGGCACAAACAGCATCACGTCCATCAGGGAGGCCCGCTTGTCCATCAGCCGCAGACGGATGCAGCACCGGCCGTCGGGCAGGGGAAAGGAATCCGCCGGGGAGAACTGTTCCAGCCGGAACAGTTCGGCATAATGAGCCTTTTTATCGTCGACGCTCCTGCGGCGGCTCTGGGGAATCCGCTTCACGAATGCCCCCAGCGTCTGCCGCCCCTCGGCGGTCACATCCAGCAGGTTGCCGCAGGGGTGGGCGTACCGGGTCAGGTGCCCGTCTGCTTCCAGGGCGCTCACCTGCAGTTCGAGGGTAATATAATTCATCAGGTCCATTTCCACCATGCACTGCAATAGCTGCAGGCTGGTCATGGGGCCGATTTTGTCCAGGGCGTATAGGATCAGCAGGCGCTGTTCCGACTCGGGAATATGCTTGCGCTCCATGGTACCTCCTCACAGGAAATGCTGATAGAAAAAGCTCCTCCGCAGGGCGGAAGAGCATCACAGGTTCAGGAAGAAGCCTTCCCTTGCGCCTGTCCCATCCAAAAAGGCCGCACAAAACACAGCTGCCCTTTCGCCCGGGCGGCGGAAACAGGTCATCAGGCCAGGAAGGACTTGATGTCGTTCATCAGGTCGTCGCACTCATCGGCATAAACTTCCAGGGTGATGGGCTTGCTCAGGTCCAGAGAGAAAATGCCCAGGATGGACTTGGCGTCCACCACGTGACGGCCGGCGCGCAGGTCCATGTCATAAGGATAGCGGTTGACCGCATTGACGAAGGACTTGACATTTTCCGCCAGGGAAAGCTTGATGTTGATGGATTTCATGATGAAGATCCTCCTTGTTTTTCCGATCCGTTGCTTTGTCTTGGCAACTCTTTTCCAACACCTGTTATTATACTAATACTTCACGCAAAATGCAAGGTCTTGGGGGAGGATTATTTCTGAACCATGGAAGAAAAGATGTAAAAACTGTTTCCATTTTGGCGGGGAAAGTGGTATACTGATTGTATCGACTTGAATTTTTATCACAGGAAAGGGAGGATGGCCATGGAGCAACTGGAAGCCAGCGTGCTGGGCACATCCTTCCGCAATCACGATAACGGCTACTCCGTTCTGTCCGTGCGGGTGGGCCGCCACGAGACCACCGTGGTGGGCAATCTGCCGGAACTGGCCCCCGGCGAACAGGCCGTGTTTTCCGGCGAATGGACGGAGCACCCCCAGTACGGACGCCAGTTCAAGTGCGTCTCCTGTCAGATTCAGACGCCCACCACCCTGCTGGGCATTGAGCGCTATCTGGGGTCGGGGCTGATTCACGGCGTGGGCCCGGTGACGGCCAAGGCCATCGTGAAATGCTTCGGCGAAGACACCCTGACCATCCTGCAGGAGCACCCCGAGCGCCTCAAAGAAGTGCCCGGCATGGGCAAAAAGCGCTGGAAGCAGGTGGCGGAGGCCTTTCAGGCCCAGTATGCCACCCGCACCGCCATGGTGTTTTTGCAGTCCTACGGCATTCCGCCCAATCTGGCGGTGAAAATCAGCAAGCAATACGGCGACCGCACGAGGGAAGTGGTGACCACCAATCCCTACCAGCTGTGCGAGGACATCGAGGGCATCGGTTTCCTCACCGCCGACCGCATCGGCACCACATTGGGCGTGCCCCCGCAGAGCGAGGGGCGCATCGCTGCCGCCCTGAAATATATGCTCCGGGAAATGTCCATCGCCCAGGGCCACATTTATCTGCCCGCCGACGAACTGTGCGCCCGTGCCTCCCAGCTGCTCAGGGTGGAGGAAGACCTGGTGCGCCGCCAGCTGCAGCAGATGGTGCTGCTGCGGGAGGTGGTGCTCCAGGGCGAGAACGACGAAAACCGCATCTATCTCCCTGCCTTTGACGCCGCTGAACGGGAAGTGGCAAGGCGGCTGTGCGACCTGATGATGGCCTTCCCCCAGACGCCCCACCTGGACGTGGGCACCAACATGGCCATCGACGCCTTTGAAAAGCGCCGGGGCATTTCCTTCAGCGACCGGCAGCGCCGGGCCATCCGCAGCGCTCTGTCCGAAGGCGTGCTGGTCATCACCGGCGGCCCCGGCACCGGCAAAACCACCATCATCGAGTGCATCATCTCCCTCCTGTCCCGGGAGGGCACGGTGGTGCTGTGCGCCCCCACCGGCCGTGCCGCCAAGCGCATGACCGAGGCCACCGGCTGGGAAGCCAAGACCATCCACCGCCTGCTGGAATACGGCGGCGAGGGTGATTTCTTCTCCCGCAATCAGGAAAATCCCCTGGAATGCGACTGCGTCATCGTGGACGAAGCCTCCATGGTGGACCTGATGCTCATGCGCTCGCTGCTTCGGGCGATTCTCCCCGGCACGAGGCTGATTCTGGTGGGCGACGCCGACCAGTTGCCCAGCGTGGGCGCCGGCAATGTACTGGGCGACATTCTGGAAAGCCATGTCATCCCCGACGAGCACCTCACGGACATCTTCCGCCAGAGCGAAGAGAGCCGCATCGTCACAAACGCCCATCGCATCAACCATGGCGAAATGCCCCTGCTCAACGAAAAGGGCACGGATTTCTTCTTTGAGCGCAAGGAAACTTACCGGGAGGCCGCCCAGACCATCGTGGGCCTGCTGACGCAGCGGCTGCCCCGGTTCCTGCGCTATTCCGAAAAGGACGCCCTGCACAAGGCGGTGCGCAACATTCAGGTACTGGCCCCCGCCCGCAAGGGGGAATGCGGCGTGATCTACCTCAATCAACTTTTGCAGTCCGCCCTCAATCCCCCTGCCCCCCACAAGCAGCAATTGGTCTACGGCGAAACGGTGTTCCGCCTGGGGGACAAGGTGATGCAGACCCATAACGATTATCAGCTGGAATGGCGGCGCCACACCCCCACCGGCTGGGAGGACGGCGCCGGCGCCTTCAATGGCGACGTGGGGTATATCACCGAGGTCAACCCCGAGGAACGCTCCCTCACCGTGCTGTTTGAAGACGACCGGGAAGCCGAGTATGTCCTCCAGCAGCTGGAAAACCTCGAATTGGCCTACTGCCTGACGGTGCACAAGAGCCAGGGCAGCGAGTTCCCCGTGGTGGTGATGCCCGTGGTGGGCGGCCCGCCCATGCTGCTGACCCGCAATCTCTTCTACACCGCCCTGACCCGCGCCAAGTCGCTGGTGGTGCTGGTGGGCCGGGAGGACGCCGTGCGCCAGATGGTGGAAAACGACCACATCCTGCGCCGATACACCACCCTCGCCCAGCGCCTGCAAAAGACGGCGCAGCTGATGAGCCCATGAAAACGCAAGCATCCCTCTCCACCGGATTTCTGTCAGAACTCCGGGAATTCTTCTGGCCCCAGCGGGTGTTTTGCCTCACCTGCGTCAGGCCCAGCCGGGGGCATCTGCTCTGCGAGCAATGCCGCAGCGAACTAACCTCCCTCACCCGCCAGTATGACGCCCTGCCCCGGTGCATCCATTGCGGCGACGTGGCCACAGGCGCTGTGTGCCGCACCTGCCGGAGCCTTCCCGGCGTGAGGGTATCTTCCCCATGGCCCTATCAGGGGCCGGCGAAGAAGTTGGTCCGGGCGCTGAAGTATGATAACACCGGCGTCGCCGCTGACCTGATGGCTTCCGCCATGGTACGCTCGCTGCCTCCCCTGCCGCCGGACACAGTGATCACATGGGTACCCATGCCCGCTTCCCGGAAGCGGCAGCGGGGCATTGACCACGGCGCCATGCTGGCTGAGGAAATCGGTCGGCAATTAGGTCTGCCCGTGCGGGCGCTGATGCGCCGCAAGCGCCACTCTTCCGCCGTACCCCAACAGGGTCTGGATCGGACCCATCGGGAGCAGAATCTGCAGGACGCCTTTGAGCCCATCGGAGAAGCGCCTGCTCATGTGCTGCTGGTGGATGACGTTCACACCACCGGTGCGACCCTGTCCGCCTGCGTCCGTGCGCTGAAGGAAGGTGGCGCAAGGCACATCCGGGCCGTCACCGCCACCCGCTCCGTTCTTCTCGGTTCAGGTGATCCACCTGACGCCGATTGACCCCATCCCATTTTCACTTTTCAGGAGGAATGACCCATGAAGCTCTTCAAAGGTATTCTGATTCTCCTCGCCGCCCTGCTTTTGTGCGGTGCGGCCTTGGCGGAAGACGCCCAGCCTGCCCCCGAAGCATCCGCCGAGGCTCGGGACATCACCATGGACTGCGCCCTCAACGGCTACTGGGGCAGCGAAAGCCCCGGAAAGATGCGTGACAACGATTACCAGACCTTCTGGGAGAGCGTGCGCCGCAGCGGCGCCCATTCCCTGACCATCACCGCCCCCGAAGGCGAGACCATCGGCGGCGTGCTGATCCGCTGGCGCTCCTGGCAGCAGCCGGCGCTGGTTCAGGTGGAAAACGCCGACGGCAAGTGGGAAACCGTCGCTTCCTGCGAGGCGGATTTCAACGCCCAGTACATCGCCATCCCCAACCTGACGGAATTCCGCATCATCCATGCCGATGGCGGCAAGACCCAGCTGAAAATCAGCGAAATCACCATCATCACCCCCGGCGAAGTGCCCTCTTATATCCAGGTGTGGCGCAAGCCTCCGGAGAAGGTGGATCTGATGATGGTGGAGGCCCATCCCGACGACGAAGTGCTGTGGTTTGGCGGCCTGCTGCCCTACTATGCCGGCGAGCGGGAGATGGAAGTGCTGGTGGTCAATGCGGTGTTCAACAACTACTACCGCCGCCTGGAACTGCTGGACAGCCTCTGGACCTGCGGCATCAAGAATTACCCCGTCATCCTCAACTATCTGGACATCAACAACACGCCCAGAGAGATTCTGAAAAAGTGGAACAAGCAGACGGTTATGGAGGACATTGTCACCGCCTACCGCCAGTACAAGCCCGACGTGGTGGTGCTCCACGATGAAAACGGCGAGTACGGCCACGGCGCACACATCGTCATGTCCGACCTGGGGCGTCAGGCGGTGGAAGCCGCCAATGATCCCACCAAGTACAAGGATTCCTACAAAGCCTATGGCACCTGGGACGTACCCAAGACCTACCTGCACCTGTGGGCTGAAAACCAGATTCAGATGGACTGGCACGTGCCGCTGAACGCCTTCAACGGCCTGACCGGCATGGAAGTGGCCACCCTGGCCTTTGAATGCCACAAGTCCCAGCTCGTTTCCGGCGATTGGGCCATGGAAACCGGTGGCGAGTATGACAACAGCCTGTTTGGTCTGTGGCGCTCCACTGTTGGCGAGGACGTCCTCAAAAACGACCTGTTTGAAAACATTCCCTCCGCCGAGTGACCAGGGGCTTCGCCCCTGGACCCCTTTTGCGGGGCTTTGCCCCTGCACCCCAGTCGGGGGCGCTGCCCCCGACACCCCTTTTGCGGGGCGTTGCCCCACACCCCAGCAGGGGCTCTGCCCCTGCACCCCGCAAGGGCCATCGGCCCTTGACCCATCGCCCGGAAATCCCGAAGGATTTCCGGGGTGTTCTTTTTTGGAGGAGTCTTATGAATTTGACTTGTCTTTATTGGGACAACCAGGGGGCTTTCCGATCGCCCCCTGGACCCCTTCGGTCTGCATCCTTGTAAGTAGTCTTTTCCGTAGCAGGACAATCCCCCACCGCCTAACGGCGGAGCCTCCTTTACACAAGGGGGCCTTTGTTGGTTTGACTACAAAATTCGTTCCTTCAACAAACAGGTTAATACTTCTCCATCCGAAGGGGGCCCGAAGGTTTCCAAAGGGCGATCGGAAAGCCCTTTGGCGGGGTGTGGGGCAGAGCCCCACCTTGCAAGGGGTAGCGCTTGATAGGCGTTCTTTCTCAGGCCTGAGAAAGAACCAAAGAGGGCCAGAGGGGGTGTCTCAATTCATCCCACCCGGAGACACCCCTCTGGACTCCCCCCTTTCCCCCTGTCTTGTGAGAGTTATTGAGTTGAGTTACCCTCAAACGCCTCGCGGGGGCGGCCCGTTTCGGGGTCGCTCCGATGGAGTCCGTGTGCGGCGACGGAGCGCCGCACGCCGGAACTGTTGTAGCGGAACGGGTACGAGGTCTGTTTCGCCTCTTTGCCGGTACAACCAGGGGGCTTTCCGATCGCCCCCTGGACCCCTTCGGGCTGCATCCTTGTAAGTAGTCTTTGCCGGAACAATAACAACCGTTCCTCCAACAAACAGATTATTACCCCTTACATCCGAAGGGGGCCCGAAGGTTTCCAAAGGGCGATCGGAAAGCCCTTTGGTCGCCCGTGAGGGCGAAACCTCATCCTTCAAAAAAAGAGTAGCCTGAAAGGAAAAACCCACATACAAACAATCCCCCAAGCCCGTCAGGGCTTGGGGTGATGGGTCAAGGGCCGATGGCCCTTGCGGGGTCCAGGGGCAGAGCCCCTGGTGGGTTTCCAAAGGGCAAAGCCCTTTGGTGGGGTGCGGGGCAAAGCCCCGCAATAGGGGTGTCGGGGGCAGGGCCCCCGACCGGGGTCCAGGGGCGGAGCCCCTGGTGGGGGCAAAGCCCCCACCAGGGGGTCCAGGGGGACTCCGTCCCCCTGGTTGTACTTTCCGTGTCCTTTCATTGACAAGGCAGGACAAAAAGGGGTATTATCATCATGTTGCACACAGGAACATCATCAGATGAGAGGTGCCCATGATGAACAGCATCGTCACGAAATTCGGCGGATCTTCCCTGGCGGATGCGGGCCAGTTTTCCAAGGTCCGGGACATCCTGCAAATGGACGCTGCCCGGATCTATATCATCCCTTCCGCGCCGGGACGCCGTTTTCCGAAGGATGACAAAATCACCGACCTGCTTTACCGCTGCCACGCCCAGCAGTCTGCGGGCGAGGACTATCAGGCGACCTTCGCCCTCATCAGCGACAGGTATCTGACCATCGCCCGGGAACTGTCCCTGCAGGTGGATATCGCCTCTGCACTGGAAGAAGTCAACCGCAACATCGCCGCTGGCGCCGGGGCGGATTACTGCGCCTCCCGGGGCGAATACCTCTGCGGCATGCTGCTGGCGGATTATTTGGGCTGGCAGTTCGTGGATTCCGCTGAAGTCATCTGCTTTGATGAGCACGGCACCTTCCTGTCGGAAGAGACAAATGCCGCCATGGCTGCCCGCCTGCAGGATGGCGCCCCCAGCGTGATTCCCGGATTCTACGGCGCCCTGCCCGACGGCACGGTGCATACCTTCAGCCGCGGCGGCAGCGATATCACCGGCGCCATCGTCGCCAGAGCCGTCAATGCGGAAATCTATGAAAACTGGACGGACGTCTCCGGCTTCCTGATGGCCGACCCCCGGGTGGTGGAAAATCCCCGGGAGATCCGGGCCCTGACCTACAAGGAACTGCGGGAACTGAGCTACATGGGCGCATCCGTGCTCCATGAGGACGCCATGTTCCCCGTGCACAAGGCGGGCATCCCCACGGTGATCAAAAACACCAACAACCCCACGCACCCCGGCACCATCATCAGCGTCAACCTGCCCACTGACCCCGGCGTGCCCACCATTACCGGCATTGCAGGTCACAAGGGCTTCTCCGTTATTTCCGTGGAAAAGGCTATGATGAACACCGAGATCGGTTTTGGTCGCCGCCTGCTCAAGGTGCTGGAGGACTTCAACATCTCCTTTGAACACACCCCCACCGGGATTGACACCATGTGCGTGGTGGTTTCCGGCGAAAGCCTCGCTCCCTGCCGGGAACAGGTCATTGCCCGCATCATGGAAGACACCGAGCCCGATACCCTCACCATCCACGACAGCATGGCCATCATCGCCACCGTCGGACGGGGCATGGTGCACAACTGCGGCACAGCCGCCCGCCTGTTCTCCGCCATGAGTCAGGCCGGCGTCAACGTGCGGATGATCGACCAGGGCTCCAGCGAGCTTTCCATCATCGTGGGTGTGGACGACAAGGACCTGGAAACCACTGTCCGGGCGATTTACCACGCCTTCGTGGCCTGATTTTACTTTCCCGCCGGAGCGTTCATCGCTTCGGCTTTTCCCTTTTCTTTCACTGATTGTTCCTGAAAGGATGATTTCCATGGACGTGACCTGGCAGATGCTGCTGATGGTATGCCCCCTTGTTTTTCTGGCGGGATTTGTGGACGCCGTGGCGGGCGGCGGCGGCCTGATCAGCCTTCCGGCGTACTATCTGGCGGGGCTGCCGCCAGTGCTGGCTGCCGGCACCAACAAACTGTCTGCGTGTCTTGGCACGATCACTTCCTCGGTGCAGTATGCCCTCAAGGGCAAGGTGCTGTGGCGGATTGGTCTGCTGGCTGCCGCCGGCGCCTTCCCCGGCAGCTGGCTGGGCACGGCATTTCTGCAGATGATCCCGGAAAACACCGTGCGCATCATCATGGTGATCGTCATTCCCCTGTTCGCCCTGCTTGTGTGGCACAGGGACGCCAGCAAGGTACGCACCCGCCCGGCGCCCAGGCACATCAGCCTGCTGGCGCTGGGAACAGGGCTGGTCATCGGCTTTTATGACGGGCTGATCGGCCCCGGCACCGGCACGCTGCTGATCCTGATGTTCACCCTCGCCCTGGGCATGGAAACCGTTCATGCCAGCGGCACGGCGAAAATCGTCAACCTGGCCAGCAATCTGGCGGCCCTTGTCAGCCTGATTGCGGCGGGGAAAGTGCTGTGGCTGCTGGGTCTTCCGGCGGCTGCGGCGGGCATGGCAGGTAATCTGCTGGGCGCCCGGATGACCATCCGCTCCGGCGGGGGATTCATCCGCATCATGATGACGGTTGTATTGTGTCTTTTGCTTGCCAAGATGCTCCTTGATGTGGTATGATATAGGATGACCAATTGGGTCAACGGCGCAGACGTGCCAACAAACCCATTACCATTCATCCGGCATGGAGGCGAGGAACATCATGCTCAATCAGCCCGCAGAAATCAGTCTGAAAGTCCCTGCGGAAAGGGAATACGCCCTGGTCATCCGCACGGCGCTGGGAGGCGTGTCCGTCCTGAAAAATCTGGATGTGGACGCCATGGATGACCTGCGCACGGCAGCGGATGAAGCCTTCGACTGCCTGATGCATCAGTCCCGCAAGGCGCGGACGGTGGAGATGCAGGTGTATGACAGCGCCACCCATCTCACCGTTGTCTTTCAGGCCGATCTGGACCCGGATGCCGCCCAGGATTGCCCCGACATAACGGAAATCAGCCGCGCCGTGCTGGAAACACTGGTGGCCCAGGCTGACCTGTCCCTGTGTTCCTGCGGGTGCGTCAGCAAAATCACCCTGACGCTGCCCAAAGCCGTCGCCCAGCTGGCGTAAGAGGTGTCTTGATGAGCGAAGTGCATTTGTCTTCCCTGATGGAAGAATATGCCCGTTCCAGGGACACCGCATCCATGCACGCCATCGTGGAGGCCTATCTCCCCTTCAGCCGCACCATCGCCCGGAAGTTTTCCGGACAGGGCGTGGAAACGGAGGATCTGGAGCAGGTGGCCGCCATGGCGCTGATGAAAGCCGTGGAGCGCTTTGAGCCTGAACGGGGTCTGAAATTCACCACCTTTGCCACCCCCACCATCGCCGGGGAAGTGCGCAATTATCTCAGAGATAAGGGCAGCACCATCCGCATGGGGCGGGATGTGCGCACAAAGGTGTATCAGCTGCGCAAAATCCAGGAAAAGCTGACCTGGGAACTGCAGCGGGAGCCCTCCATGAAGGAACTGGCCCAGGCCATGGACATGACCTACGACGAGCTCCTTTCCCTGCTGGACGCCCGCCAGCAATCCGAAACCGTATCCCTGAGCAGCCCGCTTGGCTCTGATCAGGATGCACAGGAGCTGGAAGAGCGCCTGGGCGGCCTGGAAGAGGGCTTTGAGCGGGTGGAGCAGCGCGACTGGATGGCCTGGATTTTCTCCCAGGTCACGCCCCAGGAAAAGCAACTGCTGGAACTGCGCTATGTTCACCGCATGGGCCAGAGGGAAATCGCCCGGGAAATGGGCATCAGCCAGATGCAGGTGTCCCGCCTGGAGCGCCGCATCCTTGCCAGGCTCCGGGAGACCGCCGAGCCCTGGCAGCCCCTTCACTGACTTAGCACGCAAGCCGGGCATTCGCCCGCTGACGCCCGCCCTGCGGGCATAACAAGGGAGAACACCGATGGATCACCGCAACAATCCGCCTAAGTGGGGCCCTCCCCAGCAAACGGGGTATCAGCAGCCGTACCCGCCCATGCAGCAGACAGGGCAGATGCCTTATCCGCCCATGCAGCAAACGGGGCAAGTGCCCTATCCGCCTATGCAGCAAACGGGGCAAATGCCCTACCCGCAAATGCAGCAGACGGGCTATCAGCAGACCTACCCCATGGACCCCATGATGACCGGCGCCCAGCCTTATCCTCAGGGCCCGTATCAGGGCGGGGGGTATCCGCCCCAGCAGCCTGCGCCGCCCGCCGGTTTCATGACGCCCACGCAAATGATCCCGCAAAAGAAGCAGCGCAAGTGGCCCAAGGCCGTCATGGCCCTGGCTGTGGCCGCCGTGCTGGGCGTGGCCGTGTGGTATCTCTACGCCCTCCTGGTGCCGAGCGCCATGCCCTACGGCACCATTGAGGCCGGCCTGCTGGGCGCCCGTTACACCGGCGACTGCATCATCGTGCGGGATGAAACCCCCTTTGATTCCGAAGGCCTGACGTCGGTGGAATACATCGCCGATGAAGGCGGATACGTGCAGCGCACCGACAGCGTGTGCCGGGTGTTCACCTCCGGCTATTCCACCACTGCCGTGTCCACCCTGCAGGGCTTCCGGGAGGACATCCGGGATTATCAGAAGACCCTGCTGGATTCCGAAACCACCTTTGACGCCAAGATGGCGTCCCTGCAAAGCGACATCCTCACCCGCGCCAAGGAGATCCGCTCCATGATCGCCGGCGCCAGAGGCTCTTTGCAGAATCAGGAAGCGCTGCTGGATGCGGCCATTTCTGCCCGGCAGAGTTACCTCAAGCAGAAGTATTCCGACGACCAGCGCCTCTCCCGCCTGTATGACGACGAGCGCTCCCAGATGCAGCGCATTGACAGCTGGACCAAGGCCTATGCCGCCACCGCCCCCGGCGTGGTGAGTTTCTACTCCGACGGCTATGAATACGGCCTGACCAGCGACAACTACACCACCTTCTCCCCCGCCGAAGTCCGCAATATGTTCAACGGCGCCAAGCCGGAGAAGTCCACCACCGAAAAGGGCAAGACCACCATCTTCCGCCTGGT
The DNA here is from genome assembly GCA_015056085.1 of Clostridiales bacterium. Taxonomy (GTDB): domain Bacteria; phylum Bacillota; class Clostridia; order Christensenellales; family Aristaeellaceae; genus UBA11524. Next base: position 82,875 of record SVHA01000003.1, read on the forward strand.
GGAGGACGGACACTGGAACGTGCTGTTCCTGGCCCAGGACAAGGACTGGAATCCAGTGCAGGGCCAGCAGTACGAACTAAAGCTGGAGAGCTTTGAAAACACCACTGTCATGGCTACGGTGGAGGATTTCACCCGCACCGGCGGCGAACTGCTGGTGCGCCTGTCCGTGGCTGAATCGGTGCTGCCTGTTTTGTACATCCGCACCTGTCAGGCGGAACTGGGCGAATCCGTCACCACGCTGAAGGTGCCCTCCCGGGCCATCTACACCCAGGACTCCATGCAGGGCGTGGTGGTGGTCATCAACGGCGTGGAATCCTTTATTCCCATCAACATCGTGTGGGAGCAGGACGGCGAAGTGTACTTCAACGCCGTGCAGCAGGGCCATCTGACAGAAGGCATGAACGTGCGCCTGTTCTGATGAAACCCTGAACGATTCCGGAAGGAGGCAGCCAGTTGGATCACCAAGACCGGGACATCCTGCTGAAACGGGTCAATGCTGTCCGGCAGCAGTTGGCTGACGCCTCCGGCGGAAAGTATCCCCCGCCCCGGCTGATTGCCGTGAGCAAGACGCAACCTGCTGAAAGGATCGCCCTGCTCAAAGGCAGCGGCATTTCGGACCTGGGCGAAAACCGGGTGCAGGAAATTCAGGAAAAATGGCCGCTTCTTGGGGAAAATTTTCGTTTTCATCAGATCGGACGGTTGCAAACCAACAAGGTAAAATATATAATAGAGAAGGTATGTCTGATTCAATCGCTGGACAGGCTTTCCCTGGCCCAGGAGATCGACCGCCAGTCCCAGAAGCACCACCTGGTCACCCCAGTGCTGCTTCAGGTCTCCCCCGCCGCAGAGCCGCAGAAAGGCGGCGCCGCACCCGAGGATGTCCGCACGCTGCTGCGACAATGTGCGCAGCTGCCCGGCCTCCACGTCCGGGGACTGATGGCGATCATGCCCAACACGCAGGATGAAGCGTATCTCTCCCGGCTTTTCGGGGAAATGCGTACGCTCTTTGACCAACTCCGGGAGGAAGACATCTCCGGCGTTTCCATGGAGGAACTGTCCATGGGGATGTCGGGGGATTACCTGCTGGCTGCCCGTCACGGCGCCACCATGGTACGCATCGGCAGCGCCATTTTCGGCCCCCGCACTGCGCCCGCCCCGGAGGATGCAATACAGGCGGACAATCACTGACCGCAGGACACCACAGGAGGAAATCGTATGGCGATCAAGGATACACTCTCGTCTTTGCGCGGGCTTTTGGGCCGCCAGAACGGACGGGATGCCCAGTATACCCACCGGGCTGATGGCTCTGTGGCGGGCTATCACCCCAATCAGGGGCGTTCCCGCCGGCCTGACCCGGTGCAGGGTGTGGCGGAAGATCCCTATCAGCCCCAGCCCGTGGCCAATCAGGATGATTGGGGCACCATGAGTTACGAGCAGCCCAACTATCAGCAGACGGGGTATCAGCAGACGGCCTTCCAGCAGACGGCGTATCAGCCCACCGGCTATCAGCCCGTGCAGCAGCAGACCGTCTTCCAGAACACCAGCTACCGGGCCGGTCAGAATACCGTGTTCCAGCAGGCGCAGACCCAGCAGACGGGCTATCAGTCCCTGTTCAACCGCCCTGCCAACGCCCAGCAGCCCTCCGCCTTCGGCGCCCAGGGCTGGCAGCCCCAGCAGGGCCCGGCCTTCCAGGGCTATGTGGGCCAGATGACGCCCCAGCCCGCCGCTCCCCGCCAGGACAACGTGGTGTATATGCCCCAGGGAGGCGAAGGCAACCGCTCCTACCGCCACTGTATGTGGGTGGTGGACGTGCACAACGTGCCTTCCTGCTATCAGCTCATGGGCTTTATGCGCAACGGCGAAAGCGTGCTGGTGAACATGGAATCCCTCGCCGATGCCCGGGAGCGTGACCGCACCCTCGATTTGCTCTACGGCGCCGCCTATGCCCTCAACTGCACCTTCACCCGTGTGTGCGAGCGCAGCCTGTATCTGTTCACCCCCGCTGATGTGCTGGTGCAGCCCTGCGACCGTCTGGTGCGGGTGAGCGACATGGAGCAGGAATCCCGCTGGCCTGATCCCGCCAGCGTGCATCCCGGCCCCCGCCCCGCTGCCCGGGATTTCCGTGGCTACACCTCCACAGCTGGCTATCAGCCCACCCATATGCAGGGCGGGCAGTATCAGCGCCGGGCGTCTGGCAACAATGTGTCCAGCACCGCTGCTTTCACTGACTTCGCTGGCGGCTTTGGCCGTCATAGAAAATAACGAAGCAAACCATTCTAAAGGAGGACACCCCCATGATCAACATCCTCTTCAACATCATCTACCTTGTTCTGGACCTGTATGGTCTGCTGCTGCTGGTGGAATTCATCCTCACGCTGGTGAAGGTCCCCTCCAACCGCTGGACCGAGCTGCTGCGCAACGTCACCGAGCTGACCTGCAGCCCCGCCCGCATCTTCCTCAACCGTGTCCTGCCCTCCAAGTGGCAGATTGCTGACTGGTCTCCCATTGCGGTGATCATCGTGATCTGGATCGTGAAGCTGGTTCTGGGCCTCATTCAGGGTCTGCTGCTCTTTTGATCTCCATTGACCCGCATCTGACGCATCGCCTGCACCAGGGCGCTCAAAAAGCCGACCGGCTCTACGCCGCTGTGCCCTGCCGGTTTGTCACCGGCGAAGAGCGCTCCTGGTCTGTTCATCATGCCCGGGAAAATGGCGTCACCGCCTCCTTTGACGGCGGCTGGCCTGACGCCGAGCGGGTGCAGGTGTGCTTTCATCCAGCGGACGTCCCCGCCGAATTCACCGGCGTGTGGATGGAAATTCGCTGGAACGGCAAGTTTTCCCGGTGTGACCACCGGGATCTGCTGGGCAGCCTGATGGCTTTGGGCATCGACCGGGAATACTTCGGCGATCTGATCACCCAGTCAGGCAGCGCCTGGCTGTTCACCCTGCCGGAAATTGCTGCCCGCCTGCCCCAGGAATGGACCAAGGCCGGCAACACGCCCATCCGGGTGGAACAGGCCTCCGGGCCGGTCATCATCACCCCGCCCAAGGGGGAAACCCTCCGGGACACCGTTCCTTCCCTGCGGCTGGACGCCATCCTGGCCAGCGGCATGAAGACCTCCCGTGCCCGGGCGGCTGAAATGATCAAAGCCGGACTGGTGGCGGTGGATCACCTGATACAAGAGCGCACCGACAAAGTGCTGATTCCCGGACAGCTGCTGTCCGTCAGGGGCTTTGGGCGCATCCGCCTCACCGAGGTGGGCGACCCCACCCGCAAGGAACGCCTGCCCGTCACGCTGGAAATTTTCCGCAAAGACTGACCCGCTTTTGTTTAGCCCCACGGGCTTAACGATGAAAGGAGCATGAACATGGAACAGAGGATCACCATCAGCGACATTGAGAAGAAGGAATTCAGCCGTGAAAAGGACGGCTACGCTCGCCGGGAAGTGGACTGCTTCCTGGACGCCATCTGCGACGAAATGGCCCTGATGCTGGATGAAATGGCCAACCTGTCCAACCAGCTGGCCGCCGCCCAGCAGCAGGCCCGGCAGCAGGTGGTTGCCCCCGTGGCAAAGCCCGCCGCCCCCACTGCCGCCGCCGATGCGGAATTCCGGGAGATTCTGGAAATGGCCTACCGCGTCAAGAGCGAGACCATCACCGCCGCCCAGAAGCAGGCGGAAGACATCATCGCCAACGCCCAGACCGAAGCCCGTGCCAAGCTGGGCAACCTGGAAGACGAGAAGAACACCCTCACCGCCCAGGTGGATGAACTGAAGCTGACCGCCATGGACTTCCGTGAGAAGCTCTCCGCCATGCTGGAGCAGCATCAGGCCGTGCTGGACAAGACCAGCGAACTCTTCTGATTTTCCCCCGCACCCTCCCCTGCCGGACAACCGGCAGGGATTTTTTTGTGCCTGCAGATGGCTTTGTGGCACGAAAAGCCCCCCTGCCGCTGGTAAGGCAGGGGGGCGGGAGGCTCCGGGCAATTCTCTGGTCACCCGGAGGGAAATCACTTTACTGGATGTCAGCGTCCGTTGCCGTCGCCAAATCAGTAGCGGTGGTGAACACATAGCCGCTGTCCTTGAATTCGGGGCACTTCTTGAAGTAGCGGGCCACGGCATCGTTGTAGCGCTTGTAGCAATCCTTGACTTCGTCGGCCAGGTTGCGCTTGCCGCTCTGGATTTCAGGCGCAACGACGAAGTTCCAGTTGATGCGGCGGTTGTTGCCGTCGGGAGAGTAGTTGCCATTGTAGGGCACGCAATCGCCGATGTTGGCCATGAAGTCCTTCAGTTCGGGATGCGCACGGTCAATGCAATCCTGCCAGACTTCCTCGTCGTCGATCATGGGAATCAGGCAAGCGGGGGTTTCCTGTTCGTCCCAGTACTTCTGGATCAGCAGGGTGGCTTCCTTACCCCAGCCCATCCACTTCATCAGTTCCCAGGCTTCGTTGGGATACTGGCAGGACTTGGCGATGGAGGCGGGCTGAATGAAGGTCAGCTGCTTGCCCTGAGGCATGGGATAAAACACCAGGTCGCAGCCGTTCTGGGCTTCCATAGTGCCGTCCAGCCAGCCAGCGGTGGAGGCAGTGTACATCACGATGGGCTCCATGGCCACACGGCCCTGAGAGGAGGCAGTGGCGCTGGCGTCGCCGTAGATGGTCAGGCGCTCTTCTTCGGTGGTATCCTGGTCGGTCAGGCCGCGGGACACCCAATCGTTGACGGTTTCTTCGGTGGCCATCCAGTCATCACTGAAGGTATAGCTGTTGCCATCCCAGCCCCATTCGGTCTGGAAGTAGCCGGAGTTGAAGGAGTGGCCAGCGCCAAAGTAATAATCTTCGGGGTGGGACACTTCTTCCATCTTTTCGCAGTACTCTTCCCAGGTCCAGGTCAGGGAGGGCATTTCCACGTTGTACTTGTCGAAGATAGTCTTGTTGACCACCATCACATAGGGAGCGCTCTGCATGGGCACGGAATACTGGCGGCCGCCGATGACGGAGCCATCCAGCAGGGCCTGGTTGAGCAGCTTGGCGTCGGGATCGGCCTCGAAGTAAGGGGTCAGGTTGAGCAGCCAGTCCTTCAGCAGGGCTTCCTGCACAGCATCGGGCCAGAACACGTCAGGCAGATTCTGCGTAGAAGCCATGTTAGTCAAGGCGTCCTGATAGGTGGCGGAGTCCATTTCCAGCACCTCAACGGTGATGTTGGGATACTGCTGCATGAACTGGTCAGCCAGCACCTTGGTCAGTTCGATGTCTTGACCATTGGTGGCGTACCGCAGGGTGATGGGCTCGGTGGTCAGGGTCAGCAGGTCGGAAGCGGGGGCTTCGTCAGCCACCACAGCGGGGACCAGGCCCAGCACCAACGTCAGAGCCAACAGCAGTGAAACGATTCTCTTCATGGGATTACCTCCTCATATTTTCTCCCTCATCTTACGAGGGGAAGGAACGGTGAATCGGGGGGCGCAGGTTTTCAGGTCTCTATGATGTGATTGTATACTGTTCCCTTTTTGTTGTCAATGGATTTCCATAAACTTCAAAAGTTGTGTCTGATTTTCCAAAGTTATGTCTGATTTTTCTCTTCCATTTTTTAAATAGTATCTTTAATTTATCATTTTTTACCTTGTTTGTGAATTTTTTGTCTTCTATAGAAGCACTTCGCGAACCGCCTTTTTCTTTCTTTTTGTATACAAAAATCCCCTGCGTGAAAGCAGGGGAGAAAGGATATCAACCAGCACGGGTGAAATCACGCTTCTTCAGGGGCAGGAAGGCCCGCATCAGCCGCAAACGGATGCGGCCCGTCACGGGCAGCTGCTGGTGTAGTGCCAGATAGATCTGCCTTGCGGCGTCTATGTCTTCCGACAGGGCCTCCATGCCGCCGTAATAGCGCATGGCCTGCTGGGCGCCCAGGTGCATCACCGACAGGGGCAGGCGCTGGGTGGCATCCACCCGGCTGCAGAACATCAGCGGGGATTCATCCTTGCGGCGCACAAATCCCATGATCCGCAGAGCGTCATGGGCGGCTTGCGTCCAGGCCCGCCAGCGGGCATCGTCATTCTTCGCCCGGGCAGCCTGGGAAGCTGGGGTTGTCAGCCACACCCTGAGGGCGCATCCGGTCACTGCCAATGCCAGCAGCAGCCACCACCAGGGGAATCCGCCGCCCTGATTTTCCTCCTCCGGGGGATTTTCCGGCAGAGGGTCGTCCTTCCCTTCAGGGGTGGGCGCAGGGGACGTCTCCGGCTCGTCGCTGGGGGCGTCGGAAGGTGCATCACTGGGCGCATCGGAAGGCTCTTCTGTGGGCGCCTCGGTGGGCTGGGGCGATTGTGTCGGCTGGGGGGATTCGCTGGGCTCCGGGGAGGATTCCGGCGAGGGATTGCTGTCAGGGGATTCATCCTGCAAACGGCTGTCCATGGACTTGGGCGTGGCGTCAAAGGTCAGCCAGCCAAAGCCGGGAAAGTAGACCTCCGTCCAGGCATGGGCGTCCTCGCCGGTGACGATCGCCTTGCCCTCATTGTTGGGCACGGCCACATAGCCTTCCACATACCGGGCCGGCAGGCCCACCATGCGGCACAAAACCGTCATGGCGGAAGCAAAGTAGGTGCAGTAGCCCTCTTTTGTCTGCAGCAGGAAGGTGGCAACAAAGTCCTGATTTTCCGGATGAGGCGCCACGTCCAGCGTATAGCGGTAGCTGCGCCTGAGGTGATTCATCAGCGCCAGCGCCTTTTCATAGGGCGTCTGGGCGTTTTGAGTGATTTCCGCCGCCATTTCGTAAAGTTCGATCTGCAGATGGCCCGGCAGGGTGGTGTAGGTCTGGCTGATTCCTTCCCAGGCGGGGTCAGCCGTCTGGGCACAGGCGGTGAGCAGCGTGTCCAGACCGGCTTCCCCGGCAGTCATCAGCGGCGCCTGCACCGACCAGGAATCGCCCCTGGTCAGGTTTCTGGTAGCGAAGATTTCGCTGCCGTTGTTGAAATACAGCACCAGATCCCCGCCAGGGGACAGGCTGCGTACCCGCTGGGGCACAAAGAGGCTGGAGGCGCTGTCCCGCAGCATGGCCACGGTGATCGTCTGATTTTCCGTAAAGGCGCCCTGGCCCAGCACGCCGGCGGGCAAGTCGCCGTCAAAGGCACGGGTGCGCTCTGACTGCCAGCGGGCCGACTGCCACAGATACCGCCGTCCGCCGGTGGTATCCACCCAGTTGCGCCCGGTGTATTCGTTCTTCACCGCACCCCGCAGATAGACTGTTTGGGGCGTGAGCACCTGCAGGGCAGGCTCTTTGGAAATGTTGGGTTTGCCGCCCAATTGGGCGCGCCCCTGGGGATAATACCCTTCCTGTTCCAGCGAGAACACATCTCTGGCGTCCGTAAAGAAGAACAAGTCGTAAATGCGCTGCCGGAGCTGATCCGCAGCGTCCTTCATGGGCTGAATCGTCACGCCGCCGGTCAGCATGGTGCAAAACGCCAGGCAGGTGATGATCGCCGCCATGGGCAAAATGCGCCTGATGGACAGGCTGCCGTGATGCAGGGCGGCGAACAGCATCAGCACCGACGCCGCCGAGGGCATCAGCCACCAGGCGGAATCCGCCTGATCCGTCAGCCAGAGGAAGCCTGCTGCCAGCACCGTCACCGCCAGGGCCGGATACGCCCCGGCGTCTCTCGTGCACAAGGCAAAGGCAATCATCCCCACCGCAAGGCTCAAGAGAATCGTCACCGGGAACGCCACCAAGTCCATGGCGCCGGAAATGCCGCTGAAGTGGACAAACACGCCCGCCGCCACTTCCTTCACGGCGCTCATGCCGCCAAGCAGAAGCCATACAGCCACCGCCGCAAGGCTTCCCAGGGGCACCAGCCACTTCGTCCAGCGATTCAACTGCGCTGCGCCCCACACAAGCATCAGAGGAAGCAGTACGCCTGCCGCAGTCATGGCATAGCCGGAGACGCCCAATGCGTCCAGCAGCGTCCAGACAAGGCCCAAAGCCAGCAGCAGTGCCGCTGCGGTGTGAAGAATCACCTGCCGCAGTTGTTTTGCCAGATTCTGATGGTTCATCGCCGCTTCCTCCTTTCCTGATTTTTCTGATTTTCCTGATGATTCGCCCTTAAGCGGGCATGGGCGTCACATAGCACACTTCCACCATGCCCCGCTGCAATTTGCTGATCAGCGGCAGCATGGCGGGGTCATCGGGGGTGAAGGTCACCAGATACAGCCGGACATAGGGGCCCATTTTCCGCATACGGATCATCACATCCACCATGCGGCTGTTGAGTCTGGCGGAAATCACCGCCGTGGCGCCCACCTTGCGCATCCGACGGGTTTCCAGCAGCAGCACCCGCTCGAACTTGTCCGTCTCAGAAAAATCCATCCGGGAGAGATGCTCCAGAATCAGGGGCATCCCCATGCCCTTGTCCAGTTCCACGGGATGTTCCCCCAGCAGGGGCAGCCTTGCGCCGTGGTCGGTGCGGGCCGCCTGTTCCATGACAGACGCCGCCGTTTCCAGCAGAGCGTCCCGCATATCGGCTTCCGCTTCGGGGTGACCGATTTCCGGGGGCGAGGAGCAGTCCATCAGCACCAGCGCATCCGCCAGCACCGGCTCTTCAAACCGGCGCACCATCAGTTCGCCCTTGCGCAGGGACAGTTTCCAGTGGATTTTCTTCATGGCGTCGCCGGGCTGATACCCCCGCACATCCGCCGGATTGTTGACGTCCTCGGTGGCTCTGGCCATGGTTTCCAGGCCTGAATCACCGGGGGCATACTTGAGTTTGTCCAGTTCAAAGGTGGCCGGCAGCACCAGCAGCTCCGAAGAGGCGTCCTGGGGGCGCACCTTGACGGTAAACAGGCCGAACAGGTCCGACACCGTGGCGCTCATCACGCCGGGATGAGCCACCCCCACATGGGCGGCATGGAAGGGCAATTCAAAGTCCGTCACACGGCCCTTCAGGTCGTGCAGGCGAATCTGCTGCACTTCACCCCGGGCGTCTGCCACGTCCATCACCACAGGCGTCACCGGGAGAATCGCCCGGCACCTGGCCTGCATTTTGAGCATCGCCGTGTCTCCCCGCTGCACCGTCTGACAGTCCATTTTCCCGGTGATTTCCAGCGTGCCGGAAGCCATCAGCACCGACAACCACGCTGCCACCATGCACAAAAACAGCAGCGCCGACGCCGTCAGAAACAGCACGCTGCCCGTGGAAAAGGCGGCGACGAGCAGCATCACCAGGCACATCACCGGCCCGGCGAGGCGGTTTTTCCATGTTCTCATAATTTCACCGGCACAATGGTATTTTTCATGATGCGCATCATCACCTGCTGAGCCGTGACGCCCTTCATCCTCGCCTCGGGGTTGAGGGTCAGGCGGTGGCACAGCACGGGCATCACCATGTGCTGCACATCCTCGGGCAGGATGAAGTCTCTTTCATCCAGGAGGGCACAGGCCTGGGCCGCATGAATCAGCGCAATGGCGGCACGGGTGGATGCACCCAGCTGCAGGGCGGGATCCTGCCGGGTCTGGGCGACGATGTTGGCCACATAGGAGCGCACTTCCGGCGAGCAGTACACCTGGGTCACCATTTCCTGCATGGCCACGATGTCCTGGGCGGAGCACACCGGCGCAATGGTCTGCATGGGCTTGACGGCGCCGGAATACCTTTCCAGCACGTCCATTTCCTGCTCGATGGTGGGATAGCCGATGGAAATCCTGAGGAAGAAGCGGTCCATCTGCGCCTCAGGCAGCGGATAGGTGCCCACAAATTCGCCGGGATTCTGGGTGGCCAGCACCATGAAGGGCCGGGGCAGCGGATGGGTCACGCCGTCCACCGTCACCTGATGCTCCTCCATCACTTCCAGCAGGGAGGACTGGGTCTTGGGGCTGGTGCGGTTGATTTCATCCGCCAGCACAATCTGGCTCATCACCGCGCCCTCTTTGTATTCCATCTCGCCCGTTTTGAAGTTCACCAGCGTAAAGCCGGTGACGTCCGAAGGCATCAGGTCGGGGGTGAACTGAATGCGCTTGAAGGAGCAGTCCAGGGATTTGGCCAAAGCGCTGGCCAGGGTGGTCTTGCCCACACCGGGCACATCCTCAATCAGCACATGACCCTTGCACAACAGGGCAATCAGGGCATACTCGATGGCTTCATCCTTGCCCACGATGGCCTTGCCCACATTGTTGAGCAAAGCGCCGATCATCTGACGGGGTTTGAGCATAAAAGGGACCTCCGTTCTTTCCATCGCCGAAAACGGCGGAATGTCGCAATATCGGGAAAAAGGTCGTTTCCTCCTGCCAGTATACTCCATCGGGGCGGCATTTGGCAAGCATCGCCGCCCGCCCTTGCCAAACCGCCGGGGATGGGGTACAATAGGGGCATCACAGAAGTGAAATCCACCCAAGAGGAGGTCAGCGCCGTGCAGAAACACCCTGTGCCTGATTCCATTCATCCGGAATGCTGGGCGAATGCTCTTGCCACCCGGGCTCTGGGCAAAGGCAGCATCTGCTATGCCCGGGAAATGACCTCCACCAACGTGGTGCTGCGGCAAATGGCCCGGGAGGGCGCACCTCACGGCAGCCTGTGCCTGTGCGAGACGCAATCCGCCGGCAAGGGCCGCCTGGGACGGTCATGGCATTCCCCTGAGGGGCAGGGCTTGTGGCTGTCCGTGCTGCTCCGGCCTCAGTTGGCGCCGGCGCAATCGCCGCTGATCACCCTGTGCGCCGCACTGGCCATGCAGCGGGCGGTGAGCCGGACGTGCGGCGTTCAGCCTGCCATCAAGTGGCCCAATGATCTGGTGCTGACAGACAAAAAACTCTGCGGCGTGCTGCTGGAGATGTCCGCCACGCCAGAACGCCTGGACTGGGTCATCGTAGGCACGGGGCTCAACACCGGCAGCGGCGCATATCCGCCGGAACTGGCCCATCAGGCCACATCCCTTCAGGATCACGGCGTGATGATCCCCCGCCGGGAGATCCTCGCTGCCTACTTGCCGGAACTGGAAGACGTCATCAGCCGCCTTGCGCAGGAAGGCTTTTCCGGGCTGATGCAGGAATACATGGACAAAAGCTGCACCATCGGCCGCCGGGTGAAGGTGTCCGGCAGCGTGACGCTGGAGGGCGTCGCTGTGGGGCTGGATGAATCAGGCGCGCTGAAAGTGCAGACCGATGACGGACAGGAACACATCGTCCTGTCCGGAGATGTTTCCGTCAGGGGGGTGATGGGCTATGTGTAAAGGTGTGGGCATCGATCTGTGCCGCATCAGCCGGTTTGAGGACGAGCAGCAGCGGGAAAAAATCATACTCCGGTATTATGCCCCGGAAGAACAGGAATACATCCGCCAAAAAGGCCGGGGACAGGCCCAGTCCTGCGCCGGCATCTTTGCCGCCAAGGAAGCCGTACTCAAAGCCATGGGCACCGGCATCACCTGCGCTTTGCAGGAAGTGGTCATCCTCCACCATCCTGCCGGTCAGCCCTATGTGCAGCTCATCGGGGAAGCGGCCGCTCTGGCAGGCGGCGGGACGTGGCAGCTTTCCATCACCCATGAGGGGGATATGGCCGCCGCCATCGCCGTGTGGTCCGAGTGACCTCCCGCTGATACAACGATCAAATCTGCCGTTTTCCGGCAAAATCCTGAAGGAAATGCCGCCGGGCGCTGTTCTCCCGGCAAAACAAATGGGCCCTCCCTGCTTTTTTGCGGCAGGAAGGGCCCGTTTTTTGTTGGTTTTGATGGGGGCAGCGTCACTGCCAGGTGGCCCACACATCGGGGCAATAGCCCACGGTAACGTGATTGCCCGAGCGCACAATGGGCGCCTTGAGCAGCCAGGGGGATTCCAGAATGTACTGGGTCAGTGCCGCCGGGATGCTGCAGTAGCACGCCGGATGCTCCCTCACCTTCTTGTCATCCTTGTCCAGCAGGTTTTCCAGCCCCACGGCTTTGGCCATGGTCTGCAGTTCCCTTTCGCCCAGCTTGTGCTTCTTCAGGTCCATCACCTGCACCTGAATCCGCCGCTCCTTGAAGTAGCGTTCCGCCTTTTGCACGTCGAAGTTTTTCTTGCTGATGTAGAGCTGAATCGCCATGCTTATGCCCTCCGCACGTCCTTACCAGTCAACATCATCAGCTTGCTCCGTTCCACATCCAGCAGTCGGGAAGCAATGCGCTCGGTGTATTGATTCCTCAATTCATCCTTCTGCAGGTTGGTGGAAATAATCAATCCCTTGCCGCTGTTTTGCCGCTCGCTGATGAGGTTAAACCACTGTCCGACGGTGATGTTCTCCATCATCGGCTCGGCGCCCATGTCATCGATCATCAGCACATCGGCTTCCAACATCGCATCTATTTCCTCATGGCTGCCGCCGAAATACGCCTTGCGGGCCGCATCCAGGAAGCGATAAGCGCTCACCAGCAGCACCTGCTTTCCCCGCTGCAGCAGCCGCCTGGCCATGGCGTGCATCAGGAAGGTCTTGCCCAGACCACTCTGACCCATGAAGAGCACAGTCGTTTCTTTCACATTGGGATAGTTGTCTGCCCAATGTTCGCACCATTCCCGCGTCTTGCACATCAACTTCCGCTGGGAAAACTTCTTGCCGGGCAGAATTTCATCAGAAAACAGGTCGGCGTTGAAGGTCTCAAAGGACTGCTCCTTCGTGCTGCTCAGACCCACAGCCTGATACAGCCGTTGATAATACTGCCCCTTGAGGCATTCGCACATTTCCTTCACCGGCTCGCCCACATAGCCCGTGTCCTTGCAGGTTCGGCAGCGGTAGACCGGGTCGAGGTAATTTTCCGGCTTGCCGTTTTCTTTGAGCAGCTGGACGATGCGGAGGTTCGCCAGTTCCATGCGCCGGGGCAGGTCGTCCGCTGTCATCTTGCCCGCCAGAATCCCCTGCAGGCCGCCGAAGATCAGATCCTGCCGGTGCTGCATCAGCTGCGTGATTTCAGGACAGAGTTTGTCCATCTCCTTGAGGCGGCGGTCTTCTTCCTCGGCGCACTTCAGGCGGGTCTGCTCGTATTCAGCATTGAGTTGGCGCAGGATTTGTTCACGCATCACCCTCATCCTCCCATTCAGCCATAAAGCGATCCAGTTCCTCTTCCGTATGCACATACTCCCGCTGGGTGTACTGCTGTTCCCTGACCACCTTGCCCTGGCGTGCCGGCTTGTCCGGCTTTTTGCCCGTGTTCGCCCTGGCTTCTTCGGGGGTCACTTTGCCCTGACGGTAGAGGTTCTCCATGATTTTGTCCAGATAGGCCATGGGCTTGTCCGCCTGGGCGGCTTCCGGCGCACAGGTGACGATAAATTCGTCGGTCAGTTTCCAGTCGTCCTTCCACTTTTTCACCAGCGTGCGGTCAGCGTGCTTGGGCTTGTCGTGACGGCCCCAGAGTTCCATCAGCATCTGCACATAACCGTTTTGCTGCTCCACCTGAGCCATATAGGCCGTGATTTCTTCCTGATTCTGCAGCCCCTGGTGCTTCCACACCCGCAGGGTCTGTGCTACCTCATCCAGCGTGCCGCCGTGTCGGGCACATTCCCGGCCCGCCATGAGGATGATGGCGTCGTCGTACATTTCCCGCATTTCAGCGTAGACGGACTTCGTGCCTTCGTTGATGGTGCTCACGGGCAGATTCAGCACGTGCACGAGGGCCTTCAGGGGCGCCACGGCGTCCTTTTCTTCCTGCAGGCGGGTGTCCATCTGGGCGCCCGTCACGTTTTCCTGCCCATACTGCTGATGATGCCGCTGCAGGATGCCGCCCAGGTAGGCAAAATTCGGGTCGCCCTTGACGGTTTCCTTGCAGGCCGCCAGCACCGCTTCCAGGGAGAAACCCCACTGGGTCGTCCAGGTGCGGTAGCAGTCCAGTTCATCTTCCGAGGGAGGCCGGCGCTTGCCCAGTTTCCTGAGCACCTTGCGGGCGCCTTCATACACGGCCTTGTCCCTGCCCAGAATCTCCCGGGCGTCTTCCGCCGTTTCGCACTTTTCCTCCGCCAGACGGATGGCCAGCTTCTGGGCGCTGTCAATGCGGAAAGACTTGCCGTGGGTGTCAATCATGTGCTCAATCAGAGCAATGACCACTTCCGGGGAGAGGTGCATTTCCTCCACCCACTCATAGCACAGGGCGGTGTCCTTGCCATGGAGGTGGCGGCCTTCCCCGAAGGCTTCCGCCAGCGCCTGAGCAAAAGCCTCATATTCCGGGTCCACCTGCGGCGCAGTGCCCATGAAGAACTGACGCTTCACCGACTGATACACATACTGCGCAGGCTGATCGGAAATGCGGCGCACAAGGCCCTTGCGTTCCCAGCGGCGCATGGCCAGATGCACGGCTTCTTCGGTCAAATGCAAATCCCGGGCCATCTGCTCAATGGTCATCTCCGCCTGGGGATGATAGCACTGCATCAGCCCATACAGATACACCTTCACATCCTCCCCCTTGGCAGCGGGAAGATACTCCAGAATAAACTGGTTGTCCACGGGCGTGACGTCAAACATGGGATACTGGTCTTCAAACCGCAGCAATGCCATGGCAGTGCCTCCTTGTGCTCCTGATTCCTGCGGGCAGGCGTACTGCCCCAATCGTATCATTCATTATATCACAAACCCTGCTTTCTGCATAGTCCGACATTTCCGGCATTTTCTCATCATTTTCCCCTTTCTTTCCTCAATTCGACTTGACATTTATAATAGGTAGGACTACAATATTCCCGGCATTCCATTATCCCGATGTTGGAGGAACAGATATGTTTGTTGTGCTGTTTTGCTTCTGGCTGCTGCTCAATGGCAAGGTGACGCTGGAGATCGCTCTGGTGGGCCTTGTGGTGAGCGCCGCCGTGTATGCTTTCATGGTGGCTTTTATGGGGTATTCCCCCCGCAAAGAATGGCAGCTGGTGAAAAGGACCGGGCGGATTTTCCGCTACGGCGCCTATCTGATCAAGGAGGTTTTCCTCTCCTCTGTGGCGGTGATCCGGCTGATCTGGTCGCCCAAACTGGAGACGGAGCCCCGGCTGACCACCTTCCACACCAAACTCAAGACGGATGCGGGCAAAACGGTGCTGGCCAACTCCATCACCCTGACCCCCGGCACCATGACCGTGGACATCCACGAGGATCGCTTCCTGATTCACTGCCTGGATGCGTCCTTTGACGTGGATCAGGAGAATTTCGAAATGGAAAGCCGCGTGGCGGAAGTGGAAGGAGGCAAGGACCATGAGTGAGGCGTATTCCATCCTGTATCAGGGGACGCTGGGCGTGCTGGGTCTGCTGCTGCTGGCCTGCCTCATCCGTGCCATCATCGGCCCCCGCATTGCCGACCGGGTCATCGCCATCAACATGATCGGCTCCCTGTCGGTGATCATCATCTGCATTCTGGGCTTTTTGCTGAATGAAGGCTACCTGACAGACGTGGCGATGATCTACACCATGCTGTCCTTCCTGGCAGTGGTGGTGCTGACGAAGATTTACATGGGCATTTACCGGGAAAAGCAGCGCCGGAAGGAGGACAAGGACCATGCTTGACGTCATCCGTTTTATTATTTCTGCCGTGCTGACCCTGACGGGTCTGTTTGTGCTGATTTCCGGCGTGATGGGCGTGTACCGCTTCAAGTACGCCCTGTCCCGCCTCCATGCCGCTGCGCTGGTGGATACCGCCGGCATCATGCTGATGCTGTGCGGCCTGATGGTGGCCACCGGCTTCACCGTCACCACGGGCAAGATGATCGCCGTGATCCTGTTCCTGTTCCTGACCAGCCCCGTGTCCAGCCATCTGATCGGCCGGCTGGAAGTGAACATCAATTCCGAACTGGACAAGGACATGACCGTGACCGATCAAGCCGCTGTGACCGATGAAAAGGAGGGCAACTGAGCATGGAGTTTCTGATGATCGTGCTGCTGTTGTTTATCATCATCGGCGCCATTTCCGTGTCCCTGACCAAGGATCTGCTCACCTCCCTGATCATCTTCATGGCCCATTCCATCGCCGTGAGTATCATCTGGATTCTGCTCCAGTCCCCCGACCTGGCCATCACCGAGGCCGCCGTGGGCGCAGGCATCACCAGTCTGCTTTTGTTTGTGACCCTCAAGAAGATTCATGCCATCGATGTGCAGAAGGGAGGCAAAGCGCATGGCGAAGATCCGCAATGATTACGAGTCCTCCTGGTGGCCCCGGCTCATCGGATGGATTTCCGGCGGCTCGGACGAACTGGACCGGGACCTGGAAAAGACGCTGGAGGAAGGCGAAGAAGCCGCCGCTCCCGAAGGCGATCACCATGAAGATTACCACTTCACCGAGCGCATCAGCGCCGCTGAAAAGGCCACTTATGACCGTCTCTTTGCCTGGAGCCGCAACCGGGGCGCCAAACTGGTGCGCTGGTTCTACCGCATTGCGTCGGTGCTGATCTGCGTGTCCATCATCGCCCTGCTGGTGGTCACCGCTGCCAGCCTGCCGCCCTTCGGCGATCCCTCCAACCCCGCCAACAATGAAGTCTCCCAGCGCTACATCGAGCAGGGAATGCAGGAAACCGGCGCTGTGAACATCGTCGCCGGCATGATTCTGGACTACCGTGCCTTTGATACCCTGGGTGAATCCAACGTGCTGTTCATTGCCGCCTGCTCCGTGCTGATTCTCCTCAGGGTGCCCGGCAACAAGAGCGGCGCCCCCACCCCGGAACAGCTGGAAGCCGAAGCCGACGACCGGATGTATGAGCCCAAGAATGACATGATCCTCCAGCATCAGGCCGCCCTTCTGGTGCCGCTGGTGCTCATCTACGGCATTTACGTCATCATGAACGGCCACATCTCCCCCGGCGGCGGCTTCTCCGGCGGCGCCATCATGGGCGCTGGCCTGATTCTCTACCTCAACGCCTTTGGCTTTAAGAAGACGGGCCGGTTCTTCCGCTATGGCACCTTCAAGACAATTTCCTGCATGGCGCTGAGCTTCTATGCCCTGTCGAAGGCCTACTCCTTCTTCACCGGCGCCAATCATCTGCCCTCCATCATCACCCCCGGCACGCCCGGTATGCTCTTCTCCGCCGGGCTGATCCCGTACCTGAATATCGCCGTGGGTCTGGTGGTCTGCTGCACGATGTATGCCTTCTACACCCTGTTCCGCAAGGGGGATATGTAAAAGATGAATCTCTTCACCAATTATGTGGAGATTGCCTCCATGGTGCTCTTCGGCATTGGTTTTACCACGCTGCTTCTGCACCGCAACATGATCAAGAAGATCATCGGCTTTTCCATGATGGACTCTGCCATGTTCCTCTTTCTGGCCGCCAAGGGGTACATCACCGGCCGCACCGCTCCCATTGTGGAAAACGGCGTGCAGGAAATGACCGCCTACATCAACCCCATTCCCGCCGGTCTGGTGCTGACGGGCATTGTGGTGTCCGTGTCCGTCACGGCGGTCATGCTGGCCCTCACCGTGCGCCTCTACCGCCGGTATCACTCCCTGGACATTGACAAGATCACCGAACTTTGCCGCAAGGAGGATGAAGAAGCATGATCCACCAGCTTTGGCAATCCATCCCTTTTGCGTGCATTCTCCTGCCCCTTGTGTCCGCCGCTGTATGCAGCGTATTGAAGCCTGCGGCGGCAAGGCGCTTCTGCCTGAGCATCATCACCGTGGTTACGGGCCTGTCCGTGTATCTGACGGCGCAGTTCGCTCTGGGCGCTGAATCCTACACCTACATGATGGGCCACTACTCCGCCCCCTGGGGCAACGAAATCCGCGCCGGTATGCTGGAAGCGGTCACTGCGCTGTTCTTCTCCGTGGTGATGGCGCTGTCGATGCTGGGCGGCCTGAAGAAAATCGGCGAGCACATCGAGGAACATCAGCGCAGCCTGTACTGCGTGGTGCTCCTGCTGATGACCTCCGCCCTGATGGCCCAGGTCTTCACCAACGACATCTTCACCTCCTATGTGTTCCTGGAAATCATGACCCTGGGCGCCTGTGCGATGATCGTGTCCCGCAAGCGGGGCCGCACGCTGCTGGCTGCCACCCGGTACATGATTATGAACCTGATCGGCTCCGGCCTGTTCCTGCTGGGCATCATCCTGCTGTATGACCTCACCGGCCATCTGCTGATGGAAAACCTGCAAACTTCCGTGGCCGCCATTCATGCCTCCGGCGAATACGCCCTGCCCCTGACGGTTGTCATCGCCCTGATGACCATCGGCCTGGGCATCAAGTCGGCGCTGTTCCCCTTCCACACCTGGGTGTCCGACGCCTACTCCTTCACCACCCCCACCTCCTCGGCAGTGATTTCCTCCCTGGTGTGCAAGGGGTACATCTTCCTGCTTTTGAAGATCTACTACCGTGTTTTCGGCCTGGACGTGGTCCTCTCCACGGGCATCTTTGACATCCTGCTGGTCTTCGGCGTGGTGGGTATGATCATGGGCAGTCTCAGCGCCATCCGGCAAAACGACATCCGCCGCATGATCGCCTTCTCCTCCGTGGCGCAGATCGGCTACATCTACATGGGCATTGGTCTGGGCACGGCGGAAGGCATGATGGCCGCCATGTTCCATGTGTTCTCCCACGCGCTGTGCAAGGCGATGCTGTTCCTCTCCGCCGGCGGTCTGGCGGACGCCTCCGGCAACTCCAAGAAGTTCCGCGATTTGCGCGGCGCCGGCTTCCGCGCCCCGGTGGCGGGCGTGGCCTTCACCATCGGCGCCCTGTCCATGGTGGGCTTCCCCTTCCTGGGCGGCTTCTCCAGCAAGCTGAACTTCGCTCTGGCCGGCATGAGTGCAGGCGGAACGCCTTCCCTGCTGGTCATTGTGGCGCTGACCATCTCCACGGCGCTGAACACCCTGTACTTCCTGCGCACAGTGGTCACCCTGTACAGAAAGCCCGCCGAGGATGTGTCCTATCCTGCGGAAAAAGGCCGCCGGGGCTTCTGTTTCGGCCTTTCGCTGGTGATTTTCAGCGTGCTGAACATCGCCATGGGCCTGTTCTCCCAGCCGATTATCAACGCCATTACCGCTGGCCTTGCCACCTTCTCGTGACACACCACATCTTGTAAGGAGGATATTCATCATGGACTGGCTGCTGATTTTGCCCGTCGTGCTGCCCGTGCTGGCAGGTCTTTGCGTGCTCTTCCTGCCCTGCCTGGCAGAGAAGAAGCGCCGCAACCTTGTCACCTTTGTGACCCTCGTGGTCAATGTTTTGGCGCTCATCCCCACCCTGCTGACAGGAGAAACCACCCTGCAGCTCTTCACCCTTTCCGATTCCCTGCCCGTGTTCCTGCACGCTGATGTGCTGGGCAAGATTTTCGCCTGCGTGATGTGCTTTGTGTGGGCGGCGGCGGGCAGCTACTCCTTTGAGTACATGGCCCATGAAGGCAACGAAAAGCGCTACTACGCCCTGTATCTGATCACCCTGGGCGTGCTGATGGCGCTGTGCTTCTCCGGCAGCATCGTCACCTTCTATATGTTCTACGAGGCCATGACCCTCCTGACCATGCCGCTGGTGATGCACTCGGGCAAGAAGGACGCTGTGGCCGCCGGCCTCAAGTACCTGATTTATTCCGTCATCGGTGCTTCCCTGGTGCTGCTGGGCGTGTTCATTCTCTCCCCCTATGTGACCACCTTCTCCTTCACCCCCGGCGGTGTGCTGGACATGACCCGTGTAGCCGACAACGAGACGCTGGTGATGGTCACGTCCTTCCTGATGCTGCTGGGGTTTGGCACCAAGGCCGGTATGTTCCCCATGCACGGCTGGCTGCCCACCGCTCACCCCGCTGCGCCTTCCCCCGCCTCCGCCGTTTTGTCCGGCGTGATCACCAAGGCGGGCGTACTGGGCGTGATCCGGCTGTCCTTCTCCTTCCTGGGCGCTGAATTTTTGCGGGGCTCCTGGGTGCAGACGGCTTTCATGTCCCTGGCGCTGTTCACGGTGTTCACCGGCTCCCTGCTGGCCTTCAAGGAAGGCCTGCTGAAGAAGCGTCTGGCCTGGTCCTCCGTCAGCCAGGTGTCCTACATCCTCTTTGGCATCTCCACCCTGCATCCCGTGGGTCTGGTGGGTGCGCTGCTCCATGTCATCTGCCACAGCCTGATTAAGGACACCCTGTTTATGTCCGCCGGCGCCATCATCCTCAAGACCGGCAAGACCTTCGTCAAGGATTTGCGGGGCATCGGCAAGCAGATGCCGGTGGTGATGTGGTGCTTCACCATCGCCAGCCTGGGTCTGATTGGCATTCCGCCCTGCATGGGCTTTGTCAGCAAGTGGTATCTGGCCCAGGGCGCTGCCGCCATGACGGGCGTGCCTGCATTTTTGAACACCCTCGGCCCTGTGGTGCTGCTGATTTCCGCTCTGCTGACCGCCGGCTACCTCATGCCCATTGTCATCAGGGGCTTCTTCCCCGGCCATGATGCTGAAAAGCTGCCCAAGCTGGAGCCCACCTATGTGATGCTGGTTCCCATGGTGCTGCTCACGGCACTGATGGTGCTGCTGGGCCTGATGCCCAACGCCCTTGTGGGTCTGCTGGAATCCCTGGCCGGCACGCTGATGTAAGGAGGCCCGATATGCTGCTTTACATCACGCTGCTGCTTCCCCTGCTCTTTGGTTCGCTGCTGCCGGTTTTCAAGTTCGACAGCCTCAAAAAGCGTGCCATCTATGTGGAAGCCGTGGTCCTCACCACATCCATCCTGACCTGGGTGCTGCTGCTGACCCATCAGGGGGAAACATGGACGCTCTACCGCATGAACAACACCCTGGCGCTGGCCTTTAGGGTGGACGGCACCGGCACCATCTTTGCCGGGCTGGTGTCCGTGCTCTGGCCGCTGGCGTCCCTGTACGGCTTTGAATATATGCAGCACGAAGAAAGGCGCAACACCTTCTTTGGCTGGTATACCATTTCCTACGGCGTCACCCTGGCGGTGGCCTTCTCCGCCAACCTGTTCTCCCTGTATATCTTCTACGAGTGCCTGACCCTGGCCACCCTGCCCCTTGTGACCCACAAGCAGGACCGCAAGTCCAACAAGGCAGGCCGCCATTATCTGACCTACTCCATCTCCGGTGCGGCGCTGGCCTTCATTGCGCTGGTGTGCATCATCCACTTCTCCTCCTCCACAGACTTCGTGCTGGGCGGCGTGCTGGATCCCCAGCGGATGGCGGGCCATGAGCATCTGATGCATCTGGTGTTTCTGCTGGCCTTTGTGGGCTTTGGCGCCAAGGCCGCCATCTTCCCCCTCCATGCCTGGCTGCCCGAGGCCTCCGTGGCCCCCACCCCTGTCACGGCTCTTCTTCACGCCGTGGCGGTGGTCAACACCGGCGCTTTCGCCGTCATCCGCCTGATTTACTACGCTTTCGGCGCAGAATTCCTCTATGGCACCACGGCGCAGCTGCTGGCGGTGCTGCTGAGCTGCTTCTCCATCCTCTACGGCTCCACCATGGCCGTCAAGGAACGGCACCTCAAGCGCCGTCTGGCCTATTCCACCATGTCCAACCTGTCCTATATGCTCATGGGTGCGGCGCTGATGACGCCCGCCGGCATGGTGGGCAGCCTGAGCCACATGGTGTTCCACGGCATCATCAAAATCACCCTGTTCTACTGTGCCGGCGCCTTCTATGTGCGCACGGGCGCTGAATATGTGCAGGACCTGCGGGGCTATGGCAAGGTGATGCCCTTCACCTGCGCCGCCTTCGTGGTGGGCAGCATTGCGCTGGTGGGCATTCCGCCCCTGTGCGGCTTCATCAGCAAGTGGAACCTGCTCACTGCCGCCGCTGACACCGGCATGGTGGCAGGCACCATCGCCATCTTCACCCTGATCATCTCCGCCATTCTCACGGCGGTGTACCTGTTCTCTGCCGCTGCCCCCATGTACTTCCGCCCCCTCCATGGCCGCCATGCCGCCCTGGAAGGCGCCCGCCAGGACCCCAACTGGATGATGCTGCTACCCTTTGGGCTGCTCATCGCCGCCATGATCCTGCTGGGTATGTACTCCGGGCCGCTGGTGACGCTGATGCGCCAGATCGCTTCAGGCGCCGTGATGTAAGGAGGAATCGTCATGCATTGGATGTTACCGCTGATGTGCTTCTTCCCCATGGTTGCGGCCCTTGGCAGCTACCTTGCCGGGCGGAAGAACAAACTCCTGCGCACGGTGCTGGTGGGCGCTTCCGGCGTCGTCACCTTCCTGATGGCCTTCGTCCTGCTGCTTTCCCGGCAGGAGGCGGCCTTCACGCTGGAAGGCTTCTGCGGGCTGGGCCTGCACCTGAAGGCCGACGGTTTCCGCAGCCTGTATGCCTGTGTCGCCGCCTTCATGTGGATGATGACCGGCCTGTTCGCCCCGGAATACTTCGCCCACTATCACAACAGGGGCCGCTATTCCTTCTTTAACCTCCTCACCCTGGGGGCGACCCTGGGCGTGTTCCTCTCTGATGATCTCTACACCACCTTCGTGTTCTTTGAGATCATGTCCTTCACCAGTTACACCTGGGTGGCGCAGGAAGAAACCCCCGGCGCCATGAAAGCCGCTGGAACGTACCTGGCGGTAGCGGTGCTGGGCGGCCTGACCACCCTGATGGGTCTGTTCATGCTGTACCATCAGTTGGGCACCCTCTCCTTTGACGGAATGCAGGCGGCCCTGGCCTCCTATGCCCCCGGACAGGAAGGCATCACCGTGGCCACCTGGCTGGTGGTGGTGGGCTTTGCCGCCAAGGCAGGCCTGTTCCCCCTGCACATCTGGCTGCCCAAGGCTCACCCCGTGGCGCCGGCGCCCGCTTCCGCCCTGCTCTCGGGCATCCTGACCAAGTCCGGCGTGTTCGGGCTGATCGTCCTGTGCTCCCGGCTGATGGCGGGCAATGCCGCCTTCGGCAACGGCTTGCTGATTCTCGCCGCCGTGACCATGTTCCTGGGTGCGCTGCTGGCGCTGTTCTCCGTGGACCTCAAGCGCACGCTGGCCTGCTCCTCCATGAGCCAGATCGGCTTTATCACCGTGGGCCTGTCGATGATGGTGCTGCTGGGCGAGCATGGCTCTCTTGCGGCCTATGGCTCGGTGATGCATATGCTCAACCACTCGCTGATCAAGCTGGTGCTGTTCATGTGCGCCGGCGTGATCTACATGAATCTGCACAAACTCAACCTCAACGACATCCGGGGCTTTGGCCGGAAGAAGCCTTTCCTGCACATCGCCTTCCTGCTGGGCGCATTGTCCATCGCCTGCATTCCCCCGCTGGGCAGCGGATACAACAGCAAATCCCTGCTGCATGAGGCCATCCTGGAATACATCGTGGTGCTGCAGGAGCACGGTGCTCCCTGGGGCATCTACAAGGCGCTGGAAATCCTCTTCCTCATCAGCGGCGGCCTGACCATCGCCTACATGACAAAACTCTACATCTGCATCTTCTGGGAGAAGCACCCCACCCGTCAGGCGGAATACGACGCCCGCAAGGCCAGCATGAACAAACTCTCCGGCACTGTGATTCTGCTCAGCGCCCTGGTGCTGCCCTTCCTGGGCGCCTTCCCCGGCGCCATCCTCTCCCCCATCGGCGATATGAGCGCCCACTTCTTCGGACAACACGCCCCCCATCACGCCATCGAATACTTCTGCGAGGCGAACCTGATCGGTGCGGCCCAGTCCATCGGCATCGGCGCCGTGGTGTATCTGGGCATTGTGCGGCCGCTGCTGATGCGCAAAAACGCAGACGGCGTGCGGGAATACGTCAACGTCTGGCCTGAAAAACTGGATCTGGAAGAAATGCTCTACCGCCCCCTGCTGATGAAGTGGCTGCCCAACCTGACCGGCGCTGTGTGCGGCTTCATCGCAAACATCCCGGAAAGCAAACTGGTGCAGGTGATTCTTCCCGGCGTCATCGTGGCCGTGACCCGCTTCTTCTCCGAACTGCCGGAGCGCTTCACCCTGCTGATGCGCCGCACGGTGCTGCGCCGCAGCGAGGGCCACAAGCCCGTGCCGGTGGGCAACCGCTTCACCTGGCATCTGGGCCAACTCTTCAACAGCGTGAGCAGGGCGCTGAACAAGGTGCTGCGCCATCCCCTGCCCACGGATTTTGAAGTCATCTTCGACGCCGCATGGAAGACCATCACCGGCGGCTTCCACCGCTTCTCCATCAGCGTGTCCTTTGGCCTGTTGCTGATGTGCATCGGCCTGGTGATCACCTGCCTGTACCTGCTGAGGTAATCCCGATTCCCCTGCCCTGCCGCCTGATGACGGCAGGTTTTTTTGTTGCCCTTGCACCCATTTCCGGCACACAAAAACCCCCTGCGGATTGCTCCGCAGGGGGAGGAGGACCCGGACGGCCCTCGTCAAACCGTCCGGGGGGAAAAGGGCTTATTCAGCGTCGGTGGTGGTGATGTCCAGATCGGTGGCAGTGGCGAAATCGGAGCAGCTGTTGAACCAGTCGTCACGATTCTTGTTGTACTTCTCCACCAGGGTGGCCTGATAGTCGGCGGGCACCAGTTCGCCGTTGGCAAACTTGGTCTGCAGGTTACTGAACCACCAGTCCACATTGCACCACACCATGTTGGGTGCATGAGAGCCGGGATCCGGAATGGAGGGTCCGCAGTAGGTGAAGAACATCTTCAGGGCGTCATCGGCCATTTCGATGGCGTTGGCCTTGACTTCCTCGTCGTCGATCATGGGCATACTGTTCTGCACGACTTCGTTCTCGTTGAACCAGGTATCGCGGAACATGGTGGCTTCCTTGCCCCAGGTCATCCACTTGGCAAGCAGCCAGGCTTCGTTGGGGTACTGGGTGGCACGGTTGACGCAGGCGAAGATCATGTCGTCCAGCACATAGCCCTGCACGGTGGGCACGGGGTAGATCAGGTATTCAGAGCCGGTGGCGGCGGCGCGGGTGCCGTCCATGAAGCCCTCAGCGTCGTAACCAAAGGAGTGAATCTGGGTGGCAGCATAGCCCTCGTTGAAGGCCCAGGCGCCGCCATCGCCAAAGACGTTCTGCTTCTCTTCGGAGGTCATGGATTCAGACACCTTGCGGTTGGTCCAGTCCACAGCCAGTTCTTCGATCTTCAGCCAGTCCTCGCCGAAAGCGTAGCTCTCGCCGTCCCAGCCGTAAGAAGGCATGATGTAGGTGTGGCCGAAGAGATGACCGTAGCCGAAGTGATAGTTTTCGGGATGGGCAACAGCCTCAGCCACAGCGACGAACTCGTCAAAGTCCCAGTCGTATTCGGGCAGTTCCACATTGTAGGTCTCGAACAGGGTCTTGTTGACCACCATGATCTTGGGGCGGCTCTGGGCAGGAACAGAATAGCGGCGGCCGCCGATCTGCATCAGCTTCATGATGCCGGAGCCGATCTTGGCAGCGTCAGGATCAGCAGCAAAGTAGTCATCCAGGCGCAGCGCCCATTCGTTTGCAACGGCGTCGGTCACGCTGTCCACCCAGAACACGTCGGGCAGTTTCTTCTCGGCGGCCAGGTTGCCCAGGGCGGTGCTGAGGTTGGTGGGATCCAGTTCCAGCACTTCCACCGTGATGTTGGGATACTTCTCGTTGAAGTTGTCGATCAGGGCGTAGGTCAGGTCGAGGTCTTCGCCCTTGGTGGCATAGGTCAGGGTGATTTCCTCTTCGGTGATGGCCAGCACATCGGCTTCATCCGCCATCGCGGGAACAAGGCCCAGCACCATCACCAGAGTCAGCAAGAGGGAAACGATCTTCTTCATGGATTCTACCTCCTCTTCAATTGTCGCACCTTTCTTTTGCGGAAGCAGTGCAAAACCGTTACAGGCTGAAGTCCAGCCTTGTACCCTCATTTTACCATAAAAGAATCAAGGTTTGTCATCGGAAACTGCTAAATCGTCATAGGATCTTGTCATCTTCCAAATTTTTTGCGGACATTTTGATGATTGCAGCCCATTTCCCACATTTTTCGTGCAAAAAGTCCCTGCGGATTGCTACGCAGGGACAAAAGGCATTGCACATCACAAAACATTGCCACGAAAAAGGCCCCGCCGCAAAGCAGCAGGGCCGGAAAACCGGGAATGAAATTACTGAGCGTCGGTGCCGGTGGTCACGTCCAGATCGGTGGCAGTGGCCATGGGCTCGCCCTTAATGGTTTCGTAGTTGGCTTCGATCCACTGGTCACGCAGCTTGTTGTAGTCAGCGCGCAGGGTGGCAGCATAGTCAGAGGGCGTCAGTTCGCCGCTGTTGAACTTTGCGGGCACGCCGCCCAGATAATACATTTCTTTAAAAAAACTTCGTCAGGGGTACCGTGGCGCCACCGTGGGGCATCACGATCACCCGGCTGTCGCCAAAGTCCATGACGCCGGGGTGATCAAGCACCATCATACCCATTTCTTCCACGGTCTCCCGGGGCAGCGCAGAGTGAATCTCCACCCGACAGGCAGCAGCAATTTCCACACACACAAAGAAGATGTACCCCGCCACGGTGAAGTTCTGACGCAGGGCGCTTTCCAGCGAGCGATCCGCCAGATATTTGCTCCAGCCGAAGAATTCCTCGGGGCCGCCGCCCTCCGGGCACTGGCAGAGGAAAATCAGCCTGCCGCCGGGCTTGAGGGCCTGATAGCCGTTGATCATTGCCTTGCAGCCCTGATAGAGGTTGATGTCCTTGGGGTCACCCCCTGCCGACACCACCACCACATCCGCCTTTTCGGGGAGCGGCACGCCGCTCATTGAGTCCACCACCCGGCAGCTTTCCTGCCATGCCCGGTGCCAGTGACCCGCCAGCAGCGCCACGTGGCGCCCCTGACCATCCACCGCCAGAGAGATGCCGTACACAGGATTGGCCATGCGGGCCGCTTCCACCATGTCCTCATGGACGGGATTGCCTTCCGTCACGCCCAGGCCGCACAGGGGATTCGACTTGCCCTCAGTGGGTGAAAGGGCATGGGCATGGTTCTGCATGATGGTCCTGCGGCTGCACACGCCGGGAAGGATGCTTTTGCGCCCGCCGCCGTATCCGGCAAAGAAGTGATGCACCGTGCCGCTGAGGAGAATCACCTTGCGGCCCACCACCAGCGGATTGACCTCCACTTCCGTGCCCCGGCTGGTCTTGCCCAGAGACACCACGTCGCCGTCGCAATCGTGGTTGACCACCTTCACCCGGTCGTACACCTCGTAAGACGCCACCCGGCGCAATTCCGCCTCCGTCATGGCACGGTGGGTGCCCTGTGCCACCAGATACACGATGTTTTCATCCGGCACGCCGATTTCATCATGGAGATAATCAAGCACCAGCGGGCATATCTTTTCCTGATGCATCCATGCCCTGGTGATGTCGCTGATGATCACCGTCACCTTGTCTTCAGGGGAGATCAGTTCCTTCAGCGGCGGAGCGCCCAACCCATCGCCCGTCACCGCCTCCAGAAAGGCAGCGGGCACATCTTCAATGGGGGAAGGGGGCAGCACATCCAGCACGTCGATTTCGCCGCCCCTGATGGTGAGCGGGATCTCCTGCGTGCCGTAGGCCAGAGAGAACGTCTTTTCCATAGAATCAGCCTCCTGTCAGAAGGGAGAATATCAGATGGCGATGGACTCGCCGTTGTCGCAGATGGGCAGCGTTTCGCCGTCACGCAGCAGATACGCCTCGCCGAAGAGGGCGCTTTCCTCCCCCATGGACACCACGTAGCTGCCATCGGGCAAAAGCAGGAACATCCGCCCCATGCTGTCAGGGCAGCCGATGTCCTCCATCACCCGCAGGCCGTCCAGCGTGGCGTTTTTCAGATAATCATAATGGGGGATGATGGAGATGGGCGTCAGGCCCAGTCCGGGCAGGAAGCGCTCATAAGCGGGGTCGATCGCCTCGCCGGGCTCTTCCGGCATGGCGTAGACTTCCTCGGCGCAGTTCATGCTGCCTGCGCTGAAGCCGATGACCACACCATCAAAATCCTTCAGCAGTTCCCGCAGGTTGATTTCCGCAAAGAAGCGGTTCTGGGTGGGCACATGACCGCCGCAGAGGAACAGCAAATCCGCCTGCTTCACCAGTTCGGGCGCCTCCGCAGGGTTGCGTCCATCCAGCACATCCACCCGGCCCAAGGGGATATTGTGCCAGCGGAAGGCCTCCTGCATCCTGCAGGCGAAGTCATCGGTGATCCCATGGGAATCCGGGTCAGAGGCCACCACCACGCACCGGCCCTGAGGGGGCAGCACGTCCATCAGGTTGGCCAGAAAGGCGTTGTCCTTTCGCAGGGTGAAATCCAGCGGGCAATCCGCCGGGGGTGTTTCATCAAAAGGGTTGGATGTGAGAAAAAGCAGCATATCGGGCGCTCCTTTTCATCAGAATCAGCACTTGAATGAAAAAAGAATTCGACATTCTCCGCCGGATTCCTTTACAGTTTGGTTTTTTCGTTATATAATGACAGCAGGAAAACAGGAATGGTTCCGTCGGCGCTTTGCCTTGGGCAAATCCCGACCAATCAGACATGAAACATCATCACAGGAGGACAAGTATATGCAGAACATCCCCGTTGTCAAGCTGGGCCTGGTGGCCGTATCCCGTGACTGCTTCCCCATCTCCCTGAGCACCCAGCGCCGTCAGGCCATCGCTGCCAAGTGCGGCCAGAAGCACCTGGACATCGTGGACATCCCCACCACGGTGGAAAACGAGAAGGATATGCTCAAGGCCGTGGAGCAGCTCAAGGAAGCCGGCTGCAATGCCGCCTGCGTGTTCCTGGGCAACTTTGGCCCCGAAACTCCCGAAACCCTCATCGCCAAGTATTTTGACGGCCCCGTGATGTTCGTGGCTGCCGCTGAAGGCGACGGCGACATGATCAACGGCCGCGGCGACGCTTACTGCGGTATGCTCAACTGCTCCTACAACCTGGGCCTGCGCCACCTCAAGGGCTACATCCCTGAGTATCCCGTGGGCACCGCTGAAGACCTGGCGGACAAGATCGCCGAGTTCATTCCCATCGCCCGTGCCATCATCGGCGTGAAGAACCTCAAGATTATCACCTTCGGCCCCCGTCCCCAGGACTTCTTCGCCTGCAACGCCCCCATCAAGGGCCTGTATGAGCTGGGCGTGGAAGTGGAAGAAAACTCCGAACTGGACCTGCTGGTGTCCTACAAGGAGCACGCTGGCGATCCCCGCATTCCCGCCGTGTGCGAAGACATGGCCAAGGAAATGGGCGAAGGCCGCTATTATCCCGAACTGAGCGAGCGTATGGCGCAGTTCGAACTGACCCTGCTGGACTGGGCTGAGAATCACAAGGGCGCCCGCCAGTATGTGGCCTTTGCTGACAAGTGCTGGCCCGCTTTCCCCTCCCAGTTCGGCTTTGAGCCCTGCTACGTCAACTCCCGCCTGGCCTCCCGCGGTATCCCGGTGGCCTGCGAAGTGGATATCTACGGCGCCCTGAGCGAGTACATCGGCGCCTGCATCACCGGCGACGCCGTCACCCTGCTGGACATCAACAACTCCGTGCCCCAGTACATCTATGACGAAGACATCAAGGGCAAGTATGATTACGCCCTGACCGATACCTTCATGGGCTTCCACTGCGGCAACACCCCCTCCTGCAAGATGTGCGCTGACCGCGCTGTGAAGTATCAGCTGATTCAGAATCGTCTGCTGGAAAACGGCGGCGAGCCTGACATCACCCGCGGCACCCTGGAAGGCGACATTGCTGCTTCCCCCGTGACCTTCTTCCGCCTGCAGTGCGATTCCAACGGCGACCTGCGCTCCTACATTGCTCAGGGCGAAGTGCTGGACGTGCCCACCCGCTCCTTTGGCGGCATCGGCGTGTTCGCCATCAAGGAAATGGGCCGCTTCTATCGCCATGTGCTGATTCAGAAGCGCTATCCCCACCACGGTGCGGTGGCCTTCGCTCACTGCGCCAAGGCGCTGTTTGAGGTGTTCAAGTATCTGGGCGTGAGCGACATCGCTTACAACCAGCCCGCCACCCTGCCCTATCCCACGGAGAATCCCTGGGCGTGACCAGAGGGCTTCGCCCTTTGCGCCAGGGGGCTATGCCCGTGGACCCCTTTTGTGGGGCGTTGCCCCACACCCCAGCAGGGGCGCTGCCCCTGCACCCCGCAAGGGCCATTGGCCCTTGACCCATCACCCGGAAATCCTGAAGGATTTCCGGGGTGTTCTTTTTTGGGGTTGTCTTATGGATTTGGGTTATCTTTGCCGGGACAACCAGGGGGCTTTCCGATCGCCCCCTGGACCCCTTCGGTCTGCATCCTTGTAAGTAGTCTTTTCCGTAGCAGAACAATCCCCCACCGCCTAACGGCGGAGCCCCCTTTACACAAGGGGGCCTTTGTTGGTTTGACTACAAAATTCGTTCCTCCAACAAACAGGCTAATGTCCCTCTCATCCGTAGGGGCGCCGAAGGTTTCCAAAGGGCGATCGGAAAGCCCTTTGGTCGCCCGTGAGGGCGAAACCTCACCTTGCAAAACAGCACAATATGAAAGAAAAATCCCCCTAACAAAAAAATCCCCCAAGCCCTTCTGTGCTTGGGGTGATGGGTCAAGGGCCAATGGCCCTTGCGGGGGTGTCGGGGGCAGCGCCCCCGACCGGGGTCCAGGGGCGGCGCCCCTGGTGGGGGCGGTGGGGGCAAAGCCCCCACCAAGGGGTCCAGGGGCAAAGCCCCCTGGTCACCGGCTGTAGATGCCGGTGGTGATTTCACGAATGTACGCATCCCGGTACGGGAGGTCGGGATCAGCCAGTGCGGCCTTTACTGCAGCACGGTTGTCATAGGGCACAGAAAGAATCGTCATCGTCATCACAGAGCGTTCAGGAGAGCCAACATCGCCCTCCAATAGCAGCGCATGGCTGTTCGGCACACCCAGGCTGTTTCCCACGCTGCCGCAGTTGAGGGCATACCCCGCCGTCAGACTGCGAATGAACGGCCGGTGGCTGTCGCCGAAAATCACGCCGGTGAAGACCTCTCCGTCCCGCTCAAAAGCGGTGGCCATCGTGCGGTTGCTGTCATGCCCCTGCAGAAGAGGCATCACCGGCCGGCCATGAAAAAGCCGGAAGCGCACACCGCTGATGGTCGCCTCCATCTCCCGGGGGAGATTCTTCAGCCATTCCATGCGCTCCTCGCCCAGCTGCTGCCAGTAGTAATCATCCGCCGGATATTCCTTGCCGCCGATGCCGTAATCCCAGTTCCCGCCGACGAATCGGGTACAGTTTGCCCGCACCCAGTCGCAGGTCTTGGGGCTTTCAGGGCCCTTGCCCACTGCATCGCCCAGAAACCAGATTTCATCCACCCGCTGCTTTTCCAGCGCCTTTTCCATGGCCAGAGCCGCCGGATAATTCCCGTGCAGGTCCGCCACAAATGCAATTCTCATGTTCGTGACTCCTTATGCGGGATACACCATGGTATCCACCGTGCAGTTTTCCAGCACCTGGACATACCGGGCGGCTTCTTCCCGGGCGCCCGGCAAATTGTGCTCCAGATAATTGCCGCACTCAATGCGGTTGGTGCCGGGGATTTCTCCCTGATAATCAGCGGCAAAGGCGAAAGCGTCCTTCACCAGCGTGAGGGCGTCTTCCCGGCTCACGGCGTCCCGAAGGATCAGATAGCAGCCGGTGCGGCAGCCCATGGGTCCGAAGTAAATCACCTGATCCGACCAGTCGGAGGAGCGCACAAAGGTCGCCACCAGATGCTCCAAAGTGTGCATGGCGGGCACGGCGAGATAATCCCCGGCGTTGGGCGTTTTCAGCCGCAGGTCGTAGGTCACGCAGTCACCGTCCACCCGGGAGACGTACATTCCCGGCGTGAGCAGGTCGTGGTTGATGGTGAAAGATGCAATCTTGCGCAGCATATCGGTCACTCCTTATGGCAGGATATGTTGATTATACCATATTCCGGATCATTTTCATAGTCCGCCTGAGGATTTCCCCAAAAGGAAAACCCCATCTGTCGCACAACAGACGGGGAATTGTGTTGCATATTCCTTAGGTGAAAAGCGGTTTGTTACGCTTCCTCCCGGGTCTTGGGCAGCGCGCGCTCAACCTTACCACTCCGCAGGCAGCGAGTGCAGACATTCATCCGCTTCGCAGCACCGTTGACCATCACGCGAACGCTCTGCACATTGGGCGCCCAGATGCGATTGGTCTTACGGTTGGAATGGCTGACGGAATGACCGTTCAGCGTAGCCTTTTCGCAAATCTCACAGTACTTACCCATGGAATCCACCTCCTTGTTGGAGTATGCACACACCAAAGCGGTACAATTATATCATGTCCCCGGCCAAAAGGCAAGCGTGATTTTCTCTTTTTTTCGCTGTTTTGGGCGCTTCATGCATGGGTGGCGCCTGCATCTGCTGATTTTTTCCGGGCAAAATCAAAAGCAGCGCCGGAATGACCCTGCGCTGCCTGTGTTTGGGGACAAATCAGTTGAACAGATCCTTGAGCTTTTCCATAAAGCCCTTGCGCTGCTCGTATTCCTTGCCGGTCATGGATTCGTCCAGCTGCTGGAGCAGTTCCCGCTGTTTGTCGGAAAGTTTGCGGGGCACTTCCACCCGCACCCGGAAGATCAGATCGCCCTTGCCGGCGCCATCCATGCGCTGCACGCCCTTGTCACGGATGCGGAATTCCGTGTCGTTCTGGGTGCCTTCGGGGATGGTGTACTTCACGGGACCATCCAGGGTGGGAATGTCGATTTCAGCGCCCAGAGCCGCCTGGGTGAAGGAAATCGGCACTTCCAGATAGAGATTGTAGCCTTCCCGCTTGAAAATCTTGTGGGGCTTGACGACGATGTGGATATACAGATCGCCGTTGGGGCCGCCGTTGACGCCGGGCTCGCCCTCGCCCCTCTTGAGCAGGGACACATCCGTATCCACGCCGGGCTGGACGTTGAGGGTCATGGAGCGGCGCACCCTGGTGCGGCCGGAGCCGCCGCAGGAGCTGCACTTGTCCGTCACAATCTTGCCGGAGCCGCCGCAATTGGGGCAGGTGCGCACGGTGGTCATAAAGCCGGCGCTGGCCCGGACCTGACCGGATCCCCGGCAGGTGGGGCAGGTTTGGGGCGTTGTGCCGGGCTTGGCGCCCGTGCCCTGACAGGTGGTGCAGTTTTCGCTGCGATAGAAGTCAATCTGCTTTTTGCAGCCCTTGGCTGCTTCCTCAAAGGTCAGGTGCAGGTCATAGCGCAGGTCGTTGCCCTGACGGGGGCCGTTGCGCCGCTGCCCGCCCATGCCGCCGCCGAAGAGATCAAAGATGCTCTCAAAGCCGCCCATGCCGCCAAAGTCGAATCCACCAAAGGGATTGCCGCCCATGCCGCCCATGGGGTCTTCAAAGCCGAACTGGTCATACCGGGCACGTTTGTCCGGGTCGGAGAGCACCTCGTTGGCTTCGTTGAGTTCCTTGAAGCGGGCTTCGGCTTCCTTATCGTTGGGGTGCAGGTCGGGGTGACATTCCTTCGCCTTGCGGCGGTAGGCGCGCTTGATCTCATCATCGCTGGCGCCTTTTTTTACCCCCAGCACCTCATAATAATCTCGCTTTTCAGCCAATGTGATTCACCTCATACAGGGGACATGATAACAGGAAGATGCCGGGAGCACCCAGCGGGTCCTCCCGGTCGCCTTCACACTTTGCGTATATGCCGTTCAGGGTTATCAGTGCACTTCGCCGTCGGCGTCATAGGTGCCGTCAGCGTTGGGGCCGCCCTGCTCAGGCGCAGCGCCCTGTTCGGGAGCCTGCTGCTGATAGAGCTTGCCGAAGATGGCGTACACCTTCTGGGTGAAGCCTTCCATGGCGCCCTTGATTTCCTCGGCGTTGTTGCCCTCGCGCACCTTCTTGAAGGCGGCGATTTCCGCTTCCACGGTGGCCTTGTCGTCGGAGGAGAGCTTGTCGCCGTTTTCACGCAGCTGCTTTTCCATCTCGTAAATCAGGGAATCGGCGTGGTTGAGGGTTTCCACCTCTTCCTTGCGCTTCTTGTCCTGCTCGGCGAACTGCTCGGCTTCCTTCACACGCTGCTGAATCTCTTCCTCGGTGAGGTTGGAGGAGGCGGTGATGGTAATCTTCTGCTCGTTGCCGGTGGCCTTGTCCTTGGCGGACACGTTCACGATGCCGTTGGCGTCGATGGAGAAGGTGACTTCAATCTGGGGCACGCCGCGGGGGGCGGGAGCGATGCCGGTGAGCTGGAAGCGGCCCAGGGACTTGTTGTCATAGGCCATCTGACGCTCGCCCTGCAGGACATTGATTTCCACGGTGGTCTGTCCGTCAGCGGCGGTGGAGAACACCTGAGACTTGCTGGTGGGAATGGTGGTGTTGCGGTCAATCAGGCGGGTGAAGATGTGGCCTTCGGTTTCCAGACCCAGAGACAGGGGGGTCACGTCCAGCAGCAGCACGTCCTTGACTTCGCCGCCCAGCACGCCGCCCTGGATGGCAGCGCCCAGCGCCACGCACTCATCGGGGTTGATGCCCTTGAAGGGCTCCTTGCCGGTGACGCGCTTGACGGCAGCCTGCACCGCAGGAATGCGGGTGGAGCCGCCCACCATGATAATCTTGTTGATGTCGTTGTAAGTGAGGCCGGCGTCCTTCAGGGCCTTTTCCATGGGGGTGATGGAGGCCTGCACCAGATCGGCGGTGATTTCGTCGAACTTGGCACGGGTCAGGGTCATGTCCAGGTGCTTGGGGCCGGTGGCGTCGGCGGTGATGAAGGGCAGGTTGATGCTGGCGGAGGTGGTGCCGCTCAGTTCAATCTTGGCCTTTTCAGCGGCTTCCTTCAGGCGCTGGGCCGCCATGCGGTCCGCCTTGAGGTCGATGCCGTTTTCCTTCTTGAAGGCGTCAGCCACATAGTCGATGATGCGCTGGTCGAAGTCGTCGCCGCCCAGACGGGTGTTGCCGTTGGTGGCCAGCACTTCAAACACGCCGTCGCCGATGTCCAGGATGGACACGTCGAAGGTGCCGCCGCCCAGGTCATACACCAGAATCTTCTGGTTGCCGTCCTTGTCCAGGCCATAGGCCAGGGAAGCAGCGGTGGGCTCGTTGATGATGCGCAGCACTTCCAGACCGGCGATGCGGCCGGCGTCCTTGGTGGCCTGACGCTGGGCGTCGTTGAAGTAGGCGGGCACGGTGATGACAGCCTGGGTGACGGTCTCGCCCAGATAAGCCTCGGCGGTTTCCTTCATCTTCTGCAGCACCATGGCGGAAATATCCTGGGGCGTGTAGTCCTTGCCGTCCACGTTCACCTTGAAAGCGGTGCCCATTTCACGCTTGACGGAAATGACGGTGCGGTCGGGGTTGGTGACGGCCTGGCGCTTGGCCACCTGGCCCACAATGCGCTCGCCGTCCTTGGTGAAAGCCACCACAGAGGGGGTAGTACGGGCGCCTTCTGCATTGGGAATCACGACGGGCTGGCCGCCTTCCATCACAGCCACACAGCTGTTGGTCGTACCCAGGTCGATACCGATGATTTTGCTCATGTTTGTTTCCTCCTGATAATCTTTATGTCGGTTATGTTGTCAAAATCCTGTATGTGGAGAGGGGGTGTTCCCCCGGATTCCCTTGATTACCTTGATTAGTCGGGCACTACCTTGACCATGGCGTAGCGGATGACCGCATTGCCCATCATGTAGCCCTTCTGCAGCACGGCGCACACCGTGCCGGGCTCGCCCTCTTCGGGGCTGCCCTGCATGACGGCGTTTTCGATGTTGGGGTCGAACTTCTCACCCAGCCGGTCAATCACCGTCACACCCAGGCGCTGATACGCCTCCTGCATCTGCTTGAGGGTCATTTCCACGCCCACCCGCAGCGCATCGTTTTCACTGGTACCGGCGGCAGCCAGGGCACGCTCCAGATTGTCCAGCACCGCCAGGAAGGCCGTGGCCACCTGACGCTGTCCGTCTTGGAAGGAATCAGCCCGGACGGATTCATTGCGGCGGCGGAAGTTATCAAAATCCGCCTGCACCCGCTGGGCCATGGCGAGGTACTCATCCGCCTTGGCCGCCTTTTCTTCCAGCGCCTTCACGTCGATGGTTTCTTCAGCGGGCTGGGCTTCTTCCGCAGGGGTCTCTTCCGTCTGCTGTTCCTCCTGAACCTCCGGGGTCTCCTGAGGCTCTTCTTCATATCGCTTCGATCGTTTCATGTTTCTGCCTTTCTGTTATCGGCGGTCATCGCCGGGATGGTCGGTAAACAGTTCGGACAACTGGTGTCCCATGGTGCCCAGGATGGACAGCACGCGGCTGTATTCCATGCGGGTGGGGCCGATGACGCCGATGGTGCCCTGCCGTCCGTTGCCAGTGGTATACGTGGCGGTGACGATGGAGCAATCCGCCATTTCCGGCACGCCCGTTTCCGGGCCGATGCGCACGGTGAAGGCCATCTCGCCCTGCTGGCTGACAATGTCCGCCAGACGATCTCTGGTTTCCATCAGGCTCAGGAAGCTGCGGGCCTTTTCCATGTCGGAATATTCCGGGTAGGACAGCATATTGCTGGTGCCGCCCACAGCCACATGGTGATGGCTTTCGCCATCAGCGGCATTGAGGAAGTTGCCGAAGCCCCTAAGGAGCATCTCGTTTTCCTGCATGGCGGCGATCATCCCCGGCATACACTCAACGGCCTCGTGGAGCGTCTTGCCCTTGAGCGTCTGGGTCAGGGAGCGGGAAATGGCGTAGAGGGTATCGCTGTCCAGTTCTTCCGACACCCGGATAACCGTATCCCTGACAATGCCCGCATCGGTGACGATGACCGTCAGTGCGCTGTTTTCCGACACCGGCACCAGCTGAATGGTGCGGATGCGGGGCTCGGAGCCGGTAGGCGGCAGCACCACGGCGGTGTACTTCGTCAGGCTGGAAAGCACCTGCGCCGCATGGTCGATCACGTCCTCCATCTGACGCATCCGCCCGGTGAAGTGACCCCGCAGCGCTTCCTCGTTGGCTGAGGCAATCCGCCCGGACCTAAGCAGCTGATCTACATACAGGCGATAGGCCTTGGCGGAAGGAATGCGTCCGGCGGAAATGTGGGGCTGATCCAGATAACCCAGTTCCTCCAGGTCGCTCATCTCATTGCGGATGGTGGCGGGCGACAGGCCCATGTCGTACTTCTTGGTGATCGTCCGGGAGCCGACAGGCACAGCCGTGAGGATATAGTCATCAATGATGGCCTGCAGAATCCGCAGTTTTCTCTCGTCCATGTCCATGGTCGTCAACTCCTTTCCTTCGGCGTTGTTAGCACTCACCACAAGCGAGTGCTAATCGCAGTTCATAATATACCCCGCTTCCGGCAAAATGTCAAGGGGCGAACCAAAATATTTTTCCAATCCCGCTGTTTCCCGCGCCTTCCCTTGCCAAAACGGCCCGGAAAATGGTACAATGGCATATATAAAGGAAGGTGAATGCTCCCGTGGCCTTCAACATCGTACTGGTTCACCCGGAAATCCCGCAAAACACCGGCAACATCGCCCGCACCTGTGCCGCCACCGGCGCCGTGCTGCACCTGATTGAGCCGCTGGGATTCTCCCTGGAAGACAAATATCTGCGCCGGGCCGGGCTGGACTACTGGAAGCTGATGGAGTATCACGTCCATCCTTCCGTGGAAGCCTTTCTGCTTTCTCATCCGGGAGCGGTGATGCACTTTGCTTCCACCAAGGCGCCCCGGGGATATCATCAGGCGCAGTATCACGACGGAGATTACCTCGTCTTCGGCTGCGAAACACGGGGGCTGCCGGAAAACCTCCTGGAAAAGGTCTACGACCGGTGTATCCGCATCCCCATGCGGCAGGAGGCCCGCAGCCTGAACCTGTCCAACTCCGTAGCGGTGGTGCTTTATGAAGCCCTGCGGCAGACGGACTACGCCGGCCTTGCCTGCGAGGGGCATCTCACCGGCCGGGAAGAATCGGACACCCCCTGGCTGGATTATGTTTGACGGCTTTTGACCCGGTCATTCGTTGTGTTAGCGATGATCCTTGATCCCTGATTGACTATTGATTTCACGCAACAGGAGGCTCTTATGGCCCGCTTTGCCCAGACCCGCGCATATCAACCTGCGCCGGATTTCCCTGATCGCCGCCCCGCCCCTGAAGAGCAGGAGGATTTCTCCGACCTGCTGGAAGGTACGGACAATCCACCCGTGCGCCACTGGCAGCCCGCACAGGAAGTCCCGCTGATGGACGAAAGGGACTTTGACCTGTCTCAGGAGCGGGAAGGCGGTTGGTATGATGAGCCCGCAGAGGAATACATCGAAAACGATGATGATGATTATTTCCCCGACGAGCTGCTCACCGAAGAAGATCACGCCGAACTGCGCCGGGAGCGCTGGCACACCCTGGCCCGCCTGTGGGATTTCCTGGGCGTGATTGCCGGCACGGTGGCCGTGCTGGTGCTCATCGCCCTGCTCATCAGCCTGCTGAACTGGCTGCAGGCCGACGTGGTGCAGACTTTCTCCCTTTTGCAGACCAATCTGTAATGAAGACACCCTTTGCGGCACATCCTATCCTGTATTCCCCCTGACATTTTGCGAAAGAAGGCGCCTGCATGGCTGAAATGACCTGGGAACTGTTCCATCAGCAGGTGGAAATGTGCGGCCTGTGCCCCCTGTATCAGGGCGCACGCCACAAGGTGCCGGGACAGGGGGATGAGCACTCTCCCCTGATGTTCATCGGCGAAGGGCCCGGCCAGGTGGAAGACGAGCAGGGGCTGGCCTTTGTGGGGCCCGCCGGTCAACTGCTGACCCGGATGCTGCAGGCCATTTCCCTGCCCCGGGACAGGGTGTACATCTGCAACATCGTCAAGTGCCGCCCGCCCAACAACCGTGTGCCTGAAGAGGCCGAGGCCCATCAGTGTATGCTCCACCTGCGAAACCAGGTCGCGCTGGTCAAGCCCAAGGTGATTGTGCTGCTGGGGGCCACCGCCGCCAAGTATACCCTGGGGCCAGACGTGCGCATCACCCGGGACAGAGGCCGCTGGTTTGAGCGCAAGGGCGTATGGATGATGCCCACCTTCCACCCCTCCGCCCTTTTGCGGGACCCCGCCAAAAAGAAGGAAGCCTGGGAGGATATGCAGTCCTTGCGGGTCAAACTGATGGAACTGGGGCTGTATCCCGACCTGTATCACCAATAACCATTCCGGAGGCGACCATGGAAGCATTTCAGGAAACCGTCCGCCGCTTTTTCAAGGATTTATGGCCCGCCGAGGAAAAGATTCTCGTCTTTGGCGAAGGGCAGACCCATCAGCCGCCGCTGATGCTCATCGGCGAAGCGCCGGGCGAGCAGGAAACACTCCAACATCGCCCCTTTGTGGGCAAGGCCGGCAAGAATCTGGACGCTTTTTTGCAGGCGGTATCCCTGCGCCGGGAGGACATTTACATCTCCAACGTGGTCAAAATCCGCCCCACGAAAGTTTCCCCCAGGGGCAGCATATCGAACCGTCCGCCCAACCGGGAGGAACTGGCGCTGTTCACCCCCTTCTTATATGATGAAATCCGTCTGGTCTCTCCCCGTCTGCTGGTGACGCTGGGCAACGTGGCATTGCAGGCCATTCTGGGCAGGGATGCTGTCATCGGCGCCTGCCACGGACGCCCCCACACCGCTGATTTGCAGGGCACGGCGCTGACCGTTTTCCCCCTGTATCACCCGGCGTCGGTGATCTACAACCGCAGCCTCCTTGCCACCTATGAGGCTGATTTGCAGGCGCTGCGGGCGCACCTTGACGCAGGGAATGTCATTTGAGACGCCAAAGTGTATCTTTGGAACGAAAGGTATAGCGCTTTTTCCGCCGATATGCTATCATGAAACCGTCCCAAGACAGACCCCGTAAGGTCATAAGGAGGAATCCCCGATGTTGGAATTCATCGTTGCCAATCTGCCGATGGTCATCTGCTTTCTCGTCGGCATCGGCCTGATGGTGCTGGAGTGCTTCCTGCCCGGTTTCGGGCTGCCCGGCATCAGCGGCGTCGTGCTGGAAGTGATATCGGTGGCCATGGCGTGGAACAACCACGGCCCGCTGGCAGCCCTGGGCATGACGCTCATCGTGCTGTCGGTGATCGCACTGGTCATCTCCATCACCCTCAAGAGTATATCCAGCGGTAAACTCAGCAAGAGCCCCATCGTGCTCAACCACCGGGAAAGCACCGAAGAAGGCTATCGTTCCTCGGACGATCAGCAGGTCTTCCTGGGCAAGGAAGGCGTCACCACCACGGTGCTGCGCCCCACCGGCATGGCGGAATTCGACGGCGTGAAGCTCAACGTGGTGTCCGAGGGCGAGTTCATTCAGCAAAACACCCCCGTGCGCATCATTGAAGTGGAAGGCAGCCGTATCCTGGTCCGTGCCATCTGATCTCCCTTTGTTTCTCAGCTGCGGTGGCGCAGCTAACGCATAAATCAGTCACAGGAAAAAGGAGGAATCGCCTTTATGGAACCTATTCTCATCGTTGGTATCGTCGTTCTTGCCATCATTTTCTTCGCCGTGTTCCTCAGTTTCATCCCCATGGGCCTGTGGATTTCCGCCATGGCCAGTGGCGTGCACGTCTCCTTTGCCACCCTCATCGGCATGAAGATCCGCCGCATCCAGCCCAAGCGTCTGGTGTACC
Source organism: Clostridiales bacterium (assembly GCA_015056085.1). Lineage (GTDB taxonomy): Bacteria > Bacillota > Clostridia > Christensenellales > Aristaeellaceae > UBA11524. The sequence continues at coordinate 123,229 of SVHA01000003.1, forward strand.
CCCTCATCAAGGCCAACAAGGCCGGCCTTGACCTGAGCGTGAGCAAGCTGGAAACTCACTTCCTGGCCGGCGGCAACGTGGACCGCGTCATCAACGCCCTCATCGCTGCCCAGCGCGCCAACATCGAAATGGCCTTTGAAAAGGCCTGCGCCATCGACCTGGCCGGCCGTGACGTGTTCCAGGCCGTGCAGATGTCCGTTACCCCCAAGGTCATCGAGACCCCCGTGGTCGCCGCCATCGCCAAGGACGGCATCGAGCTGCGCGCCAAGGCCCGTGTGACCGTGCGCACCAACATTGAGCGCCTGGTGGGCGGCGCCGGTGAAGAAACCGTCATCGCCCGTGTCGGCGAAGGTATCGTCACCACCGTCGGCTCCGCTGAAACCCACAAGCAGGTGCTGGAGAATCCCGATCTGATTTCCCGCACCGTGCTGGCCAAGGGTCTGGACGCCGGCACTGCCTACGAAATTCTCTCCATCGATATTGCCGACGTGGACGTGGGCCGCAACATCGGCGCTCAGCTGATGATGGACCAGGCCGAGGCCGATCGCCGGATCGCCCAGGCCAAGGCGGAAGAACGCCGTGCCATGGCCGTGGCTCACGAGCAGGAAATGAAGGCTGCCGTGCAGGAAATGCGCGCCAAGGTCGTGGAAGCCGAAGCCGATGTGCCCCGTGCCATGGCTGACGCCCTCCGCAGCGGCAAGCTGGGCGTGATGGACTACTATCAGATGCAGAACACCATCGCTGATACCACCATGCGCGATTCCATCGCCAAGGCCAGCGCCCCCACCTCCTCCCCTGAGCAGAAGAAGTAATGCCTGAGGGTCTGCGCAGCGCCTCCCCGGAGGCGCTGCCGCCCCCGCATATCCCCTGACCGCTCCCTACCCGAAAGGAGGTGGCTCCTATGGAAGAACTTCTGGAAATGATCCCGGCAATAGCGGTTGCCGCCGTTGCCATCATCGGCTCTATCCGCAAGGCAATGAAAAATCCCCCGAAGAAGGATGATGCACCCGATCTTTCCTTCCCCTGGGCAAAGGCAGATTCCAAGGCGGCCCCTCAGTCCGCCCCCAAGGCATCGGCCGCACCGGCAGCACCGGTAAAGCGCCCTCCCCAGCCCATGACGCCTATGCAGCCCACCATTCACCCCCATGTGGCGCCCGAGTGTGAAACTCACGACGCCCCGGGCAGTCTGGGCGTCGCCTCGCTGGAAGGCAAGGATCCCTGCCACGAGCAGCAGCTTGCCCCCGGCAAGCAGCCCCGCCCCGACTTTGACGATCCGCAAACCGAAGTGCCCGGTCTGACCTTTGACTGGACCGGCGAGAACATGGTCAAGGCCGTGGTGCTGCAGGAGGTGCTTCAGCGCCCCGCACAGCGGCACAGATAACCCGCTCCACTTTGGGAGAAGCCGCTGCGCTTCTCCCCTTTTCCGTTTCGCAATCATTCAAAGCAGGAGTACACGCACATGACTGAACCCATCAGGGTGCTGATTGCCGATGATGATGACGGCATGAGGCTGATTGAGAGAAAGATGATCCACATGGTTGAGGGCTTCCACCTCTGCGGCGAGGCTCGGGACGGGCTGGAGCTGCTGGAAATGGTGGCCCAGCATCATCCGCAGATCGTGTTTCTGGATGTGGAAATGCCCGGCAAGACGGGCGTGGAATGCGCCCGGGCCATTCAGGACACAGATCCGTCCATCATCCTGATTTTCGCCACCGCCCACGATCAATACATGGGCGACGCCTTTGAGGTGTACGCTTTCGATTATCTGGTCAAGCCTTTCAAGGTGGACAGGGTGGTGAAAACGCTGGAGCGTGCCCGTGATCGCCTCACCCGCCGCTCGCAGGAAGCGCCTCTGCCCACGCCGGCGAGGCCCTCGCCCCTGCCTGCCTCCGGGCGGCTGATGCTCCGCCACAAGGATGGCGTGTCCTTCCTGAACATGGAAGACATTCTGCTGGTGCAGCGGGAGGATCGCTCCACGGTGATTTACACCACTGGCGGCGGGCGATATGTGACGGCGGATTCCCTCACGGAAACGGAGGAGCGCCTCGACCCGCAGGTGTTTTTCCGCTGCCACAAGAGTTACATCATCAATCTCAATCACATCTCCAACATCACCCCCTACGGCCGCTGGACATACATCGTGCAGCTCACCGGCACCACCCATGATGCGCTGATTACCCACGAGAAGTACGAAGAACTGGAGAAGATGTTCTCCTGACCAGGGGGTGCCCCCTTGTGGGGCTCCGCCCCACACCCCGACCAAAGGGCTTTGCCCTTTGGAATCCCACCAGGGGCGCCGCCCCTGGACCCCGCAAGGGCCATTGGCCCTTGACCCATCACCCCAAGCCCTGACGGGCTTGGGGGATTTTTTGTTGGTAGAATTGTTTTCTGCTTGTTGTCTGTTGTGGAACAACCAGGGGGCTTTCCGGTCGCCCCCTGGACCCCTTCGGAGTCCCCTCCGTTGTTGCTTGTTCGAGCAATAATCAAAGGAAATACCCACATAGAAACAATCCCCCAAGCCCGTCAGGGCTTGGGGTGATGGATCAAGAGCCAAATAAGACTACTTGCATCCGAAGGTTTCCAAAGGGCGATCGGAAAGCCCTTTGGTCGCCCGTGAGGGCGAAACCCTCACCTCGCACAACAATATAGTTTGAAAGGGAAATCCTACAAACGAATAATCCCCAAGCCTTTGGGCTTGGGGTGATGGGTCAAAGCAAAATAAGACTACTTGCATCCGAAGGTTTCCAAAGGGCGATCGGAAAGCCCTTTGGTCGCCCGTGAGGGCGAAACCCCACTTTTCAGACAAAATCTTGCCATTAAGGATAACTTGTGCAACGGCACAAAGAAAAGCCCCCTCCGGGAGGGGGCTCCGCCGTCAGGCGGTGGGGGAGCCTGCGGTGCTACGGGTATGACCTCTTGCAAGGGATAGCGCCTGATGTTTGTTCTTTCTCAAGCCTGAGAAAGAACCAAAGAGGGCCAGAGGGGGTGTCTCAATTCATCCCACCCGGAGACACCCCCTCTGGACTCCCCCCTTTCCCCCGGTCTTGTGAGGGCTATTGGGTTGAATTACCCTCAAGCGCCTCGCGGGGGCGGCCCGTTTCGGGGTCGCTCCGATGGAGTCCGTGTGCGGCGACGGAGCGCCGCACGCCGGAACTGTTGTGGAGTAGCGGGTACGAAGCGTGCTTCGGTTTGTTGCCGGAGCAAAGTCAACTTTCAGGAGATGGGACTCCGATGATAGTTGTCCGCGCAAAAAACAAGGGCAAATCTCCTCACAAAAAATCCCCCAAGCCCTTGGGCTTGGGGTGAAGGGTCAAGGGTCGAATAAGACTACTTGCATCCGAAGGGGTCCAGGGGGCGATCGGAAAGCCCCCTGGTTCTTACACAAAAGACAAGATAGATAAAGAGTACTACTCCAAAATAAAACATCCCCCGAAGCCTTGGCTTCGGGGTAATGGGTCAAGGGGCAATGCCCCTTGCGGGGTGCAGGGGCGGCGCCCCTGCTGGGTTTCCAAAGGGCAAAGCCCTTTGGCGGGGGTGTCGGGGGCAGCGCCCCCGACCGGGGTGCAGGGGCGGCGCCCCGCATAAAGGGGTCAGGGGGTGTCACCCCCTGAAAGCGTGATCCAGCCGGTGGTTTCATCCGGCGCAGGAAGGGCAAAGGCGGTGTCAGCCTGCACCTTGTCAAACACCCGCTGGGCCGCTTCGCCCTGCACCATGCGGGGCTGATAATCACTGTACGCCCCTTCGCCGGAAATATGCACAGGAATCAGCGTCACCTGCTGGGACTGATACACCCCTTCCGGGGAAAAGGTCATCTTCACCCGCACAGCCAGCGCTTCCGGCTCCCGCACATTCCTGTTTCCGCCAAAGCAGAAGTTCCCCAGCGAATAACAGATCGTCCGCCCCTTGTACACCTCCACGCCCTGCACCACGTGAGGATGATGCATGATCACCAGATCCACCCCGGCGTCAATGGCGTCGTGGGCGAATTCTTCCTGCGGCGCATTGTGCTGGGGACGATACTCATACCCGGCGTGAAGGCACACCACTGCAGCGGAAAGCCCCTCCTCCGCCTTCATGCGGGCGATTTCAGCAGCCATCCAATCCCGATTCTGCTGATAATCCTCCTGCCAGAAGCCGAAAAACGCAATGCTGATGTTGCCTCTGCGCCACATATAGGCCTGCCCGTTGACGAAATACTCTACACCCGCCCGCTGAAGGGCACGCTGTGTTGATTGCAGGCCGGCCTGGCCGTAATCCCCGGAGTGATTGTTTCCCAGCGTCACGGCCTCGATATTCCCCAGTGTGAGAATGCGGGCCATATCCGCATCGCCCCGGAAGCAGTAATTCTTATCCTTTTTCATGCCCTGCGGGGAATCCGCCAGCACGCCTTCCAGATTCACAATCGTCAGGTCATCCGTGGAAAACAGCGGCTGCATTTCCCGGAAGAACCAGCCGTACCCCTCCCTTTGAGCCACCGAAAAGAAGGAGGACGCCTGATTGCGGGTATCTTCCTCGCTGCCTAAAGTCACATCTCCGGCAAAGGTGAGGGTGACTGTGCGGGGCGCCTGGGCATCCGGCAGGAGGTTATCATACACCACGCCGTCTTCATCATCCACCACGCTGAAACTATCCTCTGCCTGAGCGGAAAACACCGTCAGCGCCAGCATCATCAGCAACAGCACCATGCGCCTGAGCAACATCACCACCTCCTTTTCCATCAAACGAATCAGGGGAGCCCTTCCATGCAGGAAACGGCTCCCCTGTTGATATTCTCAGCGGATTATTCCTCGCCCCGGCCCAGCAGGAAAGCCTTCCTGTTCATCTCCAGGAATTTGGCGGGGACGCTTTGCTCAATGGCTTCCATCCACTTGTCCAGCGGGAAGTCAAAGTAGCGGGACAGGCGGCCCATCAGCACAATGTTCACCGCCTTGGCAGACCCGGCCTCCTCCGCCAGCGTCAGGGCGTCCAGCGCATCCACCTGCAGCCCGGCAGCGGTCATCTTTTCCACCAGTTCGGCGGGGTACTCCGCTGCGCCGGTGATCACCGGCATGGGGTTGATCTGCTGCAGGTTGGTCACAATGCGTCCGCCGGAGCGGAGATATTCCGTCCAGCGGGCGGCTTCCAGCAGTTCAAAGGCCACGATGAAATCCGCCTCGCCCTTGTCAATCACCGGGGAATACACCTTGTCGCCAAAGCGCACATAGGTCACCACGCTGCCTCCGCGCTGGCTCATGCCGTGGACTTCCGACACCTTGATGTCATAGCCTCTGGTGAGCAGCAGCCGCCCCAGGAGTTTGGACGCCAGCAGGCTTCCCTGTCCACCCACGCCCACGATCATCACATTTTTCGTCTGCATATTCACGCCTCCTCCTGCACCATGGCGTCAAACTTGCACAGCTGCTGGCACACCTTGCAGCCGGTGCACAGCGTCGCATCAATCTGCGCCTTGCCGCCCACCATGCTGATGGCGGGGCAGGCGATCTTCATGCACATCCGGCAGGAGCGGCACTTGTCGTTTTTCACCCGGAGGGGCTTGCCGTGGCGCACATATTTCAGCAGCGCACAGGGCCTGCGGGAGATGATCACGGAAGCCTCCGGCGCCGCCATTTCTTCCAGAATGGCAGTTTCGGTTTCCTTGAGATCGTAGGGATCCACCACCCGCACCCGGCGGATGCCCACCGCACGGCACAGGGTTTCCAGATCGATCTTCGCCGCCGGATCGCCCTTGAGGTTCATGCCGGTGGTGGGATTCTGCTGATGGCCCGTCATGCCGGTGATGGAGTTGTCCACGATGATGACGGTGGCATGGGAATCATTGTAGGCCACGTTCACCAGGCCGGTGATGCCCGAATGCATGAAGGTGCTGTCGCCGATGACCGCCACCGCCTTGCCGTCCGCAGCGCCCTTGAGGGCCTTGGTGAAGCCGTGCAGCCCGGACACGGACGCACCCATGCAGATGGTGGTGTCCAGCGCCGCCAGAGGCGGTACAGCGCCCAGGGTGTAGCAGCCGATGTCGCCCAGCGCCGTGATCTTGTTCTTCGCCAGTGTGTAGAACAGACCCCGGTGGGGGCAGCCGGCGCACATCACCGGCGGGCGGGCAGGGATGGCGTCCGCCAGGGCGACGCTCTCCACGGGCTTGTCTTCATGGAGGCACGCAGCCACCAGATTCTGGCTGAATTCATCCTCGCAGGGGAAGATCGCCTTGCCCGTCACCTTCACGCCCAGATGGTCGCAGTGGGTTTCGATGAAAGCGTCCAGTTCCTCCACCACCACTACTTCCTCCACGGAAGCGGCAAAGTCAAGGATTTTCTTTTCAGGCAGCGGCCAGATCATGCCCAGTTTCAGCACGGGATACTTATCTCCGCACACTTCCTTGACGTACTGGTACGCCGTGGAGGAGGTGATGATGCCCCTGGAGTGGTCTCTGCCTTCTTCCACCCGGTTGATGGCGGCGGTTTCGGCGTATTCCACCAGCGCACGAGTGCGCTGCTCCACCACGGGATGGCGCTTTTTGGCGTTGCCGGGCATCATGATGTACTTCTGCGGATTCTTCTGATACTCCTTGGTCACTTCCACCCGGGGGGAGGTTTCCACCACGCTCTGGGAATGGGCGATGCGGGTGCACATCTTCAGCAGCACCGGCGTGTCGAACTGCTCGGAGAGCTCGTAGGCCAGTTTGGTGAAGGCCAGCGCCTCCGCAGAGTCGGACGGCTCCAGCATGGGCACCTTGGCGGCACGGGCATAGTGGCGGGAATCCTGCTCGTTCTGAGACGAGTGCATTCCGGCGTCGTCAGCCACGCCGATGATCATGCCGGCGTTGACGCCCGTGTAGCCGATGGTGAACAGCGGGTCCGCCGCCACATTCAGGCCCACGTGCTTCATGCCGCAGAAGGAGCGCTTGCCCGCCAGACAGGCGCCGAAAGCAGCCTCCATGGCGACTTTCTCATTGGGCGCCCATTCGGCGTAGACTTCGTCATACCGGGCCACAGCCTCGGTGATTTCCGTGCTGGGGGTGCCGGGATAACTGGACACAAAGTCGCATCCCGCTTCATACAGGCCACGGGCCACAGCCTCGTTGCCCAGCATCAGTTTCTTTTCCATGTTCATTCCTCCGGTGATTGGGGGTGAAATCAGTTGGCTTTTTCGCCGATGGAATCCTTGACGGTGACCGTCACCTGCCGGTCATAGCAGGCAAAGATGGAATCCACGTGCAGGGCGTTCATGCGGGGGGTCATCAGGGACACAACGGGCACCAGAATCAGCCCGGCGATCATGCACATGGCGCCAGCGTTGATGGGAGAGCGCAGCAGCGCCGGGAAAATCTGGGGAACGAGGATGTTGGCCAGCATGACCACGGTGGAGAAGATGAAACTCGCCCACACCGCAGCGGGGGTGGTGCGCTTCCAGTACAGGCCGTAGAGGAAGGGCGCCAGGAAAGCACCGGCCAGCGCGCCCCAGCTCACGCCCATCAATTGGGCGATGAAGGTGATGCTGGAGCGATACTGGACGATGGCCAGCACCACGCTGATGAGGATGAACACCACCACCAGCGCCCGCATCACGATCAGCTGCTGCTTTTCCTTCATGTCCTTGACGATGGTGCCCTTGATGAAGTCCAGCGTCAGGGTGGAACTGGAGGTCAGCACCAGAGAGGACAGGGTGGACATGGACGCAGACAGCACCAGAATGACCACCACGGCAATCAGGAAGGGAGAAAGATGGGACAGCATCGCGGGGATGATGGCGTCGTAGCCCTGGGTGGCCACATCCACCTCAGCGCTGTACAGCCGGCCAAAGCCGCCCAGGAAGTAGCAGCCGCCCGCCACCACCAGCGCAAACACAGTGGAAATGACGGTACCCTTGTTGATGGCCTGCTCGCTCTTGATGGCGTAGAACTTCTGCACCATCTGGGGCAGACCCCAGGTGCCCAGAGAGGTCAGGATGACCACGCCCAGCAGGTTGATGGGATCAGGGCCGAAGAAGGAGGTGAAAGCGCCGGACATTTCCACGGCGGGGTCTTCCACGTGAGACAGGGTGGTGATGGCTTCCATGAAGCCGCCGTTATTGTTCAGCACCGCAGCGATGACCGCCACAATGCCCACCAGCATCACCAGGCCCTGCACAAAGTCGTTCATGGCCGTGGCCATGTAGCCGCCGGCGATAACGTAGATGCCCGTCAAAACAGCCATGACCACCACGCACACGGAGTAGTCGATATCAAAGGCCATGGCGAACAGGCGGGACAGGCCGTTGTACAGAGACGCAGTGTAGGGAATCAGGAAAATGAAGATGATGGCAGAGGCCGCCAGTTTCAGGGGGCGGCTCAGATAGCGCTTGCCGAAGAATTCCGGCATGGTGGCACTATTCAGATGCTGGGTCATGACGCGGGTGCGCCGTCCCAGCACCACCCATGCCAGCAGGGAGCCCAGGAAGGCATTGCCGATGCCGGCCCAGGTGGCCGCCAGGCCGTACTTCCAGCCAAACTGGCCTGCATAGCCCACAAACACCACCGCAGAGAAATAGGACGTACCATAGGCGAAGGCGGTGAGCCAGGGGCCCACATTGCGGTTGCCCAGCACAAAGCCGTTTACGTCCGTGGCATGGCGGCGGCAGTGCCAGCCGATCAGCAGCATGGAACCAAAGAATACCAGCAGCATGCCAATTTTCAGCATCATATCAAACATCGCTGTTTGCTCCTTTCGTTGGGGAGTGTTTTGTCATGGAGGCGTTGCCTCAGCCGGTGATCTGGCTTTCCACCAGACGACCGGCGCAGTATTTCTGGCGCAGCACCGGCTTTTCGATCTTGCCGGTGGGGTTGCGGGGCACCTTGTCGAAAATCACCTTGCGGGGGCGCTTATACCGGGGCAGGCCCTCGCAGAAGTGCTGGATGTCCTCCACGGTGCATTCGACATTTTCCTTGATTTCCACAATGGCGGCGGCGATTTCGCCCAGGCGGGCGTCGGGCAGGCCGATGACGGCCACGTCCTTGATCTTGTCGTATCCTCTGAGATAATCTTCAATCTGCACGGGATAGAGGTTTTCGCCGCCGGAGATGACCACGTCCTTCTTGCGGTCCACCAGGAAGATGAAACCGTCTTCATCCTGACGGGCCATATCGCCGGTATAGAGCCAGCCGTCCTTGAGAACTTCAGCGGTGGCTTCGGGATTCTTATAATACTCCAGCATCACGCCGGGGCCCCGGACGATCAGTTCGCCCACATCGCCCTTTTCCACTTCGCTGCCGTCGGGATTGACGATTTTCGCTTCCCACTGGTAGCCCGGCACGCCAATGGCGCCCACCTTGTGGATATTCTCCACGCCCAGATGCACACAGCCCGGGCCGATGGATTCCGACAGGCCGTAGTTGGTGTCGTACTGATGATGGGGGAAGACCTTCTTCCAGCGGTGAATCAGGGAAGGCGGCACCGGCTGGGCGCCGATGTGCATCAGCCGCCACTGGTCCAGATAATAGTGGGACAGATCCACCTTGCCGGCTTCAATGGCATCCAGCAAATCCTGGGCCCAGGGCACCAGCAGCCACACCACCGTGCAGCGCTCTTCCGTCACGGCCCGCAAAATCCACTCCGGCTTCACACCCCTGAGAAGCACCGCCTTGCTGCCGGAGAGCAGGGAGCCAAACCAATGCATCTTGGCGCCGGTGTGATACAGGGGCGGAATGCACAGGAACACGTCGTCCCGGGTCTGGCCATGGTGACGCTGCTCCACTTCACAGGCGCAGGTCAGCGCCCGGTGGTTGTGCAGGATGGCCTTGGGGAAGCCCGTGGTGCCGGAGGAAAAATAGATGGCAGCGTAGTCTTCCGGCGTCATTTCCACCGGCGGCTGGGAGGAAGAGCAGAAGTTCATCAGTTTCAGGCAATCCTCGGCATAAGCGGGGCCGTTCTTGCCTGCGTGGAACATCATCTTCAGCCCCGGCAGGTCGTCGGCAATGGCGTCCATACGGCTGATGAATTCCGGGCCGAACACCAGCACCTGGGCATCCGCCAGTTCCAGACAATACTTGATTTCATCGCTGGCGTAGCGGAAGTTCATCGGAACGGCGATGCACCCAGCCTTCAACACGCCGAAATACACCGGCAGCCATTCCAGGCAGTTCATCAGCAGGATGGCCACCTTGGTGCCCCTTTGCAGCCCGCGGCTGAGCAACAGGTTGGCAAAGCGGTTGGCCCGGCGGTCGAATTCCCGCCAGGTCATCTCCCGGCGATAGGGGGCGTCGGGGTTGGCGTTTTCAATCAGGTTGAAATCCCGCCAGGTCACGGCGTTGTCCCGCTCCTCGGAGGGGCTGATCTCCACCAGGGCAATCTCCTGCCCGTAGAGCCTTGCGTTTCTCTCCAGATATTCCGTAATCAGCATCGTATCTCTCCTTTGCTGCTTTTTCCTGATGATTGATAAGTGGTTTTCCGGCTAAAAAAATCGCCCTCTGCAATCCGCAGAGGACGAGCAAGCCCGTGGTACCACCTCAATTTGCCGCCCGAAGGCAGCCTCAACAGGTTCCCAAATGTGAAACCCTAACGCGATACCGGGCGCACCCGTCTTGGCCTACTGCACTTTTCAGCTAGCCGCTCCGGAAGGTATTCCGACCCGTTTCCCGCTCTGCCTTTCACCAACCGGCAGTTCTCTGCGCCGTTTCACGGGGCGTACTTGATTCCGTCATTGCGTGTGAATATGTTGGAGATTTTATCATTTCCCCGCCTCAAAGTCAAGGGGATTGCCCCTGGAAAAATCTGAAATACATCAGAAGTACACTTTTCGCTGATTTTCTCCGCGCCGTTGACAATCCCGCCTTTCCACCTTATAATATCCGGGAATCTTCCCATTTCATCAAAAGGAGTTCTCCCGATGCGCCGTAAGAATCTGCTGGTCATCCTGCTGGTGGTGGTTGTGATTATCGCTGTGGCCGTGGCCGCATTGCTGATGGGCCATCGCCCCGTCACCCTGCCTGAAGGCACCCAGGAGGAAATCGCCGCCGCCAACGGATACGTCTATATCCTCGCCGGAGAGGAAGCCCGGTGGATTCCCCTGCCGGACGAACCGTACAACATCCGCCTGACCATGACTGACGCCCAGGGCGAGCAGACCGTCAACGTCATCACCCTCACCAAGGACAGCGCCGTGATGTCCTACTCCACCTGCGATAATCAGGACTGCGTACAGCAGGGCGTCGTGACCCTTGACAACAAGGGCACCCGGCCCCTTGGCAACATGATTATCTGCCTGCCCCAGAACGTGGGCGTGGAATTGTATTCCACCCAGGAAGTGCTGGATATGCTCAGCGAGCAGGCAAACTGACACAGCTTTTTTCGCCTTTCCTCCTGCCGGGGGAGGGCGCTTTTTTCTTGACAAACATGGGGCGCGCTGGTATGATGGAAAGCGGAAAATCTGACTGTTTCTGACAGGAGGTCCCTCATGAAGAAGTGTGTGCTGATTCTTGTGTGTGCGCTGCTTGTGTGCCTGTGCTCCCTTGCCCTGGCCCAGGAAGTCACCCTATCCCTGCCCGGCAAAAACGCCTCCGTCAATGCAGGCATGGCCTATGACGTGACCATCAGTGCCGATGCGCCCGTAGCCACCGCCACCGATTTCGTCCTCACCTGCGCTGATATCGGCTTCTCCGCCGCCGGACAGATTCCCGCCGGCGAACAGGAAGCCACCGTGAAAGTGGACATTCCTGCCGACAAGGGCGGCGGAAACAGGATCATCTTCGCACTGGAAGGGCAAACCGCCAAACATCAGGTGCAGGTGTATTCCCTGCCCAATGTGCAGTTCTATATTGAGGAGTACGTTTCCCACCCCGGTCACGAGGTGTCCGTGCTGGCGGTGTGCAGGAATCCCAACACGGTGCTTTCCGCAAACAATGTGTTCGAACTGCGCAATCAGTTCGGTCAGGTGCTGGATACCGCCGAGTGGAGCAACCCCAACAGCCGCCTGATGTTCACCTTCACCTGCACGAAGGAACTGCTGGGCAAGCAGATCCTCTCCGTGTATCTGGACGGCGTGTGCGTCACCCAGAAAGAAGCGCTGCTGTTTGTTTCTGACTACGAAGTTCCCCGTGTGAAAACCCTGAATCCTTCCACGCCCTCCATGTCCATCACCCTGGACTGCGGCTCTCCCTCCATCGAGACGCCCCAGCAGACCACGGATGTGCTGGCCGTGCTGGACAAGTATAACGTCAAGGCCACCTTCTTCATGACCGGCCAGTTCATCCAGTCCCAGTTAGAAAGCGCCCTGCGCATCCGGGACGCCGGCCACGAAATTGCCAACCACACCTATTCCCATCCTCCCATGACGACGCTTTCCCCCAAGGAGATGCAGCGGGAAGTCATGCGCGTGGCCAACCTGCTGGAAGAACACCTGGGCGTCACGCCCCGGCTGTTCCGCCCGCCCTACGGCAACACCAATGAAAAGGTGACCGCCGTTGTCCGCGGCGAAGGCATGGAAGAGATCATGTGGACCATCGACTCCTACGACTGGAAGGAGGGCTACGGCCACTCCAACATCATCGAGCGTGTGACCAATGAAAACACTCTGGTGGACGGCAGCGTGATTCTGTTCCATCTGGACGGCTTCAACTGCGCTGAAACGCTGGACATCGTCATTCCCTATTATCAGAACGAAAAGGGCTTTGAGTGCGTGCCGGTGAGCGAGTTGCTGCGCCGCAGCGGCCGGGAACTTCCGCCCATGCCCTCTGACCGTGAAGCCCTGGTCTACGCCCCTGCTACCCCCACCGACGCCGAATAAACGCTTATTGTGAAAGGACCTGTTATGCTGACTTCGTTTTTCAAGGCGCTGCGCCGCGCGCTGCTGATGCTGCTCGCCCTGATGGTACTCGCCTCCCCTGCACTGGCGCAGGTGGAGCGCAATGAATTCCTGGATGTCGCCTTCACCTGTCTGGAAAAAGGCAACCCCTTCCTGCTGCGATACAATCAGATCACCGGCGCCGAGGTGGAGCCGCTGTTCGAGCTGGGCGTGCCGTATTTCTTCGGCGGCAAGGCAGACAAGCGCTTCTGGACGCAGTACCCCCGCTATTCCCAGCGCCATCCCTACCAGAACGTTGGCCCCTACACCCGGGACAAGCTGATGATCTACGGCCTGGACTGCTCCGGCTACACCTGCTACATCTACACCGAAGCCGGATACCCCGCCCATGACGCCCTCATGACCATGATCATGCGCACCGAAAGGGAGCATCACATCTACACCCATCACGAGGGTGAAAGGATGCCCGAAGACTTCACCCTGCTGGCGGACACGCTGGAAGTAGGCGATCTGTTCGTGGCGGCCCACCCGAATCTCCACGTGCTGATGTTCATCGGCACGCTGGCGGATTACGGCTTTACCGCCGCTGACAACCCCAAGTTGGAAAAGTATCTGGAATACCCGCTGGTCATTCATGCCGGCGAGAATCCCCAGGTGGCAGACCGCTTCACCAACCTCATCCTCACGGATGAATTCTACTCCGATTGCTATCCCACTTACGGCGGCGTGTGCGTGTCCATTCTGGGCATGGATCCCGCCGATGCCGATGTGGTGATGACCTCTCTGGGGAAGACCTATCCCGGCCTTGTGCTGGATGACAAGGGCACCATCCTCTTTGACTGGACGCTGGAGCTCACCGCCTACTACTGCTGGTATCGCCGCCCGACAGTGAAAGCCGCCGACCTGCCGCAGGAGTGACCAAAGGGCGTTGCCCTTTGGAAACCCACCAGGGGGCGTAGCCCCCTGGACCCCCAGTTGGGGGCGCTGCCCCCAACACCCCCGCCAGAGGGCTGCGCCCTCTGGACACCTGCTTGTGGGGCGCTGCCCCACACCCCGGCAGGGGCGCCGCCCCTGCACCCCGGTCGGGGGCCCTGCCCCCGACACCCCCGCAAGGGCCATTGCCCCTTGACCCATCACCCCAAGCCCCGAAGGGCTTGGGGGATTGTTTTTATGTAGGTCTTTCCTTTCACATTGTTCTGTTATGCAAGGTGAGGTTTCGCCCTCACGGGCGACCAAAGGGCTTTCCGATCGCCCTTTGGAACCTTCGGGCCCCCTTCGGATGAAGGGGTATTAGCCTGTTTGTTGAAGGAACGAATTTTGTAGTCAAACAAAGGCCCCCTTGTGTAAAGGGGGCTCCGCCGTTAGGCGGTGGGGGATTGTCCTGCTGCGGAAAAGTCTACTTACAAGGATGCAGACCGAAGGGGTCCAGGGGGCGATCGGAAAGCCCCCTGGTTGCCCCACAAAAGACTTGAATCAGGAAGCAATACCAAAAACAAAACATCCCCCAAGCCCTTCAGGGCTTGGGGTGATGGGTCAAGGGTCGAAGACCCTTGCGGGGGTATCGGGGGCAGAGCCCCCGATTGGGGTGCGGGGCAACGCCCCGCATAGGGGTGTTGGGGGCAAAGCCCCCAACTGGGTTTCCAAAGGGCAAAGCCCTTTGGTGCGGGGCAACGCCACGCAGGGGGTCCAGGGGGTATTACCCCCTGGTCACCAGGCCCAGGTGCCGTCCTTGAAGATCTGCACGCGTTTTCCGTCACGGCAGACGGCTTCCACGCTCAGGTCTTCGGTGCCAATCATGAAATCAACGTGAATCATGGACTCGTTCACGCCCAGGGCATGAATTTCCTCATGAGACTTTTCGTGATGATCCCGGATGGTGTCAGCAAATCCGCGGCCCAGCGCCAGGTGGCACACGGCATTTTCATCAAACAGGGTGTTGTAGAACAGCAGACCCGTCTGATTGATGGGGCTGTTGAAGGGCACCAGCGCACATTCGCCCAGGCGGGAGGCGCCTTCGTCCATGTGAATCATCTGCTGCAGAGCGGCGTCGTTGACTTCGGCGTGAGCCTCCACCACGGCGCCCTTTTCAAACCGCATCCAGAAGTTCTCAATCAGCTGACCACGATAGGACAGGGGCAGAGAGGAATACACAATGCCCTCGGCACGGGTCTTATCAGGAGAAATGAAGCACTCCTCCGTGGGAATGTTGGGGTTGAAGTACACGCCACCCTTGGTGGTCTCGCCGCCGCCGCAGAACACGGCGTCGGGAATCATGCCCACTTCCAGATCGGTACCGTTGGCGCTGTGATACACCAGCTTGTCAATCTGAAGGTTGTTGAGATATTCGCAGCGGGCCTGCATATCCGCATTGTGCTTTTCCCAGGCGGCGATGGGGTCATCGTCCACACGGGCGCAGGAGAGGATGGCGTCCCACAGCTTTTCCACCGCCGTGCCGGCACGCTCGCCGGGGAAGACCTTCTTGGCCCACTTCACGCCGGGCACAGCGGCAATGCACCACTGCTGCTTACCGTCCAACTGATCGCGATAGCCCTTGGTGAGGGGATACAGAATCTGCTGGCTGCGGCTGAGTTTGTCCATGTTCACGCCCTTGAGGCCGTCGGGGTCGGCGGACATCAGGTGCAGGCGGCAGGGCAGTTTCTCCACGGCGTACTGCAGTTTGGCTTCCTCAAAGTTCTCCAGGGTGGAGAGGGTCTTGAGGCTGCAGTGGCGATAATGCAGCTTGGACAGGGGCTGATAGCTGAAGTCCACCATCACCCGGCGGGCGCCGGCCTTGTACAGTTCATCCGTCACCATGGCGACAAACTCCGGCTGATCAATCCCGCAGTTCACCTGAACATCCTGCCCCTTCTGCACATTGCAGCCCATGCGGGCGATCAGACGGGCATACTTGCGAAGACGATTTTTCTGCATATAGCAACACTCCTTTGTGTGCGATTGTGAATGCCTTCATTATATCACATCCCCCATTTCCGTCAACCCCGGCGTTGTTCTTTTGGCGTTTTCCGTTGAAACGGCCTTTTCCGCCCGATTTGCAAGTGCTGATTTCATCAAACACCCGGTGGATTGCATCTCTTTCCTGCCAGATTGGACAAGTTTATAAAAATTCAGAAATTTTCTGAAAAATCTGCATAATTATGCTTGACAAGTGAATAATTATGGTGTATTATTCACTCATCACTTCCGAAAGGACGGTTGCCACCATGAAGTATTTCAAGATTATTCTCTCCCTGACCCTGGCCGCAATGCTGTGCCTGACCTCTGTTTCTGCCCTTGCCTGCACGGCGATTTACGTCGGCGCTGACCTGACCGAAGACGGCTCCACCATGTTCGCCCGCTCGGAGGACATCGCCAACAGCTACAACAAGGTGTTCTATGTGGCGCCCGCCGGCCAGCACAAGGCAGGCGAAGTGTATCAGGGCTGCTACGGCTTCACCTACACCTTCACCAAGGACAGCTACTCCTACACCGCTTTCAGCGATGATAACCTCTCCGGCTTTTGCCCCGACTGCGGCGGCGAGCATCCCCACACGCCCTATCAGGCCGGCGGCACCAACGAAATGGGCCTGACCGTCACCGCCACCGAGACCCTCAGCGGCGCCAGCAAGGCCATCAAGGCCGTGGATCCCTTCAACAAGAAGACCGGCATCGAGGAAGCCGAAATCCCCACCGTGCTTTTGAGCGAATGCGCCACCGCCAAGGAGGCCGTCGATCTTCTGCTGAACATCTATGACACCGTGGGCTGCCAGGGCGGCTCGGGCATCTTTATCGCCGACAACACCGAGACCTGGTACATCGAAAACACCACCGGCACCCAGTATATCGCCCTGAAGCTGAGTGAATCTATGGCCTTCGCCGTGCCGAATCAGAGCGCCATCGGCCTGATCGACCTGGACGATGAGAACGTCATCGCCTCCGACAAGCTGATCGCCACCGCCAAGGAAGCCGGCACCTTCGTGGGCGACGAAGCCGCCAACACCATCGATTATATCGCCTCTTATCTGCCCGATCAGGCCGCCAATGGCCGTTATGCCTCTGCGCTGAAGTTCTTTAACGCCGCCTTCACCAAGGCCCAGGGAGAAATCGTCCCCGCTGATTATGCCATCTCCAACGTGGACGCCCAGGGCAACATCGTGCCCCTGTACACCAATATCGCCCCCGATCACCCCTTCACGATCAAGGACATGATCGCTTATTATGACATCCCCGGCATCGGCGGCGCCAATAACCTGGAAATCCACATCTTCCAGACCTTCGCCCAGGACGGCGTCACCGACACGGTGGAATGGGTCGCCATGGACAACGGCTGCTACAACGTGTTCGTGCCTTATTATCCCATGCTGACCACCGACACCTACGCTGCTTATCAACTGGGCACGGCGGAAGCCGCATTCGTTGAGGAAAAGCCTGCTGAAGGCCTGTGCTACCCCGCCACCTCCTACAAGCCCAACGAGAACATGGAATGGGTGCAAGTGGAAGGCTTCAAGGTGCTGCCCGCCAACTGGGCCGACTCCTACTACTGGACCTTCGACGCCCTGAGCAATCTGGCTGATTTCGCCGGCCTGACGGAAGATCAGCTGGCCGCCATCGACGCTGAACTGGCCGCCCTGCAGCAGAAAGCCTTCGACGCCTACGCCGCCCTGCAGGCCGCCGCCGCCAACCCCGCCACCGGCACCGACCTGACCGAAACCTGCACCGACATCAGCATGAACTGCGCCAAGGAAGTCCATGCCGCCGTGGTGCAGCTGGTCAACGGCCTGAAGTAAGCCGTTTCCTTCCTCTTTCGCCGCCCGCTTTCCTTCCGGATGCGGGCGGTTTTTTCGGGGGGAATCGATTTTCAAAGGCATTTTGAAAGTACAAAACGGGAGCCATAGCACTTTTGGCGCGACATAGGGATGACATAAAGGAGGTGCTAAATAGTCGCCCAAATTGCCTAAATCAGAGTGCAAAGCAGAGGCACAGCAAAAAAGAGAACCATCCCTTTGACAGGATGATTCCCTCAGAAGCCTTGATTTTTCTGGGGAGTGAAATCGATAAATAGGACAAACGCATCTCCTTACAAGACTGTCAATCCGAATATGTTGGAACAAAGATACATGCTTGACACTAGGTCTTTTCTCGCTTCGTTAGCATCGCTCATATCTTTTTGATAATCGGCATAACTGTAAGACATGCCCTGTGCTTTCTGAGCCAATCTGTTTGTAACAATACTTTGCGTCTCTGCATACCTTATTAAATCAGAGTATAATTGAGCCAATGTTGTGACTGAAGAGTTGTGACAGAGCAAACTTGTCTGAGCGGCGGGAGCAGAGCCTAATGACAGAAGCATGACTGAAGAGGGCATGAAAAGAGGCCAGCCCCCTTGCGGGACTGACCTGCTATTTTAGGCTGTTTTCAAGCCCATTTCGGTGGAATTACTTGCCGAAGTAGCGCTTCAGGAGGCCTTCGAAAGCCTTGCCGTGTCGGGCCTCACAGACCCTTTCCTTTACACAAAAACATATGAAAGGAGCATCACTTTTTCATCTTCAGTGTGGCTTAAACGCAGTGATTTCGAGGCATCTCGCAATCAACTTCCTTACATCTTTTGAACAACCTTCCATCATCTCAGGTACCACTTTTATCATCTATGGTACAACTTTAGTACAACTTTTGGAGGTATCATGATGGCAAAGGCAATCATTGCCAAACTCGCGAAGACTGGTACGGGTTTCTTCAGAAAACTCGCAGGCTAATGTTTTCTCATCAATCTGTCGTATATCAGAAGAATTGTACTGATGAAAAGATTTGATGTAGCAATTCATCTCGGTAAAACGAGAATTCTGACATGGGCCAAGCGATACGTATCGGCAACAGCATTTACAACAGGATAATTGGTTACATGCTGCTGTGTGCATTTGAAAACAATTACCTCTCCATCAGCATCATTTTGACTGCAACATGCAAAGTAAAGAGCAACCAATGCATTCTCAGTTACATCCAGCAAACGAGTTGGTATACCGTGGTGCTGTAATAGAGCCAACAATTCTACAGGTGCATGCGTTTCCTTTATCGGTCATTCTAATGGTATGGTACATTTGTTTGCATATTTAATTTGAAGTTGATTGAAAGTTAATAGGAAGTAGTATCAATCCTGTATGGAAGTCGTATCAAAGCAATGGTGAAGTTGATGCCAAGTTGATAAAAAGTTGTAGATAAGTGAATTTTGTAAACCAAAGCCCCTGTAAATGTGTGTTATACTGACCTTGCAAAGTTGTACCCAGATAAAAGTACCATTTCAGGTACCACTTTGGTACAATTACCCCTACAACCGTAGAAGTGAAAGTACCACAAAAGTACCATTCTTGTTCCAAATGATGGAAAAAGTAACTTCAAAAGAAAAACCGTCCTCTTTTCAGAGGACGGTTGCTGAAACCCTTGATTTATCTGCGTTTGAAATTACTTGCCGAAGTAGCGCTTCAGCAGGCCTTCGAAAGCCTTGCCATGTCGGGCTTCATCGCGGGCCATTTCATGCACGGTGTCGTGGATGGCGTCGAGGTTCAGCTGCTTGGCGAGCTTGGCCAGCTCGAACTTGCCGGCGGTGGCGCCGTTCTCGGCATCCACACGCATTTCCAGATTCTTCTTGGTAGAGTTGGTCACCACTTCGCCCAGCAGTTCGGCGAACTTGGCGGCGTGCTCGGCTTCTTCAAAGGCGGCCTTTTCCCAGTACAGGCCGATTTCGGGATAGCCTTCACGATGGGCGACACGGGCCATGGCCAGGTACATACCCACTTCGGAGCATTCGCCTTCAAAGTTGGCGCGCAGACCGTTGATGATCTCTTCAGGAGCACCCTGAGCAACGCCCACCACGTGCTCGGCAGCCCAGGTGCGCTCGCCAGCCTGAAGCTGGAACTTGGACGCAGGAACCTTGCAGACAGGGCACTTTTCAGGAGCCTCGGGACCTTCGTGAACATAACCGCAAACAGAGCAAACCCACTTCATATTGAAAACCCTCCATTTTATTGATTTCGTATTTTGTGTGTCAGGCTTTCGCCTGATGCTATTATACACCGCCCTCATCAAAAGTGAAACCCGAAAAACAAAAAATATTTCATCTTTTTTTGAAATCGCCGAAAAACCGCCGCTGAATGCGCTTCTGAAGGAGTTTTTTTCGACAAAAACGAATGTATACGCTGAAAGATTTCGCATGACAAACGCCCGTTTTTCTCATACACCCGGCAGGAGGCACCCGTGCAATACACATCCGTTTATTATTCCCCATTGGGGGACATGGTCATCACCGCTGATGATACCGCTGTAACCGGCGTGCAATTCGCCGGGCAAAAACATTTTGATCCTGCGGTGTGCGGCGCCTGTGAAGAAACGGAAACGCCGCTCATCATTCGTGTCAAAAAATGGCTGGACGTTTACTTCAGCGGAAAAGAACCGGACTTCCGTCTTCCCCTGCGTTTCGCCGGAACGGACTTCCAGAAAGAAGTGTGGGGCATCCTCTGCACCATTCCCTACGGGCAGACCATGACTTACGGGGACATCGCCGGCATCCTGTCCGCAAGGCGATGCACAGGAAAAATGTCTGCACAGGCAGTGGGCGGCGCTGTGGGACGCAACCCCATCGCCATCCTCGTTCCCTGCCATCGGGTCATCGGGAAAGACGGCAGCATGACAGGCTATGCCGCCGGCATCCACCGAAAGATCGCCCTGCTTCAACTGGAAAACTGCCCGTGATGTCATTTCCGGCGGATTTTGCCCGTTTTTTGACAAATCAGCCTAAATGATGTATCATGTCATCAGACGCTCCGTTTTCTGTTTCCCCTGATATGATAAAGGAAGGTGCAGCATGAAACAACAGCAAACCATCCTCACCCCCGGGCCGCTGCTTGATGAAAAGGGCCATCTGCAACAGGCGGGATACGCCACATCCCTTGTGAAAACCTACGACCGCAGCGCCATCCGGGCCGGCTGGCACCGCATCAAGGAGTGGGACTACTATCTGGTCATCTGCCCCCGGTATGCCGTGGCGCTGACCATCGCCGACAACGGCTACATGGGTCTGGACAGCATCTCCCTGCTGGATTTTTCCAGCGGCTTCCAGCACACCAACAGCCCCATGCGCATCCTGACGCTGGGCAAGACCGGCCTGCCCGCCACCTCCGTCAAGGGCGACGTATCCATCTCCGGCAAGGGCTATCGCATCCGCTTTGAAAACGACGGCGCTCGCCGCCGCCTCACCGCCCACATGGACAATTTCAAGGACGGCAAGGCCATCGACATCGATGTGACCCTGACAGACGTGCCCCGGGACAGCATGGTGATCGCCACGCCCTTCCCCGGTGCGCCCAAGGCCTTCTATTATAATCAGAAGATCAACTGCCTCACTGCTGAAGGCAAGTGCACCTTCGGCGATGAAACCTACCTCTTTGACCCGGCGGAATCCACCGCCGTGCTGGACTGGGGCCGGGGCGTGTGGACCTACAAGAACACCTGGTACTGGGGCAGCGGCAACGGCTGGCAAAACGGCCGGAAGATCGGCTGGAATCTGGGCTACGGCTTCGGCGATTGCTCTGCCGCCACGGAGAATATGCTCTTTGTGGACGGCATTGCCCACAAACTGGGCGACGTGACCTTCCACATTCCGCAAAAGGACGGCAAGGATGATTTCCTCTCCCCCTGGCGCATCACCGATGAAGAAGGGCGGGTGGACCTGACCTTCACGCCAGTGATGGACCGGGCCAGCTGCACCAGCGTGGTGGTCATCGAAAGCGACCAGCATCAGGTCTTCGGCACCTTTGACGGCTGGTTCATCACCGACGACGGCGAGAAACTCCCCATCGAGAACTTCATGGCCTTTGCGGAAAAAGTCGCCAACAAGTGGTAAGTTCCGGGAAAGCATCATAAGAGCGCAGGTACAACGCCTGCGCTTTCTTTTTGTTGTGGGGAAATTTTCAAGTGTCATCAAACGCCAGCATATTTCCCAATGGGATTCGGAATCCGATTGCCTGATACATTTCAAGGTCGCAGTCCGCACATCCCACCGTCAAAGACGAAATATTACTGTTGTAATAAGCGTATTTCACCAGTTTTCGTGCAATCCCCTGATGGCGATGCTGCGGCAGAATATAGAAATCCTCAAAAACGCCTGCCGCTTCATAAAGAAACGTCGAAAACACCCTGGAAACAGAGCAGCACGCCACAAGCTGACCATTGACTTCATGACCGAAAAACAGAATTTCTTCTTTTTCTATGGCTGCCCGCAGGCGCTCCAGATCCTCCTGTGAAGGCAAATCCTCGCCGATTTCCTGCTTGTAGGCTTTCTGCAGACAGCAAAGATGCTCAAAATCCTCGATCGTGATTCTCCTCAACAATATCCCTCCGGCACCCATTTTTGCACAATCAGTATATACCCCCCCTCCTTTCCCTGTCAAGAAAAAAGGCCGCACCGTTTTCACGGCACAGCCCCAATGTGCTTACTTTCCCTGCTGATTGATCTCATCCACCAGCGGACACAGATCCTCCAGCGACTCCAGGCAGTAGTCCGTCAGGCCTTCAAACCGCCCGTCGCAGGGAAGCAGGTCGGGGATCATCACCCGGACACATCCCGCCGCAGAAATACTTTGAATCCCCGCTAGGCTGTCTTCCACGCCCGCACATTCCCGGGCGGTCAGTCCCAGTCCCTGCGCTGCTTTGAGGTAGATGTCCGGATCCGGCTTGCTCCTGGCTTCGCCGCCGCAGACCATGAAATCAAAGGCGTCCTTCATGGCGGGAATGTGCTGCTGATACAGTTCCACCTGCTGGCGGGGGGTGCTGGTGGCCAGCGCAATGCGGATGCCCCGGGCTTTGAGCCCGTCCATGCACGCCTGCAAGCCCTTTTTCACCGGCAGGGTGCCGTCAAGGGCATGGGTGCGCAGACCTTCCCGGTAGATTTCATACACTTCATCGTAGGGGAATGCCTCGCCCAGCTGCTCCTTCAGCAGACGGGAGCAGTTCGCCCTCGTCACGCCCAGCAGCTGCGCGTAGCGATCGTTATCCACTTCGTAGCCGCGTTCCCGGCACGCCTGCTGGAAAATCGACCGACCCAGCCGCTCGGAATCCAGCAGAATGCCGTCCATGTCAAACAGTACGCCCCGAATCATCCCTTGAGGACCTCCCGTGATTCGTCCCATCAATACGCCTTGGCGAAATACATCACCTTATCGGCCTTCTTGCCGCAGCACACGCAGGTATCCTGGAAGCGCTCGCCTTCCTGATCGAAGGGCATATTGCGGGAGGAAGCGTTGAACTGCTCCTTGATGGCGTCCTCGCAGGCACGGTCGCCGCACCACATGGTCTTGGCAAAGCCGGTCTTGACGATCTCGCCCAGTTCTTCCATGTTGTGGGCCACGAAGGTCTTTTCGTCCCGGAAAGCCTTGGCCTGGCGGAACAGTTCCTTCTGGATGTCATCCAGCAGATTCTTGAGGGCGTCTGCCAGGCCTTCCAGGGGCAGGGTGATCTTTTCGCACAGGTCACGGCGGAACACCGTCACCACGCCGTTTTCCAGGTCGCGGGGGCCGACTTCCACACGCACGGGCACACCCTTGAGTTCCCAGTCGTTGAACTTGAAGCCGGCGGACACGGTGTCACGGTCGTCCAGCTTCACCCGCAGACCGGCGGCCTTGAGCTGCTCGAAGAGGTCGTTGCTGGCTTCCATCACGCCGGGCTTGTGGGCGGCGATGGGCAGGATGACAGCCTGAATGGGGGCGATGACGGGGGGCAGACGCAGGCCGCGCTCGTCGCCGTGAGTCATGATGATGGCGCCGATGAGACGGGTGGACACGCCCCAGGAAGTTTCATGCACATACTCCAGTTTGCCTTCCTTGGACTGGAACTGGATGTCATAGGCCTCGGCAAAGTTGGTGCCGAAGTTGTGGGTGGTGCCGGCCTGCAGGGCCTTGCCGTCCTGCATCATGGCCTCAATGGAATAGGTGGCACGGGCGCCGGCAAACTTTTCCTTGTCGGACTTCTGACCCACATACACGGGCAGCGCCAGCACGTTTTCCGCCACTTCACGGTACACTTCCAGCATGGTCAGGGTTTCTTCCTGCGCCTCTTCGGGAGTGGCGTGAATGGTGTGACCCTCCTGCCACCAGAATTCGCTGGTACGCAGGAAGGGACGGGTGGCCTTTTCCCAGCGCATGACGGAGCACCACTGGTTATACTTCATGGGCAGGTCACGCCAGGTCTGCACCCACTTGGAATACATGGTGCAGAACAGCGTCTCGGAGGTAGGACGCACCGCCAGGCGCTCGGTCAGTTCTTCCGTGCCGCCATGGGTGACCCACGCCACTTCCGGCGCAAAGCCTTCCACGTGCTCGGCTTCCTTGAGCAGCAGAGACTCGGGGATCAGCATGGGCATGGCAATGTTCTCATGCCCCGTTTCCTTGAAACGGCGATCCAGTTCAGCCTGAATCCGCTCCCAGATGGCATAGCCGTAGGGACGCACCACCATGCAGCCACGCACGGGGGCGTAGTCGCACAGTTCGGTCATCTTGATGACATCGGTATACCACTGGGAGAAATCCTCGCTGCGGGGGGTAATGTGGGTCACAAACTCCTGCTTCTTTTCCTTGGCCATTGTTGTTCTCTCCTTTGTCGGTTGGGGTGTGGCGGATGCTGCCCTTTCCAAAAGAAAAAGCCTCCGCCCTTGCGCTTTGCAGGGACGAAGGCGTTGCTTCGCGGTACCACCCGGCTTAGGACGGCACAGCCGTCCTCTCTCATTGCGTCCTGTCACGGGGACGAACCGGCGGTGATTGGCCGCAGCTCCGGGCTGGGATGGGGAGAAAGCATCCGCTGCGCACCTTGCACTCTCCGTGCGCTCGCTGGAAGGGACGTATTTCCCCCGGGCCCTTCATGGCTGATGGGAGCATTATACACCACCATCGCCCGTTTTGCAAGATATTTCCCGCATTTTCAGTCCATCTCCACCACGCCGGGATAGCTGCTCATAACCTCCGACGCCTGATTGACAAAGGTGGTGGCCGTTTCCGGCGCCGGGCGGAAGGGCTCGCCCTCCACCAGGATGTTCACCTTCTCCACGCCGGGGAACTGGCTGGCGGTGAACACCACCGCCCTGACCGCCAGTTGGCCGCCGTCATCGTTTTCGGCAATGCCGGCGAATTCCCTGGTAAAATCAATGGTGGCCACGCCGTTTTTCACCGTCACGGAACGGATGCCGCACTTCTCCTGCACGGCCTGTTCCAGCCCGCTGTCCTTTTTCGGGCCCTTGACCAACTCCAGAATCGCCGTGGACAAATCCGCCGGAGAGAACACCGTGCGGGTCACGGGCACCAGCATCCGGCCCGACGCCGAGGGGAAATACAACTGCATCTGATCGGCATAGACGCTGGACGTGACGTCAGCGGATTCCACGTTGATGTTATCCATGGAAAACACCCCCGACACGTCCGTGCCATGGGTGAGCTGACTGCGCTTCTGCCCGTCAAAGAGGAAGGAGACCTGCTCCACCGTGTCAAAGCAGCACAGCGCCGCCGCCGTGCCGTGAACCATCAGCAGTTCCTCCTCGGCACTCATGCAGTTGAGGGCTTCCTTACTCAAATCCACCCGGGCCTTGCCGCCGGAAATGTCAATGTCAAAGCTGGTGCCTTCCGGCAGGATATTTTTCAGCCCCATCCGGGCGGCGGTCAGGTCGTTCTGGCTGGATTTGACCATCAGCGACAGCGTTGCCTTGGCGATACCGTCCTGCTGGGCCACCTGCTGGGTCACCGGCACCAGATAGCCGTCGCCGTCCTCATACCAGCAGATGACGGACTGCATGGGCGTTTGGGCAGAGGCAGAGGCTGCCTGCGTGCCGTCTGCCGACGTTTGCACAGCAGGTTTGCTGCCCTCCACCCGGTATACGCTGTCCACTGTTTGATTGTCCTCGGCCCTCAGGGCCAGCATCACCACCAGACCTGCCGCCGACACAATCAGCAGCCTTTCCACGTTCACCCGCTTGATTCTTTTGAGCCTGTCAATCACCTTTTCCGTCACGCTTGGCATCTTCACCGCCGATTGCCTCCTCGCACATGGTTTGGTGCATGGTATGCCTTTTTTCCGCCGGATAGAACGCCCCGCCCGCCGCCCTTTCCTTGACAGAAAAATCGGTTGATGGTATGATGTATGTGTCTGAAAACCACCAATGAGACCAAGAAACACAATGAACAAACGGAAGGGATGGCGTACCAACAGATGAACCGATGGAAAAGCCGGCTGAAGCGGCATCGCAGCGCCATGCTCACCGGCCTGATGCAGATTCTGCTCTTCCTGGGGCAGATGTATCTGTTTTTCGGGCTGATGTCCATCACCAACTGGCCCCTGCGCAACCTTTCCCGTACGCTGGGCACCACGCTGGTGACCTATATCGCCATGTCCCTGGCCATGAATGCCGTCTACGGCGGCTTTGATGTGGGCAGGCGCAAGAACAAGCCTCTTATCTCCGCCCTGTGCCTCTCCACCCTCGTCACCGATCTTGTCACCTATCTGCAATTGCAGATCATGAACGTCAACGAAAACAACAACGACACCCTGCGCCTGTTCGGCCCCGACTTTGTGTGGCTGCTGATTTCTCTGGCGGCCCAGGCAATCTTCATCATCCTGATGGTCAACTGGGCCAACGGCCTGTACTTCAAAATGAATCCGCCCCGCAAGGTGCTGATGGTGCTGGGGGATGAAAGCCGCCGGGAGATCCTGCAGCACAAAATCGGCCGCTACAGCCAGCAGTGGAAGGTGGAAGACGCCATCTTGTGGCATGACAGCAATCTGCATCAGCGGGTGCGCCATGCACAGGTGGTCTTCCTGGACAGCGAAATCCCCAACCAGACCCGCTTCGAACTGCTCAAGTTCTGCTATGCCTGTCACCGGGACATCATCTGCAAAGCCAAACTGCAGGACATCATGCTGGCCAGTTCCCGTCAGGTGATCATCGACGATGCGCCGTGCCTGGAAATGGACTTCCGCAAAATGACGCTGTGGCAGCGCATCATCAAGCGCCTCACGGACATCGGCTCCTCTTTCCTGGCGCTTGTGGTGCTCAGCCCGCTGATGCTCCTCGTCGCCCTGGCCATCCATCTGGAGGACCGCGGGCCGGTGTTCTTCCGCCAGAAGCGCCTCACGGTGGGCGGACGCACCTTCACCATCCTCAAATTCCGCACCATGAGCCAGCAGGCGTCTGCCTCCCGCACCCAGGTATCCGCCACCGCCGGGGATCAGCGCATCACCAAGGTGGGCGCATGGCTGCGGCGTTTCCGGCTGGATGAACTGCCCCAACTGTGGAACATTCTGGTGGGCGATATGACCCTGGTGGGCCCTCGCCCGGAAATGCTGGAAAACATCGAGAAATACAAGGCGGAACTGCCCGCTTTTGCCTATCGTGAAAAGATGAAGGCCGGCCTGACGGGCTATGCCCAGATCGAAGGCCGCTACAACACCACCCCGGAAGACAAACTGATGATGGACCTGATGTACATCGAGAACTTCTCCCTGTGGGAGGATGTGAAGCTCATCATGCGTACGATGACGGTCTTCTTCAAAAAGGACTCCACCCAGGGCTTCTCTGTACCCCGGGAAGAGGATAAACCCGCAAAGGATCTCAGCGCCTGATCAATCGACATACAAGGAGGCGTTTTACATGAACACTACGCTGGTCATTATGGCAGCAGGTCTCGGCTCCCGCTACGGCGGCAACAAGCAGGTCGACCGCATCGGCCCCCACGGAGAAATCCTGCTGGAGTATTCGATTTTTGACGCCCTCGCCGCCGGCTTTGACAAGGTGGTATTCATCATCAAGCGGGGCATGGAGGAAAATGAAGTCATCAAAAGCGTGATGGCCCGCCTGGCCGCCCAGGGCGTTGAGGGCGTGTGCGTGGTGCAGGAGTATGCCAACCTGCCCGGCGGATTCACCCCGCCTGCTGAGCGCACCAAGCCCTACGGCACCGTCCATGCGGTGTACAGCGCCAAGGACGCCATCCATGAGCCATTCGCCGTCATCAATGCGGATGACTACTATGGCAGGGACGCCTTTGAAGCCATGGCCCGGCAGCTCAAATCCATGGGCCCCAATGACAAGCACGCCGCCATGGTGGGCTATCAGCTGCGCAACACCGTGTCGGAAAACGGTCATGTCACCAGAGGCGTATGCCAGACGGAAAACGGCCGTCTGGTCAAGGTGGTGGAAACCTACAAAATCCAGCCCTGCCCCGACGGCACCATCCGCGATCTGGCCGATGGCGGCGAAGGCACCGTCCTCCCGCCGGATGTGCCTGTGTCTATGAATTTCTGGGGTTTCACCCCCTGGTTCTTCGCCGTGGCAGAAAGCCACCTCACCGCTTTCCTGGAAGGCTCCGGCGACCCCATGACCAAGGAATACGCTCTGCCCACGCTGGTGGACCAATTGATGCACGAGGAAAATCTCCCCGTGGATGTGCTGACCACCCCGGCTGTCTGGTTCGGTGTGACCTATCAGCAGGATAAGCCCTTCGTGGCGGAAGAACTCAAAAAGCTCCACGACAGCGGCTTTTATCCCCCGCAATTGTAACATAACGGCTTTTTTGCCCGCATCTCTTATGAAATCCCCTGATTTTTACAGGGGATTTTCTTTTGGGAACTTGAAAAGTCCGGCGTTTTCCTGTACAATGGTAAGCGGAATACTTCCCCCTTCAAACGATGCAAATCATAAGCAACAGGAGGAACCGTCCCATGAACATTCTGCTCACCGGCGGCGCCGGCTTCATTGCCAGCCACACCTGCGTTGAACTGCTTGAGGCAGGCCATCAGGTGGTCGTGGTGGACAACTATGTGAATAGCCAGCCTGAATCCCTGCGCCGGGTGGAAGAAATCACCGGCTGCAAAATCAAGTCCTATGAAGCCGACGTGTGCGACAAGGATGCCATGAACCGCATCTTTGACGAAAACACCTTTGACGCCGTGATTCACTTCGCCGGCCTGAAGGCCGTGGGCGAGTCCGTATCCATCCCCCTCAGGTATTATCGCAACAACCTGGATTCCACCCTGACCCTATGCGAAGTCATGGCGGAACATGGCTGCAAGCGGCTGGTGTTTTCCTCCTCTGCCACGGTGTACGGCGAGCCGGAAGAAGTGCCCCTGCGGGAGGATATGTTCTGCAAGGGCTGCACCAACCCCTATGGCTGGACCAAGTACATGATCGAGAAGATCCTGCAGGATCTGGTGGTGGCAGACCCCGAGTGGAGCGTGGTGCTGCTGCGGTACTTCAACCCCATCGGCGCCCACGAATCCGGCCGCATCGGTGAGGACCCCAGCGGCATCCCCAACAACCTCATGCCCTATATCACCGAAGTGGCCGTGGGCAAGCTGGATCACCTCACCGTCTACGGCGACGATTATGACACCCATGACGGCACCGGCGTGCGGGATTACATCCATGTGGTAGACCTGGCCAAGGGCCATGTGGCCGCCTGCAATTATGCCGCCAAAACCACCGGCTGCGAAATTATCAACCTGGGCACCGGCACCGGCTATTCCGTGCTGGACATCGTCCACGCCTTTGTGCGGGTCAACCATGTCAACGTGCCCTATGTGGTGGGCCCCCGCCGCCCCGGCGATGTGGACGCCTGCTTTGCCGACCCCGCAAAGGCGCAGAAGCTCCTTGGCTGGCGCGCCGAAAAGACGCTGGAGGATATGTGCCGAGATTCCTGGCGCTGGCAGTCCTCCAACCCCAACGGATACGAAAAATAAAGTCCCGCCTTTTCAGCCTTTTCAGGAATGAAAGCGCGCACTGACAGCCCGCCGATGGCTCAATCGGCATTATGCGCGGAGGCTCACGGGCTTCCGCGCCTTTCCTTTATGCACGATATGATATTTGATGTAACGCCCCATCAGAAACGGAGGACGAAGACATGAAACGCTGCGTATTGCTCTTTGGCGGCTGCGGCGGCCGCATCGGGGAGGCCCTGGCGTATGCCGCTGCGGCCGGCGTGATGGAAACGCCCTCCATGCAGGTGCTTTTGATGGACCCCGACCAGCAGGACGCCCATATTCAAAAGAGCCGGGCGTTGATGCAGGATTATACCCGGGTGCGCCGCCTGTTCACCCAGCCAGAGGATGAATTCTTTCTGGACCTGCAATGCGACCTGTGGCCGGAACAATCCCCCGCCGACGGCCTTGCTACCCTCTGCGGCGATCAGGACTGCGATCAGCTGCTGATGAAGGCCTTCTTCTCCAAGGAAGCCGCCCGGCGGCCCCTTTCCAGCGGCTTTGGCGGCAACCGCTTCCTGGCTGCCACCGCCTTTGAACACCTGTTGACCCCCGACGCCCTTGCGAAGGACAACGCCCTGACCCGCCTTCTTGCGGACACCGGGGACGAGGATGTGCAGATCGTGCTGGCGGGCTCCCTGTGCGGCGGCACGGGCAGTGCGGGTATCCCGGCGCTGGCCTCCTGGCTGCGCAGGGAACTGGGCGACCGTGCCCATCTGTCCGCTGTGCTGCTTCTGCCCTACGGCGCCTCAGACCGCAGCGTGGACGCCAAAACCGCCCTGCAGGCCTGCGGCGCGGAGGCTTACAATATGCCCGCCGTGCTGATCGGCCTGCCGGAGGACGCCCGGGTGCGGGATCTGCCCGATGAAGCCCGGCTGCCGGAATGGCTGGCCGTCCATGCCATTGACTGGCTGATGCGCCACGACGCCTCCGACCACGCCGCTTATACCTATCAGGCCAAGTCCGGTACCCTATCGTGGGAGAATTTCGGCAAATCCGCTGATTTGTACCGTTCCGGCTATGTGCGGCTGATGAAAACCGCCGCCCTGTTCCGCCTGGTGTTCACCCCCATGCTGAACCAGTGCCTTTCCCGCCCCCAGACCCTCAAAGATCGCCTCACGCCCTGGTTCAACGCCTGCTGCCGGCCCATCGCCCGCATGGAGGCGTCTGAAAAGGCCATCCTGCAGGAGGACCTGGCCGCCCTCAATCGCCTGATGAAAGGCGCCTGGTCGTGGCTGGAGGAAATTGCCGCCACCCTGCCCCAGGAAATGCGCTACGCTGACGCCGTTCTGGCCGCCCGAGCCGAAGCCCTCAAAAACTATCAGGAAATTGTGGAACTGACGGGGCCCCTCACCGTGCTGGATCGGGAAGCCCGGGAGCAGCCGGATGTGCAGGGCATTTCCCGCGCCGGAAGCCTGGAAGAAGAGGCGGAACTGGAAGCCGCCCGCCATCACCGGCAGATGCATGACCGCC
Organism: Clostridiales bacterium; assembly: GCA_015056085.1. Classification (GTDB taxonomy): domain Bacteria; phylum Bacillota; class Clostridia; order Christensenellales; family Aristaeellaceae; genus UBA11524. The sequence goes on from SVHA01000003.1 coordinate 154,249, forward strand.
TGCAGGAGCTGCTGGCCCAGCAACCCCGGCTCAACCGCCGCATGGGCGGCACCTCCGTCATGCGGATGCTCTACGACACCCTCAGCGATTGCTCCAGGGAAGCGGAGCACGTGCGCTCCCAGGCGCAGGAAGCCCGCCGCCGCATTGATGAAGCCGAGTCCTTCGCCGCACCGTCGGAGCAGTATCGCATCGTGGCGGCCCGCACCCGCCTTGAACGCATGGAGCGCCATCTGTCCATGCTGGAAGCCCGGGAAGCCGCCGTGCGCCGGGATGTGGAAGCCGCTGAAAAGAGCGGCCTGCGCTGGGAGCCGCCGGAGATCATCGGCGAAGGCGAACAAGTGCAGTATGGACTGTTCTCCCCGGTGCTGATGCGCAAAATGGGCCGGATGAACCTCAAGGAAGCCGAGGAGATCTTCACCTCTCTGGCCATCCTCCCCTGGAAGGATGAGATGACGGTGAAGCGTGTGCTCAGCGATCTGGGCAAGGTGAAAAACAGCCGGGAGAAGCATCCCCTTGCGTGCCTTTTCACCCAGACCATGGCTTGCGTATTGGAGGAAAAGACGACATGAAAGGCTTGATTTTCCTGCCGGGCCGCAGCGGAAGCGAGCGGCTGAGCATCGGCACGGGTCTGTGCCGCATGGATGACAGCGCCTCCCACGCCCTCAAGGACATTGCCGCCCGCATGGCCGTGAGGGAAGAAGCCGTCACCGAAGAAGAAATCACCTGCTGGCGGGGCGCACTGTCTCTGGCGCTGCTGGCAGACACCTGGGCGGATGGAAACGCCCAGCTGGAAGTCATCACCATCGACAGGGACACTTCCCCCTTCGCTGCCCGCCTGATGCAGGCCCGCCCCGCTCAGGACAGGGACAAGCCCATTCATCTGGTGCTTTTGAAGGATGATACCAGCCGCTGCCTGCTGGGCGTGACGGATGACCAGATTGGTCTCAAACCCGCCGCTTCCCCCGATGACCTGACGGACCTGCTGCCGCCCCGCATGGGCTGGTATGACAAGGGCCATTTTGCAGACCCCGTGCCCCTGCTCAACGAGCGGGACAGGGCGCTGCTGATCCGCCGGCTGCACCTGATGAATCTGCCCGACCCCCGGGTGAAGGACTTCGTGTCCGACCTGGCCCAGCAGAGCCTGAAGGAAAGCCAGCCCATCACCCGCAGCGACGACACCGCCCTGCGCTGTCTGGCGGTGATGCTCAAGGCTACCATCGGCTTTTCAGGGGAAGAGAATTTCCCCCTTGAAGAGCGGGACGAGCCCTATCGTGCCATGGCGGAAAACCCCTTCCTGTCCTGCTTTGTGAAGGATTTCACCGTGCCGGATGAAGGCTTTGCGCCGCAAAAGACCTACCTGTGGAACGGCGTGCCCTTTGCCCGCTCCTCCACTGCCGCAGGGCTCACCGTGACCGGCCATCCCCGGTGCTATCAGGCGCTGCTGGAGGCGGAAAAGGAAGTGCACCTGCTGGAGAATCACTCCTCCCGCTGGTGCCAGGACGCCGCCCGGAGAATCGAAAAGCACCTTCAGCGCATGGAGGGCCGCAAGGGCTTCCTGCCAGGCGCCCGTGCCGTGGCAGAAGGCGCCGTTGACGGCCTTCGCAGCCGTGCCCGGGAGGATCGCCTGCCGGTGATCACCTTCCCCCTCACCCCCGGTCCCGCTTCTCGACTGATTTTCCGGGAGAGCCTCGGCTTCTCCCTCACAGAGCCCTTCACGCCCCGGCTGACCCGCCTCCTGGGCGGCGCAGACGCCCTGGGCGACGCCATGCTGCAGGATGCCTGCCGTCAGGGCGAGGATGCATTCCTGCCGCCCCTGTCTGACGAACTGTCCGGGTGGATTCACCGCCAGAACGGGCTGTTCAGCGCCTCGGAAATGTACTTTGTACCCGGCGAGGACGGCGAGATCACCTTCACGCTGCTGCTCCACGGTCAGAAGGACATGGCCCTGGCCCGCACCTATCCGGCGGAAGACATCAGGGAAATGGCTTCCCTGCCCGCAGTGGCGGTGTGGCCCTGCCTCCCCCTGAAGGATGCTTCCTGGCGGGCGTATTTCGTGTACCTTCGGGGCGAAAACATCGCCCTGCACCTTCCCGGCGGGGAAAATACCCCTGCTCTGTGCCCTGCCTCCGGCGGCTTTTCCGCCCTGCAGACGGAAGAATACCCCGCCTGCATCACCCTGTGGCAGGAGGAGGAATGTCTGGGCGCCATCCCCAATGTGCTGCCGGCCGCTGATCCCCTGCCCTCCGGCGACGCCATTGCCGCCATCGACTTTGGCGCCTGTGGCATTTCTGTGATGCTGCGTCAGGGCGAGATCACCTCCGCCCCGGAAGACGTCAACCTGCTTCGGCTGCTGCTGTGCAAGGATGCGCCCGACCTGGCGGCGGAATTCACCACCGGCGATTTTTCCGGCGTATGGCCCACCTGTGCCCTGCTCACCGGCGAGGATTGCCGTCCCCTGCTGGACGGGCGGATGTACGCCCCCGAAACCCTGCCGGAAGCCGCTTCCGTGCCGTATCAGCTGCTCTCCGGGAGCCTGAAGTGGCGCTCAGACGACGCTGCCCTCAGGGGCCGGGAAGCGCTGATGCATCAGGTGATGCTCCACACGGCCTGCGTGCTGCGCCTGCGGGGCGCTGCCTCTGTGACCTGGCGGATTTCCCTGCCGGACAGGGCGGGCAAAGCCCAGCAGAGCACCTGGCTGTCCCTGATGGATCGTCTGGCCCATCAGGTTGCCAAAGAAACGGGTCTGCCCCTGACCCGGAGCATCCCCGCCGTCACCTGGGCGGCGGAAGGCGACGCCCTCCATGCCTGCCTGCGCCTGAGCCACCCCGTGGGGGCCATGGCTTCTCTGGACGTAGGCGGCGGCAGCATGGACATCCGCCTCTGGCTGGACGGTTCCGCCCAGCCCCAGCGCCGGGCCCTTCTCTCCGGCGGACTGCAAACGCTGCTGCTTTCTGCCCTGTCCCGCCACCCGGACTGGCTGACGGACGCCTGCCCTTCTGGCGACGCCGCCAGGGACGCTCAACTGGTGACCCATCAGGCGGAAATCGCCGCCACCGGCCTTCCGCAGATGGAACGGGCCCTGTTCCTGACGGACCTGTTCATGGCCCGCCACGGAGACGCCCTGTCGCTGGAACTCAACAGGCAGTACGCCCTGGGGCGCATCCTGCCCCTGCAGGCGCTTTTGATGGAAACCTTCTGTGCCCTGATGTGCGTGACGGGCATGGGCCTGGCCCAACTTAGCGAAACGCCGGATACGGCCCATCAGCTGCCGGAACATCTTCCCCTGCACCTCAGCGGACGGGGCGCCATGCTTCTTGGTGCCATGCCGCCCCAGCTGCAGCAGATGACGCTGCAGTTCCTGTACATGATGCTTCCCCCGGAGTATCCCACCAGGCGGGTCTCCCTGCGTTTGTCCGGTGACCCCAAGGGCGACATCGCCCGGGGCCTGTGCCGCCTGGATACCCTGCCTGACCTGCCCCGGGATCTCCCCGCCTGCGAAAAAATCACCACGGCAGAGTCCTTCTCCTTCCTGGTGATGACGTTCCTGAAGGTCTTCCGCATCCATGGCGGCGCCGCTGCCGAGATGCTCCATCCGGGGCTGATGGATATGGCGGGCCAGTTCACCCCCTCTGGCGAGGAAAAGGTGCGCCGCATCTGCGCCAAACACTATCATCAGGGCGAGGACATCCCATCTGCCCTGATGTGGGTGCTTTCCGACCTGCGGTGATACCGCAGATTCAACCCAGCCATTTCTTTCCAGGGATTGAAATGCAGCGCCGATGATGCTATAATCAGGTGGTTGTTCATCCCCATTTTCACTGCTCCCGAAAGGACGCAAGCCGCCATGAAAGTTACCAGAGAAACCGTGAAGGAATGGGTCCTTGTGACCTTTGCCACCCTGCTGATTGCTGCAGGCACATACTTCTTCAAGTTCCCCAACCATTTCTCCCCCGGCGGCGTCACCGGCCTGTCGGTGATACTGGGGCACTACTTCCCTCAGATCACGCCGGGTGATTTCGTGCTGGCCATCAATATGCTGCTTCTGCTGGTGGGCTTTGCAGTGTTCGGCAAGGGTTTCGGCGCCAAGACCGCCTATGCAAGCCTGGTCATGTCCGGCGCCATCTGGGTGCTGGAGCGTGCCATCCCCCTGACGGCCCCCCTGACCACCCAGCCTTTCATGGAACTGATTTTCGCCGTGTCCCTGCCGGCAGTGGGCTCTGCGATTCTGTTTAATTACAATGCCTCTTCCGGCGGCACCGATGTGGTGGCGATGCTCCTCAAGCGCTTCACTTCCCTGAACATCGGCAATGCGCTGATCTGCACCGACATCCTCATCGCCCTGATGGCCTGCGTGGCCTTCGGCATGGAGGCGGGCCTGTTCTCCGTGCTGGGTCTTGTGATCAAATCCCTGCTGGTGGACATGGTGATGGAAAACATCAACACCCACAAGTACTTCCACATCATCACCACCCATCCCCGGGAAATCGAAAAGTACATCACCGAAGTACTGCACCGCGGCGCCACGGAACTAAACGGCGAAGGCGCCTACACCCACGAGGGCCGCACCGTGCTGCTGACGGTGATGAACCGCCATCAGGCACTGCTTTTGCGCCGCTATGTGCGTCAGGTGGACCCCAAAGCCTTCGTGCTGATTATGAACACCGGCGAAATCGTGGGCAAGGGCTTCCGGGATACCCTGTGATGACCTCCGTCTGAAAGGATTAACTTCATGTATATCGTGCTTGCGGCAATCTACGGTTGCCTGCTCTCCCTGATGAACACCTTCAACCCCCAGTTGTCGCTGTATTACGGCGACTGGGCGTCTTCAGTGATGATTCACGCCATCGGCCTTGCGGCATTGCTGCCCCTGGCCTTCACCTGGGGCAAGCCTACCGGCTCTGCCAGGTGGTATCAGTATCTGGGCGGCCTGATCGGCATCCTGACGGTGGTGTTCATCAACATCGGCGTCAACGGCCTGGGCGTCACCTCCAACCTGACGCTGATGCTCCTTGGCCAGGTGGTTTCCTCCTCGGTGGTAGACCACTTCGGCATTCTGGGCATGAAGAAGGTGCCCATCAACCGGGGCAAGGTGCTGGCCATCGCCGTGATGACCATCGCCTGCGTGGTGATGGTGGTCTTCAGCGGCGAAAGCCTGCAAAACATCTCCTGGGCGGCAGTGATCGCCTCCTTTGCCAGCGGCATGACTATGGTGGGCTCCCGCCTGGCCAATGCCGGCCTGGCCCAGCGCCGGGGCGCAGGATTCTCCACCATCATGAATTACGTCACCGGCCTGGCGGGCAGCCTTGTCATCTTTGCGCTGATGGGCTTCCCGGTGGCTACCCCCGACCCCGGCGCCGTCACCGGCGTGTGGCGCATCCTGATGTACACCGGCGGCATTCTGGGCGCTGCGGGCATTTTCCTCAGCAACGTGATTGCCCCCCGGATGCCGGCGCTGCAGATGACGTTGCTGGTGTTTGTGGGTCAGGTGTTCTCCGGCATGGTGCTGGACGCCCTGCTGGGCAAGTTCTCCCTGGGCACCCTTGTGGGCGGCCTGATCATCGTGGCGGGTATGCTCATCAATATGCGGGCAGACCGCCAGCGCATCAGGGAGGCATAACATGGAACAGATCACCAGTCTGAAAAACAGCCGCATCGTTACGTGGAAATCCCTCAAGGACCGCAAGGGCCGCCGGGAAACGGGCCTGTTTCTGGTGGAAGGCCGCAAGATGGTGGAAGAAGCCCTCGCTTCCCACTTTCCGGTGAGCGCCATCCTTGTGGATCAGGACCGGGTGAGCGAATGGTCGCTCCCCAGTGATATTCCTGCCTATTCCATGCCCGCCCACGTCCTTGGAGCCGTGTGCGACACTAAAACGCCCCAGGGCATCGCCGCCGTGGTGGGCATGACGGAGATGCGCCAGCCCGGGCATCGCCTGGTGGTGATGGACGGCGTGCAGGACCCCGGCAATGTGGGCACCATCCTCCGCACCGCTGACGCCGCCGGGTTTGACGGCGTGCTGCTTTCCCGCCAGTGTGCCGATGTGTTCAGCCCCAAGGTGCTCCGTGCCACCATGGGCAGCATCTTCCGCATGGGCGTGCAGGTGTGTGACGACCTGCCCCACACCCTCACTTGCCTGAAGGAACAGGGTTTCAGCGTGATTTCCTCCCAGCTGGACGGCGATCCCTTCTATGAGCGGGCCCCTGTGGGCGAGAAGTTCTGTCTGGTCATCGGCAGCGAAGGCAACGGCGTTTCCCCCCAGGTGCAGGCCGTGGCCACCCACCGGGTCAAGCTGCCCATGCGGGGCGGCGCTGAAAGCCTCAATGCCGCCGTGGCTGCTGGCATCATGATGTATGAGTTAATGCGCTAATCTTTTTCGCACAGCAAAACACCGCAGACTGTATCAAGCGCAGTCTGCGGTGTTTATTGATGTTGGTTACTTGCTCTTTTTCTTCACACGGCGGATGATCACCCATGCCACCAGCCACGCCGCAGCAGCGATGCCCACAAAGGGCAGGGCAGCCACCACGAACAGCACCGCTTCTTCCACAAAGTCAGCGAAGGCTTCCCAGCCGGATTCCAGCGCCAGCATCAGCCGCTGGGTGAGAGGCATCTGTCCGTCTTCAACGGCCTCGGAAGCCTTTTCTTCCCGCAGGGTCACATCCACGGTGGAATAATCCACCTGACGGTCGGTGCTTTGCAGGGATTCCTGCAGCCTGTCGATGGTATACTGGGTGTCGGCGATTTGCGTTTCCAATTCCAGGAGTTCTGACAGGGACGCCGTTTCCGTCACCAGCGACTGCAGGCGTTCCATCAGAGCCTGCTGGGTTTCCAGCCGGGCGAGGGTGTCATAGTAGCCTTCGGTAGCGTCATAGGCGGATTCACCCTTCTGGGTGATGCGGCCCATGTTGCCGGTGGACTGGAGGAATTCATCCAGCTTCTCCGAGGGAATCTGCATGGTCAGATAGGCCTGACGCAGACCGCTGTTTTCCTCGTATTCCGAGGAGGACGTCACCATGCCGCCCAGAGATTCGCACTTTTGCCTTAGGCCATTGAGGCTTGCATCAAAGTCCCTGGTGGCGATGGTCATATAGGCCGAGCGGATGATCTTCTGTTCCTTCACCGCAGCGCCCGTTGCAGCGCTTTCCTTGGCAGCCCGGGGTGCAGCAGCGGTGTAACTGACGTCATACATCATCGTGTTGGCGCCATTGCCCACCATGAGGCCGTCCATGTCGTAATCGCCGTATTCCTCGTATTCCTCCACCGCACGGGTTTTCAGGCCCGCAGCTTCGGGAGCAGCATCCATCGCCTGACGGCCCAGCACGGCGCCGCCCAGCACGAACACCATCGTGGCGGCAGCCGCCAGCCAGGTGGTCGCCACCCTCTTCCAGGGAAGAGACGTCTTCTTTGCTGCATCCGTTTTCACAGCACTGACCCACCTTTCATGGAAGTCCCCCGGCATGGGGGGCACATCCTTTTCCAGCGTACCGATTTCTTCCATCAGGAGCTCCTGTTGCTTTTCACTCATGATGCTCTTCCTCCCTTTCCGTCCTTTGCGCCGGAGGTCTGCTCCCCCTCCGCCATCAGCTGCGCCAGTTTTTGTCTGGCCCGGTTGAGGCGGCTTTTCACCGTGCCCACATGGGCGCCGGTGATCTGGGCAATTTCCTCGTACTTTTTCTTTTCCATGGCGTAGAGAATCAGCACCGTTCGCCACTCCTCCGGCAGTTGGGCGATGGCCCGGCGCAGCGCCCGCCTGCGGTCCCGGCTCACCGCTGCTTCCTCCGGCGTTTCCTCACAGGAAGCGGGCTCAAAACCCTCTTCTTCCAGTGCATCGGCAGATTCCGCCGCATGGCGCTTTTTCCCCCGGAGGAAATCCATGCACACCGACTGGCAGATGCGGTACATCCAGCTTTCCAGCGAGCAGTCGCCCCGGTATTGCCCGATGACCCGCCACGCCTTGAGCATGGCTTCCTGAGCGCAGTCCCTGGCGTCCTCCGTGTGGTTTGTGTAATGCCAGCACACCCGCCAGACCATCTGCTCCAGCGGCGTCAAAAGCTGTTCAAAGGCGTCTGCATCGCCCTTCTTTGCACGCCTGAGCATCAATTCATCCATTGCCCGACCCCGCTTTCTTCCGTGGAATCCACAGTGCGTTGTTTCAAAAGGTCTTTCACTTAAAAAGACGAAAAAGTTTCCCGATTGTTCCCGCAAATTGAAAATTATTTTCCCCGGCTTTTCCCATCCGGCGATGGTTTCCGCCGGGGCCTGATTTGATTGTACTTTTTGCGTTTTTTCGCTTGATGAAGCCCTGATGAGGGAGGCAAACGTGTTGACCCTCCCCCCGCCTTATGGTATCATACTTTCCATAAAATATCCACCTGAAACGCTGAGGAAACCGTGTTTCCCTGCATGATTTTTCCGGCGTTTGAGATGCGGAAGGAGGCTCTTTATGAATCAGATTCAGTTAATCGCTCTGCGCATTGCGGATCTGCGGGATATTGCCGGCATGACCCAGGCAGAGGTAGCGGAAAAGTCCGGCGTGCCGCTGGAGGAGTATATCGGCTATGAGTCAGGCGAGAAGGACTTCTCCTTCTCTCACCTGTTCAACATTGCCGAAACCCTGGGCGTGGATATTTCCGACCTGCTCACCGGCGAAAGCCCCCGCCTGCGCGGTTATGTCCTGACCCGGTCCGGCAAGGGCCTGGCCTTTGACCGCCGCAAGCAGTATCACTATCAGCACCTGGCGTATAACTTCGCCCGCAAGCTGGCCGAGCCCTTTATCGTCACCGTGGAACAGGATGCTCCCGGCACGGTGAAGCAGGCCCACAGCCACGAAGGGCAGGAGTTTGACTATGTGCTGGAAGGCATTCTGAAAATTGTGCTGGGCGGCAACGAACTGGTGCTGGCTCCCGGCGATTCCGTATATTACGATTCTTCCCTGCCCCACGCCATGTACGCCCTGGAAGGTGACTGCCGCTTCATTGCCGTGGTTGTCAAGGAAGACAGCAAGGAGTGAAAACCGTGAAACCCCTGTACCATGAATATCTGGCTGTCGAAGGGGATTTTATCAACTACGAGGATTTCAACAAGAATTTCCGGCTGATCAAGCCCGCATCCTTCAACTTTGCCTATGATGTGGTGGATCGCCTGGGCCGGGAAGACCCTGACCGCTGCGCCCTTGTGTGGACCAACCCGGAAGGCGATGTGGTTACATACAACTTCCGCCGCATGATGGAGGATTCCAACCGCGCCGCCAACTATTTCACCTCGCTGGGCGTGAAAAAGGGCGACGCCGTGATGCTCATCCTCAAGCGCCACCACGAATTCTGGCCCGCCATTATCGCCCTGCACAAGATCGGCGCCGTCACCATTCCCGCCACCCATCTGCTCACCGCCAAGGACATCCGCTACCGGGTGCAAGCGGCGGATGTGTCGGTGATCGTGGCCACGGAGCACACTTCTGTTGTCTGCAACGCCATTGACGAAGCCGCTCCCGACTGCCCCACCCTGCGCCACAAGGTGGTTGTGCGCTCCAAGCGCCCCGGCTGGGAATCCTATGATGAAGGCTTTGCTGCCGCTTCTGTTGAGTGGGATAAGCCCCAGGGCGACGCCTATGCCCACAACACCGACCTGATGCTGCTGTACTTCACCTCCGGCACCACCGGTATGCCCAAGATGGTCACCCACAACTTCTACTACCCCCTGGGGCACATCCTCACGGCGGTGTACTGGCAGTGCGTGGTGGACGGCGGCCTGCACCTGACGGTGTCGGAAACCGGCTGGGCCAAGTCCGTCTGGGGCAAGCTCTACGGCCAGTGGCTGGGCGGCACGGGCGTGTTCGTCTACGACTTTGATAAGTTCAACGCCGCAGAACTGCTGGCGATGATCGAGAAATTCCACATCACCACCTATTGCTCTCCCCCCACCATGTACCGCTATATGCTTCAGGAGGACTTCAGCAAGTATGACCTGTCCAGCCTGACCCACTGCGCTGTGGCTGGCGAGCCCCTCAACCCCGACATGGCCTTTGAGTGGAAGAAGCGCACGGGTCTTGAACTGCATGAGGCCTTCGGCCAGACAGAACTGCTGGTGACGCTGGCTACCTTCCCCTGGATGGAAGTCAAGCCCGGCTCCATGGGCAAGCCCGCCCCCGTGTTCGACGTGGACCTCATCGACGGCAATGGCAATCCCTGCCCGCCCGGCGTGTCGGGTGAAATCATCATCCGCACCCATCACGGCGCCCCCATCGGTATGTTTGCGGGATACTACCGCAACGAAGGCATGACCAACGACGTGTGGGACGGCAAAATCTACCACACCGGCGACGTGGCGTGGCGTGACGAGTGGGGCTACTACTGGTATGTAGGCCGTGCCGACGACGTCATCAAGTCCTCCGGCTACCGCATCGGCCCCTTCGAGGTGGAAAGCGCTCTGGTGGAACATCCCGCCGTGCTGGAAACGGCCATCACCGGCGTGCCGGACCCCATGCGCGGTCAGGTGGTCAAGGCCACCATCGTCCTCAAGCCCGGCTGGGAGCCTTCCGACGCCCTGAAAAAGGAACTGCAGGATCACGTCAAGAAACTCACCGCCCCCTATAAGTACCCCCGTGTGATTGAGTTTGTGGACGCCCTGCCCAAGACCATTTCCGGCAAGGTGCGCCGTGTGGAACTGCGTGCCAAGGACAACCAGCAGGCGTAATCAACCGGCTTTTCATCCCTGACCAACCCGAAAGGAGTGCCCCTGATGAAAAAAGTCCTCGCCGCCCTCATGGCTTCCCTCATGATGTTGCTGATCGCCGCCACCGCTGTGGCCGACATGATGTACATCCTGCCGGAAAGCAACACCCGCAGGCTCACCTGGGACGAGGTGGCCGAATGGGACTATGAAACCCTGGGCTATGCCTTCAACGAGCTGATGGCTCGCCACGGATTTAATTTCGAGCCCGGCCAGCGGTATGACAACTACTTCTCCACCCTGCCCTGGTATACGCCCAACGCCAACCCCGACAAGCAGATTGTCTACCACGCCCTGTCGGAAATCGAGTGGGACAACTACCGGCTGATCAAAGCAGTGCGGGAAGAAAAGCGTGTGTTCGACTACGGCAAATCCATGTGGGACAATTACAGCCGCGGCTTTGCCACCCTGCAGGGCTTCGAGTACGCCCAGCTCAAGACCAATCAGATCCTGAGCGTCTACTCTGCCCCTGATTACCGCTCCTGGCGGGGCTCCAACGGCAAGGCACAAGTGAGTACCAACGGCGCCATCTACGCCGCCGGCTGGGAATCCGGCTGGCTGCTGGTGATGTATGAGATCAACAACGGCTCCGTCCGGGTGGGCTATGTGGACAGCCAGCAGATCAAGGGCACCATTCCCGTGTACGAGACGCTGAACTTCTCCTACGAGCAGACCACCGTGACCCAGGACTGCGTGCTGACGGATGACCCCGCCCGCTACAATGCGTCCATCGTCCGCCTGAGTGCCGGCGACACCGTCACCTACCTGACCACCTACTTCAACAACAAGGCCTGGGACTATGTGGAAGTGCAGATCCGGGGTCAGGTCGCCCGGGGATTCATCCAGTCTGGCAACCTCGCCCTGACTGCCGAAGACCCCCTCGACACCCTCGACACCGATCCCTGGTCCAAGTAACAAACATGAAAACCCTCCCGACTGATTTCCCAGCGGGAGGGTTTTTCATGCTGATTTTTCTGCGGATTATTCGCTCTTTCCGCCGGAAGCGCCTTCCAGCTGCAGGGTCAACTCATCAATGAGCTGCTGATGGGTTTCCTTCTGCGCCTGTTCCTCTGCGATATCCTCTTCCAGATCGGCAATCTTGGCGGTGGATTCCTCAATGGTCAGGTCGGCTTCCCGGATGTCATTTTTGATGGTCTTGAGCTGTGTCTCCCGCTCTTCCTTTTGGGTGATGACCTCTTTGAGCTGGGTTTCTGCCCGAGTGAGTTCATCCTGCAGCGTAACAATCTCCCGGCGCAGGCTGTCCTGGCTGGCCAGCAGCCCCGTCACCAGCACGGCGCCCAGCAACATCACCGCCAGCAGCATCAGGAGGGACTTCGTTTCCGTGTGCTTCATCCGTCTGCCTCCTCACTGCCCGTCCGTCAGGGAGAGCTGTTCTTCCAGCGATTCGATGGTTTTGGCAAGTTCCTTGTTCTCTTTCCGCAGGTCCTTGCGCTGCTGGCGAAGTTCATCCTCCCGGGCGGAAAGGACCTCGGCCTGCGGGGCCTTCATGGCCAGTTCTTCCGTTTTCAGGGGCAGTTCCGCTTCAATCTGTCCGAATTCGTATTCCTGCTTGGCCAGACGCTGCAGCGCAGCCTCCGTTTTGCCGGAGATGTCCGCCGCTTCCCGGCGCAGGCTGCTCAGCGTCACCACGGACGCTGCCACCATCACGCACACAAAGAGCATCACCGCTGCAAACACGGCGGCGAACCAGGGCTTTTTCGTGACTGGCGTACCTTTCATTTGTGCAACCTCCCTCCGGCATGGCATCATTGTAGCACATCCCATGCCAAAAGAAAAGCCGTCCCACCCCTCTGCGCCGTCATCTGTGTATCAAAAATGTATCGAAACGCCCCAAACCCTTGCATGATTGCCCCGGCTGGTTTATAATGCAGGAGGTGGAGGTTTTTCTCTTTACAAGAGGAATCCCCCAAAGATGCAAAAGCATGGACAGAAAGGGATGGAATCCCGATGACGAAACTGGAAATGACCCTGCTGGACCTCCTGCGGGAGGACTGCCGGATGCCCCTGGAAAAACTGGCCGTGATGACCGGCGCCACCATGGAAGAAGTGGCGCAGGCGATCACCGGCATGGAAGAAAAGCGCATCATCCTGCGCTACGCGCCCACCATCAACTGGGATCTGACCGACACCGAGCGGGTGGAGGCCATGATTGAGGTGAAGGTGACGCCCCAGCGGGACCGGGGCTTTGACGCCGTGGCCAAGCGCATCTACCGCTTTGACGAGGTCAAGAGCGTGTACCTGATGTCCGGCGGATACGATCTGCTGGTGCTGGTGCAGGCCCCCACCCTGAAGCAACTGGCGCTGTTTGTTTCCGAAAAGCTCTCCACGCTGGAAATGGTCACCGGCACCGCCACCAGTTTCGTCCTCAAGCGCTACAAGGAAGAGGGCGTCATTTTCGAGGATGAAAAGACGGACAGCCGCCTGGTGATCAGCCCGTGAATTATCAGAAATTCCTCAATCCCGACATCGCCGCCGTGCCCCCCAGCGGGATCAGGCGCTTCTTTGACATGGCGTCCTCCATGCAGGATGTGATCTCCCTGGGCGTGGGCGAACCCGATTTCATCACCCCCTATCACATCCGCAATGCTGCTATCAACAGCATCATCGACGGCGAAACACAGTACACTCCCAACAGGGGTCTGCTGCCCCTTCGCAGGGAGATCAGCCGCTATCTGCAGGATCGCTACGCTACGCCCTACGACCCGGAAACGGAAATTCTCGTCACCGTGGGCGCCAGCGAATCCATCGACACCGCCCTGCGTGCCATTGTTTCCCCCGGAGACGAAGTGCTGGTGCCCCAGCCCAGTTACGTCAGTTATTCCCCCAGCGTAATCTTCGCCGGCGGCACCCCCGTGGGCGTGGAAACCACTAAGGACACCCAGTTCCGCCTGACGGCTGAAAATGTGCTCCGCGCCATCACGCCCCGCACCAAGGCGCTGATTCTCCCCTATCCCAACAACCCCACCGGCGGCATCATGGGCAAAAGTGACCTGGAAGCCCTGGCGGAGGTCGTGCGGGAAAAGGAAATCCTCGTCATCAGCGATGAAATCTACTCTGAACTGACCTACGGCGAAAACACCCATGTGTCCTTTGCTTCCCTGCCGGGCATGAAGGACTACACCCTGACCATCAACGGTTTCAGCAAATCCTTCGCCATGACGGGCTGGCGCGTGGGGTACATCTGCGGCCCCGCCGCGCTGATTGACGTGATGAACAAAATCCACCAGTATGCCATCCTCTGCGCCCCCAGGCAGGGCCAGGTGGCAGCGCTGGAAGCCCTGCGCTCCGGCCGGGAAAACGGCTATGCCGATGTTGTCCGGATGCGGGAAAGTTACGACCAGCGCCGGCGGCTGATGGTCACGTCCCTTCGGAAGATGGGCCTTGACTGCTTCGAGCCCCTGGGCGCCTTCTATGTGTTCCCCGACATCCGCCTAACGGGCCTGAGCAGCGAGGAATTCTGCCGCCGCCTGCTGGAAGAAAAGCGGGTCGCCTGTGTGCCCGGCACGGCCTTCGGCCCCTGCGGCGAGGGCTTCGTCCGCTGCTCCTACGCCACAGGGCTGGACAAACTCACCACCGCGCTGGAGCGCATGGAGGCCTTCATCGCTTCCCTTTGATCACGGAGGTATGTATGCGTAAAGTCATTGCCCTTTTCTTCGCCCTGATGTGCCTCACAGCTCTTTCCTTTGCCGAGGAGGAGCTGGAACTGGAGGATATGCTCTCCGGCGCCGACCCTGACATCGTGGCACAAACCTATATCGCCCCGCCCAGCGAGTCGGATGACTTTGAAATGCTGGAAGACGAGGGTGAGCCCTCCATTTATGAAAAGGACGGCTCCATCCTCATCACCATCACCGCCGGCGGCGATTTCACCATCGGCCGGGACGTGCGCAAGCGTGCCGACATCTTCGGCGATGAACTGGAAAAACAGGGCGGCGACATCAACTTCATCTTCAAGAACATCTCTGACGTTCTGCATCAGGATGACCTGACCATCCTCAACTTTGAGGGCACCCTGACGGAATCCTCCTACATCCCCTCGGAAAAGCGGGAAAACCAGTTCCTCTTCTCCGCGCCTCCCGCCTGGGTGGAGGTGCTGCCCAACCACAGCGTGGAAGCGGTGGCGCTGGAAAACAATCATGTGATGGATCACGGCGCTGACGCCCTGGCGGACACCAAAGCAGCCCTGTCCGGCGCCGGCGTGGTATATTCCACCGGCACGGAACTGGGCGTGATTGACGTCAAGGGCGTGCAGATCGCCATGCTGTCCTACCTGACGATTGACAGATATGACGAACTGTGGGACGTCGTACCCCAGGACATCGCCAACGCCAAGCGGTTTTATCCCATCGTGATCGTCTCCTTCCACTGGGGCAACGAAACCTGGTATTACCCCACGGACAATCAGGTGAAAATGGGTCATCTGGCGGTGGATTCCGGCGCTGATCTGGTGCTGGGCCACCACAGCCACCGCATCAACCCCATTGAGCAGTATAAGGGCAAGTACATCTGCTACTCCCTGGGCAACTTCTGCTTTGCTGGCAACAGCAAGCCCAGCGATATGTCCTCCTTCCTGTTCCAGACCCGTTTCCGTCTCAAGGACGGCGAGATCACCAACGAGGGCTTCCGCATCATCCCCATCCGCATTTCCTCCCGCACCGACCGCAACGACTTTGTGCCCACCGTGCTGACCAAGGAGAACGCCATTGATGCGGTGGTCTCCACGCTGAAGGAAAACGGCAAGCGGCTGGACTATGCGGTGGACGAATATCCCCTGGAATGGGCGGATTAAACGAAAAACAGGAAAAAAACATTTTGGGGTCTTTCCGAATCCGGCAAATCAGAATGCAGGTGTTCCTGCGTGATTTGCCGGATTTTTCCTTGTTTTGGGGCAATTTGTGCTGGAATTTGCAACACGTGCCGGAAATTATGCATTTTCATCTGAAATTTCCAGCATTTTCCTGCAAGTCGCCGCCAGATGTGACATTGTAATTCCGTGAAAACGCAGTATAATGTATACAACATTCAGGAAAGGTTCGTGAGCATATATGGCACCTGATCATACGGTGGAGCAGGCAGCAACCACCTTTCAACAAAGCGCCGCGGGCGCCGGCATCATGCTCGACCCCCAGACGATCCGGGAACTGGCAGCCATTCTGGTCAAACGCCAGGAACAGGCCCAGACCCAGCAGCATACCTGATTTTCATGCCGGAAGGGGAACCTTCCGGCTTTTTGAGTTGAATCAACCAATGATTGTTAAATTTTTCTAAAAATTCGCAAACATAGTCCTTCACTGTGTTGACATTGTTTTCTTAACAGATGTATACTATAGGCAGGGTTAAGCAGGCAGGAGTCTGTCCTGCCGCTACAAAACATTCTACAAGGAGGAAGATTCCTATGAAGTCCATCGTTCAGTCCCGTCGTGATTTCCTGGCTCTGGCTGGCAAGGGCATGCTGGGCGCTGCCGCTCTGGCGACCGTTCCCGCTGTCGTGACCGCTCAGGCTGACGAAGCCATCGCTGCTCCCGCCTGGCCCTGGGAGTGGAAGTATGTTGATCCCACTAAGGTGATGGAGCGCACCTACGCTTCCTTCTCCACCCATGGCGGCTGCTGCGCGGCTGTCGTTGCTGGCGTGGTGGAAGAACTGGCCGAGAACTACGGCTATCCCTACAACCAGATCAACCCCCGTATGTTCGCCAATGGCGGCGGCGGTTACGGCCGTAAGACCCTGTGCGGCTCTCTGGGCGGCGCTTGCGCCGTGCTGGGCCTGTTCTGCGAGAGCAAGGCTTCCGGCTCCCTGCGCAACCAGATCTATGAGTGGTACGAGAAGCACGAGTTCCCCCAGTATCAGCCTGTGATGGAATCCGTGTTCACCGTGTCCAACTCTATCCAGTGCTCTGACTCCGTCGGCAACTGGATGACCGCTTCCGGCAAGGAATTCAGCTCCCCCGAGCGCGCTGCCCGCTGCGCCGGCCTGAGCGCTGAAGTTGCCGCCAAGTGCGTGGAACTGCTGAACATCGAGTACGGCCTGGCCGCTGCTCCCGTGGTCGAGCCCGCTGAAGAGCCCGCTCCCGAACTGGCTCCCAACGAGTACATCGGCACTGCTGATGGCTACAACGGCCCCGTGAAGGTGAAGGTGACCATGGACGGCGAAAAGATCGCCAAGATCGAAGTCCTGGAGCACAAGGAAGACATGGCCAACGCCATCGCCGAGATTCCGGACGCTGTCATGAAGAACCAGACCACTGAAGTGGACACCATTGGCGGCGCTACCGTGACCTCCAAGGCTCTGCTGGCTGCTATCAACGACGCTCTGTCCCAGGTGAAGTAATTCTCCCGGAACAAAACATCGCCCCGCTTCTTCGGAAGCGGGGCTTTTGCGTGTCGGCAAAGTGCTATGAGCACTTTGCCGAATTTTGCACTCCGTCACTGTCAGGGTGCGGGGCACACAAAAAACTGCGACGCATCATTCACGCCGCAGTTTTCGTTTGACAAAACGTCTGTCCCTTTTTGTGTCAGGCACCAATGTCCGGCTGCTGTTCCTTTTTGAGGCTTCTGAAGAAGAAGCACAGGCACAGCGCCGCCAGCATCGCGCCGTTGATGATGTAAATCACTCCGATGCCCCGGCCCACACCTGTGCCCAGGAGTTGCCCGACCCACGACTGCGCCAATGCGCCGCCGGGCATCATCAGGGGCTCAAACACCCGGTCCGCCAGGAAGCCCGACAGCACGGCGGAAACGGGCATGGCCATCTGGCACAGCACCGAGACGACGGTCATCACCCGGCCCAGCATCTCTTTTTCCACCGTCTTTTGCAACACGGTATGCACGATGGTGTTGACATAGGGCACGAACAGGGAAAAGAGGAACACGCCGGTGAAAATCACGCCCCAGTGCGGGGACAAGCCGCCAATGATCATTCCCACGCCCGTGATCGTGGTCAGGCCGTAGACGGTGGCATAGTCGTTCTTCGGCGCTTTCAGCACCGTTGCCAGCATGGCGCCGATCATCATGGCAATGCCCATGACGGCTTCACCGACGCCGAGGGTGCCCGCATCATACAAAGACAGAATCATGGGCGAAAAGAGAATCAGCGCCATGTTTGCCGTGAAGTTCACAAAGGAAAAACTCAGCACCGCCCGAAACAGTTTCGTCTTGCTGCGCAGATACAAGAAGGACTCTTTGAAATCCCGCAGGGAAGTGGACAGCATCTTTTTCTTTTCCGCTTCGCTGGTTTGCACCACGGGCTGGGGAATCTTCGTCACCGCAATGGTAGAGAAGGCGAACACATAACTGAACAGGTCAATCAGGAACAACCCCTTGAGCCCCAGCAGGGGATACAGCGCACCCGCTGCCACAGGAGCGATCATGTTCTGGGCTGCGCCGGACAATTGGCACATTCCGTTTGCCCTGGCCAGTTTGTTTTCCTCCACCAGCATGGGGATGCTGGCAGAGAACGCCGGGCTCTGGAAGGTGCCCAGCGTGGAGGACAGTGCCATCAGGGGATAAACCATCCACACCTGCAATTTGTTGGCAAACAGCAGGATTACCAGTATCACTTTCAGCAATGCATCCACTGAATCCGTCAGCATGATCACCTTTTTGCGGTTTTTTCTGTCCGCAAAGCTGCCCGCCAGAGGCGAAAGCAGCAGGGAGGGCAAGATGGCGCAGAGGAAGGAGATGGCAAAGGGCGTGGCCTCGCCCGTTTTTTCAAACAGCCAGACGGACAGACCGAAGCTGGAAATCGCCGATCCTAAAACAGACAGAAACTGTCCGCTCCAGATGAAGGCAAACTTGCCGAAGGACTTCCCTTCGCTTTTCATCATGCGGGGCACCCCCTTTCCCTTTTTTCGCAGCGATTCCCGCTGCGTCATTGCATTCATTATATCACAAGGGGGATGGATGGACAAGGGGGCATCCCCAAAGGCTTATGCCCGGATATATTTCAGATACAGCATCCCCTTGACCATCAGCAGCACAAACATGATGGCCGCCCCATACGCTTGCCTCGTCAGAATCAGAAACAGAACAGTCAGCACGCTCAAACCCATGGAGCAGTACGACACCGCTTTTTCTCCCCTGCGGATGTTCAACTGTGTGAAGATGACTTTCAGGGCGCCTGCTGCCATCAATGCCAGATACATCACCCAATACACGGCGATGCTGAAAGCGGACAGGCCCGAAAACGCAGGCAGGCTCACGGAAGCAATATGTTCCCCCACGGGATGCGGATACAATGGCAGCACGATGAGCATCAGCGTGAACAGATCCACCATGCCCCAAAGGAGGTTGCATATCCTCTGGATGTTGTGCCTGTTTTCTTTTTCCGCCAGGGACAGTATTTTTTCGCTGGACAGCAGATCGTCAATCGTCACGGAAAAGAAGGCGGCAATGTCCCGGATGGAGTCAATGCTGGGATAGCCTCTGCCGGATTCCCATTTTGAAACAGCCGTCCTTGACACATACAGGCTTTCCGCCAGTTCCTCCTGAGTCATTCCCCTGCTCTTTCGCAGGCTTTGCAGTTTTTCGTTGAATTCCAAGGTTGCCCCTCCTGTCAATGGCGGTTGATGAACATGAGAACAAGACCCCGATAGACGTGAAACAGACCTACACTGATCAAAACGGAACCGAGAATATCCGTCAGCCAATGCACCCCGGAAACCACCCTGCCCACCACCATCAGCCCGGAAAAAAGGGCAGTCAGCAGCGTCACAGCATTTCTGACAAAAGGCGCCTTGCTCCTGCGGCGGATTTGTTCGGCGCAGGCGGGCATCACACCCAGCACCAACAGCGTGGTGGAAGACGGATAAGAGGCTTCCATGAAGCCGTCTATCAGGATCGGCCTGTAATTGATGGGATTCATCTCAAAAATGACGTAGAGGGCGGCCAGGATGATGAAATGCACGCCCAGCAGCAGGATGTCCCCATCGACTTTGAACAGACTTTTTCTGCGAATCAGTTGAACAAGCCCCTTCACGGCAAACGAAAGCGCAACGGCAATGGGAACAATCCCTGCCCAATCGGTGATGGTGTAGAGTGTCATGTGGACGTCGCACAGTTCATGGAAGGCGCTGTTGATGGTGCAAAAACCGATGTCCGTTCCGTTGACGCCCAGGGGCTGCACATCCACCGTCTGCACCAGCCAGGTCAGGATGGCAAAGAGCGCTACGAGCCCCATGCCTGTGAAAAGTTGCCATTTTCCTTGATGTTTCATTTCCCTTTTCTCCTTTCGGATGCGTTTGCAGATTCATTCTACAGGAGCATCCAGGAAAAGGAAAGCGTCGCACCGTCACGTCAGCGACACGATTCGTCACATCCGTCGTTTCAGGGAAAAAAGGCATACAAAATCAGGGTCAGCGAACATTCCGCCAACCCTGTTGCATTTTCAGTTTTCCTTTGCCTGCTGCTTGGAACGATAGTCCTCAATCGCCGCATGGATGGCTTCTTCCGCCAGCAGGGAGCAGTGCATCTTCACCGGGGGCAGGCCGTCCAGGGCTTCCGCCACGGCCTTGTTGGTCAGCTGCAGCGCTTCCTCGATGGTCTTGCCCTTGACCAGTTCCGTGGCCATGGAGCTGGTTGCGATGGCTGCACCGCAGCCGAAGGTCTTGAACTTCACGTCCACGATCACGCCGTCTTCCACCTGGATGTCCATCTTCATGATGTCACCGCACTTGGCGTTGCCCACGGTGCCGGTGCCGCTGGCGTTTTCGATTTCACCCACGTTGCGGGGGTTAGCAAAATGGTCCATCACTTTTTCGCTATACATATTGATTTTCCTCCTGTGAGCCTGCTCAGTATGATTTGAATGTCAGTGGCTGTCCTTCATCAGGGGGCAGTTGCCGCCCAGGGTGCTGGTGAACACGTTCAGTGCGGACATATCCCGCAGCTGCTTAACGATGCCGGGCAGCGTGTCCAGCACATAATCCACATCGGCGTCGGTGGTGTCATTGCCCAGGGACAGGCGCAGGGAGCCATGGGCGATTTCGTGGGGCAGGCCGATGGCCAGCAGCACATGGCTGGGGTCCAGCGAGCCACTGGTGCAGGCAGAACCGGAAGAACCGGCGATGCCCGCCAGATCCAGGCGCAGCAGGAGAGCCTCGCCCTCAATGTAGCGCACGGACACATTGCAGTTGTTGGGCAGACGCAGGGTGGGATGACCGTTCAGCCGCACGTCGGGAATGGCTTCCAGAATGCCGCTGATGAGTTTGTCCCGCAAGGCGGTCATGCGGGCCGCCTTTTCGGCAAGATCGGTGGTGGCCAGTTCAATGGCCTTGCCCATGCCCACGATGCCCGGCAGGTTTTCCGTGCCGGCGCGCTTGCTGCGCTCCTGGGCGCCGCCGGTGAGATAGGTATCAATCTTCACGCCCCGGCGGATATACAATGCGCCCACACCCTTGGGGCCATGGAACTTGTGGGCGGACATGGACAGAAGGTCAGCATTCATCTTCTGCACGTCCACCTCCACCGCACCCACGGCCTGCACCGCATCAGTGTGGAAGAGGATCTTCTTTTCCCGGGCGAGGCGGCCGATTTCTTCCACCGGCTGCAACGTGCCAATTTCATTGTTGGCGGCCATGATGGTGATCAGAATGGTCTTGTCGGTGATGGCTTTTTCCACGTCTTCCACCGACACCCGACCGAATTCATCCACCGGCAGATAAGTCACCTCAAAGCCATGCTTTTCCAGCCACTGGCAGGTGTGCAGCACAGCGTGATGCTCAATGGCGGAGGTG
Source organism: Clostridiales bacterium (assembly GCA_015056085.1). Taxonomy (GTDB): domain Bacteria; phylum Bacillota; class Clostridia; order Christensenellales; family Aristaeellaceae; genus UBA11524. The sequence continues at coordinate 175,726 of SVHA01000003.1, forward strand.
ATGATGTGGTTGCCCTTGTCCTTGTGGGCAAAGGCCACGCCCTTGATGGCCCAGTTGTCGCTCTCAGAGCCGCCGGCGGTGAAGTAGATTTCATTGGGCTGGGCATTGATAGCGGCAGCCACCTGCTTGCGGGCGGCTTCCACAGCCCGGCGGGCGTCCCGGCCCGTGGAGTGGATGGAAGAGGCATTGCCGTACACCTGGGTGAAGTAAGGCAGCATGGCCTCCAGCACTTCAGGGGAAACCGCCGTGGTGGCGGCATTATCCAGATAAATGCGATTCATTGCATGAGCTCCTTTGTTACATCCGGGCCGCCGAAGCTTTCCTGCTCCAGCATATCCCTGAGGGTAATGGATTGCAGCACCTGGTTGATGCTCCGAGAGAGGTATTCCCACACCTGCCGGCTCCGGCACTGTCCGGCCCGGCGGCAGCAGGATTCATCCCCCACGCACTCGGAAATGTTCAGCGGGCCTTCCAGCACGTCGATGATGTCGCCCACGGTGATTTCCTCCGGCGGCTTGGCCAGGGCATATCCGCCCTGGGCGCCCCGGACGGTGGCCACAAGGCCTGCCCGGCGCAGCGTTCCCAGCAGCTGTTCCAGATAATCCTCCGGCACGCCGCTTTCCGCCACAGCCTTCAGGGGCTGACAGCCCTGACCGAAGTGCTGGGCCAGGTAGTACATGGCGTAGAGCCCATACTTGCCCTTGGTGGATAACTTCATCTCCGGCTCCTTTCCGCTTTCAGGCGAATTCGTGTCCTGTGGATAAATCCCGACACAATTCCTCGGGATTATCCCCTGTGCATTCTATCATACCCGACCATTTGTGTCAACATTCAACCGATAAATATTTCCAAGTTTCCTTGATAAGAAAATCCGCCCCCTGATGGAGGCGGATGAATGTTAGAAAAACGGAGGTTATTCCGTCCTCAAGGCCACCACGGGGTCCTTGCGGGCGGCGCTGCGGGAGGGAATCATGCCGGAGATGAGGGTCAGCACCACGCTGATGATCACCAGAATGATGGCCGCCGGAGCGGGCACGAAAGCCCGGAGGTTGGCGATGCCGGTCAGGGCGTAGAGGATGGCGTTGATGGGAATGCACATAAGCAGCGTCACCAGCACGCCCAGAGCGCCGGAGGAAAAGCCGATAATGACCGTTTCTGCGGTAAACATACTGCTGACGTTGCGCTTGGAGGCGCCCAGGGCACGCAGGATGCCGATTTCCTTGGTGCGCTCCTGCACGGAAATCAGGGTGATGACGCCAATCATGATGGAGGACACCACCAGCGAGATGGCCACGAAGGCAATCAGCACATAGGTGATGGCGTCGATGATGGTGGTGATGGAAGACAGCATGATGCCGATGAAGTCCGTGTACTTGACACGGGACATATCATCCTTATCGGCATTGTAGCGGGCGATTTCCGCCTCCACCACATCCTTGTTGGCAAAGGAGGAAGCGAAGATGTTCACCGAGGCGGGATCCTCCAGGTCCATGTAGCCAAGGGTCAGCAGGTTGCTTTCCAGCGTGGCAGGAGAGAACTCCATCACCTCGTCATAATACAGGGCGCACTGCTCATCCGTATAGCCCATCATCTCCATAGCAAAGGCCATGTTGAGCTGGATGGCGGGCATTTCGTTCATCTTCTCCGCCACCTGCAGGGCGTATTCCGCTTCCACCTGCTGGGCAATCATACCGGCGAAGATTTCCTGCAGGTCCTCGTCGGACATGGCAGTGACATAACTGCCGATTTCCTCGTCGCTCAGACCCATCTGCGCCTTGAGGCCTTCAGAGAGGGTGGTTTCCATGTCTTCCCTCGTCAGTTGGGACAGCGCCTGGGTCACGGCCTGGGTCATGATTTCCTCAGAGGGAATGCTCTTGATGCGCACATACACGGCGGCCTTGTCCGCATCCGTCAGGGACTCCACATGGGCACGGAAATCAGCGGCTTTCTGCTGGGCAGTGAGGCTACCGGTGTTGGATTCAAAGGGCAGGCCGGTGATCACGTCCACCGTGGGGCTGGCCTGCTGTGCCTTGATGGCTGCAGAGTCCGAGGACTTGGTGACCACGTATTCCGTCAGGGCGCTGGTGTAGGCGATGGCGCCGGTCATCATGGCAGCGGCAGCGTCGGGGTTGGGGCGGATGATGCCCACCACCTTCAGCGGCAGGCCGTTATCGTAGAGATAACGCATCCCGGCGTCGGTGGTACGCAAATCACGGTAGAGGCCCGTGGCTTCATCCAGCACATAGCAGTCGGCGGGCAGCACCACCCGGTACTGCAGGTTGCAGATTTCCTCATACGTCCACTGGACTTCCGTCTTTTCCAGCTTGGTGCCATCCACCGCAGCGGCCATGATCTTGTCCATTTCCGCTTCCGGCAACAGGCCCAGGGCATAGAGGGACATATCTTCCAGTTCGTTGTTTTCGTCCACCACCACGACCACCTGATCGTAGCTGTTGGGCCATGCGCCGTAGACAAGGTCGTACTGGTTTTTCACCACGTCGCTCACGGGAGCGCCGTCCTTGCCGGGCAGCAGTTCCTCCCAGAGGGAGAACATCTCGTTGCTCTGAGCGATGGACGCCGCCGCCACTTCGTTGCTCTGCATCATGGTGGTCAGGCTCATCAGGTCCATGCCCAGGAATTCACCCATCTTGCTGGTCATCAGCTTGGTGGCGTCCGTCGAGGCCACTTCGCCGTCCACATTGCGGGTGTAGACCATCAGCGGCAGGTCGTAGCCATACTGCACGCTGCTGATCGCGGGATACAGCGCCGACGCGGGGTCGTTCAATTGCTCATCCAGGAACACCTTGAAGCTCCGCAGGTCGTTTTCCCGCATTTCCAGGCTGTTCATGGCGTTGACCATGTCATAGGTGGCGCTGCGCTGATACACAGCGTCCCCCGACCGGTCGCTTTCTTCGCTCACGCTTTCCATGAACATCAGCATCATGGCGGACATATCCATCGTCGCGCCCTGAATGGTGATGGGATAGGAGGACAGGGCTTCCTCCTGCACGGTGTTGATGTAGGTGGTCATGCCCTGGGAGATGGCCAGAATCAGCGCAATGCCGATAATGCCGATGGAACCGGCAAAGGAGGTCAGCAGCGTGCGGCCCTTCTTGCTCACCAGATTCTTGAAGGACAGCATGAAGGCCGTGCCGAAGGACATGGAGGATTTCTTTTCCCGTTTGGCCTTCTTGCCGGGCTTTTCCGCCTTTTGGCGGGCTTCGTCGAGTTCTTCCGCCGTCAGGGGCATGGAGTCGTCGGTGATCACGCCATCCAGCATCCGGATGATGCGGGTGGAGTATTTCTCCGCCAGGTCGGGGTTATGGGTGACCATGATGACCAGCCTGTTTTCGGACACCTTTTTGAGGATGTCCATCACCTGCACGCTGGTTTCCGTGTCCAGGGCGCCGGTGGGCTCGTCGGCCAGGATAATGTCGGGGTTATTCACCAGCGCACGGGCGATGGCCACGCGCTGCATCTGTCCGCCGGACATCTCGTTGGGCTTCTTGGAGAGCTGATCGCCCAGGCCCACTTCTTCCAGCGCCTGTTTGGCCCGGGCCCGGCGCTCCTTGCGGGAAACGCCGGAGAGGGTCAGCGCCAGTTCCACATTCCGCAGAACGGACTGATGGGGAATGAGGTGATAGCTCTGGAAAATAAAGCCGATGGAGTGATTGCGGTAGGTGTCCCAGTCCCGGTCGCTGAAGTCCTTGGTGGAGCGGCCGTTGATCATCAGGTCGCCGCTGGTATACTGATCCAGCCCGCCAATGATATTGAGCATGGTGGTTTTGCCGCAGCCGGAGGGGCCCAGCACGGACACAAATTCGCTCTGGCGAAACGCCAGATCAACGTCCTTGAGCGCTTCAACCTTGCCCGCCCCTGCCGGGTATTCCTTGCGGATTTTTTTGAGTTCCAACATAATAGTGTGGCCCTTCCTTTCTGCTTTTCAGCATCGTTGCAATGTGCCACCACTGCTTTGTTATTCTTCTCCCACTCTCATCTGCTGAAGAAGCCTGTTGGCGTTGTCCGACACCGTTTGGGAAAAATGGAGCCAGACCCGGATTTCCTCCTCCGAAACGCCTTCCAGAATCAGCCGGATGAATTTCTGCATACACTCGTTGCGCTGACGGTACACCGTCTGTGCCTTTTCCGTCAGGATCAGCCGCACCTTACGCCGGTCTTCCGGCACCGACTGGCGCTTCACATATCCCTGGCTGACCATCTGCTCGATGTACATGGACACAAGGCTGGGTCGGATGTCGCAGTGCTCCGAAATATCCTTGCTTGTGTTCTTCTCCGGATAATCCCCGAGATACATCAGCGCCGTGAAAGCCGGACGGGACAATCCCGCCGCTTCGCACAAGGGCTGCGTCATGGTCACAAACGCCTTGGTCAGCGTCTGGGACATCCGAAGAAATTCCCGCCGGTACATGAGCATCCCCCTCCTCCACCGCTGATTACTTCACGAATTGAAATTTTCGGGAATCACAATTAATTATAGCGAATTTTTCCTGAAATTTCAAGGGAAAACGCCCCCGAAGCAGGTCAAGGATTGTTGAATCTGGTCGAAAACGCAAAAAAGCGGCCCCCTGAAGCATTTTCCGCTCCGGGAGCCGCCTGAATGTTATTGCTTTTTCATCTGCCGAAGGAACAGCACAACCGCCAGCACCACCGCCCCGGCGGCATATCCCGCCACCCAGACAAGGTGGCTGCCGGCAGCGGCAAAATCCCCCGCAAAGGCGAATTTGGCCGCCTGCACCCCATGGCTGAAGGGCAGCACGTTTGCCGCTGCCACAAAGGCGCCACCCACCAGTTCCAGATCAAACCAGATGCCGGAAAGCCACGCCGTCAGGTTGGTCAGCAGGGCGCCGCAGATGCCGCCCACCTGCTTCTGATTCAGGATGCTGCCAAAGAGCAGCCCCAGGGCGATGAAAAACACCGCTGCAGGAAGGGATAAAAGCACCGTCCAGAGGATGTTCACGGTGAGGGTCATGCCCAGCACCGCCCCCACGATAAGGCAGAATGCGCTCTGCAAAAGGGCGATGGGCACCATGGGCAGCGTGTATCCCAGGATGAAATCCGCCGCCGTCATGGGCGTGGCGTACAGCCGCATCAGGAAGGCGCTCTCCCTGTCTTTGGCGATGATGGTGGCGGAAAACAGCGTCATGAATGCCAGCCCGAACACCGTCATGGATGGGGCCAGGGCGTCGATTTCAAACATGGACACCGGGATGTTTGCCTGAATCGCCGTCAAAAGCAGAATCAGGATGCCCGGAAACCCCAGCCCGAAGATCAGCGTCAGCGGGTCCCGCACGATTTCCTTCCAGTTGCGCTTCGCAAAGGCCATCATTCTCATGGCTTACACCCCCTTCACCAGCGCCACAAAGGCGTCTTCAAAGCGCTCTTTTCCCGCCTGAGCCTTCAGTTCCCCGGCGGTGCCCAGGGCGATCAGCCGCCCGGCCTTCATAATGCCGATGCGGTCGGACAGCCCCTCGGCTTCCTCCATGTAATGGGTGGTGAGGATGATGGTGACCTTCCCCTTCAGCGCCCGGATGGTATCCCACAGTTCGCTGCGGGCGATGACGTCCAGCCCCAGCGTCGGTTCATCCAGGAAGAGAATCTGCGGCTGACCCACCAGCGCCAGCGCAATGCTGAGCCGCCTCTGCCAGCCCCCGGACAGCTTACCCGCCCGGCGATGAAGCACTTCCTGCAGGTGGAATTCCTCCGTCAGCGCCGCCAGTTTTTCTTTCTGCGCCTGTTTGTCATACCCGTACACGCCGCACATCATGGCCAGGTTTTCCTCCACCGTCAGGTTGGGCGCCACGGCGGTATCCTGCGGGGAAATGCCAATCAGCCGCCGCACCTCCCCCGGCTGATGCACGATGCTGCTGCCCATCAGCAGCGCATCGCCGCCGGTGGGCCGGGCGAGGCAGGCCAGCATCTTGATGGCGGTGGTTTTTCCGGCGCCGTTGACCCCCAGCAATGCAAACAATTCCCCCGGGCGGACGCTCAGGGTCAGGCCATCCACCGCCCGCACGTCCCCGTATACTTTCGTCAGATTCCTGATTTCAATGGCTTCCATATCAATCATCCTTTCATTCCTTGCAAAGAAAAAGCGCAGCGCCGATTTTCCTCTTGCGTGAAAATCAGCCCTGCGTCTGAGCGTCTTGGCCGCTAAAATTCATTTGGGCGGCGAAGGTGATTTCCCCCTTCTCCGCGTTCACCAGATACTCCCGTTTGCACTTGGGGCAAAACAGCGGAAACTGCACCAGCACCGTGCCCTCCAGCATCCGGGTGCGGGTTTTCCCGCCGCACCCCGGGCACAGCACCCACTTTTCCTCCTGCATCTGATTATTCCTCATCCTCATTCGTCTCGTACACCGCATGAGAGAAGGCCTCAAACATCGTCTTGGGCGGGATGGCAATGCCCCGCTTGTCATCCCCCAGCAGCACCAGCGTATCGCCCGGCTGAATGCCAAACAGCTCCCGCGCCTGCTTGGGAATGACAATCTGTCCCTTTTCCCCCACTGTGACGGTCCAGGCGTATTTTCCCTTCGGTCTGCCCATGGCTGCCCCTCCTTTTAGTGGGTTAAGTATGATTTGTATGACTTATTATACCTCCGCCGCCCGAAAAAGTCAATGGTGTATCCTGATTTTTGCATAATTCCTGTTTTTTCAGCGCAGCACCCCCATATTGCCCGAAAATATGCTATAATGATCGCAGCACTAAATCGTTTCGTGCATAGGAGAAAGGAGATCACCCATGAAGAAACTGCTTTCCGTTTTGCTGATACTCTGCCTGCTGTGCGGCATCGCCATCCTGCCCGCTGCGGCTGAGGAGACCATGACCATCGAGGTCGGCCCGATGACCTTCGAGATTCCTGCAATGTGGGACTCTGGCTGGGGCAGTTTCGAAACCAAACCTGGTCTGTGGCGCGCCGATTTCAGCAGGGACTATGAGTACATCGGCGGCGTTTATGTGCTGGACTATACCGCTTCCGGCGTCACGCTGGATATCACCGACGGCGATGAACACATGGACAATTTCGCCGCCCTCTTTGCCTATGCCAATTCTTTCCCCGCCGACGAATGGTCCGAAGGACACGATGCTTCCGCACAGGCGCTGGATTGGGCGAATCGAGCAGATAGATACGATGGCGTCATGCCTGACGGCGTACCGCTGTACGTTTACAGTTTCAATTATTATCAGAACATTGATGGTGTTGAAACTGGGCCCTTCCCGCAATTCGTGTGTTCGTATTACAATCAAGGTCTCGCTTTCCTGGTTGAAATCTCCGGCCCTGAAGCCACGCAGGAACTTCTCTTTGACATCACTGCATCCTGCGTAGTGAATGGCACGCAAGCCGCTTCTGCCCCCGCCGCCCCTGCCAGCACTCTACCCAAGCAGACCATCACGGCAGATTCCATGCTGTTTGATATTCCGGAAGAACTCGTCTACCAAAAGACCGTGGAAGGCTCGGTCGGTTCTTACCTGCATCACTATCTCTGCGATGACTACCAGCTCATGTTGTTCACCTATGACTATGTACTCAACGAGATGGACATGGACCTGACCACCGGCGACGATCAGGTAGATCATCTGTACTGTATGCTGCGTATTTTCTTCGGCTTCGACGGCGATACCGCTATCTCTTATGTCAATGCTTCCTCCACCATCTCGGGTCTCACCCAGGACGGCGGAGATACGCTGCTCGTCGATCAGGGCTCTTACGCCTTCGCCTCCCACTACACAGATGGTCGTGGTTTCCTGGTGGACATCGAGCAGATCAACGACAACTTGAGCGTCAACCGTTGCAGCGAGCTTGCGCTGGAAATCGCCAAGACCTTCCGCTTTAACAATGCCGCTGCGGCCGAATGATCGCCATGGCGCCGCAGTAATCAAGCAGGACCCAAATAAAACAGCAGACCGCTTCGGCGGTCTGCTTTTTTGTGGGGGAACAAAAAAGACGTCCCCTTGCGAGGGACGCCTGATGCAAAGTCATCTTCCTTGCGTTTATTTGCGGTGAGACACCGCTGATTGGGCGTACATTTGGTGTACGTTGGTGTACATTGACCGGGAGTTTAGCGAATTCCAGGTTCATTCCGGCTCAAATCCTCAGCGTTAGCCTTGATTTTCCGCCTTACTCCGCCTTTTCCTCGGCCTGTTCGCCACCCTTGCCCTGCGGCTTCATCGTGGGGAAGAGCAGCACGTCCCTGATGGTGCTGGAGTTGGTCAGGAGCATCACCAGTCGGTCGAGGCCGAAGCCCAGGCCGCCGGTGGGAGGCATGCCGTATTCCAGGGCGGAGACGAAGTCCTCGTCCACCTCGGCGTTGATGCCCTGCGCCTTGCGGGCAGCCACCTGCTCTTCAAAGCGGCGGCGCTGGTCGATGGGATCATTCAGCTCGGAGAAGGCGTTGCCCATCTCGTGGCCGGTGATGAAGAACTCGAAGCGCTCGGTGAGGGTGGGATCGTCGGGCTTGCGCTTGGCCAGGGGGGAGATTTCCACCGGGTAGTCCATGATGAAGGTGGGCTGCACCAGGGAGTCTTCCACATAAGCGTCGAAGAGAGCAGCCAGGCAGTCGCCCCGCTTGGCGGTCTTTTCCACGTAGATTTCACGGGCTTCGCAGCAGGCACGGGCTTCTTCGTCGGACTGCCACTGGGTCCAGTCCACGCCGCAGGCTTCCTTCACCGCATCAGCCATGGTGATACGCTTCCAGGGCGCCTTGAGGTGGATGATTTGCCCCTGATATTCCACATCCGTGGTGCCCAGAGCCTTCAGCGCCACGAACTCGTAGAGCTGCTCCACCATCTCCATGATTTCCTTGTAATCGGCATAGGCCTGATAGGTCTCCACGGAGGTGAATTCAGGGTTATGGGTGGCGTCCATGCCTTCGTTGCGGAAGATGCGGCCCACTTCATACACGCGCTCGAAGCCGCCGACGATCAGGCGCTTCAGGTACAGTTCCGTCTCGATGCGCAGGAACATGGGCAGGTTCAGGGCATTGTGATGGGTACGGAAGGGCCGGGCGGAAGCGCCGATTTCCAGCGTGTGCAGCACGGGGGTGTCCACTTCCAGATAGCCGCGGGCGTCCAGGAATTCACGCACGGCAGCAATGATGGCGCTGCGCTTGCGGAAGGTGTCACGCACTTCGGGATTGACGATGGTATCCACATACCGCTGGCGATAGCGCAGGTCGGTATCCACCAGACCGTGGAACTTCTCCGGCAGCACCTTCAGGGACTTGGTGAGCAGCGTCATCTCCGTCACATGGATGGAGATCATGCCCGTCTTGGTACGGAAAGCCGTGCCCTTCACGCCCAGAATATCGCCGATGTCGTACTTCTTGAAGGCAGCGTAGGCCTCTTCGCCCAGGCTGTCCCGGGTAACATAAATCTGGATGTTGCCCTGAGCGTCCAGCAGGGAGGCGAAGGACGCCTTGCCCATCACGCGGCGGGCGGTCATGCGGCCGGCAATGGACACAGGAGCGCTCTCCTGGTCGTCCACAAAACTGTCGATGATCTCCTGGCTGTGATGGGTCACATCGTAGCGGGTGATTTCATAGGGATTCTGCCCGGCATCAATGAGGCCCTGCAGCTTCTGGCGGCGGATGATCTCCTGCTCAGACAGCGGGGGCGTCAGGGGCGTCACGGGATAATCAGTCATGGTATCCTTCTCCTGTCGGTTTCTTGGCAGAGGTCAATCAGCGGCGGATGTTGAGCACCTTGTACTCAATGACGCCCTTGGGGATCTCGATGGTGACCACTTCGCCCACCGTGGTGCCCAGCAGGCCGTTGCCGATGGGGCTCTCGGTGGAGATCTTCTTCTGATAGGGGTCAGCCTCGTTTTCGCCCACGATGGCGAATTCCTGCTTCATGCCAGTGGCGGTGTTTTCCACTTCCACGATGGTGCCGATGGACACCTTGTCGGTGGAAATGTCGCTGCTGGAAACCACCAGCGCATTGCGGATGACGGCGGTCAGGTGGGCGATCTCCGCCTCCACCTTGGCCTGCTCGGACTTGGCCGCGTCGTACTCGGCGTTTTCAGACAGGTCGCCGAAGCCACGGGCCACTTCGATCTGATGGGCAATCTCGTTGCGGCGGGTACCCACGAGGTAATCCAGCTGTTCCTGGAGTTTTTTCAAACCTTCTTCGGTAATGACGGTGCGCTTTTCTTCAGCCATGGGGATACGCTCCTTTCGGATGGTCAAATCGACCAGGTCGGTCGTAAAGAAGCACCCTTACCGCCTCCAAGGCTGCAAAGGTGCATACTTAGCCATGTTACGTTGTCCATTATACTGGATATTTCCTGGCTTGTCAACCGTTCACAGCGGGCGGAAGCCTTCGAAAATAAACAGGTCATAGCGGTTTTTCGCCGCTTCCAGTTCTTCCTTGGAACGGATAGTCCAGCAGGCCATGTGGGGCCTGAACAGGCGGATGATATTCATGGGCACAGAGTGGGGAGACTCCGTGGCCGCCTCATAGGAAATGAAGTCCGGGCGGGCGATAACGTTCTGAAACATACTGGCAATGAACAGGTTCAGCCGCCTTTTGGCAGGGGTGGCGCCCCGCTGCACGCGGGTGTGATTGAACGCCAGCTGTCCCCTGATGACCTGGGGCGCATTCTTTCGGAACCAGCTCACCGCCCGGGGATCAAAACTCTCCATGCACAGGGGGCCGTCGTAGGCCTTCAGGCGCTCCCACAGCGTGGAGCACAGGGCGTCCACATTCTTTTCCACCTTCACTTCCACCATCAGCGGCACCTTGCCGTCCACCACTTCCAGCACTTCGTCAAAGGTGGGGATGGTCTCGCCGCTGTCATGAAGCTGGCAGGTGCGCAGCGTCTGCAGGTCGGTCTGGGAAATGACATAATCCACGCCGCACAGGCGCTTGGTGGAATCGTCATGATGCACCACCAGATGGCCATCCTTCGTCAGGTGCACATCCAGCTCGATGCCGTAGCCGGCGTCCACCGCCGCCTGAAAGGCGGACAGGCTGTTTTCCGGCATATTCTCATCCCAGAGGCCCCGATGGGCGAAATACTTCGCCTTCAAGTGGGCGATGGAGCGCCGGGGCAGCCGGGGCATGAGCATGAACACATACGCAGCAAGCAGCAGCAGGATGATCAGCAGGGCGATCCACATGGTATCAGTCCTCCACGTCCAGCGCTTCCAGACCACGCTTGGCGTCGGGGCGGCTGTCGCCGTGACGCACCTGGCTCATGGTGATCATGGCTATGGTGACCATTGCCAGAGAATAGGGGAACAGGGTGTGATAGCCCACATGCTCCAGCAGGGCGCCGGAAAGCACAGGGGTCAGCACCTGCGCTGCCATGGAGAAGGTGTAATAATAGCCGGTGTACTTGCCGGTGTCGGCGCCGCTGGCCAGTTCCACCACCATGGGGAAGCTGTTGACGTTGATGCTTGCCCAGCCGATGCCCACCAGACCGAAGAGCACAAAGGCAAACCAACTCATGCTCTGCATCAGGGCGCCGCCCAGGAAGCAGACCATCAGAATGCCGATGCCGATGAGGATCATGCGCTTGCGGCCGATGCGGCTGGAAATCAGGCCCACGGGCCAATAGCTGATAATGGCCACCACGGTGGCAACCAGCATACAGTTAGCCGCCTCGCCGGGCGTCACGGACCAGACCTGAGTGGCATACTTGCTGAAGGCGGTGGTAATGGCGTTATAGCCCATAAACCACAGGGCCACAGAGGCCAGCAGCAGCACCAGAGAGGTCATTTCGCCCTTGGACAGATGGCGCTTGGGGGCTTCCTCTCCGGCCTTGGCGGGTTCTTCCTGAGGCTCAGGGGGCATCATCGCCACCAACTTGCGCTCACGGATGGTGCACAGCAGCACAATGGTGCTGGCGACCATCACCGCCGCCACGCACACAAACAGCAGTGTGTAATCGCTGGATTCAACGCCCATTTCGTCCACGGTGGTCACCACCGCCACGTTCACCAGCGCCAGAGAGAAAGCACTGCCGATGGCGCCCATCAGGTTGATGATGGCGTTGGCCTTGGAGCGCAGGGGGCGAGGCGTCACGTCGGGCATGAGGGCCACAGCAGGGGAACGATAGGTGCCCATGGCCAGCAGCAGCAGGCCCAGCAGCACCAGGAACACGGGCAGGGGGCCATACTTCACCACCACCGGCACCACCAGCAGCAGGCCGGCCGCCGTCAGGGAGCCAAAGAGGATGAAGGGCATCCGGCGGCCCAGCCGCAGGGTGCAGCGGTCAGACAGAGCGCCGAACAGGGGCAGCAGCACCAGTGCCACGATGTTGTCCATGGCCATCACCACGCCGGAGACGGTGTCGCCCAGCTGATAGGTGTCACGGAGAATCAGCGGCACGGTGAAATCGTACAGCCCCCAGAAGGAGCAGATGGCCATAAAGGCCAGACCCACCAGAGCAGTTCGCTTGGCATTGAATTTCATGTTGTTTCCCTCCGGTCATTTCGCATCATGAAGATGCATATCGGAATTATTTTACCATACTTTTTGCATTTATGCCATAGCCGTGGTATAATCATACAGCAGATTTCTGCATTTTTATGCTGATTTTTCCCTGCCCGGCGCCTTTTTCCGGGCAAACACAGGAGGCACGCTCATGTCCAGGAAAATCGCCCTGCTGGCCACCGGCGGAACCATCGCCTGCCGCCAGACCCCCGATGGCCTCATGCCCGCCCTCAACGCCCATCAGCTGCTGGAGGACGTCCACGTTCACAAGGACGTGGAGATTGTCACAAAGGACGTCTTTTCCATGGATTCCAGCAACATTCAGCCGGAAGAATGGTCGTTGCTGGCCAAATCCGTGGACAAGGCCATGAAAGAGTGCGACGGCGTGGTCATCACCCACGGCACCGACACCATGGGCTACACCGCTGCTGCCCTGTCCTATATGCTGCTGGGCCAGGAAAAGCCCGTCATCCTCACCGGGAGCCAGTTGCCCCTGGGGGCTCCCCTGTCCGATGCGGAAATCAACCTGTCCTGCGCCATTGAGGCGGCCTGTCAGGGCGTTCCCGGCACCTATGTGTGCTTCAGCCGCAAGCTGATTCTGGGCACCCGGGCCGTCAAGACCCGCACCATGTCCTTTGACGCCTTCGACAGCGTCAACCGTTCCCTGTCAGGCATGGTGGACAGCGAGGGAGTCCACTTTTTGCGGCCCCAGCGCATCACGGCGCCCTATCAGTGCCGCCCCGATGTGGACAGCCGGGTGTTCCTGCTCAAACTGATTCCCGGCACCCAGCCGGACATCCTGGACTTCATCGCCGATGCAGGCTACAAGGGTCTGGTGATTGAAGCCTTCGGCGTGGGCGGCTTGCACTACATCCGCCGCAATCTGGTGGAAAAACTCCACCGCCTGCGGGAAAAAGGCGTGCGCATCATGGTGGTGACCCAGTGTATGTACGAAAAGGCAGACCTGTCCATCTACGAAGTGGGGATGCAGCTATTGCGTACCGACGTCATCTCCGGCCTGGACATGACCACCGAAGCCGCCGTGACCAAAATGATGTGGGCCCTTGCCCAGGACAACACAGACGAACTGCTTTGTGCCAATCTCTGCGGCGAAGTGCGCTGATTCTTCCCTGCCAAAACAAGCATCCCCCGGACGTGAGCGTGTCATGTCCGGGGGAGTTTTCGTTGTCACTCCGTTTTGTAGCCGTTGGCTTCTGCCCTCCTCTTCCACTCATTGGCAGAGAACACCAACCCGATATACTCGCGGTTTTCCAAGCCCTCCAGGCGTGTTTTGATGTTATTCCTTTTGGCGCAGGCAGCAGCCTTCCATCCATAAAGCACAGACACGTTGTACATGGCCGTGGCGTCCCCCTTCTCAGCAAACTTCTTGAACCACTTGATGGCAATATCCCAGTCTTTTTCCGTCTTGTTTTTGTCCGCATACAGGACACACAGGCACTGCTGGGCTTCTTCGTTATCCTTTTCCGCTGCAGCAGTGAACCACTCGACAGCCTTTCGTTCATCCTTTTTCAGACCCAGTTCCCCATCACGATACGCAATGCCCAGCATCGCCTGCGCCTCAGCATAGCCGCTGTTGGCCGACAATTCCAGCCACTTCCGCCTGAGTTCTGTGTCCTGAGCGTTTCCGGAAACCAAAAACTGCGCCTTGCCGTTACCCATGGCTGCCGCAATGTTATATTTTTTATCTTGCATGGCTTTCTCTGCGTCTGCTTCCAGCCGCTGGAGAGTTTCCTGTGCACCGGGATACTTCCATTGAGCCGCCTTGCGGATGTACTCCACACCCTGCGCTGCTTTCATCGGGTCGTCGGAATCTTCTACCAGATACAGGCCGTATTCATACCGGCCCTCTGCACCGAAGCCATGGATCGTCTTTTCGAACCAGTACGCCGCCGAGGCTTCCTGTCCGCGGAGACTCCAATCGCTGTTTTTGCCCTTCCTGCACAACCTGGCCATCTCAAGATCAGACACCAACTGCTGCTTGGGGTACAGGCGTTGGGCTGCCATATACAGTTCATGGGCCCGCTCATATTCCTCATCCTCGGCTGCCTCTTTCGCCTGATTGACCATCCTTACGGCTCTGAATTTTTTGCTTGCGTTGTTCATGCGCCGCACAAGAATCACCAACAGCACCATCAAGCCGATAAAGGCCAACGGCAGTATATCCGCAACGATCAGTCCATACATCCCCAGTTTGTCAATCAGCCAGTCTGTCACAGGCGAAAGCGCTTCCTGAATCCCAGACATACTTACCACTCCTTATCTTCTGCCATGCATCCATTATATCCCCCAAAAAGGGCGGGTGTAAAGCCGAAAACATCAGAAATGCAGGCAGACAAAAAGGCACAGCCGTTCATGCTGTGCCTTCTTTCTGATTATTCCAGCGAGGCGAAATACGCCCGGCAGTTTTCGGTGTCCTGGGCCATTTGGGCTTTGAGGTCCTCCACGGAGTCAAAGCGCTGTTCCATCCGCAGATGATGCAGGAAGGTCAGGCGCACGGTCTTGCCGTAGAGGTCCAGCTGGGCGTCGGGCACATAGGCTTCCACGGTGACGCTGCCTTCCGGCAGCGTGGGGTGACGGCCCACGTTCACCACTGCCTCATGATAGCCTTCCTCCGTCTCCAGCCAGCAGCAGTAGACGCCGAAGGCCGGCAGGGCCTTTCCCTGGGGGATGGTCACATTGGCCGTGGGGAAGCCCAGGGTACGGCCCAGCGCCTTGCCGGAGCGCACCTTGCCCGTGAGGGTGAAGGGGTGGCCCATCAGCCGCGCCGCCGTGCGCACGTCGCCCCTTGAGAGGTTTTCCCGCACCCGGGTGGAAGACACCGGCGCGCCGTCGATGTCCACTTCCGGCACGATGATCGTCTCAAAGCCATGCTCCTGGCCGTAGGCCCGCAGCATTTCGCCGTTGCCCTTGCCGCCCTTGCCGAAGGTGAAGTTGTAGCCGCAGACCACCGCCACCGGCTGATACACCGCCACCATTTCCGCCATATAATCTTCGGGGGACTGGTCGGCCCTGTCTCTGTCAAAGGTGGTGATGCACAGGCCATCCACGCCGAACTGGGCCATCAGCCGGGCTTTTTCCGGCAATGTGGTCAGCAGGGGCGGCATCCTGTCGGGACGCAGCACTTTCAGCGGATGGGGATCAAAGGTGCACACCGCCAGCGGGTACACCATGGACTGCGCCAGTTCGTCGCCCTTCATCAGCAGCGCCTGATGCCCCCGGTGCACGCCGTCAAACATCCCCAGCACCAGCACGCAGGGGTTGAGTTTCTTCGGATCACGAAGGATTCGCATACATTTCTCCTTATTGTCCCGGCTGATTCGCCTCATCGGGAGCCAGCAGGGCCTTCCAAACCAGTTCTTCGCCCTGGCGCACCGCCATGCCCCAGAATTCGCCCTTCATATAGAGCCGCACCGGGGTGTCCTCCGCCAGTTCGGCAGCGCCACGGATCTTCTTCGCCGGCAGTTTCACGCCGTTGACCACCTGCTTTTCCAGGAAGGGCGGCACATCCAGCCGGGGCAGATGCCCGATGGGCATATCCAGTGCCAGCAGATGATGGCCCAGTTCGCCTTTTTCCGCAAGGGCGGCGGCTTCTTCCAGCGTGATGGCGGTGGAAAGATCAAACACGCCGCTTTTGGCACGGAGCAGGAACCTCATGTGGGCCGGGCAGCCCACGATGTCGCCCATGTCGTTGCAGATGGAGCGGATGTAGGTGCCCTTGCCGCAATGAACGGTCAGCATCATGCCGTGATCGGGCATTTCCTCCCCCAGGGCGATGCTTTCCACCCACACCTGCCGCAGAGGAACCTCCACCGTCTCGCCCCGGCGGGCCCGCTCATACATGGGCGTGCCGTCCTGCTTGATGGCGCTGTACATACTGGGACGCTGCAGGATGTGCCCCGTCAGCTGCTGCGCTGCCTGGGCGATGGCCTCCCGGGAAGGATAGTTGTCGCCCCGGGCAGTCACCGTGCCGGTGGCGTCCTGGGTGTCTGTGGCCGTGCCAAAGGCGACCTCCGCCACATAGATCTTTTCCTTGTCCACCAGATAATCAAACAGCCTCGCCGCCTTGCCGATCATCACCGGCAAAACGCCTGCTGCTTCGGGATCCAGCGTGCCGGCATGACCCACCCGCTTTTCCCCTGTCAGGCGGCGCACAACCGCCACCACGGCGGCAGAGGTCATGCCAGGCGGCTTGAGGACGTTCAGAAATCCGTTCATGCTTTCTCCATTTCAGCAGTCATGAGGCGCACCGCTTCCCGCACGGCTTCCTCAAGGGGCATACGTACCATAGCGCCTGCCGCCTGAGCGTGTCCGCCGCCGCCCAAAGCAGATGCCACGCCGGAAACGCAGTCCGGCTCCACCGCCCTAAGGCTCAGCTTCACCTGGTCCGATTCCGTCTCCCTGGCAAACACCGCCATGCGCACGCCGGAAATCTCCAGCCCATAGTTGACAATGCCCTCCGCATCCTCCTGCAGGGCGCCGCATTCGGCGAAATCAGCAAGAGTCAACTGCAGGGAGGTAATCTGCCCCTGATGGTGCATTTGAAGGGCGCTGAGGGCCTTTTGCAGGAGTTTCACCTGCCGAAGGGGCCGCCGACCGTACAAAAGCCGCCAGCTCTGCGCCACCTTTGCGCCTTTTTCCGACATCTCGCCCATCATGCGGAAGGCTTCGGGCGTGGTGGAACCATAGGCCAGATGGCCGGTGTCCGTGCTCAGGCCGGTCGCCAGACAGGTGGCGATGTCGGGGGTGATGGGGCAGTTCATGCGCTGAAGCAGCTCGTAGATGATCAGGCAGTTCGCCGGAGCCGAGCCGTCCACGCAGTTTTCCTCAAAGCAGATGGTGTTGGTGGCGTGGTGATCGATCTGGGCGGTGTGATGCACCCTTGCGATCAGTTCACGGCAGCGGCCCATGCGCCGCTCGTCGGACACGTCCACGCTCAAAAGCAGGTCGGCTTGTGCCATAGCCTCTTCCGGCGCAAGGAAGGCTTCCGCCCCCGGCAGGAAGGTCAGCAGTTCCGGGATGGTGTTTTCGCAGCACACCTGCACCTGCTTGTCCATGGCCAAAAGCGCCAGGCGCAATGCCAGAGCGCTGCCCACCGTATCGCCGTCGGGGCTGATATGGCACACCAGAATCACCGAGCGGGCGTGTTCAATCGCCCGGATGACGCCGTCAAGGGGTCGGGGCGTCTTCATCATGGGGCTGACCCTCCGTCTTCTGGGCGTCCGCCAGCACCTTGGCGATATGCACGCCATAGGCGATATTCTGGTCGCTGACAAACTGCAGCTGCGGGGCGGTGCGGATGATGATGCCCCGGCTGAGGCTGCGGCGGATGTATCCCGCTGCGCTGGTGAGGGCCTTGATCAGGCCTTCCCGCTTGTCATCCTCCAGCACGGACACATAGATCTTGGCATACCGCAGGTCACGGGTCACTTCCGCCCGGGTGATAGAGAAGGTGCCCGCCACCCGGGGATCGTTGAGTTCCTCCCGGATGATGCGGTCCACTTCCCGGCGGACTTCTTCGCTGATGCGGTCAATACGCTGATAGTTGCTCATGATTGCTCCTTTTCAGGCGGTTGAAGGGGCCGCCAGTTCAAACAAACAGGCAGGGGGCGGCACGGTTGCTGCGTGTCTTCCCCCTGCCGGATGGGATCGGGAATATGTCACCGGGGAAGATCATGTTGCGCTACGGGGAAATCAGCGGGGGATTTCCTCCATGATGTAGCACTCGATGATGTCGCCTTCCTTGATGTCGTTGTGGCCGTCCAGGCTCATGCCGCACTCGAAACCGGCGGCCATTTCCTTGACGTCCTCCTTGTAGTGCTTCAGGCTCGTCAGCTTGCCTTCGTAGCAGACCACGTTGTCACGCAGCAGGCGCACCAGCGCATTGCGCTGCATCTTGCCGTCCTGCACGTAGGAACCGGCGATGATGCCGGAGCCGGTGATCTTGAACACGTTGCGGACTTCCGCATGGCCCAGCAGCACTTCCTTGTACTCCGGCGCCAGCAGGCCCTTCATGGCCTTTTCCATGTCCTCGATGGCCTTGTAGATGACGGTGTAGAGGCGCACATCCACCTTTTCACGCTCAGCCAGGGTACGGGCAGAGGCTTCGGGACGGATGTTGAAGCCGATGATGATGGCGTTGAAGGCAGAGGCCAGGGTGACGTCGCCCTCGTTGACAGCACCGGCGGCGCTGTGGAGCACACGCACCTTCACCTCGTCGTTGGACAGTTTCTCCATGGCCTGCTTGACGGCTTCCACGGAGCCCTGCACGTCCGCCTTGATGATGAGGTTGAGGGTGGTCTGCTTGCCGGCCTCCAGGTTGGAGAACAGGTTCTCCATGCTGATCTTGGCCATGGTGGCTTCACGGGAGGCCTTCAATTTGGCCTTGCGCTCTTCAGCGACCTGACGGGACAGGTGGTCATCGCCCACGGCGATCATTTCATCGCCCGCAGAGGGCACCTCGTCAAAGCCCATGATCTCCACAGGCATGGAGGGGCCGGCTTCCTTGACCTTTTCGCCCCGGTCGTTAATCAGGGCACGGACACGGCCGGAGGCCATGCCGGCAATGATGTTGTCGCCCACATGGAGGGTACCGTTCTGCAGAAGCACCGTCGCCAGAGGGCCACGATTCTTGTCCAGCTTGGCTTCGACAATGACGCCCTTTGCCAGACGGTTGGGGTTGGCTCGCAACTGGAGCATATCCGCCTGCAGCAGAATCATTTCCAGCAGTTCATCCACACCGTCGCCGGTGAGCGCAGACACGGGCACCATGATGTTGTCGCCGCCCCACTCTTCGCAGACCACGCCATAGTTGGTCAGGTCCTGCTTGACACGGTCGGGGTTGGCAGTGGGCTTATCCATCTTGTTGATCGCCACGATCAGGGGCACTTCCGCCGCCTTGGCGTGGTTGATGGATTCCACGGTCTGCGGCATCACAGAGTCGTCCGCCGCCACCACCAGCACGGCAATGTCGGTGGCCTGAGTGCCGCGGGCGCGCATGGCAGTGAAGGCCTCATGGCCGGGGGTATCCAGGAAAGTGATCTGACGGCCGTCGCCCACATCCACGGTATAAGCACCGATGTGCTGGGTGATGCCGCCGGCCTCGCCCTGGGTCACACGGCTGGAACGGATGTAGTCCAGCAGAGAGGTCTTGCCGTGGTCGACGTGACCCATGATGGTGACAACGGGGGGACGGGGCAGGAGGTTTTCGTCGGTATCTTCGAAGTCCTCAGCCACCAGCTGATCTTCAGCGGTCTGCTCGGGCTTCTTCTCCAGAGTGATTTCAAAGTCGGCGCAGATCAGCTGGGCGGTGTCGAAGTCGATCTCGCTGTTGATGGTGGCCATGTTGCCCAGCAGGAACAGCTTCTTGATGATTTCGCCGGAGGTCTTGCCGATCTTGTCGCACAGGTCACGGACGATGATGGTATCGCCGGCCATGTAGGCGGTTTCGATCTTGATGGGAGCCATCATCTGCTGGGCAGAGGGCTTCTTGCGGGCACGCTTGCCGCCGCGCACCACATCGTCATCGTAAGCGCCGTAGTTGTCCTTAGCCAGCTGCTTGCGGTTGCGTGCCACGCGCTCCGGGTCATGCTGACGGACGTAGTTCTTCTTGTTGGGATCGTAGTTGGAGACACGCTCCTTCTCCATGGCAGGGAGCAGTTCCGGGCCCTTGCTGCGGGGCGCGGGACGGCCTGCACCGCCCTGGGGACGGGGCGCACCAGGACCACCGGCAGGACGACCGAAGCCGCCGGCAGCGCCGCCCTGCTGGGGACGCTGACCAAACCCGCCCTGGGGACGGGGTGCACCGGGACCACCGGCGGGACGGCCGAAGCCACCCTGGGGCGCAGCGCCCTGGGGATTGGCGGGACGACCATAGGGGCCCTGGGGATTTGCCGGGCGGCCATAGGGGCCCTGAGGATTCGCAGGACGGCCATAGGGGCCCTGGGGGTTAGCCGGGCGGCCATAGGGGCCCTGGGGATTCGCAGGACGGCCATAGGGGCCCTGGGGACGGGGCGCACCGGGCTGCTGAGCGCCGGGCTGCACGGGCCGGGGCGCACGGATCACATTGGGCGCAAGGCCCACGGGCTGGGCAGGCTGCACCTGCTGACCGGGGCGGGCCATAATCTGACCCACGGCGGGCTTGCGGGGCGCTTCGGGTTTGGGCTCGGGCTTGGCTTCCGCCTTGACTTCAGGCTTGGCTTCCGCCTTCGCTTCTTCCTTAACTTCCGCCTTGACCTCGGCAGGCTTTTCTTCCGCCTTCACCTCGGCCTTGACTTCCGCAGGCTTTTCTTCGGCCTTGGGCGCCTTCTTTTCGGGCTTCTTGTCAGCCTTCTTTTCGGGCTTGGCTTCGGCCTTGGCTTCCGGCTTCTTTTCCGCCTTGGGCGCCTTTGCGGCGGCCTTGGCAGCATCAAGCTGGGCCTGCTCGTCCGCATCCAGCATGACATACGCATTGCTGTGGTCGGAGGTCTGCCTGGCCATTTCCTCGCTGCGGGCCTTCATGTCCGCTTCTTCCTTCACTTTCACCAGCGCGCTTTCCTTCTCGCGCAGGGAACGGATCAGCTGATCCGCATTGCGGCGCACCCGCGTCGCTTCCTCCCGGACCTTTGCCGCCTCAGCAGCCAGTTCCTTGGTGGCATCATTCATCTTTACTTTCGTCATCAGGCAATTGCACCCCCGCCATTATTTACCACATCAGGTATTTCTTTCAGCAGCTGTTGAATCTGCTGTGCCAGGCCGCCCTGGAGGACGACCATCGCCACGCCCGGCCGGCCTGTTGCTTCATGCAAGAGGTCTCCGGGAAGCCAGCCCAGCATGACCCCAAAGTGGGCCGCTGCGCTGATGTATTTGTCTTTTGTTGCCGGTGAGGCGCCGCTGTCCACCAGCAGCACCCCGGCGTTTCCGGCACGGATGGTTTTCAGGCATCCGTCCTCGCCGAAGACCGCCTGTCTGGCCCGGACGCACAGTCCCATCAGGCCCTGCAGGCGTGCCCTGCGCTTTTCATCCACCTCAGGTCGCCTCCATCTGCTGGGGCGGCAGGTTTTCCATGGCCTGCCTGAGCCCCTCGGAGACTTCTTCCGTCAGCTGCACTTCCAGCTGGCGCTCCAGTTGGCGCTGGCGGATGGCCCGCATCAGGCAGGCCTCCTGGCGGCACACATAGGCGCCGCGACCGGGCTTTTTCCCGTTGGGATCGATGGACACGCTGCCGTCGGGACCACGCACCACCCGGATCAATTCCCGCTTGGGCTTCATTTCCCGGCAGCCCACGCACATCCGCATGGGGATTTTCTTCGGCTTCATCCGACCTGTTTACCTCCGATTTGCTTTCCTGTTGCAGGGATTACAGGATGTCATCCTCAGGCATGGCGAAACCGGCGTCCAGGTCAGCCATGGGCATTTCGAAGTCCATGGGCTGCTCGCCCTCCACCATGTCAGACATCATGTTGGCCTGGGATTCAGACTTGATGTCGATCTTCCAGCCGGTCAGCTTGGCCGCCAGGCGGGCGTTTTGACCCTCCTTGCCGATGGCCAGGGACAGCTGGTTATCCGGCACGACCACCTTGCAGCTCTTCTGTCCGCTTTCCTCCACGAACACGGAGAGCACGTGGGCGGGATTCAGGGCATTGGCGATGAATTCCGCAGGGTTGTCGCTCCACTTGATGATGTCGATCTTCTCGCCCTTGAGCTCGTTGACCACACGGTCCACACGGCTGCCGCGCTGGCCCACGCAGCTGCCCACGGGATCCACCATCATATCAGCGGCGTACACGGCCATCTTGGTGCGGCTGCCAGCCTCACGGGCAATGCCCTTGATGATCACGGCGCCGCCGGCGATTTCCGGCACTTCCATTTCAAACAGGCGCTGCACCAGCTTGGGGTGAATGCGGCTGACCCGCACCTGGGGACCACGGGGGCCCGCCGTACCGGCACGGTGCACTTCCAGCACATACACCTTCACATGGTCGTCTTCCTTGAGCACTTCGCCGGGGATCATCTCGCTGTTGTCCAGCACGCCCTCGGTGCGGCCCAGTTCCAGGAAAACACCCTTCTGATCCACCCGGCGCACGATGGCGGTGAGGATCTCGTTCTCCTTGTCGATGTATTCGTCATAGATGCGGCCGCGCTCGGCGTCCCGCAGGCGCTGCATGATCACGCCCTTGGCGGTCTGGGCCGCCACGCGCAGGAAGCCATGGGGCGTCACTTCCGTCTCGATGATGTCGCCCAGCTGGCAGTTGGGCACCAGCTTCTGGGCCTCATCCATGGGGATGCGGTCGCCGGCGCCGGGCAGCTCGTCAAACCAGTCGCCCGTTTCCACCACCATGCGGCGCAGGTACACCCGCACCACGCCGTCGGTGCGGCCGATGGTGGCAGTGATGTTATCGGTGGAGGGCACCGGCATATCCTTGGGCAGATTCTTGGTGTATGCCTTGCGCAGGGCGTCTTCCACCGTGGCAAAGAGCATTTCCTCGCTCAGTTCCTTTTCCTTGGCCAGGAACTTGATGGCCTCTACAATCTCGGACTTCTGTTCCGTCTTCACTGCTGCTTTACGAGTTGCCATAATTTGATAAACCGCCTTCCATATCTATGTTTCCGCCCTGCTGTCCATGCCCCGAAGGGCGGTGCAGAGCGGTTTTGACGTATGTTGATTGATTTGATTTACTCGGAGAGGTCGACTGTCTCCACGCCTTCCATGTCCACCACCGGGCGCACGATGGCCGCCGCCTTACGGGGGATGCGGACTTCCGTTTCGCCTACGGTGATCACCATGTCGGCTGCGTCAAAGTCCGTGAGGATGCCGGTGATGATCTTCTGACCGTCCATGGCCTTGAAGAGTTTGACTTCCACTTCGCTTCCAATGGCCCGCTCGAAGTCCCGGTCCTTTTTCAGCGGACGGTCCACTCCGGGAGAGGAGACCTCCAGGAAGTCGTAGTCGTAGGCTTCAATCTGGGGCTGAATGGCCCGGTGATACCTCTCGCAGTCATCCAGCGAGATGCCTTCCGGCCGGTCGATGTAAATCCTGAGGTACTTGCCAGCGCTTTCCTTGTCCAGGCACACATCCACCAGCTCAAAGTTCAGCTGATCTGCCAGCTTCTGGCACTTGGGCGTGACCACCTGGGTCAGTTCCGCTTTCGCCACGGGCGCACCGCCTTTCCATTTATTTCCATTTTTGCAACAGAAAAGAGTGGCGCACATCAGCCTCTGCCTGCGAAAGGATGCAGTCATCCCCGATGATCTCCACCGGGAGGATGCGCTGCGTCGCCCGCAGTCTTTGGCCTTTGCCCACTCTTACCGTCAAACCCTTCTTTCATGCGGCACTGCCGCGCATAGACGCCGCCTTTGACAGCGGCGGAGAATTTCATACAGTGGCAGTATACCACAGTTTTTTCAGGAATACAAGCGTTTTTCGGACGGGTGCGGGGAGAATTTTCACGCCTTTGGCTGGTGAATTTTCCGTCATTCCCTTTCCTGGCCCCCTTGCGTTCCCGCTTTGTGCGTGGTATGCTGGCAGAAGAAACACTTTTCCGCTGAATCAGGAGGAAAATCGCCATGGATTGCACCCTTTGTCCCCGGCAGTGTCATGGGCTGCGCACGGAAGAATCAGGCAACGGTTTCTGCCGCCTGCCGGATGCGCTGCGCATCGCCCGCATTGCGCCCCATCTGTGGGAGGAGCCGCCCATTTCCGGGCTCAACGGCACCGGGGCGGTGTTTTTCAGCGGATGCACCCTGCGGTGCGCCTACTGCCAGAACGGCGACATCAGCCACCGCAATGCCGGGCGGAACTTCACGCCGCAGGAGTTGGCGGATTCCCTCAAGCGGCTGGTGGATTTGGGCGTGCACACGGTATCCTTCATCACCGCCACGCCCTATGTGCCCCTGATTCTCAAAACGCTGGACATTTACCGCCCGCCGGTGCCGCTGGTGTGGAACACCTCCGGCTATGAAACCGTGGAAACCCTGCGATTGCTGGAAGGCGTCATCGACGTGTATCTGCCCGACCTCAAACACCGCAGCGAGGCCATGGGCCGCCTGTACGCTATGGCGCCTGATTATTTCGACGTCGCCACAAAAGCCATCACCGAAATGGTGCGCCAGACGGGCACGCCTGTGCTCAGCGACCAGGGCATCATGCAAAAGGGCACCATCATCCGCCATCTGATTCTCCCCGGCCTGACCAGCGAGTCCATCCAGCTGCTTCAGTGGATCCACGACGAACTGCCCCCCGGCGTGCCGGTCAGCCTGATGCGCCAATATGTGCCCTGCAACGATGTGAAAATCAAGGGCCTGGACCGCACGCTGACGCAGCGGGAATACGCCCGGGTGCGGGATTATATGATGACACTGGAACTGCCCGGTTTCCAGCAGGAAGCCGTCAGCGCCTCGAAGGACTTCGTTCCCCTGTTTGACAAAGACGAAAGTTTCGTGTAAAAATGCCCCGGCAGGCCAAATCGCTTTCAGACAAACGATTGTATTTTCGCCCGCCTTGTGTTAAAATACTTCTGATACCCCTTTGTAACCTGACTTTTTCCACCTTTTCATAACGGAGGAACACCATGCACGCCATCGGCATCGCCACCGACAGTCACGCCAGCCTTCCCCCGGATGTGGCGAAACAACTGAACATCCGCATTCTTCCCATGCCCTTCACCATCGACGGCCAGGACTACCTGGAGGGCGTTGATCTGACCCGGGAGGAGTTTTTTGCCAGGCAGGCGGCGGGCGCCGACATCGCCACCTCCCAGCCCTCCCCTTCCACCGTCATGGCGCTGTGGGATGAGATGCTCCTGACCCATGAGCAGATTCTGTATATGCCCATCAGTTCCGGACTGTCCGGCTCCTGCTCCACCGCCACGGCGCTGGCCCAGGACGAGCCCTATCTGGGACGCGTGTTCGTGGTGGATAACGGGCGGGTCGCCAGCCCTTTGTATCAGTCCATTCTGGACGCCCGCTATCTTGAAGAAAAAGGCCTCACTGCCCCGCAGATCAAGGCAGCGCTGGAAAGCGTGCGGGATCAGGTGTCCATCTATATTGCCGTGGAAACCCTGACCTACCTGCAAAAGGGCGGGCGCATCAGCTCCGCCGCCGCTGCGGTGGGCACGCTGCTGAATATCAAGCCCATCCTGAAACTTGCCACCGGCAAACTGGAATCCCACAAGAAGGCCCGAGGCTTCCGCAAGGCCCAGGAACTGATGCTGGAGGCCATCCGGGAAGACCTGGCCATCCGCTTCAGGGAGCAGCACGCCCGGGGCGACGTGTTCCTGATCGCCGCTGGCAGCGCTGATGAAGCCGCCACCGCCGCCTGGTTTGAGCAGATCACCGCCGCCTTCCCCGGAATGCCCCTGCTCTACGCTGATCTGTCCATGGGCGTTTCCTGCCACACCGGCCCCGGCGCCCTGGCAGTGGGTCTGAGCATCCGTCCCCGCATCTGACTTCCACCTCTGATGCTGCCAGGCAAAAGAAAATCCCCGCCGGGCGTTGCATCCCCGGATAAAGCCTGATATAATAAGGGTGCGTTTGCCGGATTTTCCCGCAAATGCACCCCTTTTTGTTTCCCCTTGTCGCTCTTTGTGACTTTCATCTCTGTTCCGGGCCTTGCCCGTCAGGAGTTTATCATGCAAAGCAAAACCAAGTCTTTCCTCCATGCCACCAGGGCCGCTTCCCGCAAGACGCAGATCCGCAACTGGATCATTCTGGTGCTGGCGGTCATCCTGTTCGTGGTGGGCCTGCGGCTGCTCAGCGGCATTGGCCGCACGTCGGAGATTTCCGCCTCCGTGCTGCCCTGCTATGCCCATCAGGACGTAACGCCCTTTGGCGACGGCGTTTTGTATTATGACGGCGCATCCATCCACTGCGTGTCTTCCACAGGCAGCGTGCGCTGGTCTTTCCGCATCGGCGCCAGCGCCCAGTTCTCTGTGGGCAAAAACCATCTGGTGGCCTGGGAAGGCAGTCAGCTGTATATCCTCAACCGCAACGGCAAGCCGACCTATAATGAAAACATGCCCGGCACCGTGCAGTTCGCCCGGGTGGGTGAAAAGTTCGCCGTGGTGGTCGTGGGCGAAGACACCGAGCCTCAGCTGCTGCTGAAGGACCTGCAGGGCGCCGAAGTGGACATCATCGAACCGGAAGTGTTTGACGGTATGCTGATGCTGGACGCCGGCTTCTACGGCGAAAACGGCCAGTATATGTGGACCCTCGCCATGGACCTGTACGGCACCTCCGTTTCCACCAAGATGAACCTGTTCCAGGTGGGCAAGATGAACCTGGGCATTGTGTCTCTGGGGGAAAACCTGGCCTACAAGGTGCTGTTTGACAACAATCTCCTGCGGGTCTTCACCACCCAGCAGATGTACAGCTACGACTACAAGGGCGTGCAGCACGTGGAGGACACCATGCTGGTGTACGGCTGGAAGTTCCTGGACAGCCACATTCCCGCCCGCGG
The DNA here is from genome assembly GCA_015056085.1 of Clostridiales bacterium. Taxonomy (GTDB): domain Bacteria; phylum Bacillota; class Clostridia; order Christensenellales; family Aristaeellaceae; genus UBA11524. The sequence goes on from SVHA01000003.1 coordinate 202,635, forward strand.
CAACGCCTCCATGCTTCTGGCGCCCACCGCCCAGACCAACTCCACCCTGTCCATCACCGAGTTGCGGGTGCTTTCCGGCACCATGGATCGCCGCTACACCCTGCCTTCCAGCTGCGTGGGCGCCGCCATTGAGGGCAGCAACATCTATGCCTTCTCCCCCACTTATCTCTATCGCACCAATGTGGATTCCCAGCGCTTCTACGCCTACGCCATGCCCCTGCCGGAGCACCTGACCGTCTCCACCTTCATCGGTCTGACGGACGACAGCAAGGCCGTCGTCACCAGCGGGGATTCCGTCTATACCGTAACCCTGCCGAAGTAACGGGGCGTTGCCCCCTCGTGGGGCTTTGCCCCACACCCCACCAGCGGGCTTTGCCCTCTGGACTCCTGCTTGTGGGGCTCCGCCCCACACCCCGGCAGAGGCTCTACCTCTGCACTCCGCAAGGGCCATTGGCCCTTGACCCAACACCCCAAGCCTTGAAGGGCTTGGGGTGTTGTTTGTATGTGGGTTTTTCCTTTCAAACTGTACTTTTATGTAAGGCGAGGGTTTCGCCCTCACGGGCGACCAAAGGGCTTTCCGATCGCCCTTTGGAAACCTTCGGGCCCCCTTCGGATGAAGGGGTATTAGGCTGGTTGTTGGAGGAACGGTTTTTCTTTGCTACTTTCTCGAAATAGCAGGTAGGGGTCAAGCCGAAGGGGTCCAGGGGGCGATCGGAAAGCCCCCTGGTTGCCCCCGGTGAAAACAAGCCAAATGTTCAAAACTACCCCAAAACAAAACACCCCGGAAATCCGTTAGGATTTCCGGGTGATGGGTCAAGGGCCGATGGCCCTTGCGAGGTGCAGGGGCGGCGCCCCTGCTGGGGTGCGGGGCAAAGCCCCGCAAAAGGGGTCCAGGGGCGGAGCACCTGGTGGGTTTCCAAAGGGCAAAGCCCTTTGGTGGGGTGCGGGGCAACGCCCCGCATAAGGGGCGCCGGGGACAGACTCCCCGGCTTAGTTCTTCTGAAGTTTGAGCATACTGTCCACCAGATCGACGGCTTTGGTCAGGCGCTGGTTGTAGTCGCCGGAAATGATGACAATCTTGTCGCCAAAACCGAATTCCCGATACATATCCAGCAGCCGATGATGCAGCATTTCCCGGCGGGACTGGTCGCCGTTGAGGCGCATCCCGTCATCCACCCATTCCACATCCGGCGTCAGAAAAAGCATCACGTCGTAGCGATCAGGGTTAATGTAGGCTTCCACCAGCTTGTTGCGGTGGCCCATGTACAGTTCGCTGAAATAATTGGTGGCCACGGCGTCGGTGTCAAAAAAGCAGACCTTGTTGGCGGTACGCAGGGCGTGATAATCCTGCTCGGCCTGCAGATGAGCGATGCGCCCGAAGTCCTCATCGGTGTAGATGGTCTCATCGCCGGCGAGATAATCATCGGCGTAATAGCGGCCCACTTCCTCCGACCAGGAGGTGTTGTACAGTTTGGCCAGACACTTGGTCAGCGTCGTTTTTCCGCAGGATTCCGTGCCGGCAATCAGCACCTTCTTGGCAAAGAAGGGGCGGGCGGGGCCCAGAATGTAGTGCCAGTTATTGAGGATGTCCCGGCGGATTTCCGTGGCGGAAATGGGATAGCGGGTGCGAACGGGGTCGAACAGCTCGATGACGCTCTGGGGGAAATAAGTCCGCAGCGTGGCTTCGTATTCCGTGTCGCCCACAAAGAAGGCGTCGATGCCCTCGGGCACGACTTTTTTTATGCACTCCGCCCACTGATCCCACCCGAGGGGGTATTCAGGAATGTTCGTTTCGTCCAGCACACGCACCTTGATGTGATCCATGTCCTGCACCTGCTGGGCGATCCACTGCTTGCGAAGCTGATAGGTGATGGTGGGCAAACCTGCTTCCTTGCAGATGCGCTCCGTTTCGTTTTTATTGTCGGAAATCACCACCACCAGCGTTTCGCACTTGGTGGACGCCTGAATGATCTGATACAGGTGGCCGCGGTGGGGCGGACAGAACCGGCCGAAGTAAACGCCCGTCTTGTACATTTTGCAATGCCTCCTTCGTTCCTTCCTCTAAAGTGTTCGATAATCAGCGAAAGAATCCTGCTGCTTTCGGGAGATGTTTGTGCATATCAGGGGTGTTTTGTGCATAGTTTTTGGGGCGAAAAAAGTTATCCGCAGACTTATTCACATCTGTTTCCATTGTGGATGGCGGCTGTGGATAACCTGGGGATAATGTGGACAAATCGGCGCAACCCTTGGAAAATCCAGCGCTTTTCGGGGTGAAACTGTGGATAAGTCTGTGGAAAATGTGGATGAATCTGTTTACAATTCGGGAAATCCGCAAGGGGAAAAGGAGCGCATCCGGTGCATAAGAGGGCTGATTTCTTTGGGGCTGCATACGGCAAATTCACCCGGAATAATCTGCAGGAAATCATGAAAAAGTGCATCCTGCATAGGATGCACAAAGGACAATCAGCCGGGAGGGATGGGCGTGGAGCAGCATCGGAAAGTGCCGAAGGGGCGTTTGAATCGTGCGGCGGGCACGCTGGCCATGGTGCTGGTGATGGCCGGGCTTGGCCTGGCTGCCGGGATGGCAGGCGCAGCGCAACCGGCGTCGGCGCCCATGGCTCAGGGGGATGCGCTGTCGGGGCTGGTGATTGTGGTGGATCCCGGTCATGGCGGCTATGACGGCGGCGCCAGGGCCCGGGACAGCGGCGTGTGGGAAAAGGCGATGAACCTCTCCGTGGCACTGAAAACCCGGCAGGTGCTGGTCAATCAGGGCGCCACCGTGGTGCTGACCCGTGAGACGGATACCGACCTGTGGGAAGGTCAGCCGGAAAACGTCTCAAAGAAGCGGCAGGATATGCAGGCCCGCATTGACATCGCCAAAGCCTGCGGGGCGGACATGGTGCTGTCCATCCACATGAACGAATACCGTGACCGCAGCCAGAGCGGCCCCCAGGTGTTTTACCGCAAGGGCAGTGACGATTCCCGCCTGCTGGCAGGCTGTATGCAATCGGCGCTGATTGATGCCCTGCAGCCGCCCAAAGAGCGCTCCGCCCTGTCGGGGGATTATTTCATCCTGCAATTGGATGTGCCCTCGGTGCTGATTGAATGCGGCTTCCTGTCCAACTCCCGGGAGGAAGCGCTGCTCCTCACAGAGGACTACCAGTACCGCCTCGCCCAGGCAATTGTAGACGGTGTGTGCCAGTGGGTGCAGATGCAGGCGGGGCTCACGGGGCGGGCAGGAGTTTCTCTGCCAGCGCCTTGAGCGTCTTGAGGGCCTCCCGGAGCATTCCGGCTTCATCCAGACGGATGTCCGTGAGGACAATGGCGGCAGCGCCGTTGGTGGCGGGGGCAAGGCGCTTGTCTGTTTCCGCCATGGCCTGAAGCAGCGCCATCTGGTCGGGGATATGGGCTTCGGAGAGTTTCATCAGCAGGAAACCGCCCCGCTTGTATGTCACTTCGCTGATGCCCAGTCGGTTGGCCAGCGCCCGCAGCTGGGCGATGTCCAGCAGGGTGTCCACCACGGGCGGCACATCGCCGAAACGATCCACCAGTTCGTCCACAATGTCGCTGCGGTCGGCGTCCGTTTGCAAGCCGGCGATGCGCTTGTACATTTCCATCCGCTGGCGGTCGGAGCGCACATAATCATCAGGAAGATAGGCGTCCACCCGCAGGTTGACCCGGGTTTCCAGGTCGTTTTGCGTGGGCGCAGCGCCGTCCAGGAAGCCCTTGGCCTCCGCCAGTGTTTCTTCCATGAGTTTGCAGTACATATCATAGCCCACCGTGGCCAGATGACCGTGCTGTTCCGGGCCCAAGATATTGCCGGCACCGCGGATTTCCAGATCCCGCATGGCAATGCGGAAACCGGCGCCGAACTCGGTGAATTCCCGGATGGCGCTCAGGCGCTGCTGGGCCGTTTCCGAAAGGGCTTTGTCCTGGCGGACGGTGAAGTAGGCGTAGGCCTGACGGTTGCTGCGGCCCACACGGCCCCGCAACTGATACAGCTGGCTGAGGCCGAAGCGGTCAGCGTCAAAGACGATCAGCGTGTTGGCTGTGGGCACGTCCAGACCGCTTTCGATGATGGTGGTGCAGAGCAGCACGTCATAACTGCCGGCGTAGAAGTCCATCATCACGTCTTCCAGACCGTGCTCCTTCATCTGACCATGAGCCACGCCGATGCGGGCTTCCGGCACAAGGGCATGGAGGCGGGCGTAGAATTCTTCAATATGCCTAACGGAATTGTACAGGAAATACACCTGTCCGCCCCGGGAGATTTCCCGCAGGATGGCGTCACGGATCATGCCGTCGGCGTATTCCACCACCCGGGTCTGCACCGGCAGGCGCTCCTCCGGCGGCGTTTCCAGCACGGACATATCCCGGATGCCCACCATGGACATATGCAGCGTCCGGGGGATGGGCGTGGCGGAGAGGGTCAGCACGTCCACCTGGGATTTCATGTTTTTGATGATTTCCTTGTGGCTGACGCCGAAGCGCTGCTCCTCGTCCACAATCAGCAGGCCGAGGTTCTTGAACTGCACCGTCTTGGCCAGCATGGCATGGGTGCCCACAAGGATATCCACCTCGCCGGATTTCACCCGGGCGATGGTTTCCTTCTGCTCCTTGGGGGATTTGAAGCGGCTGAGCATTTCCACATTCACCGGGAAGCCCTTGAAGCGCTTGATGACGGTGTGATAATGCTGCTGGGCCAGAATGGTGGTGGGGGCGAGGATCGCCACCTGCTTGTTGTCCATCACCGCCTTGAAGGCCGCCCGCAGGCTGACTTCCGTCTTACCGTAGCCCACATCGCCGCACAGCAGGCGGTCCATGTTCCGGGCGGATTCCATATCGGCGGTGATTTCCCGCACGCTTTGCTCCTGATCGGGGGTCAGTTCGTAGGGGAACATATCTTCAAACTGGCGCTGCCACGGCGTATCCGGGGAGAAGGCGTATCCGGTTTCCTGGGAGCGCTTGGCATACAGCGCCACCAGATCAAAGGCCAGCTTTTTCAGGCTGTCCTTTACTTTTGATTTCTGCTTTTGCCACTGGCTGCCGCCGAGGTTATTCAGCGCCGGGGGATTATTCGGGTTGCCGATATACTTCTGCACCCGGGCGAGCTGCTCAATGGGCACATAGAGCCTGTCGGTGCCCTGATAGGCAATGAGCAGGTAATCCCTGCGGGTGCCGCCGGAATTCATCTGCACCGTGCCCTGATACAGGCCCACGCCGTAATCTTCATGCACCACAAAGTCGCCCACCTTCAAATCCGTGAAGGAGGCCACTCTTTCGCCGGCATTGCGGCGGGATTTTGCCTTGCGATACCCGGCGCCGAACACTTCCGTGTCGGAGATCACCGCCATGCGGGCCTCCGGCCAGATAAATCCGCTGGCGATGGTCAGGGGCAGCACGGTGATCTGTCCCGGGGGCAGGTCGGTGATGTCCTGGGTGAACATAGCCGGAACGTCCATGTCGCTCAGGCTGCGGGCCAGGCGCTGACCACGGGCCACGCCGCCGGAAAGAATGGCCACCCGCCATTGTCCTTCCCGCCAGCTGCGGCAGTCCTCGGCCAGGAATTTCATCTGGGAACTGTATCCCGCCACGCCCTGACACTTAAGGTCGATGACGGTTTCCGGATACAGGCCGCCCATGCCCCGCAGCAGTTCTGCCACGGCGACCAGCCCGCAGCCTTCCATGGCGGTGCGCCACTGATCCCAGTCCATCATCAGATTCTGCTGATCCAGCACCGCTTCGCCCCGCTCCATGGCGCTTTGCAGGTCCTCGGAGAAGCCTTCCAGCCGCTCTTTCGCCCGCTGCTGAAGGAGGTCCGGCTGGGCCAGCACCACCACATCGGGCTGATACCAGTCCATCAGCGTGGAGGTTTCGGGACACAGCACCGTCAGCCACGCCCGGATGCGCCGGAAGGGCACGCCGCCCTCGATGGCGTCAGCGTCCGCCAGCAACTGGGCTGTGCGGCGCTCCATTTCCGCCTGACGGGCAGCGCTGCGCTCCCGCTCTTTGATTTTCGGGGAGATTTTCTTGTCAAAAATGGCGGCCAGTTCTTCCTCGTCGTCGGGGAGGGCAGGCAGGTCTTCGAACAAAAGGGACACCGGGTTTTCGGGATGCTCCCCTTGCTGTACTGCCCGGCGCATCCGTGCGGCTGACTCCGCCCATTCTTCCGGCATCAGCATCACTTCGGAAGCAGGGGTCAGGCGGCATTCCTCCGCCCGCTCCAGGCTGCGCTGGGACATACAGTCAAAGGCCCGGATGGAATCCACCTCGTCATCGAAAAACTCGATGCGCAGGCTCTGGCTGGAAGAGGGAGGATACACGTCCACAATGGCGCCCCTGAGGGCACACTGGCCTTTGCCTTCCACCATGTCCACCCGCTCGTAGCCCATCAGCACCAGATCGCTGACCAGTCGCTCGGGAGGATAGACGTCCCCCACTTTCAGGCGGATGATCGCCCGGCGGAAGGCGTCCTGCCGGCCCATGCGCTGCAGCGCCGCATCCATGGAGGTACACAAAAGGCGCACTTCCCCCAAAGTCAAACGGGAAAGTGCTTCCAGACGCCGCCATGCGCTCTCGTGGGAGGAAGCGCCGCGGGTCAGATCGATTTCACTGCCGGGCAGGCATGCGGCCTGCTGGCCCAGCAGCTGCTGGGCGTCCTCGGCGTCATGGGCGGCCCGGAGGTCGTTGCCGGAAAGCAGCAGCACCTTCAAATCCGTCTGTGCGGCGATGCGGCAGGCGATCCAGGACGCCATGGTGTTGGGCAGGCCCGTCAGCGCCACGGTTTCCCGCTTGTGCGCCGCTTCCATCAGCCGGGTCATACCGGGGGATTGCCCGCCAAGAAGCAATGCCTGATTCATTTCTTCCTGTTCCTCACTTCAGGGTCACTTGCCGGCGTTGTACGCCTGCATGGCCTTTTCAATGCCGTTTTTGAGCCATTCTTCCACGCAGTCAGCCGCACGGATATATGCGTCCTGCATGGCTTCCTTTTCTTCGGGCAGCTGGCAGCGGCTCAGCACCCAGTCCGCCAGATCCCACCCTTCGGGCTTGGCGCCCACACCGATGCGGATGCGGGGGAAATCCTGCCCGGAAAGGTGCTGCAGGATGGACCTCATGCCGTTGTGAGTGCCGGCGCTGCCGCCCTTTCGCACCCGAAGGCGGCCAAGAGGCAGATCGATATCGTCATAAATCACCAGCAGGTTTTGCAGAGGGCACTTGTACCAGCTGACCACTTCCGCCACGCAGGTGCCGGAGAGATTCATGTACGTCTGGGGCTTGACCAGCACCACCCGCTTGCCCTGATAGGTGGTTTCCGCCACAAGGCCGTTCATCTTCTTTTTCGTCAGGGGCTGATTCCACCTGTTTGAGAGAATATCCATGGCCTCAAAGCCGGCGTTGTGCCGGGTAGCAGCGTATTCCTTGCCGGGATTGCCCAGCCCCACCACGATGAAGGTTTCCTTTTCCATGTTCCTGTGTCACCTTTCTCCAAAACGGGCTATGGCGGAGAGCGGGTTTCCCCCACCCTCCGCTGTTTTCCGCGGATGTTTCTGTCGTGTTATTCCCCTGCGCCCAGGCGGGTCAGTTCAGCATCGACCATGGCCTTGGTGCAGTAATTCAGGGGCGAGAAGCGGCCCTCCTGCGCCCTTTCCAGATATTCCACAGCCGCAGCGGTATTTCCTGCTTCCAGGGCATACCGGCTGAGGAACCACAGGGTGTCGATCTGCCCGGGGCGGATGGCGATGGCCTTGTCGAAGTATTCCTTCGCCTTTTCCTTGTCGCCCAGCACCCGGTAATACGTCTGGCCCAGATTGTCCAGGAAAATGGCGTCCTCGTCGTCATACTCCAGGGCGCCCTGATTGAATTGAAGCGTCTTTTCCACGCCCAGGCGCCACTGTTCCTCCCGGGGAAGAGCTTCCTTTTCCGGCGTGGGGAAGCGATCGTCCTCGTCGGGGGCGGCCTCTTCCTCCGTGCGGGCGAGGAATTCTTCCTTCCTGGCCTGATCGAACTGCTCCACATACAGGTAGCCCAGCGTCTGATAGGTCAGGCCGGTGGGGGTGCGCTCGTGCTGGCGTTCCAGCAGCCGCACGCCCTTGTCCGTTTCACCCAGCTTGTGGCAGCACACGGCGTAGTCCATAATCAGCTGGCTGCGCAGTTGGGGCGTCAAGCCGGGGGCCTTTTGCGCCTTCACCAGCAGCGCCTTGCACTCTTCATAGCGGTCTGCCCTCAGCAGCAGCAGTGCATAACTCAGCAGCGCCCGGGGGTTGGTGGTGCCGCCGGCAATGGCTTCCTCAAAGAGCTGCATGGCTTCCGCCGTGCGGCCCTTGCCCTGCAGAACCATGGCCTTGTTTGCTTTCAGATCTGCAAAAAATCCCATTTGTTTTCCCTCACTTTTCTGTGGTCAGTCCATTTTCACGGTTTTCTGATTTTTCGCCGGAGCCGGTCATAGCGCCGGAGCAGGTCTTCTTTCATGGCGCAACCGGCGTCGTCTTCATACAGTCCCGGCTCCGCCAGAAGGGACAGTGCCTTTTGGGTGATGTCCAGCGCCGCAGGAATGTCCCGGGCGGTATGCTCGTAATACTTCGCCAGTTCAATCATGGGCGCAGTGCCGCCTTCCCGGCGCCGGACCATATCCTCCCAGACCCGGCAGGCTTGCTGGCGCTCGCCGGAGCGGCGAAGGCATCCTGCCAGACGCATCTGCCCCGCTACCTTCATGCATCCCACCGACGCCAGACGATAGCATCGCCTCGCTTCTTCCGGGTGATGCATCCTTTCCAGCGCCACGCCCATGGAGAACACGTCCTCCTCGTGGATGACGTCTTCCGGGCGCTCATAATACTGCACCATGTGGGCCAGCAGCGTGCACAGGCTGGCAATGTCTTGCTGATTGTGTTCCAGCACCTCGTCAAACAGGGTGAAATCCCCCGACTTGAGGTAGTTGAAGAACCTCTCCGGCACCAGTGCGCCGGGCAGGTCGTGCTCCCGGGGAATGCCCAGGATGCACTCTTCCAGCCGGGACAGGTTGCACCTCTTCAGCCGCAGCTTCCACACCCGGCGGGCAATGTGCAACAGGTCAATGTGGGGCTTGTCCAGCCCGGCGGGGGACAGCCTGTTCATAATCAGCCTTGTCCGGAGCAGAGGCAGGTCGAAAGTCCTGCCGTTGAAGGTGCACAGCACGTCAAACCGATTGACCACGGCCATCACGTTTTCCAGCAGGTCCCGCTCTTCGGGGTAATCCCGCATGAGATACTGATGCACCACAAATCCGCTGTCCGTCAGGTATCCCAGACCCACCTCAAAGGCCACCGTGCCGGCGCCGCCGCCAAGGCCTGTGGTTTCCGTGTCCAGATAAAGGATGCGCCGGGGGTCAAAGGGGCGGGGCATTTCATCGCCCTGCATGAGCATCACCGTGTCCCGGCTGACGGAAAAGGCGTCTGGGAATTCCGACAGGGGCAGGGTGGCGCTTGTGTGCCAGCAGTGCCATGCTTTGGGCGGGGGCTTGGGGGCGGAAGGGGCAGGCTTGCCGCTTTCCAGCGCTTTGAGTTTATCCCTCAGGTTCATTTGGTCAGCCCCCTGAGGATGTTCTCTGCGGTTTGTTTGCCCGTCAGGCCGATTTCACCCACAGGCCCGGCGCAGGAGGGGCAGCCCGCTTCGCAGGGGCAATCCGTGAGGATGTTCAGGCAGCGGTCCAGCAGCATCAGCTGCATCCCGTAGGCCTTGTGAGCCAGGCCCACGCCGCCGGGGCAGTTGTCGTAGAGGATGATGGTGGGCTTTTCGGTGATGGGGCTCTTGACCTGATACACCACCGCCACGTCCTGGGGCGCACACATCAGGTACAGGGGCGCCACAATGCGCAGCAGGTTCGCCACGCCCATCATGCCGTTTTTCAGCGTGTCGTTGTCAAACTGATTGGCCAGGTCGTCCGGCAGCGTCCACCACATGGCGGTGGTGTGCATCTCCATTTCCGGCAGCCGCACATGGCCAAAGCCCAGCGTCTCGTGGGTGTCGAAGCGGATTTTCTTGAACATGGTCACCAGCGTGGAGACCTTTACTTCGCCCAGACCCAGCAAAGCGCCCTGATGTTCCTCCTGCTTTTCCACATCCAGCAGGGCCAGGTTGACATTCAGGTTGGCGTCGGTGTAATACCCGGTGTCCACCGAATGGATGAAGGCCTTGCAGGCGTCGAAGTCCAGTTTTTCAACCTGATACTGCTGACCTTCGTGCATATAGATGGCATTCTCGTGCAAAAGCATGGGCACGGTGTAGCGGTCCATTTCGCCGATGACCCGGGGAGACGCCGGATTGGTCACATCCACGATGACGAAGTTTTCCTCCGCCGAGGCAGACCGAAGGCTGATTTCCGCCGCCGGGAAATCCTCCGCCATCCAGTGATAGCGGCCATCCACATGGCGCAGGATGGATTCTTCCGTGAGGTATTCCAGCAACTGTTCCGGCGCCGGAGAATTTCCGAAGGCTTCGCCGTCCTCAAAGGGCAGTTCAAAGGCGGCGCACTTGAAGTGGCTCAACAGGATATACAGGTTGTCCGGGTTGAGCAGGGCGTTTTCCGGCGACTTGTGCAGGAAGTAATCAGGGTGATTGACGATGTACTGATCCAGCGCCGAAGACGACGCCACGAAGAACACAATGCTGGTGCCCTTGCGCCGTCCGGCACGGCCGGCCTGCTGCCATGCACTGGCGATGGTGCCGGGATACCCGCACAGCACGCAGGCGTCCAGGGCGCCGATGTCGATGCCTAATTCGAGGGCGTTGGTGGAGATCACCGCATCGATCTGTCCGGCACGCAGCCCCCGCTCGATGTCCCGGCGCTGGGTGGGCAGATAGCCGCCGCGATACCCCCGCACCTTGCCCGCATTGCCCAGAGGATCCCGCACCATGTCCTTCAAATAGCGGGTGAGCACTTCCACCTGCAGGCGGGATTTGCAGAAGGTGATGGTCTGGATGCCGTTTTTCAGCAGCATCCCGGCGATGCTCCTCGTCTCCGGCAGCACGCCCTTGCGGATGCCCAGCTGGCGGTTGATCACCGGCGGGTTATAGAACACAAAGTGGCGGGCGCCCATGGGGGCGCCGTTGTTATCGATGAGATCAACGGGGCGGCCAATCAGCGTCTGCGCCAATTCCTGGGGATTGGCGATGGTGGCGCTGCAGAGGATGAACTGGGGATGGCTGCCGTAGAAATCGCACAGGCGCAGCAGCCGCCTGAGCACATTGGCCAGGTTGGAGCCGAAAACGCCCCGGTAGGTGTGGATTTCGTCGATGACGATATAGCGCAGGTTTTCAAACAGCTTGACCCATTTGGTGTGATGGGGCAGAATGCCGGAATGGAGCATATCCGGGTTGGTGACCACGATGTGCCCCGCCTGACGTACTGCCTTGCGGGCCGCACCGGGGGTATCGCCGTCATAAGTGTAGGTTTTGATGTCCACGCCCATTTCTTCGATCAGTTCATACAGTTCGCTGACCTGATCGGCAGACAGTGCCTTGGTGGGAAACAGATACAGCGCCCGGGCGTCCTCGTTTTCCAGAATGGCGGAAAGCACCGGCAGGTTGTAGCACATGGTTTTGCCCGAAGCCGTGGGCGTCACCACCACCACATCCCGCCCGGCCAGCACCTTTTCCACTGCCGAGGCCTGATGGGTATACAACTGGTGGATGCCCCGCTTGCCCAGCACCGGCACAAGCCGCTTGTCCAGCCCTTCCGGGAAGGGAGCATACTGCGCCATCCGCGGGGGCAATTCTTCCCAGCGCACCACATTTTCCATAAACGTTGTGTCGCACCGGAGCTGGCTGACCAGCTGTTCCACATTCATTCAGGCGCACCTCCCATCATGATGCTGAAGGACTTTGTTTCATTATAGTCCTTCCGGCTGGTGTTGGCAAGGCGAACACGGAGATTTTGTGTCTCCCCTTATTGCGCCGGACCGATGACCCGCACTTCGCCCAGAGCGGCCTCTGCGTCCAGTTCCAGGCGCAGGGAGGTGATGGCCAGGTCGTCAAAATGCAGGACGATGTGGACGCCGGGGAGGGCTTCGAGGGCGGAGAAATCCACATTGATCTGCCAGGCGTCGTTGAGGATCAGCCGCCCGGTGGCCTTTTCGCCCCCTTGGGGGTAAATCTGAATCAGGCTGGCGATGACGGGTTCATCCCAGGTGAGGGTGACACTGGCGCCGTGCCAGAGATAATCAGCGGAGGAATCAGCAATGCAGTAGTCGCCGTCCCGGAGAAGTTCGCCCCTTTCACCGGCTGAAAGGGCAGCGGCGGGGGTGAGGTCCGTCAGGCCGAGGTCGGCAAGAGGCACCAGTTGTTTGGCAAGGGTGGGGCCGTTGATGAAGGCGGTGCCGTCAGCGTGATATCCGGCCCGGTCGATGCACAGGCTGCGGGCAGCGGAGGGATGGATGGGGTCGGTGGAGCAGTGGTAGGCGGTGAAGAGTTCCTCGCCCACGGTGAAGAAGGCGTTGTGGCCCACGCCGCAGACAAGGCGCTTGCCGTTTTCGTCCGTCACCTGAGTGAGGATGGGGTTGTTCGCCTGCTTGACATAGGGCCCCAGAGGCGCATCGGAAACCGCCACGCCCACGGCGTAATCGCCGGTGTTGTAGGCGTTGGCGCTGTAATAGAGATAGTATTTCCCGTCGTGCTTGCGGATGAACACGCCTTCGTTCCACAACACCGGAGAGGACTTCTTCTCCCAGGGGGTGTCGGGCACCGTCAGGCAGACGGGCTCGCCCACCATGGCGGAGAGATCCTCCGTCAGCCGCACGCCGTAGGTGTGGCTGCACTGATAAAAGCCCACATAGTTTTCGGAGCAGTCCCGGACAAAGAGCAGGTACGGCGTGCCGTCGTCATCCACGAACAGGGAAGCGTCAATGACGTTGTAGCCCGGGTCGAGGAAGGGCTTGTCGCCGGGGTCAGTATAGGGGCCGGTGATTTTATCCGCAAAGGCCATGCTGACCCGCAGGTCGTAGTCAGCACCCATCTGCGCTGAAAACAGCATGACCCACTTGCCGTTGTACTGATACACCTCCGGCGCCCAGTGGTGCTGGGTGGACCAGGCGGTGCCACGCAGGGCCGTCAGTGAAGAGGCTGTTTTCCAGCGGCGGAAACGGGTGGTGTACTTGACGTCAAACCTGTGCCCGCCGGTGCTGAAGCAGTAGTACCTGCCCTCATAGGGCACAATGAAGGGGTCGGCCACATCGCCCCGGAGGGGATTTTGATACAGCCAGGTGTAATCTGTTTTGTCCTTCAGGGGCAGAGGCTCGTACTCCCCGGCGAAAGCGGGCAGGGTCGGAAGAAGCATCAGCAAAATCAGCAGCGCCATCAGCAGCAAACGAATCATCTTTTTCCTCCGTTGTCAGGGTGATTTCAGGCTGATTTCATCATACCATATCCACCCCCTTCCCTGCAATGAAAATCGAAAGAGATGTGAATTGTGGTGGTCGTTCTTGACGAATCCGGGGGATGGGATTATACTGGAAAAAACGAGAGAAACCGGGAGGAAAACAAGTATGCATCGAGGTGCACCTCCGCCCCGCGGACCCCGTGGTCCCCGTGGACCCCGCGGATTCCTGACGGAAGAAGAAAAGGCTGAAATGCCCAAAGTCACCTGGCCGCTGCTGAAGCGGATTTTGTCCTATCTGCTGCCCTACTGGACACGCCTGGCGCTGGTAATGGTCACCATTCTGCTCTCCGCCGTGCTGGGCCTGCTGCCCTCTATCATCACCGGCCGCATTGTGGACGAAGCGCTGGTGGGCGAGAGCATGAAGCAGCTGATCGAGTTGCTGCTGGCGGCAGTGGCGACGCTTCTGGCGTCCCAGCTGGTGTCGGTTTTGTCGTCCTACCTCAACTCGTGGATCAGCCAGCACATCATCTTCGATATGAAGAACCAGATGTATCGCCATCTGCAGCAGATGAGCCATGCCTTCTTCACGTCCCAGCGTCAGGGCGACATCATCACCCGCATGAATGCTGATATCGGCGGCGTGAGCAACGTCATTTCCGGCACGCTGGCCAACATCCTGTCCAACATCGCCACGGTGATCACCACGCTGGTGGCCCTGTTCAGCATGAACTGGAAAATGGCCATCATCGGCGTGCTGATCATCCCCCTGCTGATTATCCCCACCCGCACTGCCGGCCGCACCCGCTGGAAGCTGCTCTCCCAGGGCCAGGAAAAGCACGACGAACTCAATCAGCTTATCAACGAAACCCTGTCCGTCAGCGGCTCCCTGCTCACCAAACTCTTCACCCGGGAGGAAAGCGAGTACAAGAAGTTCGTCGCCGTCAACGGTGAAGTGACCAAACTGGCCCTCCGGGAAACCCTCAGCGGACGATGGTTTTTCATGATCATGGGCATCTTCACCCAGATCGGCCCGCTGCTGATTTACTTCGCCGGCGGCTATTTGATCATCGCTGCGGGCGAAGTGGGCCTCACCGTGGGTACCATCACCGCCATGGTGGCGCTGGTCAACCGCCTGTACTGGCCGGTGGAATCCCTGCTGAACATTCAGGTAGATTTCACCCGCTCTCTGGCACTGTTCACCCGTATTTTTGATTATTTTGATCGTCCCCTGGACATCACTTCCCCGGAAAATCCCCAGTTCCCCGACGTGTCCCATGCGGACATTGAGTTCGATCACGTCCGCTTTGGCTACGGGGAGGATCGGGACATCCTGCAGGATGTGTCCTTCACCGTCAACAGCGGCGAAATGGTGGCCATTGTGGGGCCTTCCGGCAGCGGCAAGAGCACCATCATCAACCTCCTGCCCCGCCTGTGGGATGTTACCGGCGGCAGCGTGCGCATTGCCGGCGTGGATGTGCGCCAGTTTGACCTGACCCACCTGCGCCAGCAGATCGGCATGGTCAGCCAGGACACCTACCTTTTCAACGGCAGCGTCCGGGAGAATCTGCTCTATGCCAACCCTGACGCCACCGAGGAGGCCATGATTGCGGCCTGCAAGGCGGCCTCCATCCATGATTTCATCATGGCCCAGCCCGAGGGCTACGACACACAGGTGGGCAACCGTGGTCTGAAACTCTCTGGCGGCGAGAAGCAGCGTGTGTCCATTGCCCGGGTGATTTTGAAGGACCCGAAGATTCTGATTCTGGACGAGGCCACCTCTGCGCTGGATTCCATCTCCGAAAGCGCCATTCAGGATGCGCTGGAGCACCTGATGGTGGGCCGCACCAGCATTGTGATTGCCCATCGCCTTTCCACCATCATGGCGGCGGACAAGATTCTCACCCTGGCGGACGGCGTCATCGCCCAAAGCGGCTCTCATCAGGAGCTGCTCCAGCAGGGCGGCATCTACAAGCAACTCTTTGACACCCAGTTCGGGCGGATGCTCCGCACGCTGGAGGAGTGAGCAGGGGCGCTGCCCCTGGACCCCGCCAGAGGGCTGCGCCCTCTGGACTCCTGCTTGCGGGGCTCTGCCCCGCACCCCACCAAAGGGCTTTGCCCTTTGGAAATCCACCAGGGGCTCTGCCCCTGGACCCCGGTCGGGGGCCCTGCCCCCGACACCCCCGCAAGGGCCATTGGCCCTTGACCCATTTCCCCAAGCCCTGACGGGCTTGGGGGATTGTTTGTATATGGGATTTTCCTTTCAGGCTATGTCTTTGTGCAAGGTAAGGTTTCGCCCTCACGGGCGACCAAAGGGCTTTCCGATCGCCCTTTGGAAACCTTCGGGCCCCCTTCGGATGAAGGGGTATTAGCCTGTTTATTGAAGGAACGATTTTTGTTGTTCCGGCAAGGACAACTTCCCAAGGATGGGACTCCGAAGGGGTCCAGGGGGCGACCGGAAAGCCCCCTGGTTGCACCGACAAAGACATAAAACAGGCATCAGACAACAACCTCTACAACAGTTCCGGCGTGCGGCGCTCCGTCGCCGCACACGGACTCCATCGGAGCGACCCCGAAACGGGCCGCCCCCGCGAGGCGTTTGAGGGTAAGTCCACTCAATAACTCTCACAAGACAGGGGGAAAGGGGGGAGTCCAGAGGGGGTGTCTCCGGGTGGGATGAATTGAGACACCCCCTCTGGCCCTCTTTGGTTCTTTCTCAGGCCTGAGAAAGAACACCCAACAAACGCTACCCCTTGCAAGGTGGGGCTCTGCCCCACACCCCGCCAAAGGGCTTTCCGATCGCCCTTTGGAAACCTTCGGTGCCCCTCAGGATGGAAGGGCATTAGACTGCTTATTGGGGGAACGGTTTGCATTTCTTCGTTTTGGTCTACTTACAAGGATGCAGACCGAAGGGGTCCAGGGGAAACCTTCGGGTTCTCTCACAACGAATGGGCTTTTACCCGTTTGTTGGAGAAACGGTTTTATGCCCCCTTGTACTTCCCCGGTATTTCCCCCTTTTCCCATGGACAAATGCCGAAAGATGTCGTATAATGTTTGTATACAGACCCCGCAATGGGGGAAAAAGGAGGATATCATCATGGACCAGAATAAGGTGGATATGTTTCTGATGACCAACAACAAGTACTTCCCCGCCGAGAAGATTCCTCAGCTGCGGGAAATGCTGGCGAATGCTGACGAGGGCAAGTTCTCCCTGCTGTCTGCCGTGGAACTCAAGGATCCCACCACGCTGCTGCTGATTTCCATTTTCCTGGGCAGTTTGGGCATCGACCGCTTCATGCTGGGCGACACCGGCATGGGCATCCTCAAGCTGCTGACCGGCGGTTGCTGCGGTATTCTGACCATCGTGGACTGGTTCACCGTGAGCAAGAAGGCCAAGGAACTCAACTTCCAGAAGATTCTGACCATCCTGTAAGATGGACAGGCGCGCCACGCTGAAAAAGCACGCCGGGATGTTTCTCCTGGCGGTATCGGTATGGCTGATTTGGGTGATGGTGGGGCTGGAGTGTCCCATCCTCACCCTTTTTCATGTGCCCTGCCCCACCTGCGGATTCACCAGGGCGTGGGTGCTGCTGTTTCAGGGGCAATGGCAGGCGTCCCTGCAGATGCATCCCATGGCGGTGCCCCTCACACTGGCGCTGGTGCTGGCGTTTCATCTGAAAATCCTGCCGAAAAAAGCAAAGCTGCCCGCCTGGATTTTTCTTGCGGGCGTGCTTACCATCAACCTGATTGTCTATATTCTGCGGCTGATGGGCTAATCAACAATCCCGGCACGAGTGATTGTGCCGGGATTGTTCTTTTGGCGCACAGGATGCCCAGTGTCGTTGACGCACAAGCGCCGCAGGGGTATAATAAACCCGGTTTGATGAATGATTTCCGATTCAAAATTCCTGAAAGGATGCTTGCGATGATTTATCTCAACTGTGATTATCTGGAGGGCTGCCATCCGGCGATTCTGGAGGCGCTGACCCGCACCAATCTGGAGCAGACCGTGGGCTATGGCATGGACGACTACTGCGCTCAGGCCAAGGACATGATCCGCAGCCGCTTTGCCTGCCCGGACAGCGCCGTGCATTTCGTGGTGGGCGGCACCCAGGCCAACACCATCGTGATTGCTTCCGCCCTGCGGCCCTACGAGGGCGCTCTGTGCGCCCACACGGGGCACATCAACGTGCATGAAACCGGGGCGATTGAGTCCTCCGGGCACAAGTGCATGGCGATTCCCGCTGCGGACGGCAAAATCACCCCTGAACAGATTCTGGCGGAAGTCGCCCTGCAGGGCGATGACGAGCACATGGTGCGTCCCGGCATGGTGTATATTTCCATGTCCACGGAACTGGGTACCGTATACACCCTTGCTGAGTTGGAAGCCATCTACGCCGCCTGCCGGAAAACCGGCCTGTACCTGTTCGTTGACGGCGCCCGCCTGGGCTATGCCCTCGCTGCGCCCCAGTGCGACATCACGCCGGAAGACCTGCCTCGCCTGTGCGATGTGTTCACCATTGGCGGAACGAAGGTGGGCGCCCTGTTCGGCGAGGCGATTGTCATCAATCACCCCGACCTGATGCCCCGTTTCCGCTACATGATCAAGCAGCGGGGCGGTATGCTGGCCAAGGGCCGCCTGCTGGGCCTGCAGTTCACCACGCTGATGCAGGACGACCTGTATTTCCGCATTGCTGAAAAGGCCGTGGAGCAGGCGCAGCGCATCCGCACGGCGCTGCTGGATAACAACATACCGCTGCTGGTGGATTCCCCCACCAACCAGCTTTTCGGCGTCTTCACCCATGCCCAGGCCGCCCAATTGGCGAAGGATTTCCATCTGGAAAACAACGGCGTTGTGGATGACGACCATATCGCCCTGCGCATCTGTACTTCCTGGGCTACCACCGAGGAAAACGTCGCCGCTCTGCTGAGTGCCATCGCCGGGCTGTGACCACCAGAGGGCTTTGCCCTCTGGACTCCCAATCGGGGGCGCTGCCCCCGATACCCTTTTGCGGGGCTTTGCCCCGCGCCCCAATCGGGGGCGCTGCCCCTGCACCCTTCAGCGGGGCTTTGCCCCGCACCCCAATCGGGGGCGCTGCCCCCGATACCCCCGCAAGGGCCATTGGCCCTTGACCCATTACCCCAAGCCCTGACGGGCTTGGGGGATTTTTTTATAGGTGAGATTATCCTTTGTAACTTGTTAAGTCAAGCAACAACGGAGGGGACTCCGAAGGGGTCCAGGGGGCGATCGGAAAGCCCCCTGGTTGTTGCGGCAAGCAGTGAAACAGGTATCGTATTAGATTTGGGACAGCCCTCTGTCCAAGGTGAGGGTTTCGCCCTCACGGGCGACCAAAGGGCTTTCCGATCGCCCTTTGGAAACCTTCGGATGCAAGTAGTTTTATTTTGCCCTTGACCCATCACCCCAAGCCCAAAGGCTTGGGGGATTTTTCGTTTGTAGGTTTTTCCTTTCAAACTGTACTTTTATGTAAGGCGAGGGTTTCGCCCTCACGGGCGACCAAAGGGCTTTCCGATCGCCCTTTGGAAACCTTCGGATGCAAGTAGTCTTATTTGGCCCTTGACCCATCACCCAAAGCCCAAAGGCTTGGGGGATTGTTTTTATGTAGGGTTTTCCTTTCATATTGTGCTGTTATGCGAGGTAGGGTTTCGCCCTCACGGGCGACCAAAGGGCTTTCCGATCGTCCTTTGGAAACCTTCGGGCTCCCTCCGTACAAACTATTCGGAGCATGAAAGTTGGAGGAACGAATTTTTGCAGGCAAACAAAAAAGGCCCCCTTGTGTAAAGGGGGCTCCGCCGTTAGGAGGTGGGGGATTGTCCTGTTCCGTTAAGGTTTGCTCATAAAGGATGCAGACCGAAGGGTTCCAGGGGGCGACCGGAAAGCCCCCTGGTTGCCCCGGTAGGGAAAAGCCGAATCCATAAGACTCCTCCAAAAAAGAACACCCCGGAAATCCGTCAGGATTTCCGGGTAATGGGTCAAGGGCCAATGGCCCTTGCGGGGTGCAGGGGCGGCGCCCCTGCTGGGGTGTGGGGCAAAGCCCCACAAGCAGGAGTCCAGAGGGCGCAGCCCTTTGGCGGGGGTGTCGGGGGCAGGGCCC
>SVHA01000022.1 GCA_015056085.1 Clostridiales bacterium
TCATACATCCTTCGCTCTCGCTCCAGATGCAAAACTCATTCGGAATTACTGTCTTTGTTTTGCGTTATTCTTGTTCTGTATCGTTTTCAAGGTTCGGCGCTGAGTTGCCTTGCAGCAGGTCAGCCTGTGTATCTTATCACTGAAAGAACCATTTGTCAACCCTTTTCTTCAAAAAAATTTCAAGTTTTTTGGCTTCCCAAAAAACCACGAACGTTCCTGTAAATCAGCCAATAACCAATCGTTATTTCCCGAAAAATGCGGCTTTTCCCAGCAATTTTTGTTCGGCGCCATCAAAAAGACGCCCTGTTGCAAGGGCGTCATCAAAATAATCACCAGTGTTGTTTCTCGTCTTTGGGAGAAAAGATTTTTCAGTCCATTAGTTAATTGCAGCGGCAAGGCTGGTCAGATTGGTCAGCTGCGCCACCAGTTCCGTCTGCAGTTCGCCGGTGGCCATGCCGGTACGCAGGGTGTCGGAGTACGCATCCAGCACGCCGTAAAGCGAGGTGAACAGCGCCGGCTGCACCAGATACTGGTTGCCGCCCTCCAGACCCAGGTTGAGCTGGTTGATGGTATCCGCTGTGTGAACGTGGGAGCGGATGCGGCCCAAAATACTGGCAGAATCAGACCCCGCCGTGCGGCTGAGGGAGTTGGATAGGGTCAGGGCGCTGTTGCATTCCGTCTGCAGCGTGCCGATCAGCGCCGCATGGGTTTCCTGGCGGTAGGTAATCGCCCGGCCACCCACAACGCCCAAAACCGCCACCGCTGCCACCAGCAGCAGAATCACCACAGTGCGGATACGATCCTTCATACGGCCGGCAGCCGTGGCGCCAGCGCGGCCGGTGACATCCGTATATCTTCCATAAAGGCCGTCCATGTGCTTGGACTTCATCAATTGCACACCTCCGTTGGCACAGGGCCTTTTGGGCCCCATATATCACTTCATCTTCGCCATTTTAACACAATTTTCCTTTTTCGTAAAGGCGAACACGGTTTTCCGGGCTGATTTCCTCCCATTTTCTCAACCATTTTGGCGATTTTGCCACGCCGGGCATATTTTTCTTCTTTGCAGGGGATGATGCTCCTGTCGGCGGAAGTGCCGACGGATGATTTTTCAGGAGGCCGATATGCTCAAGTCTCTCCTCTGTATGATGATGGTCTGCGCCCTGCTGCCGCAAGGTGCTGATGACACCGCCAACAAACTCCGCTCGGGGGAATGGCTGCGCATTCACGTCATCGCCCAGGATGACACAGACGAAATGCAGCAGGTGAAAGCGCAGGTGCGGGATGGCGTGCTGGCTGCATATCAGGCAAACCGCCCCGCCGATGATGCTTCCATGCTGGAAAATGCCCGCACCCTTTTGCGCCTTTTGGAGGACGCCGCCTGCACTGCGGCCCGGGAAGCCGGGTTTCAGGAGGACGTGCACCTTTCCCTTGTGAATGCTGATTTTCCTGCTTATGACCTGGGCGGCGCCGTGCTGCCCGCCGGACGATATCCGGCGCTGGTGATTCGCCTGGGGGACGCCCGGGGGCACAACTGGTGGGGACTCATCGATCCCATGATGGCCCTGTGGTCGGCGTCCCTGCCGCCGGAATCCTCGCCGGAAGCGCTGCCGGATACCTGGCAATGGGACTGGTCCGTGCAAGGCTTCTTCCGCAGTCTCATGTGCATCTTCGGGCTATGTGCCCCCACGGAGGCCGCCGATGACCCGCAAGCATGATTTCCGCAGGATACTCTGTCTGCTTTTTGCGCTGATGCTGTTTCATCCCCTCGCCCGGGCGGAAGAAAGCAGCATCAGCAGCCAGATCGCCCGGATTCAGCAGCGGCTGTTGGACTGGGGCTACCTGTCGGGGCCGGTTGACGGCATTTTCGGCACATCGACCCATCAGGCGGTGGTGGCTTTTCAGAAGCAGCACGGCCTGACCGCCGACGGCAAAATCGGCCCGGACACGGCGTCCGCTCTGGGCGTCACAGTCAGCGATACCCTCCACGCCGGGCTGTATCAGGAAACGGAGTTATCCCTGCTGGCACGGCTGGTGAGCGGCGAGGCCCGGGGCGAGCCGTACATCGGACAGGTGGCGGTGGCCGCCGTGGTGCTCAACCGGGTGCGAAGCAGCGCTTTCCCGGACACCGTCAGCGGCGTGATCTTCCAGCCCGGCGCCTTTGACGCCGTGTGGGACGGTCAGTTTGATCAGCCGCCCACCGAGGATGCCCGCCGGGCCGCCCGGGACGCCCTCAATGGCTGGGACCCCACCGGCGGCTGTCTCTACTATTATAATCCCGCCACAGCCACCAACGCCTGGATCCGCACAAGGCGCATCCAACTGACCATCGCCCGCCATGTATTCTGCCAGTAAACCCTCTGCTACTCTTCATGCACCGTGAGGTCCCTTTATGACGCTTTTGAGGAAATTACGCCGGTTTTTCCCGCTGGCGGCAGGGCTGACCCTGCTCATCGTGATGGCTGTGCTGCTGATGACAACGATCCGGCGCACCGCCCAGGCGGAACACACACTGGAGGAAAACCGCCTCTGGGCGCTGAGCGAAGCCGCCGAAATGCTGCAGTCCCTCTCCCTGAACATGGAAAAGCTGCTGGTTTCAGCCGACCCTGTGCGGATGGCGGCCCTTTCGGGGGATATTTCCGGGCAGGCGGGAGAAATCCGCCGGGCGCTGGCCTTTCTGCCCCTGTCGCCGGAAGTGCTGTCCCCCGCCATGACCGCCATGGACAGTCTGATCAGCGATGTGACCTCCGTGCTGCCCCGACTGATGCAGCAGGGCGCCCTCACCCCGCAGGAGGAAGCCCGGCTGGAAAACCATCGCACCGTCTGCACCCGGATGTCCGGGGAAATTTCCGCCCTGACCGCCGAAGTCCTCAGCGGCAGCAAGTCCCTCTCCGAACTGCTCATCTCCCGGGAGGACGGCCCTCTGCCCACCCAGGCGCCCCATGCCATCGCCGGCTTTGTGGGGGAAGAAATCACTGCCGGGGAGGCCATCACCATCGCCCGGAACTTTGTGGGCAGCGAGCGCGTCACCTCCGCCGAGCGGGGCAGCGACCTTTCCGGCGACCTGCCCGCCTGGGGCGTTGTCCTCACGGCGGACGGCATGAAACTCCACTGCGCCGTCAGCCGGCAGGGCGGATGTATGCTCTACATCCTGCCGGAAACGGCGGACGTCCAGTCAGTGCTCACCTCCGCCCAGTGCAGGAGCGCCGCTGAAGCCTTCCTGGCCAGCCGGGGATTCCCCGCTATGACCTGCCTGTGGCAGGAACAATACAGCGGGCTGTGCGTGTTCACCTTCTGCCCCATGCAGGACGGCGTGCTGCTCTACCCCGACAGGCTCACCCTGCAGGTACGCATGGACACGGGTGCCGTCTGCGGCCTGGAAGCGGAGCACTACTGGCGCAATCACCGCCCCCGGAGCCTCCCCGCTGCGCTGATTTCCCAGGAGGACGCCCGCAATCGCCTCAAGGCGGACGTCACCGAGCAGGGCGCCCAGTTGTGCCTGATCAGTAGCGGCGACAGGGAAACCCTCTGCTGGGAGTTTTCCGTCACCCGCCTTGGCGAACAGTATCTGATCTATCTGGACGCCGCCACCGGGCAGGAAGTGCTTTTGCAGAAGATTCTGCCCCGCTTAGGCGGTCACGCACCCGCCTGATGATTCCTTCACGGAGGATGTTCCGATGTTTGTTCAACTGCTCCCTCGGGCCCGGATTCCCATGAATGCCCCGCTCCTTGTCAGGGATGTGGCGAAGCTCTCCCCCGCCCGGGATTCCCTGCTCAATCTGCCCCTTCTCTGCCCCGATACGCAGGGCATCTGGAATCTCAGCGCCATCGTCGTGCTGGATCGCCTGCAATCAGCCGCACCGGAGGAAACCTTCACCCTGCTGGCGGGGGAAACGTGCCGGGTACATCGCATCGGGCCCATGCCCGGAAAAATCTCGCTGGCATTGAGGACAGCCGCCGTGTGCGCCATCCTCTTTTGCGGGAGCGCATTAGGCATGGCGTGGTTTCATTCCGATGTGGATATGCCCCATGCCATGGTGCAGGTGTTCACCGCCCTCACCGGTGTTGCCCCGCCGGGGGACATCTGGATCACCCTGCCCTACTGCCTGGGCGTGGCGCTGGGGGTGTGGGTGTTTTACGCCCTGCCCTCCCGAAGAGCCACCACTCCGCTGGATGTGAAAATGTCCTCCTATCAGCAGGACATGGAGCAGACCGAAGGGCGGGAGATGCCGTGAATCACGCTCTGTGCGTAATTCTTGGGCTGATCACCGGGGCAGCCATGGGCGTGGCGGTGAGCTGCGTGTGGGTGGTGCTGAAAATCCCCGCCCGCCTGCAGGATCTGTTCTGCCTCACCTCCAGCCGACCATGCCTGATCTCCCTCTGGGCAGGGCTGCAGTTTTCCGCTCTGTCGCTGCTGCCGGGATTCTCCCTGCCTCTGCCGCTGATGGCAGGCAGCGCAGTCATCCTCTCCGCCGGGATGTTCGTGGGGATGATCGCCACCGCATTGGGGGAAATTCTGGAAGTGGTGCCCGTGCTGTGCCGCCGGTTTCATCTGGCTGATTTTTCCGTGCCCGCCAGATGGGTGCTGGTGCTGGCCAAAGGCGCCGGCGCCGTCATCGCCTGCCTGACCTTTCCCCCCTGACTTTTTCCCACAAGGAGGCTCCCCATGTCCGATTCTCATCACGCTTTGCCCGGATGCACCCTGCTGCCCCAACCTTCCCCGGCTCACCGGGAAATCCGCCTGAAGCCACCCCGTATCCGCCTGTCTTCCCGACCCCATCATCAGGAGGAACACCGCCATGTTTGACAAAAAAGCCAAGCCCTCCCCCCAGCGCCAACGCCAGCTGGACAAGTATCAGGCGCTGGTGACCCGCCTGAGCCCCAAAAGTGCCCTGGGGCAGGGCCTTTTCCGCTCCTTCTGGGTGGGCGGGGCCATCTGCTGCCTGGGGCAGGCCATCATCGAAATCGGCCAGGGCCCCCTGCACATGGCCAGCAATGCCGCCTCCACCCTGTGCTCCACGGTGCTGGTGTTCCTCACCGCACTGCTGACGGGTCTGGGCGTGTTTGACCGCATCGGCCAATACGCCGGCGCCGGGGCTTTCGTGCCCATCAGCGGCTTTGCCAACGCCATGGTCTCCCCGGCGATGGAATTCCGCCGGGAAGGGCTGGTGCTGGGTCTGGGCGGCAAGCTGTTCTCCATTGCAGGGCCCGTGCTGACCTGGGGCGTGAGCGCCTCGGTGGTGGTGGGCATCCTGTATGCCCTGTTCCCGTGGTGACAAGGAGGTGACGCCATGAATCGCATCGGACAATCCACCATTCTCCTGCCCCGCCGCCCGGCGGTGATCTCCTGTGCTGCGCTGGCAGGCAAAAAGGAAGGCGAAGGCCCCCTCGCCGATGACTTCGACCGCATTGTGGAAGACGACCTGTTCGGCGAGGAATCCTGGGAAAAGGCGGAGGCCCGCTTCCAGTACACCGCCGCCACCTTGTGTCTGGAAAAGGCCGGCATGGCCCCCAAAGATGCTGACGCCGCCCTGGGCGGCGACCTGCTCAACCAGATCATCGCCGCCTCCCTCTCCGCCAGAGAGATGCACATCCCCTTTCTGGGGCTCTACGGCGCCTGCTCCACCATGGCGGAGAGCATCCTGCTGGCCTCCATGCTCACAGACGGCGGGTATATGCGCCGGGCGCTGTGCACCGCCAGCAGTCACTTCTGCTCCGCCGAGCGGCAGTATCGTTTCCCGCTGGAATACGGCTGCCAGCGGCCTCCCACCGCCCAATGGACCGTCACCGGCGCAGGGAGCCTGCTGATATCCGGCCTGACCGAAGATTTTCCCCGGGCCATCGCCCGCATTCCTGCCCTGACCCCCGGGCGTATTGTTGATCTGGGCGTCACTGACGCCAACAACATGGGCGCCGCCATGGCCCCCGCCGCCGCTGATACCCTCTGCCGCCACTTTGAGGACACCGGCACTTCCCCATCAGATTTCGACCTGATCATTTCCGGCGATCTGGGCCGGGTGGGCCACGACGTGCTGCTGGAACTGATGCAGCAAAAGGGGCACCCCCTGGACGAAAGCACCTACATCGACTGCGGGCTGGAAGTCTTCACCCCCGAGCAGGATGTTCACGCCGGGGGCAGCGGCTGCGGCTGCTCTGCGGTGGTGCTCTGCTCCCGTATCCTTCATCAGATGGAAAATCATCAGCTTCGCCGGGTGCTGTTCATGGCCACCGGTGCGCTGTTGTCCACCACGTCCAGCCAGCAGGGCGGGACCATTCCCGGCATTGCCCATGCCGCAGTTCTGGAGGCGCCTGACAGATGAGTATTTTCCTGAACCTGCTCAAAGCCTTTGCGGTGGGCGGCGCCCTGTGCGTGATTGGCGAATTTCTGGAACTGAAAACCCGCCTGACCCCTGCCCGGATTCTGGTGGGCTACATCATCGCCGGGGTGATTCTCAGCGCCGCAGGGCTCTACGGCCCACTGGCTGATTTTGCCGGCGCCGGCGCCACTGTGCCCCTGACGGGCTTTGGCCATGCGCTGACCACCGGCGTCAAGCACGCCGTGCAGGAAATCGGCCTGATAGGCGCCTTCACCGGCGGACTGACGGGCACGGCCGCCGGCATTGCCGCAGCGGTGTTCTTCGGCGCCGTCATGGCGCTGATCTTCAAACCCCGCCCCAAGGAGTGACGTCTTCACCCCCTTCCTGACGAAAATATCGCAAATAATATTGCATTTTGGTAGCAAACAATGTAAAATGAATGTGTCATTGCGGCGGAATGTATCCAATCTTCCTTTTCATTCTGCCGATACATTTCCATCGCATTTTTCATCGGGAGGTGCCATCATGCAGCCTTACATCTTCATGACTGACTCCGACAGCGATCTGCCGCTGGCTATCAAGGAACAGTACGATATCCCCGTGGTGTATATGCCCTATGCCCTGGATGGCAAGGAATATTTTGACGACCTGGGCCAGACACTGGACGCCAAGTCCTTCTTTGACAAGATGCGTGCAGGCGCTCAGCCTTCCACCTCCGCCCTGAACGAGGCGGTGTACACCGAGTACTTCGAGCCGTATTTCGCCGCCGGACAGGACATTCTGTTCGTGGCGTTCTCCAGCCAGCTCTCCGGCACCATCAACAGCATCTATGCCGCAAGGGAAGCCCTGCTGGAGCAGTATCCTGAGCGGAAAATGATCGTGGTGGACACCCTGACCATTTCTGCACCCATGACCATCCTGATCATCAAGGCCCACGAGATGTACCGCGGAGGCGCTTCCATGGAAGAAGTGGCCCAGTGGCTGGAAGACAACAAGCTCCGTGCCCAGGCCTGGTTCACCGTGGATGACCTGAAATATCTGCACAGGGGCGGCCGCATCTCCGCCGCCGCTGCCACCATGGGCACCCTGCTGGACCTCAAACCCATTCTGGTGGAAACCCTCGAAGGAAAGATCGCCGCTGCCAACAAGGTGCGCGGCCGCCGCAAGGCCATGGCCTATATCGTGGACAAGGCCGTGGAGAACATCGAGGATCCCAACGAGGCCCCCGGCTATGTGGTCCATGCCGATGCAGAGGCTGACGCCCTGCGCCTGATGGAAATGCTCAAGGCCAAGTTCCCCACCATGGACATCCGCCTGAGCAACGTCGGCCCCGTCATCGGCGCCCATGCCGGCCCCGGCACCATCGCCTTCTCCTTCCTGGGCAAGAAGCGCCCGATGTAATCCCTTCATCCATATAAGTGGCTTCGGCCACTTTTTTCATCTCTGCCTTTTTTCATGCCAAGGAGGCCTCCGCAATGTCCAGCCATCCCCTGCTCTTTATCGGCTCCGCCGCAGCGGACGTGGTGATGCGTCTGCCCAGCCTGCCCCTGCCCGGCGAAGACCTGCACGTTGCCTCCCAGACGGTGACGCTGGGCGGCTGCGCCCTGAATGCCTTCCGGGCTGCCCGGCTGCTGACTTCCCGCCCCCTGCTGCCTTTTTTCCCGGTGGGCACCGGCGTGTGGGGCGATTTTGTCCACAGCGCCCTTGTTGCTCAGGACATCCAAACGCTGATTCCCCGTCCGGACGCCCCCAACGGCTGCTGCTACTGCCTGGTGACCCCTGACGGTGAGCGCACCTTCCTGTGCGACCACGGCGCCGAATATCGCTTCCGCCCCGAATGGTTTGACGCTCTGCCGGATGACGTCGCCGCCGCATATCTGTGCGGGCTGGAGGTGGAGGAAGACACCGGCGATGTGATTCTGGACTACCTGGAAAGCCATCCACCCCGGCAGCTGTTCTTCGCCCCCGGCCCCCGGCTGTGCCACATCCCGCCCCGGAAAATGGCCCGGGTGATGGCCCTGCACCCCGTCTTCCACCTCAGCGAACAGGAAGCCTGCCGCTTCACCCACACCCTGTCTGCGGAAGACGCCGCCCCCATGATTCACCGCCTCACAGGCGCACCGGTCATCATCACCAAAGGCGCAGAAGGGGCGTATCTCTTCTCCGCTGATTTCACCGGCACACTGCCCGCCTGCCCCGTCACCGTGGCAGACACCATCGGCGCCGGGGACGCCCACATCGGCGCCGTCATCGCCCTGACGGCTGAAGGGCACTCCCTGCAGGAAGCCGTGGGGCTGGCCAACCGGGTCAGCGCCGCCGTAGTGGCCTCCCAAGGTGCGGAAGTGACGCCGGAAACCCT
The DNA here is from genome assembly GCA_015056085.1 of Clostridiales bacterium. Classification (GTDB taxonomy): domain Bacteria; phylum Bacillota; class Clostridia; order Christensenellales; family Aristaeellaceae; genus UBA11524. Next base: position 8,677 of record SVHA01000022.1, read on the forward strand.
GCTGAACATCTGGCCCGATGCGCCGCTGGCAAGCAAATAAAAAAGACCTGCTTGACGCAGGTCATGTTCCGACCCGACTTGTATCGGGCCGGTTTTTATTTGTTTTTCCGGATCACCGCAGCGAAGAAACCCTCGTGCTTCTCGTCCGGGCGCACGCACACCGTGCCGGGGATTTTCACCGGCAAAAGGGGCAGATGCTCCATCATGGGGTGGGTGACGGGCACCACTTCCGCCCGGAAGGCAGGCAGCACTGCCCGCAGTACGTCCTCGTTCTCCATTTCCAGAATGGAGCAGGTGGAATACACCATGGTCTTGCCCGCAGACAGCAGGGTGAGGGCCTTTTTCAGCAGGGCCTTTTGGGTGTTGGCCGTCTTTTTCAGCCAGTCCGCCGTCATGCGCCGGGGCGGCTCGCCCTCTTCGATGATCACCGTGCCGCTGCCGGAGCAGGGAGCGTCCAGCAGCACCTTGTCAAAGCGGAACAGGTCGCTGAGCTGCCGGGCGTCCTCGTTCATCACGTTCACCCGCTTCACGCCCTGCTTGTCCAGGTTGAACTGCAGCCGCTCTGAGCGAATCTTGTTTTTCTCACAGGCGGTGATCAGCGCCCCATTCCCGGAAAGCGCCGCCATCTGCGTGGTTTTTCCGCCGGGGGCCGCCGCCATGTCCAGCACGGATTCCCCCGCCTGGGGAGAAAGCAGCAGCGGCGGAATCATGGACGACAGGGACTGCAAGTACACCTCGCCCTTTTCATACATCGGCAGCGCCCGCACGGCGTCCTCCCGCACGTCCGGCAGCACCAGCGCATCCGCATACCACGGCACCGCTTCCCAGCGAATGTGGGCGGCGTCCAGTTCAGCGGCGACTGCCTGAAAATCGGTTTTGATGGTGTTGATGCGCAGCGTCACCCTGCGGCGCACAAAGCCCGCCAGAATCTTCTCCTTTTCAGCAGCGCCATACTGCTTTTCCAACATTTCCAGCATCAAGTCAGGCACTTGCGGCATCATGCGCACTTTCCTCCCATCGCCGCCCGATGTCCGGGCAGCCTCTTCCCTGATTATAGCAGATTTTCCCCGGCGAATCAATCGCCATTGACAACGCCCGCCGCCCATGACTATAATAGAAATCAGCAAACGCCATTTGACAGGAGGTGAGACGGCCATGCGTCCCGTGAGCGAAACCCTGCAACTGAAAATCGCCATGCTGCCGGAAAGCCCCGGCTGCTACATGATGAAAAATGCCCAGGGCGAAATCATCTATGTGGGCAAGGCCGTCAACCTGAAAAACCGCGTCCGCTCCTATTTCCGTGAGACGGGCCACACGCCCAAAGTCGCTGCGATGGTGGAGCACATCGCTGATTTTGACATCCTCCTGTGCGACACCAATCTGGAAGCGCTGTGCCTGGAATGCAACCTCATCAAGCGCCACAAGCCCTACTACAACATCCTTCTCAAGGATGACAAGCACTACCCCTATCTGCGCATCGACCTGCGGGAGCCCTTCCCCCGCCTGACCCTCGCCCGGCGCATGGAAAAGGACGGTGCCCGGTACTTCGGGCCGTATATAGGCGCCACGGCGGTGCGTCAGGTGATCGACACGGTGCGCTCGGTGTTCCCCCTGCGCACCTGCCGCAAGGAACTGCCCCTGAAATCCCCCTGCCGGCCCTGCGTAAACCGCGAAATCGGCAAGTGCCTAGCCCCCTGCGCCGGAAAATGCTCCGCTGAAGCCTACTGGGACATGATGGACGGCGTGATCGCCTTCCTCAGCGGCGATTATGAGCAGGTTTTGAAAGGCCTGCGCCGGGACATGATGGACGCTGCGGAAAAGATGCAGTACGAGCGGGCCGCCGCCATCCGTGACCGCATCCGGGATGTGGAAGGAATGCTGGAAAAGCAGATCGCCATCCGCACCGACCGGGCGGAACAGGACGTCATCGCCCTGGCCCAGGACGGTCTGGACGCCATGGTGCAGATTGTGTACGTCCGGGGCGGCAGGATGATCGGCGGCGATCACTTCGCTCTGCCCAGAGAAGGCAACGAGGACCCCGGCGACGTGCTGGCGTCCTTCCTGACCCAGTATTATGAAGACGGCAACCTGATCCCCCGCAACGTGCTGGTGCAGGCGCTGCCCGAAGGCGCCCAGGAGCAGCTGGAAGCCTGGCTGCGTCAGCAGAAGAATGCCGCCGTCACCCTCGCCCAGCCCAAACGGGGCGAAAAGCACGAACTCATCCGCCTGGCATCGAAAAACGCCATGGACGCCCTCACCAAGCGCAACGCCCGGGCCAGCATCCGGGAGGAGCGCACCACCGGCGCCGCCGCCGCATTGGGGCGGGCTTTGGGGCTGGACAAACCGCCCCGCCGCATCGAAGGCTACGACATTTCCAACACCCAGGGATTGCTCTCCGTGGCGTCCATGGTGGTGTTCATTGACGGCGTGCCCGCCAAGAAGGAGTACCGCCAGTTCCGCATCCGCACGGTGGAAGGCGCCAACGACTTCGCCTCCATGAACGAGGTGCTGGGCCGGCGCTTCACCCACGGCCTGAAGGAAAAGGCGGAGCGGGAAGCCCAGGGGCTCTCTCCCATCGGCGGCAAGTTCTCCGATCTGCCCGATCTGGTGCTGATCGACGGCGGCCCCCAGCAACTGCGGTTTGCCCGTCAGGCGCTGATGGACATGGGCGCTGATGTGGCCATGTTCGGCCTGGCGAAAAAGCAGGAGGAGATCTTCCTGCCCGACCGGGAAGAACCGATCCTGCTGGACCATCACACGCCGGAACTTCACCTGATCCAGCGCATCCGTGACGAAGCACACCGCTTCGGCATCACCCGCCACCGGGCGCTTCGGGGCAAGGCGGCCATTCACTCCCAACTGGAGGACATCCCCGGCATCGGCCCGAAGCGCCGCAAGGCCCTCCTGACGCACCTGGGCTCCCTCAAGGCCATCCGGGAAGCGGACGAAGCAACGCTCCTTCATATTCCCGGCATGACCAAATCCGCCGCCGAGGCGGTTCTGGCCTGGGCAAGGGATCAGAAGTAAACCGCCGCACCCATCACAAAATTCCATCAGCAGCATGGCCATCAGCCGTGCTGCTTTTTCATACTTGTAACAATGATACCATCACGATTGAAATTTTCCGCTCTTTGTGATATAATCATGGGCAGAAAAAAACAAGATACCGTCACCAACGCCCGCCCGAAGGGACGCAAGCGGGAATTTCAACGAAAGAAGGTGAAGTGCCGGGGCAACTCGGTTTGTTTCGGCGTGCAAAATGATTTGGAATGATTTCTGGGGCTTTGGCGGATACGCCCGCCCGGCGGAAGGCTATATGTCCTGGCAGCATCTGACCTTTGTGACGCTGCTGGTGGTGCTGATGACGCTCCTGGCAGTGCTGCTGGGCCGGAGGAATCGGCATCAATCCCCTGAAAAGAAGAATCGGGTGCTGGCTGTTTCTGCCATCCTGATTGATTCCATCGAGATCGCCAAGATTGTCGTCCTGTCCATCCGCTACAACGACGCAGCCTATTTCATCCATGTGCTGCCGCTGTTTTTGTGCTCCATCCAACTGGTGGCCATTCCCATCGCCGCCTTCTCCAAAGGCCGCCTGAAGGAGGCCGCGCTGGATTTTGTGATGATCTTCGGCCTGCTGGGCGCCCTGATGGGCACCTATTTCGCCGGAAACAACTACACCGCCTATCCTGTCCTTTCCATGGACAACGTGTTCTCCGGCGTCACCCACTGCATCTCCGGCTTCTGCTCGCTGTACATCATGCTCTCCGGCATGGCCAGCATGGAAAAGCGGAACATCCCCTTCACCGCAGCCATTCTCGGCGGATTCTCCGTCGCCGCCTACATTGCAAACATCTTCACCGACGCCAACTATATGTTCCTCACAAGGGGCGACGGCACGCCCTATGACATCGTCTACAACTGGGTCAGCGGTCACCCCGTGCTGTATCCGCTGATCGTCGTCGGGTTGTTCGTGGTGTACATCATTGCCTATTATCAGATGTACTATCTCATCACCCGCAGGATGCACAACAGCGCGAAACAGTCCAAGGGCGTTGCTGCTTAACCCCGCTATATGGGGCGTTGCCCCGCACCCCAATCGGGGGCCCTGCCCCCGACACCCCCGCAAGGGGCATTGCCCCTTGACCCATTACCCGGAAATCCTGAAGGATTTCCGGGGTGTTCTTTTGGTGTAGTCTTGTGCATTTGGATTGTCTTTGCCAGAGAAGCCCTTTCTTTTTCCCCATTCCCAAACTTTTGAAAGGAAATGTTGAGGTACAATACATAGGTAACACCGGAACGAAAAAAGAGAACCAGACTGTGGTAAGATAGTTCTGCTACAAACACCACACACAGGGAGGTTCTCCATGGACAGGATAACACAGGAAGCATACAATCGTCAACGG
>SVHA01000008.1 GCA_015056085.1 Clostridiales bacterium
GTTTGTCAAAATCCGCATCCTCATCCACGCAGTGCAGGAAGCCAAAGTCCACATAATCCGTGCCCAGCGTTTCCAGTTCCCACAGGAAGGTTTTCTTGATCGTCTCAAAATCGCGGCACCAGCCGTACTCACCGTTTTCGTCATATATCGCACCGAAATGGCACTGCAAAAAGACCTGCTCGGGTAGCTTCCAATAAGACAGTATGAAAACTACTGACATAGGGTAGCTGCCAAACAGGGTGCAACAACAAAAGAATGCGTGATACTTCAGTCCCATGGGCTGGGTATCACGCATTTTTTATTTTAGATCGCGAAGAAGTATTTGCAGATTCTGTGCTCCTCACCCTGATAGGGGCCGATGCCTTCAAATTCCTTGATAAAGCCGCAGCGCTCCATAACCTTGACGGAAGCCTTATTATCCACAAGGCAAATACCGGCGATTTTGGAGAGTCCCAGCTTGGGCATGATGACAGGTAGGAATGCCTTGACCGCCTCAGTTGCATAGCCTTTCTTGGTGTAGTTTGCGCCGATGTGGTAGCCCACCTCCCAGGTGCCGTCGTCGAAGGGAACGGCTTGGACATAGCCGATGTAGGTGCCATCCTTCAGTAGCACCGGGTACACCAGCGGGCCGTCGCCATTTTCATAGACACCCATCAGGAATCCCACGGTATCTGCCGCTTCTTCCACGGTTTCAAACACTTCATCGGGGACGAATCGGCGGTTGTCCTCGTCCAGAGAATTCAGATGAACAGCTTCCGCCATGTCCATGGTGAACTCGGTAATGATCAGTCGTTCGGTTTCGATTCTCATATTGTCCTCCGCAATTGTATTATTTTGTAAATTTTGGTGCCTTAATCGTGGAGCAGACGGTACAGGTTTTGCCCGAACTCATGCCACATCTCGGTCCAGGGTAGGAAAATGGCACCAATCAAGATGAGCAAAAGCAGAAGCATTCCGACCTTTTTTACTTTTTCATACAGTCCTGATGAAGCCTGCACATTGTAAGCGCATTTGATAAACTTCCAGTTGCCAATTTCAAACTTGTCGCCCGTGACCGGTTTTGAAAGCTGCCGGGTCTCGATGAATTCGTCCGTTACGGTTACAAACAGCTGTTTTCCGTCCTTCTCCACCAAGTAAAATTCTTTGTCCAGGTTCTTGATGCCGTTGATCAATCCCGGGATACCAAAAGGGGCATCCGTCAGGAAGCCCAGGGCATTGTCTACGACCTTTTCTCCCTTTGTCAGCTTCAGCTCTCCCAGAAGCGTATGGATCTGCGCATCGGGGAATCTCTCCAGAATCAGGCGGTCCTTCTTCTGCTTTTTGCCGCCTTTTCCATAGTCGGAAAGGTTATAAACCTGCCGGATCACCTGCACATCAACCGCGCCGCCATCGTCCAGAAGATAGTCCACGCTGACATTCAGAAGCCGTGCCAATGCTTTCAGATTTTCTACATCGGGGATGCCCTTATCCGTTTCCCACTTGGCAATGGCAGATCGGGATACCGTCATCTTTTCCGCAAGCTGTTCCTGGGACAGGCCGCACTGCTTTCTTGCCTCTTTGATCTTTTCGCCTAATGTCATTTCCGTTACCTCCGACAGTTTATCTTGGTTTCATTGTACAGAGAAGTGTGTCTGTACGCAAGAAACTGCCTGTGACAGGGTTGTTACGCTTCGTGACAATGGCGATTCTCAGTCCTTTTGATACTCCAGAATATCTCCCGCTTCGCAGTCCAGGGCCTCGCAGATCGCCGCGAGCGTGGTGAACCGGACAGCAGTAACTTTGTTGTTTTTGATCTTGGACAGGTTTACATTGGAAATGCCCACCCGCTCGGCAAGCTCGTTCAGGGACATTTTCCGCTCCACCATCATCCGATCCAGTCGAAGAACGATTTTTCCCATACCCCGCACCTCTTACAGCAGACCATCCACATCTTTTTCAAGTTCTATGCCGTGGGCGAAGAACTGCGTAATGCAAAGAACAACGATGCCGATGACAAAGCCTTCAAAGCTATTGGAGATTTCCGCAACTTCAACACCGATAAAGATTCTTGCAATAACACTCATAACAAAGCCAACAACGGGAACTGCGATGGAAAAGATTCCGATTTCACGGAACATCCGCACATTGTCCGGTTGGAAAGGCGTTGTTCCCTCGGATTTCTTGATAATCAAATGCAGATTTCTGAAAATCATAGCCATAAGTGCGAGGATCAGTGTTGCGCCGATGCCGAACAGGAAAAGTGCCGTCATATCAATTTGTCCGTTTGTGACAGCAGCTTGAATCTCAAAACCGTAAACAGACAGATCTGCACCGCAGCATTCCTTGGCATCGTAGCCGATGAAGTAGCCGACCCAATCAGGATTGACCAATGCGCAGACCGTTGCAACCAACATTAAACCTGATCCAACCCACTGGAATACCTCCACGATCTTCGTAACGATTTTCGCCATATTGCCAATAAATTTGCTGAAGTTTTTCATTGTACATACCTCCAAAGGTTTTTGATAGATAAAGCATAGCACTATTCTTAATGTTTGTCAATCTATTTTTAATGTTCTGCATTAAATATAATGCGTTTGACATTAAAAATATTTCGCGTTATAATAATGAAAACAGCAAGGGAGGGTTTGTCATGAATGAAATGGAGTATCAAATGATCTTCAAACGAAAGTCCTTTCATTTATTCAAGGACATCGGGCATCTATCGGATATGGAACTGGCTCAGATTGAAGAAACCTTTCATTCCTGCCGACCACTGTTCCCGCAAATCAAAGTAGATATGAAGATCGTTCCAGCAAATCAGACCACCTGCAAGCGGGGACAGGAATACTGCATCTTGCTCTACAGCGAAAAGAAGGAGGGGTATCTCCCCAATATCGGATACATTGGGGAGCAGTTGGATCTGTATCTTGCTTCTCGGAATATCGGTGCCTTGTGGTTTGGGATCGGCAAAACAGAGGAACAGTCCCATAACGGTCTGGATTTTGTTATCATGATCGCCATTGCGGAAATGCCCCAGGACAAGTTCCGAAAGAATATGTTCAAGAGTAAGCGGAAATCGCTGGATGAAGTGTGGCATGGCGAGTATTACAACAATATCGGCAATATCGCCCGGTTCGCTCCCAGCGCCTGCAATACACAGCCATGGATCGTTGAAGCGACGCAGACAGGGCTGTCTGTTTACAGATACAAGAAGCTCGGAAAGCGGGGCATCATGCCTGCCGCAATGGTGACGCACTATAACAGGATCGATATCGGCATCTTTCTGCTGTTCCTGGAATTATGCCTGAAGCACGAGGGGATCGGCTTTGAAAGGACCCTGATGTCCGATACCGGCGATGAAGAAAAGACCGTGATTGCAATATATCAGCTCCAAGATCCCAAATGTTAATTTCCGTTGCGGAATTGCAAGGTGAAATCGGTAGACTATATGCCCACTTCCCGCTATGTTTTCTGAACTACTTGGTTAATTTCTTTATTCACTCTGATTCTACCTTATCCACCAATAATTGCGCAGAATTTTCTATTGTGGACGATAACTGGGCTATTGTGGACGATTGCAGTAAACGTCCACAATAGGGAGGGTTTTAAGGAAAAAAGTAGAATTTTAGCAGAAAAAGTTCCCCAGATAAAGAGAAAAAAGGCCGGACAGGGTCAATCCCTATCCGGCCAAATGACGCCGTATATTCGATTTCTTGCGCCATAAGGGTTACTTTTGTCGCTATAGCCCTATATTCTGACGCTTTATCAGTCTATAAGTGCAAAAATAATCACCCATGCTTTGTATCAAAACATGAGTGATTAGGTGGCAGGGGCAGAAGGACTCGAACCCTCAACAAAGGTTTTGGAGACCCACGTGGTACCGCTTGAAATATTGACACAGTTTGTGTGTTGGTGTATACTCTTCAAAGAAAAAACCTTGAGATTGTGGATAATATGTTCAATGAAGTTGTACAGCAATTTGAGAAAGGAAGGAATTGGTATGAAGAAGGTGTTTGCATTTTTGCTGGCTGTGATGCTACTGACAAGCGTTGCCTGCGCATGGGCAGAGGGAACGACCGAAGAAGCGGTTGAAATTACCTTTCAGGGTATTCCGTGGGGCAGCAGCATAGAAGAAGTAACAAGCTGGGCAAAAGAGAATGGATTTCAGAGCGTTTATATTGGGTCGACCTTCTCAACTGCATCATTTCTGGATGACAGGCTGATTACATCCATCAAGGCTCTGAAAGGGTTTGAAATCGCTTCTATGCCTATTGATGCGATAACTGCTGTGGATATTCAAAGGTATGTAAATGACCTTGCAAAGCGCGGATATGGGCTGTCTACGATCAAGAAGCAAATGCGGATCGTAACTGCACCGCTGAAACAGGCGGCTGCTCTGCACCTGATCCCGGCGAATCCGGCAGTCGGAATCCGTCTCCCGGCACGAAGTAACATTCGCCAGACAAACCAGAGCGCGGAAGCCTATTCGCCGGACGAACAGCACGCCTTGAATGAAGTGCTTGCCACGATGGAACGGAAAGGCTATGCCGCAATTTCACTGATGCTTGAAACGGGTTTGCGTGCCGGAGAAGTGCTCGCGCTGCGCTGGAGGGATATTCAGCTATCGCGGCGGAGGCTCATTGTTCGCGCAACGGTTGTGAGATTGGCAAACAAAAAACAGTCCTATGTGCAGGACTGTGCGAAAAGTGAAAGCAGCAACCGAACAATACCGTTAACGCCTGCGGCTGTTTCGCTCTTGGCTGGATTACAGGAACGGCAGCAGAGCGAATGGGTCTTTGTGGGGGATGACGGCCAACGGCTTTCCTATGAAGCCTTACGCTATCAAACGCAATGCTTGTGCAGGGAGGCAAACGTGGAATACCGGGGCGAACACGTCTTTCGGCACACCTTTGCGACGAACTGCTATTACAAGGGCATAGATATTAAAATTTTATCAAATTTGCTCGGTCACGCCGATGTGAACATAACATACAACATTTATGTGCATTTATACGGCGACGGCTTTGAAGCAATGTACGATGCTCTTGTGAGAAATACATAAAAAGAGAAGCAATTCTTTGTCAGAACTGCTTCTCTCGCTTTGGCAGGGGCAGAAGGACTCGAACCCTCAACAAAGGTTTTGGAGACCCACGTGTTACCATTACACCATGCCCCTTTGTTCTTGCGAACATGAGGTATTATACTGCACAAACGGCGGATTGTCAAGGGGGATTTGCGCATTTTAGTGCGATTGCGGAAAAATCAGCGGAAAAATGGGAAAGGCGGGCCTGTTTTCCGGATTTCATGAAGGCAGCGGATTTTTTGCGGAATGGCCCCCCTTTCCGGGAAAAATGTGGTATACTGGGGGCATCAGGATTCATCCGCAGAAGGAGAAGCGCCATGATTCGCTTTGCGACCATCGGAACCAATCAGATTGTGGACAAGCTGCTGGCTGCGGCGGCCCACTGCCCTGCCCTCGTTCATTCGGCGGTGTATTCCCGCCGGGAGGACACCGGCGCCGCTTTTGCCTTAAAGCACGGCTGCAGCCGGGTTTTCACCAGCCTGGAGGCCCTCGCCAGTGACCCGGACATCGATGCGGTGTACATCGCCAGCCCCAACCTGTGCCACAAGGAGCAGGCTCTGCTGATGCTGCAGGCGGACAAGCACGTTCTGTGCGAAAAACCTATCGCCCTGACGGCGGCAGACTTTGAGGAGATGCTTTCTGCCGCCAGGGAGCATCACGTCGTGCTGATGGAGGCCATGCGGCCGCTCCATGCGCCGGGTCTGCAGACCGTGCAGGAACTGCTGCCCCGGCTGGGGAAAATCCGCCGGGCGACGCTGCAGTTCTGCCAGTATTCCAGCCGGTATGACAAGTTCCGGGCAGGCATTGTGGAAAACGCCTTCGACCCCTCGCTGGGCAACGGTGCGCTGATGGACATCGGCATTTACCCCCTGCAGGTGATGGAGGCGCTGTTCGGCCTGCCCCGGCAAATGACGGGCGCATCGGTGTTTCTGCCCACCGGGGTGGACGGCGAAGGAACGCTGCTGGCGGCCTATGATGAGATGCTGTGCGAGGTGGTGTACAGCAAAATCACCCAAGGGCAGACGCCCAGCCAGATTCAGGGGGAAGACGGCGTGCTGCTGATCAGCGGCGTGAACTGCATTACGGAAGTGACCCACCTCCCCCGCCGGGGTGAAAAGACGGTTTATCAGGTTGATTTGCCCAATGGCGGCGACATGGTGTGCGAACTGGAATCCTTTGTGCGGCAGATTGAAAACGGCGGCATGGAGGAAGAGTGGATCGCCCACAGCCGGAATGTGATGGCGCTGCTGGACGACGCAAGGAAAATGATGGGGATTGATTTTGTGAGGAAGTGACCAAAGGGCTTCGCCCTTTGGAATCCCTATGCGGGGCTTTGCCCCGCACCCCAGCAGGGGCTCTGCCCCTGCACCCCGGTCGGGGGCGCTGCCCCCGACACCCCCGCAAGGGCCATTGGCCCTTGACCCATTACCCCAAGCCCAGATGGGCTTGGGGGATTTTTATTGAGGGGGATTTTCCTTTGCTTATTGTTCGGACAACTATCATCAGAGGGGACTCCGAAGGGGTCCAGGGGGAGATCGGAAAGCCCCCTGGTTGCTGCGGGGAAAACGTGCAACAGGTATCGGATTAGAAACGGATCATCCTATATCCAAGGTGGGGTTTCGCCCTCATGGGTGACCAAAGAGCTTTCCGATCGCCCGACTCCGCTTCGCTCCGGAAACTCGCCTTCGGCGACTGCCCACTGGGCAGTTCGTTTCCTTTGGAAACCTTCGGGTCCCCTTCGGATGAAGGGACTTTAGCGTGCTTGTTGAGGAAACGGTTTTCGTAGTTCCGGCAAAAACTACTCACAAGGATGCAGGCCGAAGGGGTCCAGGGGGCGATCGGAAAGCCCCCTGGTTGCTCCGGCAAATATAAGTCGATTCCATAAGACTACCCAAAAACAAAACCACCCCGGAAATCCTTCAGGATTTCCGGGTGAAGGGTCAAGGGCCAATGGCCCTTGCGGGGTGCAGGGGCGGCGCCCCTGCGGGGGGTCCAGGGGGCATAGCCCCCTGGTGGGGTATCGGGGACGAAGTCCCTGACCAGGGGCGGAGCCCCTGCCATCAGGTATCCATCCCCCGCAGATGCTCGCTGCTCAGGCGCAGGGTTTCTGCGGCACGCTTGAGGGCTTCGAAGTCGGCGTCGCTCATCTTTTCTGGCTTGGCCTTGTAGACAATTTTGGTCAGCAGGGCCATATCAGCCTTGATGCGCTTCTTCTCTTCCTTGTCCAGCTGCTTGCCGTGGCGGTTGAGGGCGTCCTGGGTGACATTGAGCAGGCGCTGGGCCTCGTTGATGGTGGTCATCTTGTCCCGCTGGGCACCGTCCTGGGAAGCATACTGCTCTGCATCCCGGATGGCCTGCTGGATTTCCGCCTCGGACATCTTTTCATTGGCGGTGATGGTGATGGACTGGGCCATGCCGGTGTCCTTGTCCCGGGCAGAGACGGTGAGGATGCCGTTGGTATCAATGTCGAAGGTCACTTCGATCTGGGGCACGCCCGCAGCGGCTCGCTTGATGCCCTTCAGGCGGAACTTGCCGATGGTCTTGTTATCCCTTGCCATGGGGCGCTCGCCCTGCAGGACGTGAATTTCCACACTGGACTGGAAGGCCGCAGCGGTGGTGAAAATCTGCGAATAGTGGATGGGCAGGGTGGTGTTTCTTTCCACCACACGGGTGGCCACGCCGCCCACGGTTTCAATAGCCAGTGACAGGGGCGTGACGTCCAGCAGCAGAATGCCCGTGCTGGCGGTGAGGGCCGTGGAGCCGGAGAGGGTTTCACCCTGCATGGCGGCACCCTGGGCAACGCATTCGTCGGGGTTGATGTTCCGGCTGGGCTCCTTGCCGGTGATGCGCCGCACCATCTCCTGCACGGCAGGAATGCGGGTGGAGCCGCCCACCAGCAGCACACGCCCCAGTTCAGAGGCGGCAATGCCGGCGTCATTGAGGGCGCTACGGACAGGGCCTTCCGTCCTTTCCACCAGATCACGGGTCAGTTCATTGAACTTGGCACGGGTCAGGGTGGCTTCAAAATGCACGGGCTGACCGGCGTGCTGGGTGATGAAGGGCAGGCTGATGGTGGCCGCCTCCGTGGCAGAAAGTTCCTTCTTGGCCTGCTCGGCGGCTTCCTTCAGGCGCACCATGGCGGTGGTGTCACGGGTCAGATCCACCCGCTGGCGCTGGCGGCATTCCGCCACCAGATGGTTGACGATGCGCTCGTCAAAGTCATCGCCGCCCAGGTGGTTATCGCCCGCCGTAGCCAGCACTTCGATGACGCTGTCGCCGATTTCGATAATGGACACGTCAAAGGTGCCGCCGCCCAGGTCATACACCATAATCTTCTGGGCAGCGCCGTTGTTGAGGCCATAGGCCAGCGCAGCGCTGGTGGGCTCGTTGATAATACGCAGCACGTTCAGTCCGGCAATGCGCCCGGCGTCCTTGGTGGCCTGACGCTGAATGTCATTGAAATACGCCGGCACGGTGATCACCGCATCGGTGATCGTTTCCCCCAGATAATTCTGGGCGTCCTCCCGCAGTTTGCGAAGAATCATGGCACTGATTTCCTGGGGGGAATACATCTTGCCGCCCAGATTCTTGCGCCAGTCGGTGCCCATGTGGCGCTTGATGGAGGCCACCGTGCGCTCGGGATTCACCGCTGCCTGACGCCTGGCAGCGCTGCCCACAAGGCGCTCGCCGCTCTCTGTAAAGGCAATCACGCTGGGGGTGGTGCGCTCCCCCTTTTCATTGGGGATAATCACTGGCACGCCGCCCTCCACCACTGCTACGCAGCTGTTGGTGGTGCCCAGGTCAATTCCGATCACTTTGCTCATGGTCTGATTCCTTTCTTTCACATCAGGGGATAGGCTGCCTTATCAGCAGCACCGGCAGCAGAACTGCAGCCAGCACAGGAGCATACACAGTTTGCTGGGGTCAAAACTCCGCATATCGAATCCCCGTCCGTTTTCAGAATACGTCTGCCCCGCCTGACGATACCGGCGCAGCAGCAGCTGATACGTCTGATTATTGGGCTCCATCTGCACGGCGCGGGTGATCTGCTCAATGGCCTGCAGCTGATTGCCCAGCCCATAATGGGCCACGGCGGAAAGATAATACCACCGGGCGTTTCTTCCGGTGCTGGGGATGTCCTGCAGGCGGGTGACGGCTTCCTGATAGCGGCCCGCCCGGATGTCTGCAATCACCAGACGGATGCGGGCGTCATCCCCCGGCTGCTCCGTGGGCATCTGCACATTGCCGGCGCCCGGGCCAAAGCCGAAGCCGAAGAAATCGCCAAAGTCGCCGAAATCACCATAGCCGCCGTAAGTCTGCTGGCCATAGGGATTGCCCTGCTGACCATAGGGGTTGCCATACCCCTGCTGATAGGTCTGCCTTGCCTGTTCCTGGGCACGGCGCTTAGCATATTTATCGGGGTTGATGAGCATATCGTACGCCTCATTGACCTCGTTCATCCGCCGGGCGGCATCAGGATCATTGGGGTGCAGGTCAGGATGGCACTCCTTGGCCTTGGCACGGTATGCCCGCTTGATTTCGTCCTGGGTCGCTCCTTCAGAGACGCCCAGAACCTTATAAGGGTCAGCCACCATTGCCTCCCCCTCCTTCCGTTTGCGTGGTTGCGCCCTGCTGGCGCTTGCTCATGGCCGCATTGTAATGCTGCCAGACGCCGGAGTACAGGATGTTCCGCAGCAGATGATCATCCTGCACCAGAGGCAGCGCCTCAAAGGCCGCTGACGCCCCGCCCAGCAGGTGCATGAGCATCTCCCGCATATCCTCAGGCTGCTTTTCCATGAGGATCACTGGGTTATAGCTGCCTTTTTTCATGTCCTTGTCGTAGTCGCAGGCGGCGTCGGACATATACACAAACCGGCCCAGGCCTTCCCCGAAGGTACGCAGTGCCTGATGCCAGTAGTCATTCTTCATCAGGAACAGGCTGCCCATCAGCCTGCCGAAGCAGTTGGCAGCGGCGTCCGGCGAAGGATCCCGCCTCTCTTCGATGGCGGAAAGTTCCTTCAGGCTTTCTTCCATGCAGGTGATCTGCCTAGGGTATTCCGCCGCCGCTTTCATGTATCCCTTTTTCAGCAGGGCCGCATAGCCTTTGGCGATCATGTTTTTGTCATCCTGCCAGTCATCCCGGCACTTGTGATACATCAGCGCCACGGTCATATCCGCCGCATAGTCCATCACAGGGCTGTGAATCCAGGTGTGGTGCTTGACGGGATGGGTGACGCAGCGGCTGACGGAGGAGACTTCCTCCGGCTCATAGAGGGAGGAAAGAAACAGCGCCAGAAAGGTCATGTCAAAGGACAGAGCCATGCGCCCGGGAAGGCCGTGGCGCTTTTTCAGCGCATGGCACAGTCCACAGTAAAACGCCCGGTAGCGGCGCTTTTCTTCATCAGACAGATCAGCGAGATTCGCCTGCACATATCCAAACAAAGCGCTTCCTCCCCTCTTGTGATGATGCTTTTCCCCTTACGCCTTCTGCCGGAACTGATGGCGGCATTTGGGGCAGGTGACGGTCTTTTCGCCGCAGCCCCTGGTCAGCCTGAGATGCACCCGGCAGGAGGGGCAGCGAAAATACTTGTACTGCTTGCTGTTCTTCAGCCGCAGCCACGCCTGCTTGATTTTGGTGGTCCACTGGCTGGTGGCCTGCACATACCGCTGATTTTCCGCCTGCCGCTTGGGCACGTTGCGGCTCATCAGCCGGAAGAGAGAATAAATGTACAGCGCCGTGCCCAGCATGGAGAGCAGGCCCGTGCCCAGGAACAGGTCCACCACCGTCAGCACAAGGCCGGTGATCAGGGCGTTGTGCCCCAGATTGTCCAGACCGTTGCGGCCCTGCATCATCCGGGCCATCCACATCTGCAGTTTACCGAAAAAATTCATGGGGCGTCTCCTTTTTTTCAGAGGAATTGACCTTAACAGATATATCATACCACACAATTATGAACTGTGTATCAACACTTTTCCCATTTCCCAGGATTTTTCTTAGGATTTTTGGGGAACATTCGCCGCTCAGACTGAAAAAACCGCCGCAGCACATCCATGCCGCGGCGGTAAATCATGCAATCAGCGGTTGAGAATCAGCTTGGTCAGTTCCACGGGGTCCACAATGACGCCGTCCTTGTAGACGCGCATATTGCCGGAGGCGATCTCGTCAATGAGGATGACTTCGTCGTTGTTGTAGCCAAACTCGAACTTGATGTCCCACAGATCCAGGCCGATGGTCTTGAGGTCATCAGCGACGATCTTGGTGATCTTGAGGGTCTGCTCCTTCATGCTTTCGAACATGGCGGGAGTCATCACACCCAGGGCAGCCAGGCCTTCGCCGGTCACCAGGGGATCACCCTTGGCATCGTTCTTGAAGGTGCACTCCACATAGCCGCCGGGCAGGGGGGTGCCGTCCTTGATGTACTCGCCATAGCGGCGGATGAAGCTGCCGGTGGCCACCAGGCGGCAGATGACTTCCAGGCCCTGGCCGAACACCTTGCCGGGCAGCACTTCCATGGTGGCGTCTTCCACGTTGGCGCTCACATAGTGGGTCTTGATGCCGGCCTGCTTGAGCAGTTCGAAATAGTACACGGAGGTCTGCAGGTTCGCCTTGCCGATGCCTTCGATGGTCAGGCCAACGGTATTCTCGCCGGGGTCGAACACGCCGTCCTTGCCGGTGCAGTCATCCTTGAATTTGAGCATCACATTGCCATTGTCCAGGCTGTAAACATTCTTGGTCTTGCCTTCGTAAACCAGCTTCATGTGCACCTCTCCTTTGCTTGACAAACCATAGTCAAAAACCGAATTTATTGTACCACAAATTCAGCATTTGTCCAGTGATTTTCCGAAATTTTTCTGACTCTTCGGGGCAAATGTTCGCACCCATGTCCGTCTCAGGCGGAAATTGACCATGGAAAACATCCCAATTTCATCAAAAGGCGAATGAAGGACGCAAAAAGGCATCGGATGCCCGGCGCCCGATGAATTTTACTTCCCTGCTTCCTTCAGGAAGGCGCAATACGCCTTGTACTCCTGCCACAGGTCCACCTTGCTGATGACTTCCCACGGGGCGTGCATACTCAGCACGGCCACGCCGCAGTCGATGACGTTCATGCCATACTTGGCGCAGATGTAGGCAATGGTTCCGCCGCCGCCGGCGTCCACACGGCCCAGTTCCGCCGTCTGCCAGGCCACGCCCGCATCATCCATGATGCGCCTAAGCTGGGCGATGAATTCGGGGTTGGCGTCGTTGGAGCCAGACTTGCCTCTGCTGCCGGTATACTTGTTGAAGCAGACGCCCTTACCCAGGAAGGCAGTGTTCTTGCGCTCAAACACGCTGGGATAGTTGGGGTCAAAGCCGGCAGAGACGTCGCTGGAGAGCATCAGGGAATTCGCCAGTGCACGGCGCAGAGACAGTTCGCTGCCCTCGCCCGCCAGGGCCATCAGTTCCGCCATGGTGTTCTCAAAGAAGTAGGCATTCATGCCCGTGGCGCCCACGGAGCCGATCTCTTCCTTGTCGCACAAAACGGCGCACAGCGTACGCTCCGGCACGCCTTCATAATTAAGCACCGCCGCCATGGAGGGATAGGCGCAGACACGGTCATCATGGCCGTAGCCCAGAATCATGCTGCGGTCCAGGCCCAGGTCGCGGGAGGCGCCGGCGGGCACGATCTCCAGTTCAGCGGAGATGAAGTCTTCTTCCTCCACGCCATACTTTTCGGTGAGCAGGCGCATCAGGCCGGTCTTGATGGCGTCCTTCTCTTCGCCGGTGGCGGGGCGGGAGCCGATGATCAGGTTGAGCTGTTCGCCCTCGATGACCTTGGCAGCAGTCTGGCTCATCTGATCGGCAGAGAGGTGAATCAGCAGGTCAGAGAAGCAGAACACCGGGTCATCCGCCGCTTCGCCGATGCGCACGTTGACGATTTCGCCGGACTTTTTCACCATCACGCCATGGATAGCCATGGGCGTGGTGACCCACTGGTACTTCTTGATGCCGCCGTAATAATGGGTGTCCAGATAGCCGAAGCCTTCGTCCTCATACAGGGGATTCTGCTTCACGTCCACCCGGGGGGAGTCGATATGGGCGCCCAGAATGTTCATGCCCTGCTCGATGGGCTTTTCGCCGATGACAAAGAGCATGATGCTCTTGCCCATCCAGTTGCAGTACAGGCGATCGCCCTTGCCGATTTTGCGGCCTTCCTTCACGGCCTTCGCCAGATCAACAAAGCCCTTTTCCTCCGCCTGACGCACCGCTTCGGTGACGCACTCACGCTCGGTCTTGCCAGCGTCCAGGAAGCGGCGATACGCAATAGCGAACTGCTCCATCTGCTGATTTTCCTCCGCCGGGAGGGATTCCCACGCATTTTTGCGATACATAATGTTTGTCTCCTTCCTGAGATCAATTTCTGACCCCATGATACCAGTTTTGCCCCTGATTTGCAAGGCGGAAAGGCCCCAAGGAGGCCCTGCCAGGCAGAAAGTGCAGGAAGAATACAATCGAATGGAGAAAAATCTGGAAAAGAAAAAGGCGTCGAAGCGATTGCTTCAACACCTTTGCGTGAGCCCGGCAGGACTCGAACCTGCGACCTTTTGATTCGTAGTCAAACACTCTATCCAGCTGAGCTACGAGCCCATGTGCTTACCGGGTTTGCCTTTCGGCTCGCCCTGACAGCTATTTGATAATATCACACCTCCACCCGTTTGTCAACACTTTTTTTCACATTTTTCCCGGTTTTTTAGGGGGTGAAAGGCAGTGTTTTCCCCTTGACCCCTTCATTCAGGGAAAAAATCTTCCCGCGGAGGAAAAATCCGCCGCGGGTTTGCGTTTTGGGGGATTGATTCTCTCCCCTGCTCTGTTCAGTCAAAGGGATACCTGACGCCCCACTGGCTGCGCAGGTCGTCCATGGTTTCCATGATGCGCAAAATCTCTGTGTGGGGCATTTCCGGCACTTCCGTCTGCCCGGCGGCAATCGCCCGCAGGCAGGCTTCCACCTCGTACTCATAGCCGGTGAGCTGCTCCGGAGCCGCCACCGTGCGGATGTGGGTATCCCACAGGTCATACAGGTTCATCACCCTGGGATTGACCACATTGTCCAGCGTCAAATACCCCTTGGAGCCGTAGATCACCGCCCGGCGGTCGCTGTGATAGGTGGCGTCGGCAATCAGGTGCGCCCGGCGGTCATCCGCATAGGTCAGGGTGATGTTTTCGCCGGCGTCCACGCCTGTGTCCGTCAAAACCACATGGCCCTGCGCCTGCGTCCAGTCGCTGCCCAGTGTCATCGCCGCCAGATTCAGCACATACACGCCCAAATCCAGCAGTGCGCCGCCCGCCAGTTCCGGCAGATGCAGCCGAGGACGGTCAATGATGTCATAGCACAGGGAAGCCGTCACCGTGCGGACTTCACCGATCTCGCCGGAAGCGAGAATGTCCGAGATGATCTGCCGGGAAGGCATATACCGGGTCCAGATGGCTTCTGCCGCCAGCACGCCCTTTTCCCGGGCCATGGTGAGCACCCGGCGGGCCTGATGAGCATTGCCGGTGAAGGCCTTTTCGCACAGGACGTGCTTGCCATGAGCGATGCACATTTCCATGTGCTGCCCATGATGGCTGTGGGGCGTGGCGACATACACCAGGTCCACCTGCGGGTCCGCCAGCATCTCCTCATAGGAGCCATACGCCTTCTGATACCCATGTTCCCGGGCGAAGTCCTGCGCCTTTTCCAAGTTGCGGGAGGCTGCCGCATACAGGGTGACGTCGGCGCCCTTTTCCGCCATCAGCCGCAATGTGCGGGACATTTTCCCCGCAATGTGACCGGCGCCCAGCACTGCAATGTTCATGCTTTTTCTCCTGTCTGCATCCCTTCCTGCCCTGCCCGCTCCTGCCACAGGGACATCACGCCGATGGCCGCCATGGCTTCCACCACGGGAAGGGCCCGGGGAAGAATGCAGGGATCATGGCGGCCCTGAACGGCCACGGGAGCATTCTCCTTGCGGGAGAGGGACACGGACTGCTGCTCCATGGCGATGGAAGGCGTGGCTCTCACGGCACACTGGAACACCACGGGCATCCCGTTGGTGATTCCGCCCTGCACGCCGCCGGAGTGATTCGTTTGGAAGGTGATATTGTCGCCTTGCATCCGCAATGCGTCATTGGCCTGACTGCCCGCCAAACGGGCAAAACCAAACCCTTCGCCGAAGGAAACGCCCTTGACGGCGGGAATGGAGAACATCAAATGACTCAGCACGCTCTCCACACTGTCAAAGAAGGGCGCACCCAGCCCCGCCGGAAGGCCATCCACCCGGCACTCAATGGTTCCGCCCACGGAATCGCCCTGTTCCCGGGCTTTTCTGATGGTTTCTTCCATTTTCGGCACAAGATCTGCCCGCAGGACGGGCAGGGACATTTCCGCCAGGCGGTCTGCGTTTTCCATGGTCAGCAGGGGCAGGAAGGAATCGTCCTGCACATCCCCCAGACGGAGGATATGGGCAGTTATCGTCACGCCCCGGCTTTTCAGGTACTGCCCGCACAGCGCCCCGGCAAACACCACAGGCGCCGTCAGCCGACCGGAGAAATGTCCGCCGCCCCGGTAGTCCTCATGGCCGAAGTAATGCACATGACCGGTGTAATCCGCATGGCCGGGCCGGGGAACATCCATGTCAGGATAGTCCTCAGGCCTTGCGTCCTGATTGCGGAAGATGACCGTCAGCGGCTGCCCGGTGGTGACGCCCTTCCACACGCCGGAGAGGATTTCCGGCACGTCGTCTTCCTGGCGGGAGGAGGTGAATTCTCCCCTGCCCGGCGCACGGCGCAGGAGCATCTGCCGGATGTGCGCCATGTCCAGCGTCACGCCTGCCGGAAAGCCGTCCAGCGTCATACCGATGGCCTCGCCGTGGCTCTGCCCGAACAGGGACAACTTGATCGCCCCTGAAAAGATGCTGCTCACCCTTCCACCGCCTTTCCGCCCAGTGCGGCAAAGGCCGCCAGATATTCGGGCCAGGATTTGTTCAGCGCCTCGGCGTCGGACACCGTCACTGGCTGCTGCGCCACCGTGGCAGCAATGCTTGCCAGCATCACCATGCGGTGATCGTGATACGCTTTGAGGGTCACGCCGCCCTGCAGGCGCTCCACACCCCGGATGACCAGGTCATCCCCGTCCACACGGGCATTGCCGCCCAGGCTATTAAGGATTTCCGCCGTGGCGGCGAGGCGGTCACATTCCTTCAGGCGCAGTCTGCCGCAGTCCTTCAGGCGGCTTTCGCCCTTGGCTAACTGGCACACCAGCGCCAGCATGGGAACGATGTCCGGGCAATGATCCATGGAAAAATCAGCCCCATGAAGATTTCCGCCGGAGACGCTCACCGTGTCGCCCTGCCGGGTGACGTCGGCGCCCAGCTGTTCCAGCATGGTCAGGATGGCCCGGTCTCCCTGGGTGGTTTCCTCCTGCAGGCCCGTGACGGTCACGTTTCCGCCCAGCGCCCCTGCGCTGAGCAGCACCGCCGCCTGGGAATAATCCCCCGACAGGGCGGCATTTTGGGCCTGATATTGCTGATTTCCGGGAATCCGCCAGGAGAAGGGGGCGATTTCTTCAATCTCGATGCCGCTCATACGCAGCGCTTCCACCGTCATGCAGATGTAGCCCACGCTGGACACCGGCGGCAGCACCGTGAGGGTGGACTCCTCTTCCAGCAGCGGCAGGGCGAACATCAGCCCCGACACAAACTGGCTGGACACATTGCCGGGGAAGGCATAATCGCCGGGCTGCAGTTCGCCCCGGACATGGAGTTCCGCAGCGCCGTCCGGGCCCACGCCCATGCGCCACTTGACACCCTGAGGAACAAACAGGTCCCGATACACATCCATAGGGCGGGCGCCCAGCCGTCCGTGCATACGGAACAGGCCGCCGCCGGAAAGGGCCAGCGCCAGCGGCACAAAAAACCGCAGCGTGGAGCCGCTTTCTCCGCAATCCAGCACCGGGAAATGGGTCGGCTTTTCGATGCCCTGTACCGTCAGTTGTGCATCTTCCCGCTGAAGGGTGGCCCCCAGCGCTCGCAGACACCGGCGAGTGGCCTTCATGTCCTGAGAATCATCATAATGGGTCAGAATGGTTTCATGGCAGGTCAGCCCGGCGCAGATCATCCTGCGATGGGCCTCTGATTTGGAGGCAGGCGCCGGCACTGTTCCCGCCAACACCTGGGGTGAAAAAGTCACTTTCATTTTAAGCAGACTCCTTTGATGGGTTTTTCCCGATTCATCATACCACATTCCGCAGAAAAATGTTGTTTCTGTTCTGTTTTTTACCGATTAGGAACAGGGAAAATACAATCCAAGACGTTTTCGCCCCCTTGCCAATTTTTCCCTGCCCCTTGACACGGCGATGGTTTCTGCCTATAATACAAGAGAACGAATGTTCTTATTTGTGAGGTGAGGGCATGGAGCGGGTGATTCTGCACGTGGACGCCAACAGTTTTTATGCGTCGGTGGAATGTCTGTACACGCCCTCCATCCGGGAAAAGCCGGTGGCGGTGGCGGGCAGCACGGAGGAGCGCCACGGCATCATCCTGACGAAAAATCAGGTGGCGAAGAAGTTCGGCGTCAGCACCGGCGAGGCCATCTGGCAGGCGCGGCAGAAATGCCCGGATCTTGTGTGCGTGCCGCCGGATTATCCGCTGTACATCCGATTCAGCGCCCGGATGCGCAAACTCTACGAGCAGTATTCCGACCGGGTGGAATCCTTCGGGCTGGACGAGGCGTGGATTGACGTGAGCAACCCCGGCGTGACCATCTCAGAGGGCGAAAAAATCGCCCACGAAATCCGTGAGCGGGTGAAAAGCGAGCTGGGCATCACCGTGTCCGTGGGGGTGGCTGACAACAAAATCCACGCCAAACTGGGCAGCGACATGAAAAAACCCGACGCCGTCACGGTGATTCCCCCTGACCGTTTTCGGGAGATCACCTGGCCGCTGCCGGTGGGCGATCTGCTGTATGTAGGGCCTGCCACCCAGCGCAAACTGCGCTTGATGAACGTGCTGACCATCGGCGATCTGGCACAGGTCAATCCGCTGTTGATTGCCCGCAAGTTGGGCAAAAACGGTCTTTTGGTGCAGGCCTACGCCAATGGTCAGGACCGCTCGCCGGTGATGCCGGTGGACTGGCGGATGGCAATCAAGTCCGTGGGCAACAGCACCACGCCACCCCACGATCTGGAGACGATGGACGACGTGCGCTGCCTGTGCTATCTGCTGGCGGAATCCGTTTCCGCCCGGATGCGGGAGGAAGGGCTGCGGGGCAAGTGCGTGAGCATCAGCGCCCGCACAACGGGGCTGGAGACCTTCTCCCGGCAAAAGACGCTCCCCCGCCCCACCAATCTCACAGAAGAAATCGCCGGCGCCGCTCTTGCGCTGTTTGAGCAGCATTTCAGGGGGAAGTTCCCCTACCGCAGCATGGGGATAAGTTGCTCGGCGCTGTGCCCCGAAGACAACCCGATTCAGCTGGATTTCATGGGGGACGAGGCCCATCGCATGAAGTGCGAGCAGATGGAGCAGGCTATTGACGGCCTGCGCCGCCGTTTTGGGCATCAGGTGCTGCAGCGCTGCGTGGTGATGACGGACAGGCAGTTTGCCGACATCAACCCTGTGGATGACCACACCGTTCACCCGGTGCCATTCTTTGCCGGATAGGAGGGATTTGACTGATGGAAATGCATAAGCGCCGCCCGGAGAATCCCTGCAAGCGGTATGTGAAGGTACGGGCTGATTTTGATTTTGATGGCTCTGTGCGCCCGCTGCTCTTTCGGGAGGAAGACGGCCCCGCCTGCCGGATTGACCGCATTCTGGATGTGCGGCAGGCAGCGTCGCTGAAGGCCGGCGGGCAGGGGGTGAGGTATCTTTGTGAGGCCGAGGGGCAGACCATTGTGCTGTTTAACGATGAGCCGTATTGGTTTATCGAGTGCGAGGATGAGTGAAGGGAAATACGGTGCCTCGGCTCTCCCCTTATGAGAATTAACACGGGTTCAGTCCAGAGAGAAGATTGTGCCTTTGCGGCATTCTGCAATGATAGGTGTTCTTTCTCAGGTCTGAGAAAACCCTTGCGACATTTCGGTAATGATTAGCGTTCTTTCTCAGGCCTGAGAAAACCCTTTGCGGCATTTCGGTAATGATTAGCGTTCTTTCTCAGGCCTGAGAAAACCCTTGCGGCAGTCTGTAATGATTCGTGTTCTTTCTCAGGCCTGAGAAAACCCTTGCGGCAGTCTGTAATGATTCGTGTTCTTTCTCAGGCCTGAGAAAGAACCAAAGAGGGCCAGAGGGGGTGTCTCAATTCATCCCACCCGGAGACACCCCCTCTGGACTCCCCCCTTTCCCCCGGTCTTGTGAGAGTTATTGAGTAGACTTACCCTCAAACGCCTCGCAGGGGCGGCCCGTTTCGGGGTCGCTCCGATGAAGTCCGTGTGCGGCGACGGAGCGCCGCACGCCGGAACTGTTGTGGTGATTCTTGACTGATGCCTGTTTCACGGCCTTGCCGATACAACCAAGGGGCTTTCCGGTCGCCCCCTGGACCCCTTCGGAGTCCCCTCCGATGATAGTTGACCGAGCAATAAACAAAGGAAAATCACACTAATAGAAAATCCCCCAAGCCCATCAGGGCTTGGGGTGATGGGTCAAGGGCCAAATAAGACGACTTGCATCCGAAGGGGTCCAGGGGGCGATCGGAAAGCCCCCTGGTTGCCCCGGCAAAGACCCGTCAGATGCACAAAACTTCTCCAAAAAGAACACCCCGGAAATCCATCAGGATTTCGGGGTAATGGGTCAAGGGCCAAATAAGACGACTTGCATCCGAAGGGGTCCAGGGGGGCGATCGGAAAGCCCCCTGGTTGCTGCGGCAAAGACAAGTCAGATGTACAAGACTTCTCCAAATAAGAACACCCCGGAAATCCTTCGGGATTTCCGGGTGATGGGTCAAGGGCCAAATAAGACGACTTGCATCCGAAGGGGTCCAGGGGGCGATCGGAAAGCCCCCTGGTTGCCCCGGCAAAGACCAGTCAGATGCACAAGACTTCTCCAAAAAAGAACACCCCGGAAATCCATCAGGATTTCCGGGTAATGGGTCAAGGGCCAATGGCCCTTGCGGGAGTCCAGAGGGCAGAGCCCTCTGGTGGGGTGTGGGGCAAAGCCCCACAAAAGGGGTGTGGGGCAAAGCCCCACACAGGGGTGTCGGGGACGAAGTCCCTGACCAGGGGGCATAGCCCCCTGGTCACAGGCCGTTGACAATATTGACCGGGCGCTTGCCCGCCAGGGCATCCAGAATCTGCCGGGAGCAGGCACGGGCCATTTCACATCGGTCATCGTAGGTGTTGGAGCCGGAATGGGGCATCAGCACCACATTGTCCATGGACAGGAAACGCTCGGGAATCTGCGGCTCCTGGGGATAGACGTCCAGCCCGGCGGCAAAGAGATGTCCGCTTTCCAGGGCATCCGCCAGGGCGTCATTGTCCACCACAGCGCCACGAGCGGTGTTAATCAGCATAGCGCCCTTCTTCATGCGGAAGATCACATCCCGGCTGATGACGCCCCGGGTTTCGTCCGTCAGGGGGCAGTGCAGGGACAGAACGTCGCTGCGGGCGATCAGTTCATCAAAGCTCACCGGCTCAGCCACCTTGGGATCGCAGCCGCTGCGGCAGTAGCCGATCACGTGCATTCCCAGCACCTTGGCAATTTCCGCCACCCGGCCGCCAATGCGTCCGCAGCCGAAAATGCCCAGCGTCTTGCCCCGGAGGGTCACGCCCATGTTCTTGCCCATGCCAAAAAGTTCCGGGGGATTCACCCGGCGCAGGCGGTTGTTGAGTTCACCCACCCGGCGGCTGACCGCCAGCATCAGCGCCACGGCCAGTTCAGCGGTGACGTCCGTGACGGCTTCTGGGATGTTGGTGACAGGAATGCCGCAGCGGGCGGCAGCCTTCACATCCACCTTGTCGTATCCGGCGCCATAATTGGCGATGATTTTGAGATTCTTTCCGGCCTCAATCACTTCATCCGGCATGGCGCTGCCAGCCACCACCGCATCCGCTGTGGGAATCATCTCCATCAGCTGCTCCTTGGTGAAAGCCGTCAGAAAGGGCGGGATGATCACATCATGTTCATGGAGCAGGTCAAAGCCCTCTGCGGGCAGGCCGTGAGTCACGATAATCTTTGCCATGAAAAAGCCTCCTGTGGGGATATTTCAGAAAAATTGCGTCACGCTATGGAAAAAGCCGCTGGGAGGAATCGCCCATGAACAGCCTCTGGCCCGACTGGCCCCGGGAGGAGCATCCGCCTTTGCGGGGATTTCACCTGACGGAGGTCGCCATTGTGGGCGGCGGGTTGACAGGACTATTCTGCGCCGTGATCCTCGCCCGGGCGGGGCTGAAGGTAATGGTGCTGGAAGCCCGGCGCATGGGCCAGGGCGCCACGATAGCCTGCACCGGCGGGCTTTCGCCTGTGTTTTCTTCAGCATATCAGACAAGCACCGCTTCTGTCAATCCCCCGGCGGCGTTGGCCCATTGGGAACTGCTCTCCGGCGCCTTTCGCGACCTGCCGGCCTTCCTGAAGGAGTGCGCTATTGCAGCGGATTTCACCCCCATGGACGCCTCCTGCTATGCCTATTCCCCCCGGACAGCGGAGCGTCTGGATGCCCTTGCCAAACGGCTGCAGGAAGCCAAAATCCCGGTGGAAAGGAGCACGTCCGGCTGCCTTTTCCCGGTGGATGAAGCGCTCCTTGCCCGGCAGCAGGGGCGCATCCGCACGCCGGCGCTGGTGGAAGGGTTGATGCGGGCCGCCCGGGAAAGCGGGTGCATCCTTTGTGAAAACAGCCCTGTGCGGGATATTTCCGGCACCACGTTGCGCACCGATACGGGGCAAATAGGGTTTTCTGCGGCGATTCTGGCCACAGGCGTGCCCATCACTCTGCGGGACAGGCGGGTGCTGTCCCTGTTGCGGCCGGTGGGGAAAATCGCCGCCCGGATGTCCCCCATGCACGGAGACACGCTGATGGTCCCCGTCAGCCCCGACGGGCTGATGGTGACGCCCTTTCCCGACGCATGGATGACCGGCTGGCAGATGGGGCCGCCGGGGCGGGATCACACGCCGGAGATGGCCCGGTTTGAGCGGATTCTCCACGCACGCCTGCCGGAACACACCCGGGAAGGGAGCATCCTGCGGCAGGACGTCCACACGGCGGACGGTTTGCCGCTGATCGGCCCTCTCTCCCACCGGGATTCTCACCTGCTGATGGCCAGCGGGTACAACGGCAGCGGCATCCTCCACGCCTTCGCCGCCGCCCGGATGCTCCGGCGGTATCTGCTGGACAAGCCGCTGCCAGAGGATGCCTTCTTTCATCCGCTGTGGCGAAGAGCAGCCCCTTCCCCGGAGAATTTGCTCCTCCGTGCAGGGCGGAGGATGTTCTCTGCAGGGTCTGCGCCCCGGTGTACTCACATGGGCTGCCGCCTGAAGTGGGATGATGCTGCCGGGCGGTGGGAATGCCCCTGCCACGGCTCGTCCTTTACAAGACAGGGGGAGGTCATCACCGGCCCGGCAACGCAGGACATCCGGCGCATATAAAAAAGCGGACATGGCTGTCCGCATGAGCGTTTCGCAAAAGTGCTGAAGGTACTTTTTCGAGTT
Source organism: Clostridiales bacterium (assembly GCA_015056085.1). Taxonomy (GTDB): domain Bacteria; phylum Bacillota; class Clostridia; order Christensenellales; family Aristaeellaceae; genus UBA11524. Next base: position 22,715 of record SVHA01000008.1, read on the forward strand.
TTGCACTCCGTCACTGTCAGGGCTGCAAGCAGCCCTGACGGCCGTTTCTCCGTGTCATGAAATTCATTCGGTTATTCCGTCACCGTTTCTTCTTCCTCGAAATCTTCCTGCGCCTCGGGCAGATGGTCGCACACCATGATGATGGCGTCCTCCTGATTGTCCTCATAGTAGCGCTTTCTCACGCCCAGTTTCACAAAGCCCAGGGAGACATACAGGCTTTGGGCCACCTCGTTGGATTTACGCACTTCCAGCGTGGCATAGGCCGCACCGAGGTTGGACAGATACTGCAGGAGTGCCTGTGTCAGCGCCCTGCCCATGCCCAGACCACGGTATTCTTTGAGGATGGCAATGTTCGTGATGTGGCTTTCGTCCAGAATCACCCATGCGCCGCCAAAACCCACCACCTTGCCGTCTACTTCCGCCACCAGATACCGGGCGGCCACGTTCTTCATTTCCGACACGAAGGCGTCCCGGCTCCAGGGCGTGGGGAAAGTGGCGGCTTCCACCGCCGCCACGCCGTCCACATCCGCCATGGTCATGCGGCGGATGATGCAGTTCACATCACTTTTGTTCACGGGCGGCCTCCGTCAGTTTCTTGTTGCGCTCGGCATTGGGCGCCCGCAGATACATGGGCATCAATTCCCGGTAATCCACCGTTTTTTCTTCCAGCGAGGCCAGATAAGCAGCGCTGTCTGGCTGCAGATACGCCAGATGGGGCGGCGCAAACACAGCCTGATCTCCCAGCAGCGCTTCCAGCCGGGCACGATGCACCGGCATACCATCCCCCAGGAAGAGGTATTCGTCCGCCATGGGGCGGATTTTCTCCACAAACTCCTCCAGTTTGAGGGGGGTATCCTCCATCAGGCGCTGGGGGCGCTTGACGCCCGGCAGGAACGCTGCGCCGTACACCTGACCCGCCCGGGCGTCCTGAATGGGGCAGATGACGCCGGAAAACTCCCCTGCCCCGGCAGCCATGGCTTCCAGGGCGTCCACCGCCACGCAGGGCTTGTTTGCGCCGTGGGCCAGGCCCTTGACGGTGCTCACACCAATGCGCACGCCGGTGAAGGAGCCGGGGCCCGTCACCACCGCCAGACGGTCCATATCGTCGATGGTCAGTCCGGTGGAAGCAAAGGCAGCGTCAATCATGGGCAGAAGGTTGACGGAATGGGTCATTTTGTTGGTCACGGCGCAGGAATAGCGCACGGCGGCGCCATCGAGGATCGCCACGCCGCACACCGGCCCAGAGGTATCCACCAGCAGCAGTTTCATCAGGCATTTTCCTCCTTCAGGGCGTCCTCGCTGATTTCCCGGAAATCTCCGCAGGGCGTCAAGGTGATGTCCCGCTGGGTGTCGCTGATGGGCGTCAGCGTCACGGCGAGATACGTTTCCGGCACGGCGTCAGGGCACACGCTGGGCCATTCCACCACAGCCACACCGTCGCCGCCCAGGTATTCCTCCATGCCCATTTCATAGAGTTCCTCGGAACTTTCCAGTCGATACCAGTCGAAATGGTACAGGGGGACCCTCCCCTCCTCATACACGTTGAGGATGGTGAAACTGGGGCTGGTGACGGCGCAGGTCACGCCCAGCCCCTGGGCGATCCCCCGGGTGAATTCGCTCTTCCCGGCGCCCAGATCACCCTGCATCAGCAGCACGTCGCCTGCCTGCAAGTGTGCAGCCAGACGCCGCCCTGCCAGGCGGGTTTCCTCGGGAGAATTGGTCAGCATAACGATTCCTCGTTTCTCCTCAGCGCCTTCCGTGCAGCACGGGAGACAGGGGTTTGTACACAAAGTAGGTGATGGCACTGATCACCACTGCCTTCAGAACGTTGAAAGGCACCGTGGCGGTGATGATGAATTCCAGCGTAGGCACTTCCCCGGTCAGCAGGGGGAACAGCAGGAAGGCATTCACCAGGGCAGATACCACGATCATCGCACCAGAGCCCACCGCAAGGCTGATCAGAGCGCCCTTGCGGGTCTTGTTGCGGCGATACACCAGCACGGCGGGAATCAGCATGGCGCAGGTCATGATGAAGTCCGCCAGTTCGCCCACGCCGGCGGTGCCGCTGTGGGTCAGGCCGATCAGATCCTTGATGGCAACGATGAGCACGCCGGGGGCAATGCCCATGGAGAAGGCGCCCAGCATGGTGGGCAGCGTGCTCAGGTCCAGTTTGTAAAAGGGCGGAATGATGGTGATTTCCGGCCACATGAACAGCACCGAGGCAATGGCGCCAAGGATGGCGATGCGGGTCATGTTCTGGGGAGTAAGTACGCGCTGTTTCTTCTGCATTGAGGTATCCTCCTTAAAATACGCACCGCCCCTGAAGCAATTTCGCTTTTCAGGGGCGGAAACATGGCGCATGGAGGCGCACAATATCATTTCCGGCTTCCATCTCTCATCCAGACTATACTGTCGGCATCGGAATTCCACCGATTCGGCCAGCAAAAAATGCCGGTTCGCGGGCTATACCGCCGGTAGGGATTTTCACCCTGCCCCGAAGAAGCTCCAATTGGCTGTGCTGAAATATTCACAGGCAAAAACCCTCGCCTGTCAGCATCATGATAGCACAGGCGAGGGCTGATGTCAATATTCACCTGAACTTGCAGGGGGATTTCCTTTCCTTACAGGCGGATGACGGCGGGGCCTTCGGGGCGGATGTCCAGCACATGGCAGCAGCGCTCGCCAAAGGCGCCTTCCATCATTTCCACAAAGGATTCCAGTTCCTCCTGGGGCACGAAGTTCAGCGTGGTGCCGGCAAATCCGCCGCCATGGATGCGCCAGGCGCCCTTGCCGGAGAGTTTGCCTTCCGCCAGAGCCAGGGCAAGCGCCAGGCTCTCGTCCTTGACGTTGGCGTAGACGTTCTGCAGGTACATATAGGAGGAGCGGCCGGAGGAGATGATCTCCTGCAGGAAGGCAGGCACCTGATCCTTGTCAAGAGCCGCCACCTGACGGGTCACACGGGCGTTTTCCTGATAGAAGTGCATGGCGCGCAGGATGGCGCGATCGGAGATCTTCTCCTTGCGCAGAGCGGGCAGCTCCTGCAGGAACTCCTCGTGCCGGATGCGGCGCAGGTGGCTCTCACCGAAGTGGGCGGCGACCTGCTTCATTTCAGCGGGAATGGCGGCGTAGTCATCGGTCAGGTCGGCATGGGAGCCGCCGGTGGCCACCACCACCAGTGCATATCCCTTGGCGGCGAAATCGTAGCTCAGGGGGCGCACATCGGGGTCGTCGTTCTTGAAGTCGATGGTCACCAGACCGCCGGCGGAGGAAGCCATCTGATCCAGCAGGCCGGAGGGCTTGCCGAAGTAGACGTTCTCCGCATACTGGCTGATCTGGGCACGGAGCTTGTAATCAATGGTGAAGCCATTGTACAGGGCGTCCAGAATGGCGCAGACCATCACCTCAAAGGCGGCGGAACTGCTCAGGCCGGAGCCGGAAGCCACAGAGGAGGTGGCGCAGGCGTCAAAGCCGCCGATTTTGTATCCCAGTTCCTTCATGCGGGCGGCCACGCCACGAATCAGCGCCGCCGTGGTGCCCTTTTCCCGGGGACGCACAGACAGGTCGCTCAGGTCCACCACCAGAGGCCTGTAGCCTTCGGAGTGGAGGTGCACTTCCATGTCCTTGCGGGCGGAAACAGCCGCCAGGGTGTCCAGGTTCACCGCTGCCGCCAGCACCTTGCCACGGTTGTGGTCGGTGTGGTTGCCGCCGATTTCCGTGCGGCCGGGTGCGCTGACCAGAAGTACCTCGCTGTCAGCATGAAACAGGTCTTCATGACGCTTGAGCATCATGGTATATCGGGTCGTCTGCTCCACCAGCATCCCGTCCCGGTTGCCGTAGAGGTGGCTGAGACGATCCACCACTTCGGGGGACTTGAGGTTGCGAAGCATACGGGCGTAGTCGATCATGTATGGCACATCCTTCCGTTGTCGGGGAAAAAGCAATGCAAAGCCGGATGAATCCGAGCGGACTGCCCCGTGAAAAATCTCCGCAGCAGACCGTTCACCATTATATATCAACTTTTGGAAATGCGCCAGTGGTTTTTCGCAATTCATGCTGGTTTTTTCTGCCTTTTTGGCAGGGATTCCATCTTCCGCCATGGATTAACGACAAATTTGCGCTTCTTCCCGGACATTCTATCAAGAGAAACGGCGCATAAAGCGCACAGGAGGAATGGACATGATGGCAAAAAAGCGGCGCCTGAGGATGATCGTGCTCCTGTGCGCTCTTTTGGTGGCGGCGGGAGGCATTTTCGTCGCATGGGAGGCGCTGGGGGTGAGCCAGTGGCAGCAGCTGGACGAAGACAAACTCCTCAACCTGGCCCAGACGGGCGCCATCTATGACAAAAACGGCGCATACATGACCACGCTGGTGGGGCGGGAAAACCGCACCGTCATCGATACCTCCCGGCTGCCGGATCATGTGGTGGACGCCTTTCTGGCGGCGGAGGACCTACGGTTTTACAAGCATCCCGGCTTTGACATCGTCAGGATTCTGGGGGCGGTGGTGACAAACCTCCGCAGCGGCGAATACGCCCAGGGCGCCAGCACCATCACCCAGCAGCTGGTGAAACTGTCCCACCTGTCCAGCCAGAAGACCATCGCCCGCAAACTGGAGGAAATCCACCTGGCCATTCAGATGGAAAAGCGCTTCACCAAGGACGAAATTCTGGATATGTACCTCAATTTCATCTATTTCGGGCAGGGCGCTTACGGCGTGCAGGCGGCGGCTGAAGTCACCTTCGGCGTGGACGCTGCTGAATTATCCCCCGCCCAGGCGGCCAGCCTCGCTGCGGCCATCAAGGCGCCGTCCATCTACAGCCTGCAGGCGGACGCTGAAGCCAACCGACAAAGGCGGGAGTACATCCTGTCGGTGATGCTTGAGGAGGAAATGCTGACCCAGGAGGAGTACGATCAGGCCATCCAGGAGGACCTCACAGCGCTGAAGGGCGCCTCTGCCGCCACGGAGTACGGCTGGTTTGTGGATGCGGTGCTGGACGAGGCGGAACTGCAATTGGATGTGACTGCCGAGATGCTGCTGGCCGGGGGATACGAGATTTACACCACGCTGGACCCGGAAATGCAGCAGATCCTGGACAAACAGTTCACCAGCAATGTCTTCCCCGCCAATGCCTCCGACGGCACCCAGGTACAGGGAGCCGCTGCCTGCGTGGAGAACGCCTCCGGGGCGGTGCGGGCCATTGTGGGCGGGCGGGAATATCTCACAAGGCGGGGGCTCAACCGGGCCACCCACTTGCGGCGTCAGCCCGGCTCGGCCCTCAAGCCGCTGGCGGTGTATGCCCCTGCCATCGCCTATTCCGGCTGGACCTGCGCCAGTGTGATTCTGGACGAGCCCACGGCCTTTGGCACCTACAAGCCCCGCAACGCCGGCAATGCCTATTACGGCAACGTCACCCTGCGTACGGCGCTGAAAAACAGCCTGAACATCCCGGCGGTGAAACTGCTGGAGGCCATCGGCGTCGGCAATGGGCGCAAATACCTCGCTGCGGTGGGCATTCCGCTGGATGACCGGGACAGCAACCTGTCTCTGGCCCTGGGCAGCATGACCTACGGCGCATCGCCGGTGCAGATGGCGGCGGCCTACTCCCCCTTTGCCAACGGCGGCATCTTTTATTCGCCCTACTTCATCGAGGAAATCCGGGACCGCAGCGGCGCGGTGGTCTACCGTCATCAGGACAGCGGCACGAGGGTATTATCCACCCAGAACGCCTACCTGATGACCAGCCTCCTCAAGAGCGTCACGTCCTCCGGCACAGGCTCCCGGCTGTCCTCTGCCGGCACGCCTGTGGCCGGCAAAACCGGCACCGTGAATATGACCGGCGGCGGAAACCGGGACGTGTGGATGAACGCCTACACCCCGGCGCTGTCGGTGTGCGTGTGGATGGGCTACGACGAGCCGGACGCCAATCATCGTCTGGCCAACAGCGTGTCCGGCGGCACGAATCCCGCTTCTCTGGCAAGAAACTTCTTCAAGGCGTACTACGCCGGGCGAAGCAACCCTGACTTCACCCGCCCCGACGGACTGGTAAACGTCACCATCGACAAAAAAGCGGTGCAATGGCGGGGCGAGCCCATGCTGGCCACCTCCCTGACGCCGGACAGTTACCGCATCAACGAGGTGTTCATCAAGGGCACGGAGCCCACCAAAAAGAGCGACGTGTGGAATCCTCCGGCGGCGGTGAAATCCTTCTACGTCACCCACAATGGGGAAGGCTATCCGCAATTGGTGATTGAGCCTTCTGAATCCGCCGTGTACAGGATTCAGCGGGATTCCGCCGGAGAATCCATCATTCTGGCGGAACTGCGGGGCGGCAAAGGCGAAACGCTGTATTACACCGATGCCAAGGCCCGACCAGGCGTCACCTACACCTACCGGGTGATTCCCGTGCATCAGGAATTGCTGGACAACGGCATCCTGCTGGAAGGCGTGCAGGCGGTGCAGATTGCCCGGGTGGAACAGTCAGAAAGCGGCCTGACCCGCTGGCTGAAGGACCTCTTCGGCGCATCGGAGAAAAATCAAACCGGCGGGGAATTTGCCGTTTCAGCAGTGCCGTGAGAAAAATCGGTATAAAAAACCGGGAACTTTCCAGCGTGGGAAGTTCCCGGTGATGTTTTTGGTCTTACTTGCGGCGGCTCAGCCAGGCGGGCACGCCACGGCTGTCAGCCACGGGCTGCTGGGGCGCCGTGTTCTGCACGGGCTCCTGCTGCACCACAGGCTGGGGAGCAGTGCCGAAAGCAGGCTGATACTGCTGCTGGGGCTGATTGCCAAAGAGGTTGCCGGCGCCGTAGACAGGCTGGGGAGTCGTCTGCTGGGCGGGCTGCTGATAGCCAAAGGGCTGCTGGGGCGCAGCGGGGGCCTGCACAGGGGCGCCCATGGCGGGACGGGCCATGTTCAGGAAGCCTTCAGCGGCGGGCTGCTGGCCGGCATAGGTGTAATCCGGGACCTCGTAGGTCTCGTTGCCGGGGGCGGCAGTGTAGTTGCCAAAGGAGCTGCCGTAGCTGCCGAAGAGGCGATCATGCTCGATCTCACGGGGCTTCTTGGCGGGTTCACGGGGCGGGAAGGGCGTACGCTCAAAGCCGGTGGCGATGACGGTGATGCGCACTTCGTCGCCCATGGTCTCGTCGATGCCGGCACCGAAGATGATGTTGGCTTCGGGATCAGCAGCCTGCATGACCAGGTTGGCAGCCTCGTTGATGTCCACAATGGAGACGTCCTCGCCGCCGGTAATGTTGATCAGCACGGCACGGGCGCCATCGATGTTGGTCTCCAGCAGGGGGCTGGAAATGGCATTCTTGGCGGCTTCCACCATGCGGTTTTCGCCACGGGCGGTGCCGATGCCCATGTGGGCCATGCCGCCGGATTCCATGACGGTCTTGACGTCAGCGAAGTCCAGGTTGATCAGAGCGGGCAGAGCGATCAGGTCGCTGATGCCCTGGATGCCCTGGCGCAGCACGTCGTCAGCGATGCGGAAGGCTTCCAGCATCGTGGTGCCCTTGCTGACCACCTGCAGCAGACGGTCGTTGGGGATCACCACCAGGGTGTCCACCCGCTGCTTGAGGTCGTTGATGCCCAGCTCGGCATTCTTCATGCGCTGCTTGCCTTCAAAGGCGAAGGGCTTGGTGACCACAGCGATGGTCAGGGCGCCCAGATCACGGGCGACTTCCGCCACCACGGGAGCACAGCCGGTGCCGGTGCCGCCGCCCATACCGGCGGTGACAAACACCAGGTCAGCGCCCTTGAGGGCTTCGGCGATTTCCTCGCGGCTTTCTTCCGCCGCGCGGCGGCCCACCTCAGGCACCGCACCGGCGCCCAGGCCCTTGGTCACCTTTTCACCGATCTGGATCTTGGTCTGTGCGCCGGAAAGGTTCAGCGCCTGCATATCGGTGTTGATCGCAATGAATTCCACGCCCTTCAGGCCGGCATTCACCATGCGGTTGACAGCGTTTCCGCCGCCGCCGCCGCAGCCGACAACCTTGATGGACGCGAAGCTACCAGTCAATTCCTCATGCTGAAATTCAATCATGTTTCATCCCCCTGACTCATATAGGCAAAGCCTGAAATCTTATCGTTACAATGGTTTGTTATCAATCAGCCGCCCAGCAGGCTGCGGAAGAAGTCCTTCACTGCGCCGCCGAAGCCGGTGGAAGGCGCATGCTGCTGTTCCATGGTTTCGATGATCAGGTCCATCAGGCCCATGGTGCTGGAATAAGCGTGGCTGTTCATCTTCACGGTGCGCTTGGGCGTCTCCCGGACGGTAGCCTGGAGCTTGCTGCCCAGGTATTCCTTGCCGCCACGGTTGAAGGACAAGCCGCCGCCGGTGAGATAATAATGGGACCAGCTGCCCATCTTCAGGCCGCTTTCGTCGATGGCCTTCTTGATTTCCTCCGCCAGTTCATCCACCCTGCGGTTGATGATGGCGCTGACCTGCTCACGGGTGAAGCTGCGGGCAGGTTCGCCGTCGGTGGCGGGGATATCATAGGTGTCATCGGGCGAGCCGAAGTTGTAGATGTAGTTGTGCTTGATCTTCTCCTCTGCGGCCCGCAGGGGGATATCCAGCTCCATGGACAGATCAGCGGAGATGTTGCCGCCGCCGATGTCGATGCACTTGTGGAAGATCAGCGCATCGCCTTCCACCGCCATGACCTCGGTGTTGAGGTAGCCCACATCGATGAGCACGGCCATGTGGTCACGGTCTTCCTCGGGGAGGTAGAGCATGGCCTCACCGGCGGGGGTGGAATAGAAGCCGCCGGCAACGTAGCCCAGGTTGTTCAGGCGGGCGTTGACGTCGTCCACAAAATACTTGTTGGCCACCACGACGCTGACCATAGCGGTCAGTTCACGGCCCTTCATGCCCACAGGCTCCAGGGTCTTCTTGCCGCCGTCAACCATAAACCAGGCGGGGCTGGCATGAATCTTGATGCCCGCCAGAGTACCCAGGTTCTTTTCCGCTTCCTCGAACACATGGCGCACATCTGTGGCCGTGACCCGGGGATCGGGGCCGGAGAGCTGCACACGCACCTCGGTGGCATAAACATTGGTGAATGCACCAGGCACGCCCACATTGATTTCACGGATTTTGCGATGGCACTGCCGCTCGGCGTCCTCCACGGAAGCACGGATCTTCTCGTCGATTTCACCGGGATCATTCCAGCCGGCGTCCAGGAAACCATTGTAGCTGGCAATGCCGGCGCCCACAATGTCGCAGCGCTGAGCGCCGCTGTTTTCCGCCACCAGGGTCACAATTTTGCTCGTGCCGAAATCAATCGCAGCAACCACTGTCTTCATAGGTCTTTCTTACCCCCTGTGTCCGCAATCGCTTGGAGCGGGAAGGCTCGTCCATCCCGGAGGGCCGTATCGCTCAGATTCGCCGGAAATATAACTATCCATTAAATCACTATACATTATAGCGTTTTTTTGCCCGGATTGCAAGTGTTTTCCAGCGTTTCCAGTCTTTCCCGGAAAGATTTTACGTTTTTGTCGACCATTTTTCCTGATTTTTTTTGCGCCCTGTGTTTTCTCAGAGCAAATCATCAGGAATATAGGTGGGATACACCGGCGCAGACACGTCCACTGTGCCGGCGCCATGGCCCATGGAATAGAGCATATCCAGCGTCAGAAGCATGGAGCGGATCTTCTGGTGAATCTCCCTGCCGTCGCCCAGACGCACGGAATAACCGTCATGGGTCGCAAGGTATATGCTGTCCATGTTATTCATGTCCAATTCGCTGATTTTCCCAAGGGCGCCCATCACCTTGAGTTCCACGAGGATCTCGTTGTAGACATACAGCTGCTGGGGATTGTTCAGCGTCACCACCCGGCCCACGTCGCAGCGGCGCAAATCAAGGCCCTTGACGTGGATGAGATTGGCGTTGCCTTCCGGCTGATGCAGGTATTCCTCCAGCACCATGCCCCGGTTGTCCAGATAATACACCAGACCGTTATGTTCCATCACCGTGGCCGCCTGACGCTCCCGCACCCTGATGACCACCGTCCACAAGTCGGGGGAATGGATGCGCTCGCAGGTCAGATAGCGGTTGGTTTCGATGTTTTGTGCCGCTTTGGCCGTATCGATGAAGAAATAGTTGGTGCCCACATCGATGCCCGCCAGATCCTTGATCTGCTCGGCGGTGAAGAGGCTGTTGCCTTCCACCTGCACCGTGCGGACGATGGGCACGGTGGAGAAGAGAATCAGCGTCACCGCCGCCAGCACGCCCACCGCCATAAGGATGTACTTGATGACATTCCTGCCGGGAAAGCGCTTTTTGGGCAGATACCGCTTGTCCTCCCGGAACACTTCCTCATGGGTGAAGTAGTGTTCCCGGCGGGGTTTGCCCCGCATGGTTTCCTGCGGGTCGGGCATCTGCTGCCAGAAGGCGGAATCCCGGTGATACACGTTGTCGGAGCGCTCCATACGCAGTTCCGGCGCATAGCCCGTGTCTTCCACCGAGCCAGAGGGCGGCACAGGCATGGTGTTGGGGTTGACCACAGGCTGGGTGCCGGTGACAGGCGGAGGGGTATAAAGGCCCGGAGCGGGCGGATAGCCGGGATTCACGGGGTACCCTCCGCCCGTTCCCTGCGTATTGTACCGGGGATCCTGCCCCGGATAATTCGGCTGCATGGGCTGCTCCTTTCCTGCGCTGCGGCAGATTCTTTCAAAGTGTATCGGGGTGTATCGGTATCATTCGCCGGATGAGATGCGGCGGATGTCTGCGCCCAGGGCGCTGAGTTTGTCTTCGATGGCATCGTAGCCTCTGTCCACCAGATCGGCCCGGGCGACGCGGGTCTCCCCTGCTGCCTTGAGGCCTAACAGAATCAGCGCTGCACCGCCCCGCAGGTCCCTTGCTGTGACTGGCGCGCCCCAGAGGGTCTCCACACCCCGCACCACGGCCGTTCTGCCGCTGAGGAGGATGGATGCGCCCATGCGGCTCATTTCCCCGGCATGGGTGAAGCGGTTTTCAAACACGTTTTCCACAATCACGCCGGTGCCTCTGGCGCAAGTGAGAAGCGCCAGCATCTGCACCTGCATATCCGTGGGAAAACCGGGATAGGGGCTGGTCTGCAGCTTGGAAAAGGCCGTCAGCCGCCGGGGTGCGGACAGCATCACCCGGTGCTTTTCCTCCCGGATGCGGCAGCCCATTTCCCTGAGCTTTGCATCAATGGCTGTCAGGGAGGACACCGGCGCCCGCTTCAGGTCGATTTCTCCGCCGGTGATAGCGGCGGCGCAGAGCATGGTGCCCGCCACAATTCTGTCGGGCATGGGCGTGTATTCCACGCCGTGAAGGGCCGGCCGGCCTTCCACCTCGATGGTGTGTCCTCCTGCCCCTCTCACGCAGCCGCCCATGGCATTGAGGAATCCCTGCAGATCAGAGATCTCCGGCTCTCTGGCGGCATTGTGGATGCGGGTCACGCCCGGCAGGCAGGCGCTGGCCATCATGACGTTTTCCGTGGCGCCCACGCTGGGATAATCAAAATGCACTTCGCCGCTGTGCATTTTGGCGCCGTCGCAGTGGATCATGCCGCCTTCTTCCCGGATGTCCACACCCAGGGCCCGCAAACCTGTCAGGTGCAGGTCGATAGGACGAAGGCCGATCTCGCATCCGCCGGGGTAGGTCACCGTGGCCCGGCGGAACCTGGACAGGATGGGGCCCAGCAGGAAGATCGAGGAGCGGATCTGCTTGGAAAGGCGATCCGGCATTTCGTATGTATGCAGGTCATCTGCCCGCACGGTGACGGTGGAGCCGTCTCTTACGACAGAACACCCCAGGGTGCGCAGGATCTGCCCCATGTTCTCCCCGTCGGTGATCAGGGGCACCTGATGCAGATGCACCGTTTCCCGGGTCAGCACGCAGGCCGCCAGAATCGGCAGCACGGCATTCTTGGCGCCGTCCACCTGCAGGGAACCTTCCAGGCGTCTTCCGCCCCTCACCACAAATTCGTCCACCTTGCCCACCTCCGTTATGCTTCAGGCTATGACGGAGAGGGAAAAGGGTGCGAAAAGGCGTCAGGCATCCACCACGCCGCCTGTGCGGGAGACATTGAGCACAATGCCCACCGCCGCCATGGTGATGGAGATGGACGTTCCGCCGGCGCTGAAAAAGGGCAGCGGCAGCCCTGTGGTAGGCAGAATGCCGATGACCACACCCATGTTGAGGAAAGCCTGCACGGTGATGCTGGCGGTGATACCGGCGCTGAGCAGCATTCCGAACTTATCCCGGCAGGAAACGGCAATGCGCATTCCCGCCAGCAGGAAGGCCACAAACAGGGCGATCACCACGAGACACCCCGCCAGACCGAAGTCTTCCCCCACGATGGCGAAGATGAAGTCGCTTTCGGGGTACGGCAGGTAGGCGTACTTCTGCCGGCCCATGCCCAGCCCCATGCCGAAGAGCCCGCCGGAGCCAAAGGCAATCAGCGACTGGGACAACTGGTATCCCTCGTCGCTCATCATGGCGAAAGGGTCCCGGAAGGACATCATTCTCCTGCGGCGATAGGGCTCTGCCCAGGCGTAAAAGGCGCCCAGGGACAGCCCGCCTGCCGTCATCAGCAGGATGTGCCGCCATTTCGCCCCGGCGATAATGATCATCACCAGCGACACGATGAGGATGCTGCCGGCGGTGGACAGGTTGGGCTGCTGGAGAATCAGCAGGAACACAATGCCCGGCACCAGCAGCACCGGCACGATGCCCCGGAAGAGGCTGCGGATGTTCCTGCCCCGATAGCACAGGGTTGTGGCCAGGAACATGACCACCGAGAACTTGGCCAGTTCGCTGGGCTGAAAGGACAGCCCGCCCAGGCTGAGCCATCTGCGGGAGCCGTTGATGTACACGCCCACGCCGGGGATAATCACCAGCGTCAGCAGCACGGCTGACAAAATCAGCAGGCCCACCACCACCCAGGTATCCTTCCAGAAGCGGTAGGGAATCCGGCTGGTGACAAAGCAGGCCACGGCCCCCAGGGCAATGCCCAGCAGTTGGCTCCTGACCTCCCTGAGGGGATCGCCGGCGTCCTGGGCGGTATAGTAGGTGGCGGAGAACAGCACCAGCAGCCCCGACGACAGGAGCAGCAGCATCACCGTGAGCAGCATTTTGTCCACTGGCTGCCTTTTGTACCTTGAAAGCAACGGGGCCCTTGTCTTTTGTGCGCTGCTGGTTCCCAGCATGGCGCACCTCCGGCACGGATCAAATCCGCCCCTGATGGGGGCAGGATGGGGTCAATCAGGAAAGGCTAAAGACGATCTCCTTGAAGACGCGGCCTCTGGCTTCGTAGTCCTCGAACATATCAAAGGAGGCACAGGCCGGGGACAGGAGCACGTTCCAGCCGGCCTCGGCGGCTTCCCGGCACAGGGCCACAGCCTCTTTCAGCGTGGATGCCCGGCGAATCGCATCAAAGCCGTTTTCCCGGCAGGTGCGCTCGATCTGGTCTGCCGTGGCGCCGATGAGCACCGCCTGTCTGATGTAGGGCGACAGCACCATTTCCTTCACCATGGGGGTGAAATCGCAGTGCTTGTCGTATCCGCCCAGAATGATGGCGGTGGGGCGCTGCATGGTCTGCACCGCCTTGATGGTGGAGTCCACATTGGTGCCCTTGCTGTCGTTGATGTACCTGACGCCCTCCAGTTCCCGCACGAATTCAATGCGGTGCTCCACGCCCGTGAAGGTACGCAGAGCCTGGGCAATCACAGGGATTTCAACGCCCATCGCTGCCGCCATGCAGGCAGCTGCCAGGGCGTTTTCCAGATTGTGGGGGCCGGGGATGTAAATCTCCTCCGCCGGGCACACCGCTTCTTCTTTGCCGGAAATGTTCAGCATCACCATGCCGTCCCGGACAAAAGCGCCATGGGGCACTTCCTTCTGGCGGGAGAAGGTCATCACCCGGCTGTGTACCTCACGCATCAGGGGCGCAAGGGCGGGGTCATCGGCGTTGAACACAGCCGCATCGCCTTCGCCCTGCCGGGCAAAGAGGCGCATTTTGGTGGCGGTGTAGTTTTCCATGGTGCCATGGCGGTTGAGGTGGTCTTCGGTGATGTTCAGCAGTGCGCCCACATGGGGATGGAAGGTGTCCGCCGTTTCCATCTGGAAGGAACTGACCTCACACACGAAAATATCCTCCGGAGCCGATTCCATGGCGGCTGCGGAGAAGGGATAGCCGATATTGCCCACCACATGGGTGCGCTTGCCCGCCAGGCGGAAAATTTCGCCCAGCAGGGAAACGGTGGTGGTTTTGCCGTTGGTGCCGGTAAGGGCCACCAGCGTGCCCTCCGCCAGTTGGGAGGCCAGTTCCAGTTCGCCGGTGACTTCGATGCCCATGGTTTTCGCCTTGAGGACAAAGGCCGCCGTGTCCGGGATGCCGGGGCTGATCACCAGCACGTCGACGCCATCGAGGCACTCCCCTGCCGGGCAGCCCAGCGCCCATTCCACAGGGAGGCCCTGCAGAGGGACAATGGCGTCGCCCAGCTGCTCCGCCGTTTTGGAGTCGTTGACAACCACCTTTGCGCCGGCTTTGAGGAGCATCTGCGCCGCCGCTACGCCGCTGCGGGCCATGCCGACCACCAAAACCCGGCGGCCGGCATATCTTTCACAGTTTCGCATACAGTTCTCTCCGATTTACAGGATTTTGGCGCCGCTGACGCCCCAGATGGCAATCAGGGACAGCACTGCCGTGACGATGGCGTACATCAGCACCACTTTGGTTTCCTTCATGCCGGAAAGTTCAAAGTGATGGTGGATGGGCGTCATCTTGAACAGGCGGCGGGGCTCGCCGTAAATCTTGCGGGTCGCCTTGTAATAATACCGCTGGATGATGACGCTCACGGAGGAAGCCACCATAGTGAAGGCAATCAGCAAAAGCAGGAAAGGCTGGCGGGTCAGGAAAGCCAGACCCACCGTGGCGCCGCCGATGAGCATGGAGCCGGTATCGCCCATGAACACCTTGGCGGGATAGTGATTAAACCGCAGGAAGCCAATGCAGGCGCCCACCAGCGCAAAGGCGAACACCGCCAGCGTGTGATGATTCGCTTCCGGCAGGGTGAAAGCGCCGGCAGCGTAGGCCTGAGAGATCATCAGCGCCAGCACGCCCCAGGCCAGAGAGCCCACTGCCGTGACGGAGGACAGGATGCCGTCCAGGCCATCCTGCAGGTTGGCGGAATTGACGATGAAAATGACCGTCAGGGCGCACAGAGGAATGTAGAAAATGCCCAGGTCCCACTCAATGTTCACAAAGGGCACCCAGACCTTGCTGCCCACCATGGGATGCAGATAGCAATACACAGCAAAGGCCACAGCCACAAACACCTGACCGAAAATCTTCTGCCAGGGAGTCAGGCCCAGAGAGCGCTTCTTGACCACCTTGATCCAGTCATCCGCAAAGCCGACAGCCATGGAGCCCAGGGTGACAAAGAGCATCGGCCAGAGGAAATCCTGAGCGCCGTTCCACTGGGCGGGATGGCACACCAAAACAGCCGCCGTCAGGGCGATGGTGGTCATGATGCCGCCCATGGTGGGCGTGCCCTGCTTCTGCTTATGGGACTGGGGGCCCAACTCGTAAATGGTCTGGCCGAACTTCAGTTTGCGCAGCCAGGCGATCCATTTCGGGCCTGTCACCAGCACCACCAAAGCTGCAAACACCATGGCAATAAGCATCCTTAGCATATCCTTCTCCATTCCTTCCGGTGAAAGATTTTACATGGGGGATGATTCCCCGTCCTGCATCTCCATAAGGAGTTCCTGAACGACCACCTTTTCATCAAAGGGGTGCTTGACGCCCTTGATTTCCTGATAGGTCTCATGGCCCTTGCCGCACAGCACCACAATATCTCCTTCCCGGGCGATGGTCATGGCGTGGCGGATGGCCTCCCGGCGGTCTTCAATGACCACATAGGGCTTGCCCGTGGGGCGGATGCCGCTCTCGATGGCGGCGAGGATTTCGAGGGGGTCTTCGCTGCGGGGATTGTCCGAAGTCAGCACGCACAAATCCGCCAGCTGGCCGCCGATTTCGCCCATGATGGGGCGTTTGCCCTTGTCTCTGTCACCGCCGCAGCCAAACAGGGCGATGATGCGCCCCTGGGCGAATTCACGGACAGTGTTGAGGATGTTGGTGAGGGCGTCGGGGCTGTGGGAGTAGTCCAGAATGACCTTGTAGGGCGTCTGGGTGGGCAGCATCTCGATGCGGCCCGGCACGGAGGTGATCTTTTCCAGACCTGCCACCACATCCTGCATGGGAATGCCCAGCGTCAGGGCGCAGGAAGCAGCGGACAGGGCATTGTACACGTTGAACATACCCGTCATGTGCAGTTTGAGGGACATCTGGCAGGTGCGGTGCAGCTGCATTTCAAAACTGACGCCTTCCTCGGTGATTTCAATGTCCCGGGCATACAGGTCCGCATTGGCGGCGATGCCGTAGGTCATGGCAGGAATGGTGATATCCTTCAACACCTGAGCAGAGGTTTCCTCATCGGCGTTGAAGGTGGCGTTTCGCACCATGCCGGAAGTGAAGAAGCGCTTCTTGGTTTCAAAATACGCCTGCATGGTGTGGAAATAATCCAGATGATCCTGGCTGAAGTTGGTGTAGCTGCCCACATCGAAAACAAGGCCGTCCAGGCGGTGCATATCGATGGCATGGGCGGAGACTTCCATGATCACCACCTGCACGCCGGCGTCCGCCATTTTGCGAAGGTCCCGGTGCAGTTCGATGGGGTCGGGCGTGGTGTAGTTGGAGGGAATGCGCTGCTGGCCGATCATGTTGCCGGTGGTGCCGATCAGGCCACAGAGGAAGCCTGCCTGCTCGAAGATGGCCTTGATCATATAGCTGGTGGTAGTCTTGCCCTTGGTGCCCGTCACGCCTACCAGGCGCATCGAGTTTGCGGGATGACCATAAAACGCCGCCGCCATGCGGGCCATGGCCGCCCGGACGTTGGACACCTTCACCTGAGGCACATGGAGGGGGAGGAAATGATCCACCACCAGCGCCGTGCAGCCGTTTTTCACGGCTTCCTCAGCGAAATCATGGGCGTCAAACCGGGCGCCGGGAACGCAGAAGAACAGACCTCCGTCGGCCTGTTGCCGGCTGGACGCCGACAGGCTGCGGATGTCCATTTCGATGTCTCCCTGATGTGCCACATAGTAGGGCGTCTGTTCCATCAGCTTACGAAGCAGCATATTCTGTCTCCTTATCAGACAAAGATGTTTTATCCTGTGTATTCTATGGTGCATCCTCCATGGAGAGGACAAGGTGCACCGTGGTTCCGGGGGCCACATACGCCCCCGCAGCCGGCGTTTGCTTCACGCACAGCCCGCTGCCTGTCATGGCAACCGCCAGCAGCCGCTGGCGCAGCAGGCGGGCGCAATCCACATCGCTCTGGCCCAGTAAATCCGGCACGCATACCAGCGTTTCCGGCGTGACGTCGTTGGTTTTGTCGGTATAGGCCATCACCCGGCCGCCTTCCACCAGTTCAGCACCGGCGGGCGGCAGCTGATCCAGCACCACATCCGCAGCGCCGTCTGTCACCATTTCATATCCCGACAAATTCAGTTTACGCCTTGCCTCGCTCACTGTCAAGCCCACAATGTCGGGAACGGTGGCGATTTGCCTCTCCTGACCCGCATTTTGGGGCACCTGCAGGTATTGCAGGGCGTCGCGGAGGATCTGCCCGGCAAAGGGCGCAGCGGTGGCGGAGCCGTAATCCACCGGAACATGGGCTTCATTGACGATGACCAGCACCGACAGGATGGGGTCCTCCACCGGCGCAAAGCCGTAAAAGGAGCCGATGTGCACATCGCTGACGATCTTGCCTTCCTTGTACACCTGGGCGGTGCCCGTTTTGCCGCCCACCCGGTATCCCGGCACAGCGGCATTCTTTCCGCCGCCCTTTTCCACCACCAGTGCCAGCAGTTCCCGCATGGTGTCGCTGGTTTGATGGGTGATGGGCGTGGAAACCACCTGCGGCAGGAAGGTTTGCAGCACTTCCCCGTCGCCAGTGCGGATGTCCTTGACCAAAAGGGGTTTCATCAGTTTGCCGCCGTTGACCACCGAATTGGCAGCCATGAGCATCTGCAGGGGCGTCACTGCCACGGACTGACCAAAACCGATGCGGGCCAGATCCACCTGCTTGACATAGCGGCTGTTGATGAGAATGCCGCTGCTTTCCCCCGGCAGGGTGATGCCGGTGAGTTTGCCCAGGCCAAAGGCGGACAGATACCTGTAAAACCGCTCCGTGCCCAGCCGCAGGGCCAGTTCCACAAAGGCGGGATTGCAGCTGTTTTGCAGCGTTTCCGCCATGGTTTGGGCGCCGTGTGCCCTGCCCCAGCAGCGGATGGTATCGCCATCCACTTTGACTTTGGCGGAACAGTAGAAGGAATCCTCCGGGTGCGTCACGCCGGCGTCCAGCGCAGCGGCAGCGGTGAGGATCTTGAAGGTGGAGCCGGGCTCGTAGGCGTCGGAGATGGCGGTGATGCGCATCTGCTTTGTCAGCGCCTCCACATCGTCCCGGGGCGGGTCGTTGGGGTCGTAGTCCGGCTTCATACACATCGCCAGCAGTTCGCCCGTGCGCACGTCGCTCACCAGACAGATCACCGAGGCTGCCTCATTCACCGCCAGACACTCCCGCATCGCCTTTTCGCAGATGCCCTGAATGGTGGCGTCCACCGTCAATGTCAGGGTGTCCCCCTGGGTGGAGGGAATATACCACCCTTCACTCCCGGCCAGGATGCGATTCTTCGCATCCACCTGCCGCAGATAGCTGCCCTCCACGCCGCTGAGCACCTCGTCGAACTGCCATTCCAAGCCCGACTGGCCCTGGGCGTCGATGTTGGTCAGCCCCAGCACCTGAGAAAGCAGCTCGCCATAGGGGTAATAGCGCACGGAGTCCTCGTCAAAGGCCACGGCGGACAAACCCGCTTCCTCCGGGGCTTCCTGCTGCAGGCGGCGGATGTCATCCACCTGACTGCGGCTGATTTGCCGGGAGAGAATCACCGAGCCCTTTGTGTTGTCCCGGAGCTTTTTCAGCGCCGCTTCCCGGTTCAGGGGAACGACTTCCTCCACGGCATCCACAAAGGCTTCCGGGTTCGTCACCAGACGAGGGTCTGCCGTGAGGATGTAAGAAGTGGCAGACATCGCCAGCACTTGGCCGTTTCTGTCCGTCACTTCTCCCCTTCGGGCGGTTACGACGCCCGTCTTTGTCCATTGTCTGATGCCCCGCTGGGTCAGGTCTTCTGAATCCCGTATTGTCAGGCAGCCGATGCGCCAGACAGCCAGCAGGAAGCAGGCAGTCAGCAGCAGCGTCATCAGCAGCGTTCTTTTGCGAAGAAGCAGTTCAGGATGCATCATCCCGACCTCCTGTCTCGCAATATGCCAAACAGGAGACTGAACGTGTCAGTCTCCCTGATTGGTGGCCCGGTATTCCCCGTAGAGGATACTGTCTGCAGGGACGGTGTAGGTGGCGCCCTCCGGTGCGCTGAGGTAGATGACATCCACCCCTCGGGAGGAGATCATGCCCATGTCGATGGCACTGGTGGCGATGTTAATTTCAGAGACGCACTGGGCGATTTCCAGTTCAGCCTCTTCGCAATTGCGCTCCACCAAACGCACGGCGCTCATGTTGGCGCTGGTCTGCTTGGCAGCGTCGGAGATATTCACATGATAGCCCAGCTTGATGCCGCCGAACACCAGTGCCAGCAGCACCAGCATCGTCAGGATGGCGGGAAGCTTGACACCGTCACGGCTCACCGTGGGCACCCGACCGGTGTCCATGCTGGTGATGGCGCGGCTGGTGGGCACGGGAGAGGTGGAGGAGCAGCGTACCCGGTCGGCCACATAGACGGGCGAGGTGCGGGCAGAATCGGCGAAGGCGCCTTCCTGCTCTCCACGGACGGAGAAGGTCATCACGGAGGACACCGTCTTATAGCGGGGCGTGCGGTTGCGGCGCTTATCCGCAAAACGGGCAGGCTTCGTATACATACGCTCCTGAGAAAGCATATTGTACAGCATAGCTTATTCCCTCCGTTTCGTGGTTATGACTGAGATTGCTTTGCTCTCCCTCACTCCATGCTCAGGGAGCCGATGAGGTTAAGCGTGCCGGGAAGGCGGTTGATGAAGTCCTGCAGTTTATCATCCCCTGCAGGCCTGGGCAGGATGTTGACATGATCGCCGCCGCCGGTGATGTTGACGTCCTTCTCCTCGGAGAGGACCACCTGACGGATGCGGGCGGGCAGCAGCACACGGCCCTGACCGTCGCACTCCTGATCCCGGTAGGACAGGGCATCCAGGTTCTGCAGATACTCCTGCAGTTCCGGCAGGCGGTGCTTTTTCAGCATCCTGTCGTAGCTTTCTCGCATCCGGGCGTATTCGATTTCGGGATACACCGCAATGGCGGAAAAATCAAAAGACGGGGTGATGCAGAACTTTTCGCCCAGCATCTCGCGGAAAGCCAGGGGCATCACCATGCGGCCCTTGCTGTCCAGCGTATGGGAATAGGAGCCAATGAACGTGCGGCGATGCTTGCGGATGAGCGCTTCGTCCTCTTCGGAGAGCACTTCAGGGGTGGCAACAGAGGTGGCGTCCAGCGTCACTTCGGTCTCCATGTTTTCATTTTCCATGTCTGCCACCACAAATCACCACTCAATCGCCACTTTTTTGTTCGTCAGACACATTATATCCCACTTTTTAGCGCCTTGCAAGGGGGAAACACGATTTCTTTTCGCTTTTCCTGAAAAATCATTCGCAAAATTTTCAAGTCATTTTCGTCACATTTTCGTCACAATTCATTCCGTATTATGTGCATCAAACATTCGTTCCCCCCACATAGAGAGCACAAAAAAAGCACCCGAATGCAAGTCGGATGCTTATGCGAAACCATGTTCGCTTAACGGCGGGGTGTTCCCCTGATATTGTAACAAAAATGTAGGAATTTTTTATGCCAGCGGAATTTCCGCTAACGTGAATCCGAGGCTGTCACAGGAGGTCAGGCGGTAGGCAATGCCGTTCCACACGCCGTTGAATCCCACCCGGATGCCGGCGCCGTGGAGGTGCCCATACACCACCGTATGCACCGGATATTTTTCCAGCAGGCGGGTAAAATCCGTATCCCTGAGGGCATCATATAAGGGCGGGTAGTGCATCATCACCACCAGAGGACGACCGTCGAGCATTTTCACAGCGGCTTCCAGCGCCATTTCCAGGCGGATCAGTTCCCGGTTGTAGATTTTCTGGTCCTCGGGAGACAGGGGGGCATCCTGCGTGGGAAGCACCCAGCCTCTGGTGCCGCAGACGACGGCGTCGCCGATGTCCACCGCATTGTGCTGCACCGCTTCCATCCCTTCAGGCAGCGCAGACCTGACCTGGGTGAGAGAATTCCACCAGTAGTCGTGGTTGCCCTTGAGGATGATCTTCCTGCCGGGAAGCTGGCCCAGCGCCTGCAAATCCGCCTTGGCGGCCTGCATCTGCATGGCCCAGGAGATGTCCCCGGGAATCAGCACCGTGTCCTCATCCCCCACCCTGCTCATCCAGTCCTCCCGGATGCGCGCGAAGTGGTCCTCCCAGTGGTCGCCGAAGATGTTCATGGGCTTTTCGTCGCCGCCGGGCAAATGCAGATCACCGATGGCAAACAGCCGCATAACCATCCTCCTTCATTGAGAAATCATCAGACATCAGACAATGCGGTTACTCCTCCGCATCCTCCGCGTCATCATCGACTTCTTCTTCCTGCATACTCTCCAGGGACAGGGCATTCTGGATATCGCCGTACTCGCCGGAGGACATATCCTCGTCGATTTCGGGGATTTCATCCATGGCGCTGACGTCTTCCATATCGCTCAGGGAATTGGCGCTGACGGACTCATCGCCATCCTGGATGTCATCATTGCCGCCCTGGCCGTTCATCTCCTTGAGGCAGAACAGGCACACATCCCTGCCGGGAAGCGCCGGTGCTTCGTTGCACACGCTGCACAGCTCCACCTCGTCCTGGTCGTCATCGCCCTTCATTTCCCGCAGGCAGACCTTGCAGAACCGCTCGCTTTCGGTCATGTAATTCAGTTCGCAGCGGGGGCATTTGACAAACTTCATGCAGTTTCCTCCTCTTGGTTTCCGGGGGTGAGCCGGAAACGCCTTCAATGGCTTGGTTGATATTCCCATGGCAGGGGCCTGGCAGTTTCATTGACGGGCCGCCTGTCTTTGTATTACGATATGCCCACGGCCTTTCCCTGGCACAACCAGGCAGGCCGAAGAAATACGGAGGTGAACGTAATGTTCAAGAAGTACACCCTACTCCTCACGGCGGTGATTGCCGCGACCTCGCTCACGGGCGCCCGGGCAGAATGGCCCGCTTCCCAGTTTGGATTCAAAGGCTGGCCCATGCGGAAGCCTTCTGTATGTGAGCCTGCGCCGGAAAATCCGGTGAAACCCACTTTTCATCCCGGCGCAGGAGAGAACCTCCCCACGGATGCCCCGCAGGTGGGTGTGACTGCCACTCCCGCTCCCATTGCGCCCACGCAGGCGCCCTCCCAGGCGCCTTCAAGGACGCCCGCCGCCACACCGGCTCCCACGCCCACGGCAGCGGTGACCGATGTTCCTTCTACGGATGATGATTATACTACGCAATCCGCTGTGATGCAAGAGGCAATGATGGTGAATTTGCTCAATTATGACAGGAATCAGAACGGACTGCCCTCCCTGACGGTGGATCCGGCCCTGACGAGCATCGCCCGCTTCAAAAGTCAGGACATGAAGGACAACCATTACTTCGCCCACGAGTCGCCCACTTATGGTCGTGTGAGCGATCTGCTGAAGCGTTTCGGCTACTCTTTTTCCGCAGCCGGCGAGAACATCGCCCACCACGCCACGGCAGAAAAGGCCCATGCGGCCTTCATGTCCTCCGACGGACATCGCCGCAACATCCTTTCCTCCGCCTGGGAGAAGGTGGGGATCGGCGTTGTCTATGACAACAACGGTTTTATTTACGCCACGCAGATTTTCACCCGCTGATGCGCAATTTGCTCCCCGGATCACCGGGGAGCATTTTGCTGCAAAATCAGCGTATGCGCTTATGCTTCTTCCTGTTCCTGGGGGACGGTTTCCGCCATGGACTGACCAAAGTCATTTTCCTGGGCCAGCACCTTCTCCAGCAGGTCGCACAGTTCCTTTTTCCCCGTGCCGTCCTCGCTGGACCAGCAGATCACTTCCCAGGGCTGCACCAGCAGCGCCCGGCAGATGGGCGCCAGCTGCTTCTGGCGGGCGCCGCGGCTGATTTTATCCGCCTTGGTGGCCACCACCGTGAAGGGGATGCCCATCTGGCGCAGGAACAGGTTCATCTGCTTGTCGTCCTCGGTGGGCTCATGGCGGATGTCCACCAGGCACAGCACGTGGCGCAGCTCCCCTGCCGTTTCAAAGTAATCCTGCATCATTTTGCCCCAGCGCTGCTTCTCCTGCTTGTCCACCCGGGCAAAGCCATAGCCGGGCAGGTCAATCAGATGAAAGGCCTTGTTGAGCAAAAAGACGTTGATCAGCCGTGTCTTGCCGGGGGTGGCAGAAGTGCGGGCGAGCTTATTGCGGTTGCAGAGCTTGTTGATGAGGCTGCTCTTGCCCACGTTGGACTTGCCGGCCACGGCGATCTGGTCAAGGCCCCTGCCGGCAAAATTGCCGTAGGCGGCCATGGAAGTGACGAATTCAGCCTGCTTGATTTCCACTGTGCTGCTCCTTGCCCGGCATGGTGACCAGGGCGGTCGAAAGTACGGTGTCGATGGTTTCCGCCGTCACAATTCTGAACTGGCTCAGGACATGGGGCGGAATTTCTTCCAGGTCCTTGACATTTTCCTTGGGAATCACCAGCGTAGTGATACCCGCCCGGAAGGCAGCCAGGGTCTTTTCCTTCAGGCCGCCGATGGGCAGCACACGGCCCCGCAGGGTGATTTCACCCGTCATGGCCACATCCTGCCTGACAGGAATGCCGCTGAGCACGCTCACCAGCGCCGTGGTCATGGTGACGCCGGCAGAGGGGCCGTCCTTGGGGATGGCGCCTTCGGGCACATGAATGTGGATGTCCCGATCTTTATAGAAGTCATCCGTCAGGCCCAGTTCGGCAGAATGGGCCCGCACCCAGGTGAAGGCCGCCTCAGCGGATTCCTTCATCACGTCGCCCAGCTGACCCGTCAGGCGCAGGGCGCCCTTGCCGGGCATGGTGGCGCATTCTACCTCCAGCAGTTCGCCGCCCACGGTGGTATAGGCAAGGCCGTTGACCACGCCAATGCGGGGCTGCTTTTCAGGCATCTCACGGGTATACCGGGCAGCGCCCAGGTATTCCTTGAGCACAGCAGGGGTGACGTTGATTTCCCGCACGTCCGTGTCCAGCATGGTGACAGCGGACTTGCGCACCACCTTGGCCACGGTGCGCTCCAGCGTGCGCACGCCGGCTTCCCGTGTGTAGCCTTCGATGAGCTGGCGCATCACCTTGTCCGTCATCTTCACAGACTTGGCGGGCAGACCATGGGCCTCCGTCTGCTTGGGCAGCAGATGGCGGCGGGCGATTTGCAGTTTTTCCTCCTCGGTGTAGGAGGGCACTTCGATGATTTCCATGCGGTCCAGCAGCGGGCCGGGAATGGTATCCACACTGTTGGCGGTGGTGATGAACATCACCTTGCTCAGGTCGAAGGGCAGTTCCAGATAATGATCCCGGAAGGCGGAATTCTGCTCGCCGTCCAGCACTTCCAGCAGGCAGCTGGCAGGATCGCCCCGGTGATCGTGGCTGAGCTTGTCGATTTCGTCAAACAGGAACACGGGATTCATGGTGCCTGCCTGCTTGATGCCGGAAATGATGCGTCCGGGAATGGCGCCCAGATACGTCCGGCGATGACCGCGGATTTCCGCTTCATCCCGCACGCCGCCCAGGGACATCTGCACAAACTTGCGGCCCACCGCCTTGGCGATGGCCCGGACGATGGAGGTCTTGCCCACGCCGGGAGGGCCCACAAAGCACAGGATGGGACCCTTCATATCCTCCTTCATGCGAAGGACAGCCAGGTATTCAATGATGCGCTCCTTGACCTTTTCCAGACCGTAGTGGTCCTTTGCCAGCATCTTGCGGGCACGGCGCAGGTCAAGGTTATCCGGGGTGGTTTTGCCCCAGGGCAGGTCCAGAATCCACTCGATGTAGGTGCGGGCCATGCCCACCTCGGGCGTGCCGGGAGCCATACGGGACAGGCGCTCGATTTCCTTCTGGCAGCGCTGACGGGCTTCCTCATTAAGCTGGGTTTTCTCCATGCGCTGGCGCAGGTCGTCCACATCGGTGGCTTCGCTGTCGCCCAGTTCCGTCTGGATGGCCTTGATCTGCTCCCGGAGATAATAATCCTTCTGATTTTTCTCGATTTGCTTCTTGATGCGGGCCTGCACCTGTTTTTCCACGCCCGCCAGTTCCGTTTCCCTGACCAGAATGCCGCACAGGGTTTCCAGACGGCTGGCCACGTCGCCTTCCTCCAGAATGGCCTGGCGGTCTTCCAGATGGTTGAGCACGTTGGCAGCGATGACGTCCGCCACCTGGGCAGGGTCTTCCACATCACGGATGGACGCCACCGTTTCCGGGGACACCCGCTGGCTGATTTTGGCGTATTCCTCAAAGGCTTCATGGGTCACCCGCACCAGCGCCATCAGCTCGGTGTCATCCTTGCCGGTAATATCCGGCAGGGCCGCCACATTGCCCTCCATGAAGGGCTCTTCCTGATTCAGGGACACCAGTTTACCGCGGCTGACGCCTTCCACCAGCACCCGCAGGTTGTCGCCGGGGAGATTCATCACCTGCTTGACGCTGGCGATGGTGCCCACGGGGCACAGATCCTCCACGCCGGGGTCTTCCACCTCGGCGTCCTGCTGGCAGACAAGGAACACCTGCTGGTCGGCCATCATCGCCGTTTCCAGCGCAGCAACGGACCGGGCACGGCCCACATCAAAGTGCAATACCATGTGGGGGAAAACCATCAGCCCTCTGAGCGGAATCACCGGCAGGGCGACAGTCGATTTTCTTCTGGCCATGTTTTCCTCCTGTAAGATCCAAGGGGATCGATTTGTCATTCTTTGCCCTGAAAGACTGATTCTTCCGGGGCTTTTTCAGGTGCCGGTGCGCGTGATTCACGGCATAAAACCGGCAAGTGTATAGTATACAGGGAAGCGGGCTGAATTGCAAGGGTGAACGTTGTGAAATTTCCCGTTAATTGCCATGGACGGGGATAATCTCCTCTTCCAGGGGAACTTCCTGCACCGATGTGTCGGGCAAAAGCACGCTTTGCAGCACCTCCTGCACCCGGGAAACGGGGCGAAGCACGATTCCCTGCAGATGGGCGGCTTCCGGCAGATTCTCCTCAGGCAGATAGACTTCCCGGATGCCGGCACGACGAGCGGCTTCCACCTTTTCCGGCACGCCGCCCACCGGGCGCACCTTGCCCTGCACGCCGATTTCCCCGGTGATGGCCACGGAGCCGTCCACCATCTGCCCCGTCATGGCGCTGACCGCCGCCACGCACATGGCCACCCCCGCCGAGGGGCCGTCCACCGGCATCCCGCCGGGAAAATTGATGTGCAGATTGCGCTGCCCCAGGGGAAATCCCAGGCAGGAAAGGAGCGTCTGCATATTTTCTGCAGCGCCTCTTGCCGTGGACTTACGGCGCAGCTTGTGCCCCTGCTGGCCCAGTTCTTCTTCCTCCACGATGCCCGTCACCGTCACCTCGCCGTCCCCGGCGGTCACCACGGCTTCGATGTCCATCAGCCTTCCCTGCCCTGTGCCGTCCACCGCCAGACCATGCACGCAGCCCACCCGGGGCGTTTCATCCGCCTGATCATTCAGGTGGATGGCATATCTGCCGGAATGCACCACCCAACTCACGTCATCGGCGGTGATGTTGCAACGGTTTTCCAACTGGGCCAGCCCGGCGCACATCTGCACGATGTTCACCGCATCCCGCCCGCAGGCAGCGTATTGCCCGATGACCTCCGCCTGCTGATCCTCCAGTTTGACACCCGCCCTTTCCGCAGCGCCTGAAGCAATCTGCGCCACTTCAGAGGGCGTCAGCGCCCGGAAGAAAATCTCCATGCAACGGGAACGCAAAGCGGGACTGATTTCCTCCGGGCGGCGTGTGGTGGCCCCTACCAGACGGAAATCCGCCGGAAGGCCCCGCTTGAAAATTTCGTGGATGTAGCGGGGGATGGCCGTGTCCTCCGGGGAATAGTAGGCGCTTTCCAGCATGACCTTGCGGTCCTCCAGCACCTTGAGGAGTTTGTTCATCTGGATGGGGTGCATCTCGCCAATTTCATCCAGGAACAGGATGCCGCCGTGAGCCTTGGTGACCGCCCCGGGCTTGGGCTGGGGCACACCCTGGGCGCCCAGCGGCCCGGCGCCCTGATAGATGGGGTCATGGACGCTGCCGATGAGCGGGTCGGCAATGGAGCGCTCATCAAAGCGCACGCAGGTAGCGTCCACCTCCACAAAGGGAGCATTGGCCAGAAAAGGCGTGCCGGGGGATTTCTTCGCCGCTTCCATCACCAGCCGGGCAGCGCAGGTCTTGCCCACGCCGGGCGGGCCGTAAATCAGCACGTGCTGAGGATTGGCCCCGCAGAGAATGGCCTGCAGGGACTTGACGCCGTCCTCCTGGCCGATGATGTCCCCGAATGTCTCCGGGCGCACCCGCTCCGACAGCGGCTCCGACAGACGGATGGCCCGCTGCTTTGTCAGTTTTTCCATTTCCCGGTTGCTTTCCCTGCGTTTGGCCGGCGGCGGCGTTTTCTCCCGGCGCAATTGCCGCAGGAAATACACGCCCATGATGACTGTCACCGCCAGTTGAATCAGCATCAAAACCCAGTTGATCATCCTCTTCTTCCCTCCAATTCTGATGGATAGTATGGAAGGCGGGGATGAGATTGATACCACGGAAAATTTCCTGACTGACGATGTCATGGCAAAATCCCGAAACATTACACGAATGACCAGTGAACGATTGCAAAACCGGCAAAGTGCCGAAAGCGCTTTGCCGAACAAAAAAATCCGCACCATCAGATGCGGATTTATTTGCTGTTACGATACGCTGGATTCTGCCTGCTCGCCTTCCGTCAACGCCGGATTCTCGCTGCGCTTGCTGCGCAGGTTGCGGCGCTTGCCGGTGATCAGCCGGGGCTTGGCGCCGCCGGTGACCGTTTCAGCGCTGATGACGCAGCCGCTGACGTCCTTGAGTCCGGGCAGTTCAAACATGGTGTCCAGCATCACGTTTTCAATGATGGCACGCAGTCCGCGGGCGCCGCAGCGGCGCTCGATGGCCTGACGGGCGATGGCCCGCACGGCGTCCTCTTCAAAGGTCAACTCGATGCCGTCCATGTCCAGCAGCTTCTGATACTGCTTGCACAGGGCGTTGCGGGGCTCGGTGAGGATCTGCGTCAGGGCGTCCTCGTCCAGCTGGTCCAGGCTCACCACGATGGGCAGACGGCCCACGAATTCGGGAATCAGGCCGAACTTGGTCAGGTCCTCGGGGCGGATTTCCCGCAGGGTCCGGGACACATCGCCGGAGCGCTTGCTCACCGGCTCGGAGCCAAAGCCCATGCTCTTTTTTCCGATGCGGTTCTCGATGATGGGCACAATGCCGTCAAAGGCGCCGCCGCAGATGAAGAGGATATTGGTGGTGTCGATCTGCAGCAGCTCCTGATGGGGATGCTTGCGTCCGCCCTGGGGCGGCACGGAAGCCACGGTGCCTTCCAGAATCTTCAGAAGAGCCTGCTGCACGCCCTCGCCGCTGACGTCGCGGGTAATGGAAGGATTCTCGCTCTTGCGGGCGATCTTGTCGATCTCATCGATATAGATGATGCCCCGCTGGGCCCGCTCGATGTCGTAATCCGCCGCCTGAATCAGCCGCAGCAGGATGTTTTCCACATCCTCGCCCACGTAGCCAGCCTCGGTGAGGCTGGTGGCGTCGGCAATGGCGAAGGGTACGTCCAGAATCCGGGCCAGGGACTGAGCCAGGAAGGTCTTGCCGCAGCCGGTGGGGCCCACCATGAGAATATTGGACTTCTGCAGTTCCACGTCGTCCTTGGCGGCCTTCTGGCTGATCCGCTTGTAGTGGTTATACACCGCCACGCACAGGGCACGCTTGGCCTGCTCCTGCCCCACGACGAAGTCATCCAGCACGGTTTTCATCTCCGCAGGGGAAGGGAGTTTCTTCTTGCCCTGGGCTTCCTCTACCTGAGGCATATCATCGGAGATGATCTCCTGGCAGAGCATGATGCAATCGCTGCAGATGAACACATTGGGGCCGGCCACCAGGCGGCGCACCTGCTCCTGGGTCTTGCCGCAGAAGGAGCAGTGGTGCAGGGTATGGGAAAAATCATCTTTGGGCATGGTGATACCTCACAACTTCCGCCGCAGCAGGTTTCTGCGGCTGCTCAGGAGAGATCAGGCCTGCTTGCGCCGGTCGTAAATCTCGTCGATGATGCCGTATTCCAGGGCGTCCTGTGCAGACATGAAGCAGTCGCGTTCCACGTCCACCCGCACCTTTTCTTCAGGCTGCCCGGTCATTTCCGCCTTCATGCGGATCATCTTTTCCTTGGTCTTGATGAGCCATTCAGCACGGATGGCCACATCCGTCGCCTGGCCCTGTGCGCCGCCCAGGGGCTGGTGAATCATCACTTCGGCGTTGGGCAGGGCCATACGCTTGCCCTTCTCGCCCGCCATCAGCAGGAAGGCGCCCATGGAGGCCGCCATGCCGATGCACACCGTGCGCACGGGGCACTTGACATACTGCATGGTGTCATAAATCGCCATGCCCGCCGTCACAGAGCCGCCGGGGCTGTTGATGTACAGGCAGATTTCCGCCTCGGGGTCTTCCATTTCCAGGAAGAGCAACTGCGCCACAACGGTGTTGGCAACATTATCGTCGATCTCGCCGCCCAGGAAGATGATCCTGTCCTTGAGCAGACGGGAATAGATATCGTAGGAGCGTTCACCACGGCTGGTTTGCTCCACCACATAGGGAATCAGGGTCATAGCGCATTTCCTCCTTTGTTGCAGGCGCCTCAGGCACCAGGGATATGATATGCGGCCTGTGGGAAAATGATGCCGCTAATGGCAGATTTTCCATCAGGCCCGGTGATAAAAAGCGGGAGTCCGCCCCGGCAGGGCATCAGCCTCCACCTGTGACGACCTCCCGCATCAGTTTGAATTACTCGGCGTCCTCAGCCTTGGCTTCTTCCTTGGCCACCACGGTCACGCCTTCCTTGAGGAAATTGACGACCTTCTGGATGGCGGCAGTGTCCACCAGGTAGGAGCGCTGCTCATCGGTCAGAGACTTTTCGAAGGTCTCGACCTCCTGACCCATCTGCTCAGCCTGCTTGGCGATCTGCTCGGCCACTTCTTCCTCGGTGGGCTCGATGGCTTCGGCCTTGCGGATGGCTTCCATGGTCAGTTCCACGCGGGCACGCTGTTCGGCCTCGCCGTAGTAGCTTTCAGCCAGCTGCTCACGGGTCTGACCGGTGTACTTGAGGTAGTCTTCCATGCGCAGGCCCTGATACATCATGCGGATTTCCATGTCCCGCAGGATGTAGTTGGCCTGGTCCTCGATCATGGCCTTGGGCATATCGATGGTGGCGTTGGCAGTGGCCTTTTCCACCAGAGCGTTCTCCACGGAGATCTCGTAGTTGCGCTCGACACGGTCACTCAGTTCCTTGACGATGCTGGCACGATAGTCTTCGAAGGTGTCGAAGTTGTTGTCCTGGGCGAAGTCATCGTCCAGTTCGGGCAGCTCGGTCTTGGTGATGGCATTGACCTTGACATGGAACACAGCGTCCTTGCCAGCCAAGTCTTCCGCATGATACTGCTCGGGGAACTGGACATTCAGGTCCTTCTCCTCGCCGATGGCCATGCCCACCATCTGCTCCTCAAAGCCGGGGATGAACTGGTGGCTGCCGATGGTCAGGGTCTGGCCCTGAGCAGTGCCGCCCTGGAAGGCCACGCCGTCCACAGAGCCGGCATAGTCCAGGTTCACGGTGTCGCCGTCTTCCACAGCACGGTCGGTCACTTCCACGGTGCGGGCGCCCTTATTCTGATCCTGGGCGATGCGGGCGTTGATTTCTTCTTCGGTCACTTCGTGCTTGGGGGCCACTTCCACCGTCAGGGCCTTGTAGTCACCCAGCTCCACGTCGGGGCGCACGAACACTTCCACCGTGAACTCCAGGTCCTGACCGGCGCCGATCTGCTTCACATCCACTTCGGGACGATCCACGGGCTTGAGGTCGAACTCCTTCACGGCAGCCTCATAGGCTTCGGGGAAAACGGCTTCGATGGCGTCATCATAGAAGATGGCCTCGCCGTACATATTCTCGATCATCTTGCGGGGCGCCTTGCCCTTGCGGAAACCGGGGATGGTGACCTGGTTGCGGGTCTTAAGGTAAGCCTTGTGCATGGCCTCGTCGAACTTCTCGGCAGAAACAACGATGGTCAGCTTGGCCTTGTTGCTGGACAGCTTCTCATAGGTATGGCTCATTGATTGATTCCCTCCTGCGATCTCGTCGGGCTCATGCCCGTCCGTGCGCTGAAACGCTTTTCATCACGCACGGGGTACATTGTAACACACTTTTACCTCAGATGCAAGATTTTCACCCCGTCCGGGGCGAAAAATCCGCACAATTTCCGGGAAAAAACCGTTATTCTTCTTCGTATTGATGGAAAATGTACCAGTCCGTCCCGTCTGTTTCCAGAAGAATCTGGCCTTCGCCGCTGAACAGGGTGATCACGCCTTCGTATTTCTTCATGTTATTCTTGATTTTCGGGGCGTCCTTTTCCTTGTTGTTGACCATCACCACGGCGGGGGAAACGGCCTGCATGAATTCTTCAGGCATGGTAGCCAGCCCGTGATGGGGCGCCTTGACCACCTGGGCCTGCAGCACTTCGGCGGGATACTTTTCCGCAAAATGATACATGGTGCGGTTGTCGATGTCGCCGGTGAGAAGGATGGCGCAGTCCCCGAAGGTGACCCGGCAGCAGGCGCTGCGGGCGTTGTGGCCCCATCCTTCCATACAGCGCAGCACTTCGATGGTGGCGTCGCCCAGCGTGAGGATCTCCCGGTCCTCCACGATGTGGTAGGGAATCCCCAGCCGCTGAATGGTCTCCACCGTGGGCTGATGATACCCGCCCTGATCCACGTAGGTTTCCTTCACCGGGGAGGTGAACATCCCCACGTCATATTTTTCCAGCATCATCAGATACTTCAGACCCTGGATATGATCTTCGTCCGAATGAGTAGAAAAGAGATACTTCAGTTCCGTAATGCCGTAGCGGTCCAGAGTTTCTTCCAGCACGGGCACATACTTTTTCGTGGAGCCGTCCACCAGCATGGCCTCGCCGCCCGCCATCAGCAGCATGGCGTCGGTGCGGTCGGTGTCCATCATCACGATGGTCATCACGGTGCGCTCCGTCCAGTCTTCCGGCAACGCTACATTATAGAAGACCTCTGCACAGGCGCCGCTCATCATCAGCATCAGCGCCAGCAAGGCCATCAGCAGCCTCTTCATCAAAGTTCCTCCTCTTGGTCATCGTCGGGCAGGTTTTCCGCCGCATCCAGGCCCATCATGCGCTGCAGCACATCCTGATACGCCTGTTCCACGTTGCCCAGGTTCTGCCGGAAGCGGTCAATATCCAGCGGCTCATGGGTCTTGGAATCCCAGAAGCGGGCGGTGTCCGGGGAGATTTCATCCGCCAGAATGATCTTGTCGCCATCCCGGCCGAATTCCAGCTTGAAGTCAATCAGTTCAATGTCCACCGCCGCCAGATGCTCGGTGAGAATCTCGTTAATCTTCAGCGCCGTGGCGGTGATGAAGTCGATTTCCTGAAGCGTCGCCAGGCGCAGCGCCCTGATGTGGCTGGAGTTGATCAGGGTGTTGTCCAGTTCCTCATCCTTGAGGACAAACTCCACCACCGGGGGATACAGGAAAGACCCCACCGTCAGGGGCAGGCGGCCCACCAGGCTGCCGGCAACACGGTTGCGCACCTTCACCGCAAAGGGGATGATCTCCAGCCGCCTGACGAGGCTCCGGCGGTCATCCAGCCGGCGGATGAAGTGATTCTCAATGCCACGGCGCTTCAGCAGCAGGAAAATATGACGGCACACCTCGTTGTTGACTTCGCCCTTGCCCATAATGCTGCCCCGTTTCAGGCCGTGGAACGCCATGGCTTCATCCTTGAAATACACGATGGCCGTCCGGGGGTCATCCGTGGCATAGACCCGCTTGCCTTTGCCTTCCGTGAGCAGTTCCCGCTCTTCCAACATGAAAGTTCCTCCGCTTGTACTTCTGCTGAGACCTCATTGTACCATGAATTTTCCCGGTTCTCAATATCAAAGCCCCGGAAAATCCGCCATTTTACAACACGGTCACACTTTCCGGCCCGTCAGGCAGGGCGTCCCGGCTCAGCGCCACCAGCAGCAGCCCTTCCGAAAAGGAAAGGCGGGCTTCGTCTGCGATGATCTCATTGCTGCAGCCCAGAGGATACCGGGGCGACAAATCCCGACCATCCAGCGGCCAGAGGGTACCGGTGAGGGTCACTTGTTTGACCTCCCCTGCCCAGGCCAGCAGGGAGAATTTCCGGCCTTCCATGCGGGGGAAAACGTACTCCCCCGGAGAGAGCACCGTGACCCGGTTGAGCCCGTCCACCAGCCACGCCCTTTCACCCCGCAGGGCGCAATCCGCCAGGCACTGCACGTTGGCAATGGCATGGTCAAACCGCCCGCCCAGGGCGCCGGCGATCAGAAAAGTATGATACCCCCGCTCGCGGCCCTCCTGCAGGCAGACCACCATGTCGGTGTCGTCCTTGTGCACGGGCAGTTCGACCACCGGCACATCCCCCACCATGTTCCGGGGCATGGAATCAAAATCCCCCACCACCAGATCCGGCGTGACGCCGCAGGCTTTGGCGGCCCGGTAGCCGCCGTCGGCACAGAGGATGCAGTCGCCCTCCCGGCGGGCAAGGAGTGCGGCTTCCTCGCCTGCATACATAGGGCCGATGATAATGCACCTGGGCACGGTCATTCCTCCTTTATCCGGGAAGCAACCCGGAAACAAAACAGGAGGCAAGCCAGCGGCTTACCTCCTGATGCATGACAATCCAGCGGATTATTCCTCGGTGGTCACTTCTTCAGCGGCCACTTCTTCAGCGGTCACTTCTTCGGCGGCCAGTTCCATTTCGGGCTCGGCAGCGTCGTCACCGAAGGCTTCGTCTTCCATGACCTGCTTGATGGACAGGGAGATGCGCTTGGCCTCGGTATCCACCTTCAGCACCTTCACGCGCACGGTTTCGCCCACCTTCACGGCGTCTTCCACCTTGGCCACGTGATTCAGGGCACACTGGGAAATGTGCACCAGGCCGTCCAGGCCAACCTGCAGCTCCACGAAGGCGCCGAAGTCAGTGATGCGGACAACCTTGCCTTCCACGATGGAGCCCTCGGGATACTTCTCGGCAGCGTTGTCCCAGGGACGGGGCTGCAGGGACTTGTAATCCAGAGCGATGCGTTCCTTTTCGCGGTCCAGGCTCTTGATCTTCACGTCGATTTCCTGGTTGGGCTTGACAACCTCAGAGGGATGCTTGATGCGGCCCCAGGACAGGTCGGTGATGTGGATCAGGCCATCCACGCCGCCCACGTCAACGAAAGCGCCGAAGTCGGTCAGGCGACGGACGACGCCGTGGATGACCACGCCTTCTTCCAGGTTCTCCCAGGCTTCCTTCTTCTTGGCAGCGGCTTCTTCGGTCATGACAGCCTTGCGGGAAGCGACGATGCGCTTCTTCTGGGTGTCAACCTCGATAATCTTGAGTTTCATTTCCTTGCCCACGAAATCGCCGATCTTCTCGACATAACGGGGGGACAGGTGAGAAGCGGGCACGAAGGCGCGCACGCCTTCCACGTCGGCAATCAGGCCGCCCTTGACGGCTTCCTTGCCCACGCCGTCCACATATTCGCCGGCGTCATACTTGGCCATGAGGGCTTCCCAGGCCTTCTTGTTGACGATGTTGCGCTGAGACAGAACAACATTGCCTTCGCCGTCGTTCACCTTGACGACTTCGGCTTCGATTTCGTCGTTCTCCTGCACTTCGCCCTGGGTCAGCTCGGAGCGCTTGATCACGCCTTCGGACTTATAGCCGAAGTTGACGAACACTTCGTCAGCGGTGATCTGCACAACGGTGCCGGTCACGGTCTGGCCGGGACGGATGCGCACCATGGAAGCAGCGATGGCGTCCATGTTGAAGTCAACGGAGTCAGTGGCTTGAACCTGGTTTTCAATGTCGGTCATGGATAGTACAACCTCCTCTAATGCGGCCGCTGGTGTTGAAGCACCGGCGGTTATTCCTATGAATTCGGAATAAATATTTGCAAAGGCAGGCGGAAGTTCCGCCGCGCACTCTACCAGAATACTGCGCTCGCAATGCTTTTTGCAGGTTGCGAACAATTTTTGGGTGTTGGCGCTGTTGCGCCCGCCCACCACAATCATGGCGTCTGCCCGGGAAGCCAGCTCGGCGGCTTCCTTTTGCCTGACCTCGGTGGCGTTGCAGATGGTGCAATGCTCCCGCAGGTTGGTCACTCTCGTTTTCAGAGCCGTGACCACTTCCTCCCAGCGGCTGGGGGGATAGGTCGTCTGTGCGGCCACCACCGCATCCTTCATGGGTGGCAGGGCCAGCGCTTCATCAGGCGTGGCCACCACGAAGACCTCGCCGCAGGCCCATCCGGCCGTGCCGATGACTTCGGGGTGTTCCTTCTCCCCCACCAGAATGACAGGGCATTCCGGGGAGGATTCCTCCCTGACGATGCGATGCAGCTTGTCCACAAAGGGACAGGTCAGATCCAGCACCTGACAGCCTGCATCTTTAAGTTCCGCAATCACCTCCGGCGAAACGCCGTGGCTGCGGATGAGCACCTGACGGCCGGCGGCTTCCTGCGCCGATGAAACCGGCGGAACGCCCCTGTCAGCGAGCATCCTGACCACCTGAGGATTATGGATCAGCTCACCCAGGGTGCAGGAGGAAACATCAGCGTCAGCCACCGCCATGGCGGCCTCCACCGCGCGGCGCACGCCCATGCAGAAACCTGCGTGAGCAGCCACCTCAATGCCGGTGCGCTTGTGTGTTTCATTCCCCTTCGGATGGCTCATGCGACTCTCCCATCAGGCTGATTTCGGAGCATATCCAAAGATTGCTCTTTATACTTTTCTATGTCTTTTCCTGAACTCCTGCCTGTTTTGAAAAAAAAGCAGCAAATTTTTCAAAAAAACAGTGCAAAATCAGCGGCAAAACGCCCCTGCCCCATCAGGCCTTCTTCGTCTGACGACTCTTAGCAAATTCCTTGTACATCACCCGGATGCGATTCACCAGTTCCTGGCAGGTTTCGTTGTTCACGCCCGCCTGACGCAGGTCGTCCATTTCCACCGGTTCGCCAAAGACCACATCCAGGGGGCGGAACAGGCCGATTTTCCCGGTGATGTACACCGGCACAACCGGCACTTTGGAGCGCAGGGCCATCAGCGCCACGCCGGATTCGATGTGTTCCATGGTGCCGCCATGGCTGCGGGTGCCTTCGGGGAAGATGCCCAGCACGCCGCCGTCCCGCAGGGTCTTCATGCAGGCCCGCATGGCCTCCATGTCGGAAGCGTGGCGATCCACGAAAATCGGGTGCAGCAGCCGCAAAAAGGCGCCCACAACGGGAATGCGGGACAGTTCCTTCTTGGACAGGAAAGTAACCTGCCTCTTTTTCATGGGCACAGCCATCAGCACCGGGTCCACCATGGACAGGTGGTTGCCGATGAGGATGAAAGGCCCTTCCCTATTCAGGTTTTCCAGCCCCGAATACCTCACGGGCAGGATGGTCTTCAGCAGAAAGGCAATGATGGGAATCAGCACCGCATAGGTTCGGCTGTAGGGCAATCCGGCGTCATTCTTTTTCACGGATGCGCTCCTCCACCAGCATCAAAATCCGCTCCACGGTCTGCTCAAAGGTGCAGTCGGTGGAATCCACCACCACGGCGTCCTCGGCCACCCGCAGGGGATCGGTCTTGCGATTCATGTCCTGATCGTCCCGGCGCCTGAGGTCTTCCAGCACCTGCTCGAAGGTGTCGCTGGCGCCTGCTTCCTGCAATTGCACATAGCGGCGGCGGGCCCGCTCTTCCGCCTGAGCGGTGAGGAAAATTTTGATGGTGGCGTCAGGCAGCACGCGGGTGCCGATGTCCCGGCCATCCACCAGCATGGAGGTCGTCTTGGCCAGCCGCTGCTGGATGGCCACCATTTCAGCACGCACGCCGGGATAGGTCGCCACCCGGGAAGCCGCCATGCTCACTTCTTCCGTGCGCAGGCTGCCGGTGACATCCCGACCGTCCACCAAAGTGTGCTGGCCGTCTGCGTGGTGCTCCACCGTCAGGGTGATTTCCTTGCACAGGGCGCTGACGGCTTCTTCATCATTGACGGACACGCCCCGGCTGATAGCCGTCAGGCCCACCGCACGGTACATGGCGCCCGTGTCCAGATGCAGGATGTTCAGGCGATCCGCCACCGCCCGGGCAATGCTGGATTTTCCGGCGCCCACAGGGCCGTCCATGGCAATGTTGATAATCTTGTCCATCATCGTGATGCTCCTTTTCCTGCAGGGAAATCAGCAGGTTTTTCTGATTTGGCACTTCGCAGCACGGCAATGCCCGGGCAGCTTCCCGGAAAGCATCGCATACTCTCTTTATTATACAACGCATCCGCCTTCCCTGCAAGGGTTTTTGCAGGGAAATCCTCCAAAAGGGCTATACCACCGCCGCTGCCACCAGCACGCTCACCCCATAGGCCATCAGGGACACCCACATCGCATCCGGCACCCGCTTCACCCCGGCGGCCCCCAGATACACCGTCATGGTGTAAAGAATGGTTTCCGACGAACCCATCAAAACCGACGCCAGACGACCCGTCCGGCTGTCGGGGCCGCACCTGATGAAAATATCCTCCAGCACCGTCAGGCTCCCGGCGCCGGAGAGGGGCCGCATCAGCAAAAGCGGCGCTGCCTCCGGGGGCAGATTGATGGCCCGGAGCAAGGGGGAAATCAGCCGTGTCAGCAGCGTTTCCAGCCCGGAGGACTGAAGCAGGGCCAGCAGAAGCATCATGGCGCACAGCCCCGGCGTAAGGGACACTGCCGTGTGTAACCCCGCCTTTGCGCCGGAGAGAAAGGCGTCATACCGATCGATGCGCCTGCCCCTAATAAGAATGACAAAGATCACCAGCAGCACCATCAGGGAGGAAAAATCGGCCTTCATGCCCTGCGCCTCCCCCTCCACGCCATCAGCGCCAGCGCCGTGAGGGTGGCAGCGCCGGAGGAAAGCAGCGTGGGCCCCCAGATGCTTCCCGGCTGGGCAGACCCCGCTGCCGCCCGCAGGGTGATGACAGTGGTGGGCATCACTTCCAGGCAGGAATGATTCAGCGCCAGCAGCAGTGCCAGCCCCCGCAGGCCAGCCTCCCCCTGGGTCGCCAACCGCTGTGCCGCCTGAATCCCCGCCGGGGTGGCGGCATTGCCCAGCCCCAGAATGTTCGCCGCCAGATTGGCGCCCATCAGGTTCCAGCTTTCCTCGTCCGTCAGTCCAGGCAAAAACGGACGCAGCCACCGCCTCAGCACCCGCCCCAGCCGGGTCATGTCCCCCGCCCTAAAGAGGATCTCCATCAGCCCCGACCACAGCGCCATGGCCCCCGCCAGACGCAGCATCAGCGTCACTGCCTGCCCGCCGCTTTCCAACACACTTTGCGCCGCCAGAGGGGCATTTCCACCCAAAATGGCCCACAAAAGAGACGCCGTCATCAGCCCTGTCCAGATTTTTCCCATGGCCGCCTCCGTTTTTTTACTGTTTTTCTTTGCTAATAAATCAAAATCGTCTTGACAATTTGATTCTTTTTTTGTAAAGTAGAGGGGAATCGTCTTTTGGAGACACCTTTACCGGGCCTCACTGAAGATGAATCTTTCCGCATTGGAGGAGATACCAATGAAATCTACGGGAGTTGTACGCCAGCTGGATACCCTGGGCCGCATCGTGCTGCCCATCGAACTTCGCCGTACCATGGGCATTGACGTCAAGGATATGCTGGAAATCTTCGTGGATAACGATTCCATCGTCCTGAAGAAGTACCATCCCTGCTGCGTCTTCTGCAACGACGCCCGCGACGTGGTGGCCTACAAGAACAAGCTGGTATGCCGCAAGTGCCTTGCGGAATTGACCAACAGCGCCGAGAAGTGATGCCTGTTTCCCCCTTGAGCCCTCCCCGCCCGTTCATCCGGCCGAGGACTCTTTTCGTGGAAACCATATGCAAAATTTCCTGAATTTTCCATTGTGATATCAGCGCAGGTTGACTGCGCTTTTTTGATGGTAAAATCTGGGGGGCGCAAAAAATCGCCCTTGCAGTTCCCCGGGAAATGGCTTATAATGGCTCTATGCATCCCCCGCCCCGGGGCGTTGGTGGATGGTATGCACATTCGCTAAAAAGGATGAATCGTCATGCAGAAAACATACACTGAAACATTCCGCATCACCTCCACCATGACAGACCTCTCCAACCAGTGGAAGCCTTCTTCCATCCTGGAAAAGATGCAGGACGTGGCCACCATGCACGCCGACATCCTCAACGTCGGCCGCAGCGACCTGATTCAGAAGAACATCGTCTGGGTGCTGACCCGTGTGGAAGTGGAGATTGACCGCTACCCCAACTGCAACGATACCGTCTCCCTGCAAACCTTCCCCATGGCCCATCGCCGGTGGTTCTTCCCCCGCTATTTTATCTTCCGGGATGCTGAGGGCAAGGAATTCGGCCGTGCCTCCACCCTGTGGGTGCTGCTGGACTTCACCACCCGCCAACTGACCAAGCTGGAGGATATGCCCGCCATGCCCGACAACTCCGACATGACGGCCCCCATGGGCTTCCCGGCGCCGGTGGCCCGGCTGGCAGTGGAGCCTGTTTCCAGCCTGCTCACGCCCCAATACTCCGACGTGGACGTGAATCTCCACGTCAACAACACCAAGTATCTGGACTGGTGCTGCAACGCCCTGGGCATTGAAACCATGAAGACCCACTGCATGAGCCACTTCATGCTCAATTATGACAAGGAAGTGCGCCCCGACCAGCAGATGAACATCGACCTGCGCCGCCTGGGAGACGATTTCGCTTTCAGCGGCTCCTTCGAGGGCAAGCGCCACTTCGATGTGGGCGGCACGCTGAGTCTGCGGGACCCGCACAAAGCGCTGAATCAGTAAGCCAAAAGCAAACAACAACACCGCCGTGTAACCACGAAGGGACGCACGGCGGTGTTTTTTGTTTCATCTGATGTTCTGTTACGGCGCAAGGGTTTGCAGCGCCAGCGCATGGGCCGCCTTCATGGCCGCAGGGATGGCCAGGGCGGACATTTCCTGCGCCGTCACAAAGCGGAAGCCATCGGGGGCGGCGTTTTCAGCGCAGGTCATGGTAAAGAGTTTCATGTTCCAAATTTGATGGGTGAAAACGTGGCGGGCGTCGCCTTCGTGGCGGACGTCCCGGACGGAAAGGCCTGTCCTGCGCCGGATAGCCGGCGGCAGCCTGGAGACGGACAGGGCGCCCTCCACCATGGGGAAGACCCACAGGCCGCCCAGCAGCTTTTCGGTGCGCTGATGCATCAGCACACGGTCGCCGGAGAGAATCAGGCACACGGCATAATGAAGGGGCTTGGGCGGATTTTTCCCCGGCAGGTCGGGGATATCCTCAGCGTCGCCTTCCGCAAAGGCGTCGCAGGTGTCCTGCAAGGGACACAGGTCGCAGGAGGGCGTGCCGGGCACGCACACCGTGGCGCCCAGGTCCATCAGCGCCTGATTGAAATCCCCCGGACGGACGGCTGGTACCTGCTGGGCCGCCAGACGCTCCACTTCCCGGCGCACGGAGGGAATGCCCACGTTCTCCCTCACGCCATGATACCGGCAGGTCACGCGAATGACGTTGCCATCCACCGCAGGGACGGGCTGATCATAGGCAATGGAGGCAATCGCCCCGGCGGTGTAGGGGCCGATGCCGTGGATTTTCAGCAGTTGCGGCACTTCTTTGGGCAATACGCCGCCGAATTCTGCCATCACCTGTTGGGCGCCCCTGTGAAGGTTCCTCGCCCGGCTGTAATACCCCAGGCCCTCCCACTGTTTCAGCACATCATCCAGCGGGGCCGCCGCCAGATCAGCCAGGGTGGGAAACCGTTCAAGAAACCGGAAATAATAGCCCCGCACCGTTTCCACCCGGGTCTGCTGAAGCATGGTTTCCGACACCCAGGTATAATATGGATTGTGAATCCCGCGCCAGGGCAGGTCACGGGCGTTTTCATCATACCAGGCAAGAAGCCGCTGCGTCATGTCTACCTCCTGAAATACACATCTGTGCGCTCCCCCATTATACCATTTTCCCTGCAGGGAGGCAAGACGACCATCAGCGCCAAAAGAATACATAAGTTTTCACCCAGAAAAGGAAAATAACTCTTGACTGATGGGGCGAATGAGGATATAATGAGGCAGGTTGATTAGCACTCGACCCTCAAGAGTGCTAATCAACCATTGAAAACGTCCATGAACATCAAGGAGGAACCCAACATGACCGTGAAGCCTTTGTTTGACCGGGTGGTCATCAAGAATGTGGAAGCGGAAGAAACCACCAAGAGCGGGCTGATTCTCACCAGCGCCGCCAAGGAAAAGCCTCAGATGGCGGAAGTGCTGGCGGTTGGCCCCGGCGGAATGTGCGACGGCAAGACCACCACCATGTGCGTGTCTGTGGGTCAGAAGGTCATCTACAGCAAGTATGCCGGCACCGAAGTGAAGGTGGACGGCGAGGAAGTCATCATCGTGAAGATGAGCGACATTCTGGCGATCGTGGAATAATTTTCCGGAACGCCCCCTTATCAAACATCACCCGCCGCTCAATAACCCCCGTCCCTCCCCCATCCATGCGTAAAGCGATTGATTCCATCAGCCCCCTCCATCGCATGAAGGGATTCTTAAGGGGCAATGCCCCTTATCAAACATCACCCGCCGCTCAATACCCCCCGTCCCTCCCCTATCCATGCGCGGAATGTATGATCCTTCATCCATCTCCATCGCATGAAGAGATTCTTAAGGGGCAATGCCCCTTATCAAGCATCACCCGCCGCTCAATAACCCCGTCCCTCCCCCATCCATGCGCAGAATGTATGATCCTTCATCCATCTCCATCGCATGAAGGGATTCTTAAGGGGCAATGCCCCTTAAGCAGGGGTCCAGGGGACAGCGTCCCCTGGCAGGGGTCCAGGGGCAGCGCCCCTGGCGGGGTCCAGGGGACAGCGTCCCCTGGCGGGGTCCAGGGGCGGAGCCCCTGGTGGCAGCAAGTATGAAAAGGAGTGTATATCCATGGCAAAGCAGATTCAGTATGGCGAGCAGGCTCGCCGCAGCCTGGAAAAGGGCGTCAACGCTCTGGCTGATACGGTTAAAATCACCCTGGGCCCCAAGGGCCGCAACGTGGTGCTGGACAAGAAGTACGGCGCCCCGCTGATCACCAACGACGGCGTGACCATCGCCAAGGAGATCGAACTGGAAGACCCCTTTGAGAACATGGGCGCCCAGCTGGTGAAGGAAGTCTCCACCAAGACCAACGACGTGGCTGGCGACGGCACCACCACCGCCACCCTGCTGGCTCAGGCCATTATCCGTGAAGGCCTTCGCAACCTGGCCGCCGGCGCCAACCCCATGGTGCTCAAGAAGGGCATTCAGGCTGCCACCGAGTGCGCCGTGGCTGCCCTGGGTGAAATGTCCCAGCCCATTTCCGGCAAGCAGGCCGTGGCCAACGTGGCCGCCAACTCTGCCGCTGACGAGACCATCGGCCAGCTGATCGCTGACGCCATGGAGACCGTGGGCGCTGACGGCGTGATCACCGTGGAAGAAAGCAAGACCATGACCACCGGCATGACCACTGTGGAAGGCATGCAGTTCGACCGCGGCTATGCTTCCGCCTACATGGTGACCGACACCGAAAAGATGGAAGCCGTTCTGGACGATCCGCTGATTCTGATCACCGACAAGAAGATCTCCTCCATTCAGGAGATTCTGCCCCTGCTGGAGCAGGTGGTGCAGATGGGCAAGAAACTGCTGATCATCTCCGAGGACGTGGAAGGCGAAGCCCTGTCCACGCTGGTGGTGAACAAGCTCCGCGGCACCTTCACCTGCGTGGCTGTCAAGGCTCCCGGCTTTGGCGACCGCCGCAAGGAAATGCTGCAGGACATCGCCATCCTCACCGGCGGCACTGTGATTTCCTCTGAGACCGGCATGGAACTCAAGGAAGCGGACGTGTCCATGCTGGGCCGTGCCCGTCAGGTGAAGGTGAACAAGGAAAACACCACCATCGTGGACGGCGCCGGCAGCAAGGATGAAATCATCCACCGGGTGAGCACCATCCGTGCCCAGATTGCCGAAACCACTTCTGATTACGACCGTGAGAAGCTCCAGGAGCGCCTGGCGAAGCTGGCTGGCGGCGTGGCGGTGATTCAGGTGGGCGCTGCGACGGAAATCGAAATGAAGGAGCGCAAGCTGCGCATCGAGGACGCCCTGGCTGCCACCCGTGCTGCCACGGAAGAAGGCATTGTGCCCGGCGGCGGCATTGCTCTGCTGACGGTGGCTGCTGATGTGGCTGCGCTGCTGCCCAAGTATACCGGCGACGCCAAGACCGGCGTGCAGATCATCCTGCGCGCGCTGGAAGAGCCCATCCGCCAGATTGCCATGAACGCCGGCGTGGAAGGCTCCGTGGTGGTGGAAAACATCAAGGCTGCCAAGAAGCGCAACTCCAAGAAGGGCGTGGGCTACGGCTACGACGCCCTGAACGATGAATACTGCGACATGATCGAGCGCGGCATCATCGACCCCACCAAGGTGACCCGCTCCGCCCTGCAGAACGCCGCTTCCGTGGCGTCCATGGTGCTGACCACCGAGTCCCTGGTGGCAGACATTCCCCAGCCTGAACCTGCTGCTCCCGCTGGCGGCGGCATGGGCGGGATGTATTGATGATTGACAGGGGCTCCGCCAAAGGGCGTTGCCCTTTGGAATCCCAGGTGGGGGCTATGCCCTCTGGACTCCCAGTTGGGGGCGCTGCCCCCAACACCCCTAATGTGGGGCTTTGCCCCACACCCCAGCAGGGGCTCTGCCCCTGCACCCCGCAAGGGCCATTGGCCCTTGACCCATCACCCCAAGCCCTGAAGGGCTTGGGGGATTTCTTGTTTTGGGGATGATTTTGCACATTTGACTTGTCTTTTCCGCCGCAACCAGGGGCTTTCCGATCGCCCCCTGGACCCCTTCGGTCTGCATCCTTGTGAGTAGTTTTTACCGGAACAACGAAAACCGTTTCCTCAACAAGCACGCTTAAAATCCCTTCATCCGAAGGGGCGCCGAAGGTTTCCAAAGGGCGATCGGAAAGCCCTTTGGTCGCCCGTGAGGGCGAAACCTCGCCTTGCAAGGGGTAGCGCTTGATAGGCGTTCTTTCTCAGGCCTGAGAAAGAACCAAAGAGGGCCAGAGGGGGTGTCTCAATTCATCCCACCCGGAGACACCCCCTCTGGACTCCCCCCTTTCCCCCTGTCTTGTGAGTGTTATTGAGTTGACTGACCCTCAAGCGCCTCGCGGGGGCGGCCCGTTTCGGGGCTGCTCCGATGGAGTCCGTGTGCGGCGACGGAGCGCCGCACGCCGGAACTGTTGCGGAGATACTTGTCTGATACCTGTTTCACGGTTTTGCCGATACAACC
Source organism: Clostridiales bacterium (assembly GCA_015056085.1). Taxonomy (GTDB): domain Bacteria; phylum Bacillota; class Clostridia; order Christensenellales; family Aristaeellaceae; genus UBA11524. The sequence goes on from SVHA01000008.1 coordinate 67,499, forward strand.
AGGGGGCTTTCCGGTCGCCCCCTGGACCCCTTCGGCTTGACCCCTACCGGCAATTATGAGCAATCAACAAAGGAAAAACCGTTCCTCCAACAAGCAGGTTACAACCCTAAACAAGAGATGGGACTCCGAAGGTTTCCAAAGGGCGATCGGAAAGCCCTTTGGTCGCCCGTGAGGGCGAAATCTCACCTTGGACAGAAGACTGTCCCAAATCTAATACGATACCTGTTTCACTGTTTGCCGCAACAACCAGAGGGCTTTCCGATCGCCCCCTGGACCCCTTCGGAGTCCCCTCCGATGATAGTTGTCCGAGCAATAAACAAGGGAAAATCACACTAATAAAAAATCCCCCAAGCCCGTCAGGGCTTGGGGAGATGGGTCAAGGGCCAATGGCCCTTGCAGGGGTGTTGGGGGCGGCGCCCCCAACTGGGGCGCGGGGCAACGCCCCGCAAAAGGGGTGTCGGGGGCAGCGCCCCCGACTGGGGTGTAGGGGCAAAGCCCCAATAAATGTTGCGGAATTGCAAATTCTATACAGGGACGGAAGAAAAAGTCAGCCTGAATCCTCCTATCAGTGAAAGGGTCAGCATAGTCTGTCATCAGGAAGACCCGCCACAGGGGCACACGGCCTTGATTTTGTTGAAAAGGCGCTTCCTTTGGCGAATCCGCCCGCCGGGGCACATACTCAAGCCCCAAGCGGCATACAGTATGAAAGGATGGTGGCAGACAATATGACCCGGTCCCCGAATCAATCAGGCGCCGATGGGGCGCAAGACCTCCCGGAGGCGTCCTCCGTCACATTGCGTCCGAGGCAAAAGCCGACCTTTGACTGGTCAGCATCCGCCCGCAGGCCCAGGCATCCTCTGGCAAGAAAGCGCTTCTCCCCTGCCCCATGGGCGGCGCAGGTACTGCGTTTCGCCTGCCTTGTGTGCCTGTGCGCCGTATACCTGGGGCCCCTCAATCAGCCCGCCACGGCAGTGGTGAGCGTGAACAAGGTGCTGCCGGTGTACAGCGTGGAGCGGGACGACCCGGTGGTTTCCGTGACCTTCGACGCCTCCTGGGGCGGCGATCAGACCATCGCCATCCTGGATATTCTGGATGAGTACAACGCCAAGGCGACCTTCTATCTGGTGGGCATCTGGGTGGACGCCTTCCCGGAACTGGTGAAGGAAATCGCCGACAGGGGCCACGAAATCGGCAACCACTCCGACACCCACGCCCACATGCCTGAACTATCCGCCAATGCCATGCGTCAGGAGCTTTCAGCCCTGTCTGACAAGGTGGAAAAAATCACCGGCAAGCGTCCCACGCTGTTTAGGGCCCCCTACGGCGACTACAACAATCAGGTGGTGACGGTAGCACGGGAGGAAGGCTACGAGGTGGTGCAGTGGAGCGTGGATTCCCTTGACTGGAAAAACCGGGGCGTGGACGACCTCATCAAGCGGGCCACCAACAACGTCAAACCGGGTGATATCATCCTGTTCCACAACGATTCAAAGTATATCCTCGACGCCCTGCCCACCATCCTCAAAGCCTATCAGGCACAGGGTTACACCATGATCCCCACCTCGGAAATCCTCCTTGAGGGCGATACCACCATTGACGTGCAGGGCAAGCAGCATCCTGCCAGATGAAAAACGACATCACAAAGAAAGGTGATACGAACATGGAAGAACTGGGAAATTACCTGCGTCTCAACGGCGTACTGACTGACACGCCGGAATATGGTCATGAAGTCTTCGGTGAAAAATTCTACTATGCCACCCTCTCCGTGCCCCGGCTTTCCGGCGCAGAGGATCTGCTGCCCGTCACCTTGTCGGAAAGGCTGATGGAGGGCGGCAGGTTTGAGGCCGGTACGCCCCTGTCCTTTGAAGGCCAGCTTCGCAGCTACAACAAGGTGATCGAAGGCTCCGGGCGGCTGCTGATCACCGGGTTTGCCCAACGGCTGATGGACCCCATGAGCGACGAAAACCCCAATCAGGTGCAGCTCACCGGCGCCCTGTGCAAGCTGCCCTCCTATCGCACCACACCCTTTGGCAGGGAGATTGCCGACCTGATGCTGGCGGTCAACCGGGCATACGGCAAGAGCGACTACATCCCCTGCATCACCTGGGGACGCACGGCCCGCTTTGCCAGCCATCTCAAAGTGGGCGACAGGGTGACGCTGCTGGGCCGGTTCCAGAGCCGGGATTATCAAAAGCAGTTGCCCGATGGCACCGTCATCAGCAAAACTGCCTACGAGGTCTCCGTGGGACGCCTCGCCATGGCGGAAAACGCCCCGGCGGTCACCTATCCTGCCGCCCGGGAGCCGATGGAGGACACGCAGACCGTTCCGCCGGGATATTATCCGCAGCAATAAAGCATGGCATCAAAAAAGTGGCTAACGCCACTTTTTTGAATTATGAACAAAAACGGCGCAGAGGTTGTTCCTCTGCGCCTGATTTTTATCATGTTGTTTACTGCTTCTGACCGCAGTTGGGGCAGAACTTCACGCCGGATTCCAGTTTTTCACCGCAGCCGGAGCAAGCGCCGGAGGTGGCCTGCTTGGCGCCGCAGTTGGGGCAGAACTTGGCGCCGGGGGTCAGGGCTTCACCGCACTCGGTGCAGAAGCCAGCCGCCTTCTGCTGGGGCGCAGCGGGCTGGGGCTGGGGCTGCATCGCCTGAGCAAACGCCTGGCCCATGGCCACGCCTGCGCCCAGGCCCACGCCCGCACCGGCAATGCCGCCGGCGGGATTATTGGCTGCATCCCGCATCGCTTCCGCCGCCTGATACTGGGTGTAGCGATTCAGGTCGCCCAGCACGCCCATGGAGGTCCGCTTGTCCATGGACTTCTCCACTTCTTCAGGCAGGGAGATGTTTTCAATCACAAAGTCGCACAGGGTCAGGCCCAGCGCAGCCAGTTTGGGATTCATCACCTGCTTGGACACGTCCGCCAGCTCGGTATAGTTGGCAGCCAGGTCCAGGGCGGGGATTTTGCTTTCCGCAATGGCGTCGGACAGGCCGGATACCAGCGTGCGCTTGATCTGTCCCTCCACGCCTTCGGTGGTCATCAGGGCCGCCGTGCCGAAGACTTCCTTGAGGAACACGGTGGGTTCCGTCACCCGGAAGGAATAGATGCCAAAGGCACGCAGGCGAATCATGCCGAATTCGGCGTCCCGCATCATCACCGGGTTGGAAGTGCCCCAGGGGCAATCCAGGAACTGCCGCATATTGATGAAGTACACATCCGCCTTGAAGGGGCTGTTGAAGCCGTACTTCCAGCTCTTGAGCAGCGTCATCACGGGCATATTCTGGGTGGACAGTTCATACCGACCGGGCATGAACACGTCGGCAATTTTGCCTTCGTTGACAAAGATCGCCGCCTGGCTTTCCCGCACGGTGAGCTGGGCGCCCATCATGATTTCCTTGCCGTTGCAGTCGTACTTATGCACCATGGTCTTGCCGCCGTCGTCCGTCCATTCGATGACGTCGATCAATTGGCCCTTGATCAGGTTACCGATGCCTTCAAAGATACCCATGGTCATTCTCCTTTCGGGATGTAAAGTGAATCAGTGGTTGATGGCCAGCGCCGTGAGGGCGGGCAGCACTCTGATATTGGCAATATGCAGGTCAAGGTCCAGATAGTCCCGGACGTGAGCCATGCAGGACTGGGCATGGTCAGACACCACGCTGGTCATGGACTGCACCGTTTCGTTGCCCGTCATGGGGCAGGCCATCAGTTCGATGCGGTCGCCGGGCAAAAGCACCGGCAGCATACGCATACCATTCAATTCAGCGCCAAAGAAGTTCCGCAGGGCCAGTTCCAGCCGCTCAGGGCCATAATGCCAGCGGCCGGAGAGGTAATCATCCCCCGGAGCCATAGCCAGTTCCAGCACCACGCAGGGCTTTTCAGCATCCATGCGGCTGCGCAGAAGATGCAGATAGCGCTTCACGTCCGCCTTTTCCCGGATGCGGCCGTTCATCAGCGCCCGGAAAAACTCACGGCGGCACAACTGCAGCATATCCGCCTCGCCGAAATCATCGTTGGAGAAGTCCGCGTGCATCCGGCTGAGCAGATGACGCAGTTCCGCCAGACGCTGTTCCATCAGCGCAGGGCGGATTTCCGGCTCCACCACCGGGGTGATGGGATGACTGGCATTCAAATAAGCCATCAGTTCAGCCTCATCCTCGGGGGAAAAGGCCATCACCACCGCATCCGCATGATGACGGTCAAGGCTGTTCATCGCCTCTGAGATGGTGGAAGCCATTCTCGGCGTATGGAAGCCCATCAGTTCCCAGGACTTGACTGCATTGAAAGTCTCGATCACCTCAGGGCGGTCCGTCGCCAGCAGCAGCTTGTACATCCGATATCCTCCATCAGTCGTGTGAATTCTTGCGAATCCTGTTGCACATCCCCATTATACCTTCCCCGCAGGAAAAAAACAATCCTTTCCTGCAATTTCCTCAAAAGGAAGGGGCTGTCAGGCGTCCTGCCGCAGGAGGTTTTCCACCACCTGCTGGGAATGGGCCGCCGCCAGGCGGGTGAAGGTGGGATAATCCATGTCGGAGTGGCCGTCGGCCTGATCGGACACGGAGCGCAGCACACCGCAGGGCACCTGATGGACATAGCAGGCATGGGCCACGGCGCCGCCTTCCATTTCCACGGCCTTGGCACCGAACAGCCGGTGAATCCGGGCCCTGTCCTCGCCCTTGTTGATGAACTGGTCGCCGGTGGCGATGACGCCCGTATGCACCCGTACATCCGTGAGGGCGGAAGCGGCCCTGACCAGCTTTTCAGACAAAGTCTTGTCGCAGGGGATTTCCACCAGGTTGATTTTGCTCACCATGCCCACGGGGTCGCCGATGGGAGAGGTGTCCATATCATGCTGGACAGCGGCCGTCGCCACCACCATATCGCCGATGGAAACGCCTTCTTCGCCGGCGCCCGCCACACCCAGGTTCAGCACCCATTCGGGGGCAAAGCGGGTGATCATGGACTGGGTGCACAGGGCGGCATTGACCTTGCCCACGCCGCACACGCACAGCACGGCTTCCTTGCCGAAGAGTTTGCCCGTCACGAATTTGTCCGTGCCGATGGTGATGTCCCGGCGGTCCTCCACCTTGTTCATCAGGTCTTCCATTTCCACGGCCATGGCGCCGATGAGACCGATCATACGTATTTCCTCCGCTGAAATTCATCGCTTGTCTCCCCCAAAGGGAAGACCGTTTTATTATACGGCTTTTTGGCGGATGCGTCAACCCGGGGGTATGCTCCCGCTTTGAAGAAAAGCGCCCTCCCTGCAATTGTTCAGGGGAGGGCGTCGTCGTTATTCGCTTGGTATGACTTCCGGCAGTTCCGCCACGTCGTAAATCACATAGTCATCCGACTGGTAAACCACCGAAACGCCGGGGAGTTCCATCAGGGTGGCGGTTTTGTTCTCCTTGGCTGTCAGCAGGACGAAGACCTTCCCTTCCGGGCGGCGCTTAGTGTGCATGACGGGCTGCAGCCACTGGCTGATGTACTGGGGCTTGAAGATATACTCCGTTACCGGCTGGGGATCGCCAATGAGGGGGCACCACACATCCACCTGACCGTCCGTCAGTTCCGTGACCACATTGGCCGACCAGAAACTGGCGTAGCCTTCACGATAGCCGTTGTCCTGAAGGAACTGCGCCACCTGCTTGGTGTCATCGCTGATGCGGCCCGTGCGCTCCCGCCACAGGGCGAGGTTGTCGTAGCCCCGCACGCCGCACAAAAGCAGCACCGCCGTCATCGCCAGGGCAACAATGTGCCGCAGGGGGCACAGCTGCAGGAAGGCGCAGAAGGCCGGCAGCAGGAAAATCAGCGAAGGCACAAAGTACCAGGTGTTGCGCTCCATGTCGGTGAAAAGGAACACAAGGGTCAGCCATGCGGCGGACAAAAAGCCGAACAGCGCCGAGAATTTCTGGGCTTCCGACGCCTCCTTGCGGCGAATCAGCACGACGATGATGGCTGCGGCCGCTGCCAGCAGCACCGCCAGCGCCACCAGACGGAACATCCCCGCCCGATCGTCCGACAGGCTGCGGAGCCAGCCAAGGGCTACGTCCTTCACATCGGACAGGCTGGGAATCCCGATTTGCACGCTGGCAGGGTTGGAGTAGGAGCGGATGGCAGTGTATTCCGAGGTGAAGGAGCAGTTGTACTGCCGGGTCAGCACCTTGGCGTTGATGACATATCCCGCAAGGGCCAGCCCGCAAGCGCCGAAGGTGACGCCCACAAAGGGGGCATCCGCCTTGCTGCGGCGCAGGACGAGGCGCATCAGTGCCAGCGTACCCAGCGGGGCAAACACCACCAGAATCAGCCGGGGGCCGCCCAGACCTGCCAGCAGGGAGAGGGCCATCAGCAGGATGGAGCGGCGCATCCGCCCCTTCTTTTCCTGCATCAGTCCCAGCGCCAGACCCACGATCACCAGCGCCAGCACCACATGGGGGATGTAGAAGGCGCCCAGGAGCATGATGTAGCTGTAGGCTTCCGACAGGGGCAGCATCAGCAGGCCGCCCGTCACCGGGAAATATTTGCGGATGCCCGCACGGCAGCAGAAATAATACCACGCCGCCAGATACGCTGCGTACAGAATCAGCGTGCCGGCAATGCGCACCGTCTGCCAGTCATCCGTCAGGCGGAACAGCAGGGAGAACACTGCCTGCTGATGAAGCAGCCGGATTTCCGTGGAATAAAACCAGTTTTTTGTCAGCAGGAAGCCGTTTTCCTGAAACAGGATGTTGCCCAGAATCATCTCCGAGGACATATCGGAGTCCACCAGCGCACCGATGTGGGTCACGAAATACGCCACCCATGCGCTGATGCAGGCTGCAAAGAATACCCAAGGCAGCCACTTTTTCCAGGCCGGCTGTCCGCTGTTTTGTTTCATGATCTGACCCTTCCCTGCATCAATACTGCTTGCTGATCTCCTCTGTGCTGCGGTTGTAGAACGCCGCCTGGGCAAAGACATATCTGCCGGAGGCAATGAAGGACGCCACCAGCAAGAACACCATCACGGCGCCGTAAACCAGCAGATACATCACGTCCTGGGAAGCATCCAGCAACGAGCACACCAGGGTGATGACCAGCGTCAGCACCAGCGAGCCCAGCAGCATCATCAGGAAAGCCCTGAAGATGTACAGGAGCATCAGGCGGATCATCTGCCACTTGCGGCCCTTCATGGCCTTTTTGCTCAGGCGCACAGCGCCCAGCACGCCGCAGGAAGGATCATCGGCATAGAACCAGTTGGACATCATGTAGCGCAGGTTTGCCGCTACCACCAGCACCGCTGTGAGGATCATGCCCAGCACGACCAGCATCAGACTCGCCAGCATCACACCCTGCAGCATACCGCTTTCGAAGCTCGCAGCCAGGGACTCCATGACCGGCGCCAGCACCACCGACGCCATCATTGCAAAGGCGGCAACCTGCGAAGATTCCGGCAGCACACCTTCCATCTGCGCCATATCAGCCGTCGTTTCACCCATGATCATCTGGGCCAGCGCAGGAATGTCCGTCATGGTAGCGGCAGCAAAGAATTCTTCCATCGCATCGGGATCCGCGTTTTCCAGTTCCGTCATCATCATGTCCGTCATCGTGGCATCGGCAAAGACGGTTTCCACGGATTCCACCAGCGCATCGCCGGACAGGACGTCGGACATGGCGTCTGTCACCGCAGCGGTCACAGGCACCACCAGCACCGCCAGCCCAATGAAAATCAGCAGATAGCCAGGCAGCATCCACAGGAAGGTTTTGATATTCACCCAGATTTTCAGCAGGAAGCAGCCGAAGAGTTTCTTCAGGCGGCTGAACAGCACGCCAGCGCCGGCTTTTTCACCCCTGACCATGTTGATGATACCCTTGAACAGGCCCATCTGCATGGCGCCAGCAAACAGAGCCAGCAGCAGCGCCACCAGCAGACCGGCGCCGAAGAGAATCAGCGCATTGGGCAGGATGGCCTGCACAAACTCAGCGCCCTCGTTGGGCATTTCCGCCGTGGCAAACATGGCGACGCCCGCCACAGCCAGCGCAGCCATCAGCACCAACGACACGGCGGACACCACCACATACTGCAGGAGGTTCAGCCCCAGATATCCGGGCCACCTGCGCTTGAAGGCCTGCTTGGCGTCCTTGCGGACGATACGGTTGTTGAACATGATTTTCTCCCCTTTTTCCTTTGTATTTCCCTTTTGAGGAAACAGCCGGAAACGCCAGCCGGATTGAGTTTCACCTTCGCAGCAGGTGAATCCGCCCTCCTCCGGACAAGTGTGTATTCCTGTTGGCCGCATCCCTTTGATGGGTTTTATTGTACTAAACAATGGTTGATTTGTCAATGAAAAGGCCACGCAGATCGCCCCCTTTGCAGGGCAATCGCAACAAAAAAGGCCTTGTCCGAAGACAGGGCCCTTTCTGGCACGCCCGGCGAGACTCGAACTCACTACATTCCGCTTAGGAGTAGCCCCGATACGACATCGGGAAGTGAAACACAGTACAAGAAAATCCTTGGAAATACAAGGTTTTTCACCATTTTCAATCCTATCTGGT
>SVHA01000023.1 GCA_015056085.1 Clostridiales bacterium
CTGTCGATTCAGCAGATTGGGATACTTGTGGACGGCCTGCTGATAGCGCGTGTAAGGCCGACGCCGGCGAACGACGGACAGCAGACTCAGCTTGCGCATGATGCGCAGGATCGCCTTGATGTTCACCTCTTTGCCAGTCTGGCGCTGGATCCAACGCCGCACCCGGCGGATGCCGTAGGTTTGCTTGCACAGCCGCTGACATTCCACAATCAGGTCAACCAGCCACTGATCCTTGCCTTCCTTTCCCTGCCGGTTCCTCCACGCATAGTACCCGCTGCGGGACACCTGAAACACCTCGCACATCGCTTCAACGCTGTATTGCCCGCGGAATCGTTCGATCACCCGATACTTCAACGTCACCTCCTTCCAGCTTCTGACAGAAAATTTCGCAGCAGCTCCACCGTCATTCGCAACTGCACAATCTCGTTGTTGCGTTTCGCTTCTTCGCTTTCTGCCCTCTTGCGCGGCCGTCCCTTGGGACGCGGGATATATCCTGCTGCTATCATTCGTTCCTTTCGGTTCTGTCTGCGCACTAACTCCTTTATCTGCTTTTTGCTCAGTCCGAGGCTCTCGCCTATTTCTTTGTTCGTTTCCCCTCGGGCTTTCCTTTCTCGCACTATCGTTATTAACGATTCCATTTTTGTGTATTTTCTTGCCATGCTAAAACCTCCTGTCGTATTTTCTATTCTACAACAGGAGGCCTCTTTTTTCTATTGTCCGTTATTTGGGGAACTGTCCAGAGAAGCAAAGCGACAAATTCCCTGCACTCCTAAGATGTAAGCCCTCCCCCCTCTTTTTCCCTTGCAAAAGCCTGCGCACAATGATATAATAATCGGTGCAATGCCTGCATAACCGCCACATCGGGCGCATCAGGCGTCCGAATCAGAAAGGGAGTATATACAATGAAGCAGATCACCTCCGCACAGCTGCGGGAAATGTTCCAGGCCTTTATGGAATCCAAGGGACATCACCGCATTCAGTCCGCCTCCGTCATTCCGGAGAACGACCCCACCGTGCTGTTCACCACCGCCGGTATGCACCCCCTGGTACCTTACCTGATGGGCACGCCCCATCCCGCCGGCACCCGGCTGACGGACGTGCAGAAGTGCATCCGTACCGGCGACATTGACGATGTGGGCGATCCTTCCCACCTGACCTTCTTTGAAATGCTGGGCAACTGGTCCCTGGGCGATTATTTCAAGAAGGAAGCGATCTCCTGGTCCTGGGAGTTCCTCACCAGCCCGGAATATCTTGGCCTGGACAAGGACAAGCTGGCCTTCTCCGTGTTCGCCGGCGATGAAAACTGCCCCCGTGACGAAGAATCCCACGACATCTGGCGCTCCATGGGCGTGAAGGAGGAGAACATCTTCTACCTGCCCAAGGAGAACAACTGGTGGGGCCCCGCCGGTCTGACCGGCCCCTGCGGTCCTGACACCGAGATGTTCATCATCCGCGACAAGGCCCCCTGCGGTCCCAACTGCTCCCCTGCCTGCGACTGCGGACGCTACATGGAAATCTGGAATGACGTGTTCATGCAGTACAACAAGCAGCAGGACGGCACCTTTGTGCCCCTGGCAAAGAAGAACGTGGACACCGGCATGGGTCTGGAGCGTGTCATCTGCACGCTGACGGGCAAGAAGTCCGTGTATGAAACCGACGCCTTCTCTGGCATTCTGGCCCGGATTTCCGAGCTGGCCGGCAAGGAATACGGCGCTGATGAAAAGGACACCAAGGCTTTCCGCATCATTGCCGACCACATGAGGACGTCCACCTTCATCCTGGGTGATGACCGTGGCGTTTCTCCCTCCAACACCGATCAGGGCTACATCCTCCGCCGCCTGATCCGCCGCGCCGTGCGCTACGGAATGCAGCTGGGCATGGCGGAAGGCTTCACCGCCGAGATCGCTCAGGTGATCATCAACCAGTATCAGGAAGCCTATCCTGAACTTGCCCGCAACAGCGCCTTCGTGCTGGAGCAGCTGCGACTGGAAGAAGCCCGCTTCGCCCGCACCCTCAAGCAGGGTGAAAAGGAATTCGACAAGGTGTACTTTAACATCTGCAACACCCGCACCCTGCTGGAAACCATCCTGTCCGCCGAGGACAAGGTGGCTGTGGCCCAGGAGAACGCCCGCACCAAGAAGCTGCGTCCCTCTCCCGACATGATGCCCATCATCGAAGCCGCCAATGCCGGTGATGAAGCGGCTATGGTGGAGGCCATCAACGCCCGTATGGCGGCTCTGAACGTGCTGGACGGTCGCAGCGCCTTCAAGCTCTACGACACCTTCGGCTTCCCCATTGAAATGACCATCGAGCTGGCTGCTGAAAAGGGCCTGACGGTGGACGAGGCTGATTTCGCCGAGCGCTTCAAGAAGCATCAGGAACTGAGCCATCAGGGCGCCGATCAGAAGTTCAAGGGCGGCCTGGCGGATCACAGCGAGCAGACGGCCAAGCTGCACACCGCCACCCATCTGCTGCACTCCGCCCTGCGCAAGGTGCTGGGCGACGAAGTGGCCCAGAAGGGCTCCAACATCACCGCCGAGCGTCTGCGCTTCGACTTCTCCTTCGGCCGCAAGATGACCAAGGAAGAACTGGACGAAGTTCAGCGCCTGGTGAATGTGGCTATCGAAGCCAAGGTGCCCGTGATCTGCGAAGAGATGACCGTGCCCGAAGCCAAGGAAAAGGGCGCCATCGGCCTGTTCGAGAGCAAGTACGGCGAGAAGGTCCGCACCTACAAGATGGGCAAGTATTCCTTCGAAATCTGCGGCGGCCCCCACGCTGAAAACACCGGCGACCTGGTCTCCTTCAAGATTCAGAAGGAAGAATCCTCCTCCGCCGGCGTGCGCCGCATCAAGGCTGTGATTGGCTGATATTCCTCTGAATGAAATATACTCCCCCGGAGTCTGCAAGAGATTCCGGGGGAGTTTTTTGTGTGTGGGGCGGGGAAGAAATGCCCCTGCGTGTGAGGCGCAGGGGCTATGTATTGAATTACTCAATGGCCTGAAACGGGATTTTTTCAATGGTGCAAAAATTGGCAGCGTAGCTCCCGGCGCGTGCGTAGATGGTGAGGTTGGGGCAGTTGGTAAAGGCCCCAAAGCCAATATTGGTCACACTATCCGGGATGGTGATGCTCGTCAAGCTACTGCAATTAGAGAAGGCAAACCCGCCAATTCTGGTCACACCATCCGGGATGGTGACGCTCGTCAAGCTACTGCAAGAATGGAAGGCACTACCGCCAATACTGGTCACACTATCCGGAATGGTGATGCTCGTCAAGCTACTGCAAGAGTAGAAGGCACGATCGCCAATACTGGTCACACTACCCGGGATGGTGATGCTCGTCAAGCTACTGCAAGATAGGAAGGCATCCACGCCAATACTGGTCACACTATCCGGAATGGTGATGCTCGTCAAGCTACTGCAATCAGAGAAGGCCCTATCGCCAATACTTGTCACACTATCCGGAATGGTGATGCTCGTCAAGCTACTGCAAGAAGAGAAGGCCCTATCGCCAATACTTGTCACACTATCCGGGATAATATAGGTACCTTCTTTTGCAATGGGACAGTGGAGTAATATTGTTTTGTTTTTGTTGAACAGTACGCCGTCAACAGAGGCATATGCAGAATTGTTTTCATCAACCAAAATTGAAGTCAAGTTACCGCACCAGTCGAAGGCATACTCGTTAATACTGGTCACACTATCCGGGATGGTGACGCTCGGCAATCTAGTGCAGAAGGCGAAGATAGACGCGTCAATACCTGTTACCGGCAACCCCTCAATGGTTGACGGGATCACAACATTAGTATCTTTAGTATCACTACCGATGTACTTGGTAATGATGATGCCGTCGTCATCAGCAGTCTTTTTCCACTTAAAATCAGAGGCCGGGCTTTCGGTGATGTCGGACGAGTCGCCACTGCTATCCTCTTCCGTCGTGCCCGCAAAGGGATGCGTTGCAGCAGAGGGGTCACCAAAGCCCTTGTTCAGTGCCGTCCCGGCGTCATCAAAGCCTGCCACCTGCACACCCTGTGCCACGACAAGAATGTTGTACTTGTCGCCCAGTGCGAGGAAGTCCTCATTGTTAGCGCTGGCAGTCAGCATCACCTGACGCAGACAAACCGGTGTGGTTTCGCCCGGAGCAAGCACCCTGGGGTAAGTAGCCACCGCCATGACATAGCGGGTGTCGTCCTGGATCAGGTATTCGTGGGAATCCTCGCCATCTTTATCCAGGAATATCCAGTCCCAATCCCCGTCGTTTCTGTTCATGAAAAGTTTTTCGTCAAGAAAACGATCATCATCGGTGGTCTCAAATGCAAACCAAATGCGTACATACGCCGGTGCTGCACCCGTATTTTTCACCGTGACAATTTTGTCCACTTCATTGCGGGTTCCTACCCAGAAATCATCGCTATCCGGTGTAAAATCATCAGGATACACGCCCGGATACAACGGATGATTATCTACAAAATCAACCAGCTCGCCATTGGCGTCACGTTCTTGCTCGATCAAGTCGATTTCGACGCGGTCGAGGGTCATCACATTGACATCGCTATCGGTATCGGTCAGGTAAGCAATGGTGCTGCCAACAGATACAAACAAGGCGATACATACGACCAACAACTTCAGAATGGTGCGTTTCATTAGCAGAACTTCCTTTCGTGGGAACTAATTCTATAATAGTATATCATAGTAATTTGTTTTACGCAAGTGCGTATACGCATTTGCGCAAAATTTTTTATCATCTTTACGAGGTGATGAAAAATGAAAACCGTCAAAGAGGCCGTTGCCGCCCGCTTTCAGGAGATCATGAAGGAGCGGGGCATCAAGACCAACGAACTTGCCACCCGCAGCGGCGTCACGCCGTCCAGTGTGTATTCCATGCTTGACCCTCGCCGTAAGGAGGTGTCGGTCAATCTGGTGAAGAAACTCTGCGACGGCCTGGAAATGACCTTGGGCGAGTTTTTCTCCGCTGCGATGTTTGATGAATTGGAGCAGGAAATCAGATAATCAAAACAATCCCCCCTCTTCCTTTCGAAAGAGGGGGGATTGTTTTGCTGTTTATTCCGCATCCGCCGGCACTTCAGCGACATACGCCGCATCGAACCACACATCGGCGTTGGGGTTGGCAATGACCACCGGGCCGGAATCGCCTTCATTGATGGTATAGGAGGCGACAATCGCCTGTACGCCAGCCAGGGAATCCGCATTGCCGTAAAAGCCGGTGTCCCAGGTGGCGTGGGCGGGAATGGCGACGTTCCGCTGGGTGAAGGCCAGGGGCGCAAACTCCTTCAGCGGGTAGTCGAATCGCCCGTCCGGGAGGAGTTGATGATGCGCCTCATTGTACATCAGGAAAAAGACCCTGACGGTCCGCACCATGTGGTCGGTGTCGTTGAGAATGGTGAAGTGCACAAAGTCGTTGCCGTCCACGCCCGGACTGACCCGGATGCTGGTGATGCGCACGCCGAAGTCGTCCTGCTGCTGGATGGCCTGCAGCCCTTCGATGTTGACTTTGTATTCCGCCAGGGCCGTCACGGCTGCACACATCAGCAGGCAGGCCAGCACGGCGCTGATGATTTTACGCATGATATCGCCCTCCTGATGGATGATGGGGATGGTTGGTAGAATCAGTATAGCATAGGGAGGGGCGGGAGGTCAAATGGGGGAAGGAAAACCCCCTCTTCCTTGCGAAAGAGGGGGCGATGTTGCTTCAACCGAAGCTCTACGCCTCAGCACTGCGTAAACTGTTCGGGCGCGGCGCACAAGCCGGGAATCAGCCAGGGTTGGCGGAACCGGCTGCGGCCACTGGCCGATTACAGCTCAGCGAAGTACTTGATGGTGCGAACCATCTGAGAGGTGTAGGAGTTCTCGTTGTCGTACCAGGACACGACCTGCACCTGATAGGTGTCGTCGTCCACCTTGGCGACCATGGTCTGGGTGGCGTCGAACAGGGAGCCGTACTTCATGCCGATGACGTCGGAAGAAACGATGGGCTCCTCGTTGTAGCCGTAGGAAGCGGAAGAAGCAGCCTTCATGGCGGCGTTGATGGACTCAGCGGTCACATCGGTGCCCTTGACCACAGCCACCAGGATGGTGGTGGAGCCGGTGCACACGGGCACGCGCTGGGCGGAGCCGATCAGCTTCTTGTTCAGCTCGGGGATGACCAGGCCGATGGCCTTGGCAGCGCCGGTGGAGTTGGGCACGATGTTCTGGGCGCCGGCACGGGCACGACGCAGGTCGCCCTTGCGATGGGGGCCGTCCAGGATCATCTGGTCGCCGGTGTAGGCGTGCACAGTGGTCATGATGCCGCTCTGGATGGGATACAGATCATTCAGGGCCTTGGCCATGGGAGCCAGGCAGTTGGTGGTGCAGGAAGCAGCAGAGATGATCTGATCTTCAGCGGTCAGGGTGCTCTCGTTGACGGAGAACACGATGGTCTTCAGGTCATTGCCAGCGGGGGCAGAGATGACGACCTTCTTGGCGCCAGCGTTGATGTGGGCCATGGACTTTTCCTTGGAGCAGTAGAAGCCGGTGCACTCCAGCACAACGTCCACGTCCAGGGCGCCCCAGGGGCAGTCCGCAGCGTTCTTCTCGGCATAGATCTTGATTTCCTTGCCGTCCACGATGATGGAATCCTCGGTGGCCTCGACGGTGTGCTTGTTCTCGCCGATGGAGCCGCAGTAGGCACCCTGAGCGGTGTCGTACTTGAGCAGGTGAGCCAGCATCTTGGGAGAGGTCAGATCATTGATAGCAACGATTTCGTAGCCCTCAGCGCCGAACATCTGCCGGAAAGCCAGGCGGCCGATGCGGCCAAAGCCGTTGATTGCAACCTTAACAGCCATTGGAATTACCTCCTTCAAAATCATACAGGGATGTGTTGTTACCCAACCCATATTGTACCCAATTTCTTGGGATTTTGCAAGGGGAAAAGCAAGTTTTTCAGCACCTTTTGTGAAAAAATTCACCAATTTTATGCCAGGACGAGAAAAATCAGCCTGAAAGGGCAATGAAACGGCATTGAAAGGGCGTTGAAATCAAAAAAATCCGGCCCGGAAGACTCCGGCGGCCGGATAAAGGTTGGGACAAAAGGGGCGTCAGGATACCTTGCGCTTGAACAGCAGGGAGATCGCCCACAGGCCTGCCACGCCCACCAGCGTGTAGACGATGCGGCTGATGAGGGCGGCCTGCCCGCCGAAAATCCACGCCACCACGTCAAACTGGAACAGACCTACCAGCAGCCAGTTCAGCGCACCCACGATGACCAGCACCAACGAAACGTTGTCCAGCAATGTGCTCTCCTCCTTCCCTTGGAGCTATCACCAGTATATGCGCCGCCTGGGGGATTTATGCGCCGCTTCCTGCTGATTTTTCCGGATAGCGTGCCTTTCGCCCACACAAAATAGGAAAAAGGAGGCTGAAAAATGGACAGGGAGATGATTCTTTCCAGAGCAAAGGAACTTCAGGAGGACATGAGAGCGTGGCGGCGGGAACTTCACCGCCACCCGGAAACGGGGATGGATACGCCCCGCACAAGGGATTTTGTGATGGAAACTTTGCGGGGCATGGGGTATCAGCCGCAAAAGTGTGGTCAGTGCGGCGTGACGGCGCTGGCGGGTCAGGAAGGGCCGTGCATCCTTTTGCGGGCGGACATGGACGCCCTGCCCATCACCGAGGAAGCGGACGTGCCCTACCGCTCGCAAGTTCCCGGCAGGATGCACGCCTGCGGCCATGACAACCACACCGCCATGCTCCTGGGTGCAGCGAAAATCCTCAAGGAGCAGGAGCCGCATCTGCCCTGCAGAGTCAAGTTCATGTTCCAGCCGGGGGAGGAAATCTTTGCAGGCGCATCAGATATGGTGGAAAACGGCGTGCTGGACAACCCGAAGGTGGAGGCGGCCATGATGATTCACGTCCTCACGGGTTCGCCTGTGCCCGCAGGCACGCTGCTGGTGATGGACGGCGGCTGCGGCGCTGCTTCCAGCGACCAGTTCACCATTACCGTGAGGGGCAAGGGCGGCCACGGCGCCCAGCCGCAGGACACGGTGGATCCCATCACCATTGCGGCGCAGATTCACCTGATGCTCCCCGGCATCATCGGTAGGGAACTGGCGCCGGGCACCATGGGGGTCATCACCACAGGGGTGATGCAGGCGGGGCAGGCGGCGAATGTCATCCCGGACACGGCGATGCTGGCGGGCACCATCCGCACCGGCGGCGGCGACACGGCTCAGTACACCATGGGCCGCATCCGGGAGATCAGCCGGGACACGGCCCATGCCCTGCGGGGCGAAGCGCAGGTGGAATTCTCCCGTCACTGTCCGCCCCTGTTGCCGGACAGGGAACTGTCCGACAGGGTGCTTACCTGCCTGGAAGAACTTTTCCCCGGCCAAGTCGTATCCCTTTCAAAGCAAAGCGGCGGCGGAACCATTCAGGGCGGTAGCGAGGACTTTGCCTTCATTGCCCAGCGTGTGCCCTCGGCGGCGGTGATGCTCAGCCTGAGCGGTTCGGGGGAGGAGTATGCTTTTGCACCCCATCATCCCAAAGCAAGGTTTGATGATGATGCGCTCTATGTCGGGGCTGCTGCGTATGTAGGGGCGGCCAGAGGGCTGCGCCCTCTGGATTCCGCTTGTGGGGCGTTGCCCCACACCCCACCAGGGGCGCCGCCCCTGGACCCTGCAAGGGTCTTCGACCCTTGACCCTTCACCCGGAAATCCCGAAGGATTTCCGGGGTGTTTTTATTGAAGCAGTCTTATTTATCGAACTTGTCTTTGCCGGAACAACCAGGGGGCTTTCCGGTCGGTCCCGACTGGGGTGCGGGGCGGAGCCCCACAAAAGCGGGCCAGGGGCGCCGCCCCTGCAATTTCGCCTTGAAGGATTCCCTCATTTATAGTATACTAAAGAGGAAATCACTTGATTATCATGTGTTAGGGGATACGGCGAATGAATACACAGCCCAAAGTGAGCGTTATCGTTCCTGTTTACAATGCGGAAAAATATCTGCCGGAGTGCCTGGATAGCCTGATTCATCAGACCCTGAAGGAAATCGAAATCATCTGCGTGGATGATGGCTCCACGGATGGGTCTGTGGAGATCGTCAAGGCGTATCAGGAAAAGGACGGGCGCATCCATCTGCTTTTTCAGCAGCATGAGTTTGCCGGCGCCGCCCGCAACCGGGGCATGGACGCCGCCAGGGGCGAATACATTGCCTTCCTGGATGCAGATGATTTCTATGCGCTGGACGGGCTGGAAAAACTCTACGAAAAGGCCGTGGAGCATGATCTGGACATGATCAAGGGCTCTTCCTGGCTGATGAACATGAAAACCGGCGAAACCGCCACCACCCGCTATTATTCCCACGGCGGATTCGACCTGAAAAATCAGGTGGTCAACTTCAAAATGGCGCCCCAGAAGTGCCTGGATTTGCGGGATGTGGCGTGGAACGGCCTGTACCGCCGGAGCCTCATTCAGGAAAAGGGGCTGCGCTTCAACAATCTGCAGTGCGTCAATGACCGGTCGTTCTTCATCGCCTGCGTGCTGAATTTCCAGCGCATCATGGTGGTGGATACCTTCCTGACCACCTATCGCACCCATCTGTCCGATTCTCTGGTGGGCATCCGCCATCAGAAGTTTGAGTGCCAGATTGCCTCCTACTACATTATCAAGGACATCGCCCGCAAGGCAGGCGTGTCCAAGCTGATGATGCAGCGCATCCTGCAGGGCGAACTCAAGCAGATCTTCGCCTGGCATGATATGTTCACCGCCCAGAGCGTGGATATGTGCCATGTGGAGGACGTCATCACGCAGTTCGTGAAGGAACTGGACGTGAGCGATGTGGGCGAAGACCATGTGCGGAACTTCCCCTGGGCGCACACCTTTGAAAGAATGCGTCAGCGGGCAAAGATTGTCTACGCCACGGAACTGCCTGACATCAAGATTTCCGTGATTATCCCCTGCTACAACAGCGTGGCGTATCTCTGCGAGTGCCTCGACAGCGTTCTGGGTCAGGGTTTCCGGGAGTTTGAAATCATCTGCATTGATGACGGCTCCTCCGACGCCACGCTGGATATGCTCCGGGAATACGCCCGCCGGGACTGCCGCATGGTGGTGCTCCAGCAGAATCACGGCTATGCCGGCCGGGCCCGCAATCTGGGCATGGAACACGCCCGGGGCGACTATTTCACCTTCATTGATTCCGACGACAAGATTCAGCCCGGTTTCCTCAAGGAACTGTACGACGAGGCCCGGAAGAATCAGGCGGATGTGGTGGTGGCCAAACGTGCCACCTGGGACGGCAAGCGCCGTGCTGTGCCTCCGGGAAACTACGCCGGGGATCATCTCATTCCCCAGCACAAAGCCTTCTCCACCGATGATTATCCCGATTATATCCTGAACTTCACCACCGGCGCACCCGGCGGCAAGCTGTTCAGCAAGGCTTTCATTGAGGCGGAGAATTTGACGTATCCGCCTCTGCCCCGCAGCGAGGACTTCTTCTTCGTGCTGGGCGCCGTGGTGTACGCCAGGCGGGTGGTGCTGGTCAACACCTGCAAGTATCTCTACCGCACCAACAACATCAACTCCCTGGAATCCACCAAGGACCGCACGCCCATGCTGTTCTGGGACGCCACGCTGCAGTTCAAGGACGAACTGATCCGCCGGGGCTACTTTGATCGCATCAAGCGTAGCTGGAACACCAGTATGCTGGTCAGGTTCTCCTATAATCTGGGCACCGTAAAGCAATACGAAAGTTATCTGGCGATTTTTGAAAAACTCCGGGAGATCAAGGACACGGAGATCGAGCTGGAAAATCACCCCAAAGAGTATTTCTTTGAAACGAGCAAGTATGACGAAGTGAAGCAGATGCTGACCTTTGATGTGGGCGGCGATTACCTGCTGGCGGAAGTCAAGCGCCTGCAGAAGCAGGTGAACCGGCTCAACTGGGAAATGCGGAAGAATGAAAAATCCGCCCGTGTGGGCCGGATGGTGCTGTATCTTCCCCGGCTGATCAAGCGCGGCGTCAACTGCGTGAAGAACAACGGCGTGGTCATCACGGCGGAAAAGGCCTGGCTGAAGATCAAGTTCTTTGTGAAGAAGCGGCTGATAAAATAAGTGGACAGTTCCCTGAAAAACGGACAATAGAAAAAAGAGGCCTCCTGTTGTAGAATAGAAACTACGACAGGAGGTTTTAGCATGGCAAGAAAATACACAAAAGTGGAATCATTAATAGCGATAGTGCGAGAAAGGAAAGCCCGAGGGGAAACGAACAAAGAAATAGGCGAGAGCCTCGGGCTGAGCAAAAAGCAGATAAAGGAGTTAGTGCGCAGACAGAACCGAAAGGAACGAATGATAGCAGCAGGATATATCCCGCGTCCCAAGGGACGGCCGCGCAAGAGGGCAGAAAGCGAAGAAGCGAAGCGCAACAATGAGATTGCGCAGTTGCGAATGACGGTGGAGCTGCTGCGAAATTTTCTGTCAGAAGTCGGAAGGAGGTGACGTTGAAGTATCGGGTGATCGAACGATTTCGCGGGAAGTACAGCATTGAAGCAATGTGCGAGGTGTTTCAGGTGTCCCGCAGCGGGTACTATGCGTGGAGGAAACGGCAGGGAAAGGAAGCCAAGGATCAGTGGCTGGTTGATCTGATTGTGGAATGTCAGCGGCTGTGCAAGCAAACCTACGGCATCCGCCGGGTGCGGCGTTGGATCCAGCGCCAGACTGGCAAAGCGGTGAACATCAAGGCGATCCTGCGCATCATGCGCAAGCTGAGTCTGCTGTCCGTCGTTCGCCGGCGTCGGCCTTACACGCGCTATCAGCAGGCCGTCCACAAGTATCCCAATCTGCTGAATCGACAG